>JAZPYI010000068.1:0-53495 GCA_045544115.1 Acutalibacteraceae bacterium | reverse complement strand
TATCTTTATGAAAACAGAATAGAAATATACGGCATAATAACACTTGCGATTATCACAGTACCTGTTATTGCAGCATTTTTTGCCATATGGACTATGTGTATTAAGAATTCGCAGAAAAAAAGCAGTAAATTTGTTTATCTTTGTTGTATCCTTTCTATAATATGCATTCCTGTGTGCTGTTTGCTTTCTACTGATTTTATACGTTGGATTGGTGCAGGTTTCATGTGCCAGTTTGCTATGTGCTTTTTCTTGTTTTATAAAAGAGATGAAGCTTTTGATAAAACAGTCAGAAAAATCAGAGCGATTGCCTCAAAGAACAAAATTGTTCTTGTAATAATATATCTTGCGTATGTTTCAAGTGCATACTTGTATCTGGGAACTTAAATGAACAAGAGCTTGTAAAGGTTTTAAAAACCGATACAAGCTCTTTTTTATTGTTTGGTTATTTCTGCATCATCTTTATGAGTTTTGTTTTACAGTACCATACAATATAAACATTTTTGCCGTGTTCAAAATCTCAAACGCATTTTACTTATCATCAGATTTGCGGGTTTTACCGATTTTTGCAACAACATTTTGGAACAACAAATCAGCATATTTTCCGCTGTCAAGTTTAGGGTCAAAAAGAGCAAGCAGAAGCATAAATGCAGATAACACACCGCATGCCGCTATACTGTACTCACAAAGCTGTGTAATAGGCATGGTGAATATGGCGACAGCATAGCCTATTATGTGTGTGAGAGGCTTTTTGTTTTTTATTGCAAGAGCGGCAAATATAACAAAGCATACTGCAGGGATGAGTATGGGAATGATATATTTGATGTTAGACATGAATGTTATAAGTGCAATTGTATTCTTTCTGTAATAAATCATAACTGCAAGAGCAACAAACAAGATAATCTCGCTTACTGCAAAAATGATTTTTTCTTTTTTGTAATCGGGAACAGAATTGGTGTTTTTTGATTTCTTTTTTGACCTTTTTTTGTTCGATTTTTCAAAAAGATATGAGAAATATACCATTGAAAGACAGATTGAAACGGGAACGGATATAGTTGCGGCATATCCGAACTTAAAACAAGCAATTAGATTGAACACAGCAACAATCGGCAAGGTGTATATGCTGCGGCAAAGAAGCATGGAAAGAGAAACAATACCAATGCTTGTGAGTATATAGTATCTGATTACAGTATCGTTAAGGATGACAAAGAGTGTATACACAAGAACTATTATGATTGTGATATCAACAAGTTTGAACTCTTTGGTAAAATTTGCGGAAAGCATTGACGAAACAAAGATTGTAAACGGAACAAAAGCGATAAGCATATACAGTATATTCAATGGTACAAAAACGGCAATCTGCGTAAATGAGAAGGTTGCTCTGAAGACTAATGCCGCAAAAATAACCAAGCCTGTAATTAACAGTTCTTTTGATATTTTAGGAAGTTTTGATAACATAATTTATCCCACTTTTCTTAATAATATTTTATTTCAGGCTTATAGCAGTCAGAGGTGAAAAGTGCGGCAGACTGATTTCGTCCGTACCATACAACTTTACACGCATATTCATATAAATCCATGCAAGGAATATTGTCACTGACCGATATAATGTTTTTCTTTTTTTCAAGGGGTGAATATTCACCTCTGTATATTCTGTTGAAATAACTGTAAAAATCGTAGTCACTCTTTATTTCACGGTGACATATTCCGTCGTATCTTTTCAAAATACTGCACTGATAATCAAAGAGCGCGTTGAGTTTTTCGTCAAAGATAAAAATATCAGCAATAAGATTTTTTAGCTCGGAATATATTTCATCGGCATTTTCAAGGCTTTTGAGAAAATATATTTCGTCAAATTGCCAACATATATCTCCGAGTCCTTCGCACGGTACAGCCCATGGATTTTGACCCTGTGACATTCCTTGCGCAAAATCTGATATAAGCGAAAAAACTTTATGGCATGCCGGATTTTCCGGGTTTTGTGAAAATTCAGCTATTTTTGAATATATATCGTAATAGCTGATGTTGAATTCATTGCGGAGATATACGGCAACGGTTCTGAAAAAACCGATATTGTGAAAAGCCTGAATAAGGCAGGCAAAAACAACACAATAAATCCAATCATTCACAGAGAGAGAATCCGTTCTTATAATAGTGGTGTTATATTCCTGAATTTCATGTTTTTCGTTAGGGTTGCAGTGCGCTTGAGAGAACGGAGTTCGGACTGTTTCTATGCCGAATTTTTCAACAAATTCAGGTGAACCCATTTCGGAATTGGGGAGCAAATCGCAAGTGTAAACCTGAATTGCTTTGTGCTGACCGTATTCAAGCAAATCACAAAGACCTTTTGTAAAGCTCTCTTTTGTTTCACCCGGAAGTCCCAGAATTAATTCCGAAGATGTTGAAATCCCCAGTCGGCTGTATTCATTCATAAGTTCGCGGAAATGTCCGAGAGAAATATTTTTTCTGCCGATATTTTCAAGAACAACGGGGGAGAGACTTTGAAAAGAAAGTGTCTGCGCTTTATCAAGATTGTATTTATTAAACATCATACAGATCTTTTTTACAAAATCTGTTCTGTTTTTAGTGAAACAAACTCTGAAATTTTTGGGATATCCTGTTCTTTTTTTCAGAGAAATAATATATTCTGCGATATCTTCATCGCGGTCAACTATTCCGAAGTTTCCGTCGGCACAGTAAACATATTCTATTTTATTTTTGGCTATCCAATCAAGTTCTGCTTTTATTCGTTCCATCGAAAAAAGCCTTACCTTGCTTCCGAGTGTTCCCCAGTCGCAAAATGCGCATTTGAACGGACACCCACGGTTTGTTTCGAGAATGGCAGAAAAACTGACACCGTCATTCAGTATTCCGTCAAAAACACCGTTCAAATACGGTGACGGATATTCATTCAAACAAAAAGTTTTTTCTTTTGTGTCCATGTATTTACCGTCTGATTCCAAAGCAATATTCGGTATGTCGGTCAAGCTTTCTTTTTTCAGAAGTGCCAGCACAATATCACGGAAAGCTTCTTCACCTTCACGGCGTATTATTATATCAACGGAAGGGCATTCTTCAAAAGTTGAAAAATCTCTCGAAACATTATGCCCACCGAAAATGATGACGGCATCGGGATAGGTTTTCTTTATTTCTGTTGCAAGAGCTTTATTATACTCATAATTCCATACTGAACAGGAAAATGCAACTATAAAAGGATCGTTCAGCTTATTCAGAACTGCTTTTACGGGTTCGTGAGTATAAATGAATCCTGCGAGATTGCAAGAAGCTTTTATTGCTTCGTTATCAAATGCATATGCGGCAATACAGCCTGAGGCATATGGAATGTAGACGGAGCGGCGGTCATTACCGTAAACATTATTTGCCTGAACAAAATAAATGTTTTTCATTAACATACCCCCTCCACATTAATGTTACTATTATAATACCTTAGTATAGGAATGTCAAATGTTTTGAAGCGGTAAAAATCGGGTGTGATGTTGACTATCGGGAAGAAATGTGCTAAAGTAAACTAATAAAGGAAGTGAAATCAATGTTTAATATACTTGTTACGGGCGGTGCGGGTTATATCGGTTCTGTGCTTGTGCCTTTGCTTTTGTCAAAAGGCTGCAAAGTCACGGTGCTCGATAATCTTTTCTATAATCAGAGTCCATTGCTTGAATGCTGTGCAAACCCTAATTTTGAAATGATAAATGCTGATGCACGCAACGAAAAAGAGGTTGCCGCTGCAATGAGGGGCAAGGATTACATAATTCCTCTTGCCGCTCTTGCGGGATTTCCTATTTGCGACAAGGAGGCATGCTCTGCTTATTCAATTAATTATGATGCAATAAAAATGATTCTTCGATTGAGAGATAAGTCGCAGAGAATCATTTTCCCTTGTACTAACAGTGGTTACGGCCTTGGTGAAGGCGAAAATTTCTGCACGGAAAATTCGCCTATAAAGCCGATTTCGATTTACGGAAAAAGTAAGGTTGAAGCAGAGGCTGCCGTTCTTTCCGAAAGCAACACAACAGCTTTCCGTTTTGCTACACTTTTCGGTGCTTCTCCGAGAATGAGAACAGACCTTTTGGTTAACGATTTTGTTTACAGAGCTGTATTTGACCGCACAATTGTTATTTTTGAGGGGAATTTCAAAAGAAATTATCTTCATGTGAGAGATGCGGCAAATGCTTTCTGGTTTGCAATCGAGAACTTTGAAAAGATGGAAGGGAACACCCACAACTGCGGTCTTTCCGATTCAAATCTTTCCAAAATCGAGCTTTGCGAAAAAATCAAGCTCATTCTTCCGAAGTTTGTTTATATTGAAGCACCTGTCGGCGAAGATCCCGACAAGAGAAATTATATCGTTTCAAATGAAAGAATTGAATCTCTCGGTTGGAAACCCGAATATTCCCTTGACGACGGTATAAAAGAACTTGTCAAGGCATATCAAATTATAAAGAATAACAAATTTTCTAATATATAAAAATGACATCCTGTGATTATTTGTCACAGGATGTTTTCTGTTATGTACCGTTATAGCTATAAACCAGATCAAAGCTTTATTTCCGAACAGCTTGTGATTTGAAACATGGAAAGTCTTAAACATTGACACAAAAATAATAAGATGTTATAATACTATAATCTATAAGTGTAATTATATTAAAGGAGTGTAGGGGTATGAAAAAGAAACTGTACTTTTTTCAGGTGAATTATCCATACGGTAAATCAGCTCACATTCCTTATACAGCAGGTCAGCTTGCGGCATATGCTTTCGCAGATGAAGATATCAAAGAAACTTTTTATCTTGAAAGGATATTCTTTTTAAGAGAAAAAACAGAAGATGTGATGGCGAAGATAAAAGATCCCTCGGTTGTTGCGTTTTCAACATATATTTGGAATTGCAATTATAACAAAACTTTAGCCAAACTTATAAAAGAAAAATATCCCGACTGCATAATTGTTTTTGGAGGACATCATGTTTCTCCGGGCGGAGAAATGCTTGAGGAATGTCCGTACATAGATTATCTTCTTCACGGCGAAGGGGAGATTATATTCAGAAAACTTATGCGCGGAATTATCGGACTCGAAAATATAAGAGAGATTCCGGGCATTTCAGTCAGAACAGAAGATGGAATTATCACGAATCCCGAAGAAATATCTTGTGAATGTGATTTTCCTTCCCCGTATTTGAACGGATATTTTGACAGTATCATTAAAGAAAATCCAGACACAGAGTTTATGGGTCTTATTGAAACCTCGAGAGGCTGCCCGAATTCCTGCGCATATTGCGATTGGAGCAACATGAAATCTAAAATCCGTAAGTTCCCCATAGAACGAATATACGGTGAAATAGAATGGGTAATGAATAATAAGATTTGCGTTTTGGGTTCGGCTGATTCAAATTTCGGTATGTTTGCACGTGATGAAGAAATAACCGATAAAATTGTTGAAGCAAAAATCAAAACAGGATATCCCGTAAGATTTCAAACATCTTATGCAAAAAACAGCAGCAAACGGGTGTTTGATATAGGCATGAAACTTGAGAAGGCTGATATGAACAGAGGTATAACTTTGTCTTTTCAGTCTATGTGCGAAGATGTGCTTAAGAATATCGGAAGAGAGAATATAAGCATTGATTATTATTCTGAGTTAATGGATTTATATAATGAAGCGGGAGTAGCTACATATACCGAGCTTATATTGGGCTTGCCGGGTGAGACTTATGCAAGTCTTGTTGACGGTATGGACAGGCTTCTTGTTTTGGGACAACATAATTCCATATATATTCATAACTGCGAATGGCTGCCGTGTTCTATAATGGGGCAGAAGGATTATGTTGAGCGTTACGAGATAAAAACGTCGCGCATTCCGCTCAATCAGCCTCATCGTGAGCCGGATGACGACGATGATATCAGAGAATGGTCTCAGGTCGTAACATCAACATATTCAATGGATAGCGAAGAATGGAAAATGATGAATCTTTTCGCATATGTTGTTCAGGCTTTCCATCATATGGGGATTTTACAGTTTTTTGCAATTTATCTTTTTAATGAAGGGCTTTGTTCATATAAAGAATTTTATACATCTTTGCTTGAACATTTTCTTAATAACCCCGATACAGTTGCAGGAAAGGTGTTCAGACAAATAGAAAAATATTTGGAGGATGTTGTTTGTGAAAGAGGAACACTCAGTTGCCGTGATGAAAGATTCGGCAAAGTGCAGTGGCCTTTTGAAGAGTATGCGTATCTTTGCATAGTTTATAAGCTTGATGATTTTTACCGAGAATTGATGCCTTTTTTGAAAAAATTCAATATTGAAAAAGAGGTTTTTGAAGAGCTTATCGGTTTCCAAACAAAAATTATGAAAAGACCTTTTGAAAAAAGTTGTGGTTTTAAAACCCGATATAATTTTACAGAGTATTTTACAAGCATAATTGAAGGTAAAGAGCAAACACTCAAAAGTTCAGATGAGTTTGTGCGTTTTAATCCGGAGCATTTTGAAAATTGGGAAGAATTTGCCAAGGTTATTGCATGGTACGGCAGAAAGAACGGAAGAAGTACGTACATTAAAGAAGTGCTTGTTGAAATGGAGTAAATAAAATATGAAAAAGAAAAATATATATTTTGTTCAAGTGGACGTTTCTGCGTCTTCGGAAGCGCAAAATGCATATTTACCTTACACTGCAGGTCTTTTGGTGGCATCTGCCTTTCAAAGTTGTGTGGTGAAAGAAAATTATAATTTTAAAGAGTTTGTGTTCCTGCGCGAAGATATCAATGCGGTTGTAGAACGCATGGAAAATCCTGCGTTTGTCGGCTTTTCAAGCTATTGCTGGAGTACCGAATATAATAAACATCTTGCAAAAGCGCTAAAGGAAAAATATCCTGATTGTCTTATCGTTTTTGGCGGTCATGATGTGCCTGATAATTTCAATTTACTTGCGGAATGTCCGTTTATTGATGTGCTTTGCCACGGAGAGGGTGAAGACACGATTAAGTCCTTGCTTGAGGCATATGCTGTCGGTAATTCGTTTGATTGCGTTAATAATATTTCGTTCAGGGATAATAACGGTGGTTTTATAAGAACAGAAACAGTTCTTCAAACAACTCTTGACTATCCGTCGCCGTATCTTGAGGGATGGTTTGATGGTGTGATTGAATCTCACCCTGAAATCACGTTTAATGCCATACTTGAAACAAGTCGCGGCTGTCCGAACCAATGCGCTTATTGCGATTGGGGATTGCTCAAAGCCAAAACCAGGCTGTTTCCTTTGGAAAGAATAAAAGCTGAAATTCGTTGGATGTGTGAACACAAAATTGCTTTTGTTTGGGGTGCCGATGCCAATTTCGGATTGTTTGACCGTGACCTTGAGATTGCTGACGCATTGGTTAATGCTAAGAAGGAAACCGGATATCCGGAAAGAATGAGAATGAACTATGCCAAAAACAAGTATGAGAATGTTTTTGCAATAGTCAAGAAGTTTAAAGAATGTGAGTTTGACAGAGTCGGTGCAACTCTTTCTTTCCAAAGCATGTCTCCTGCAGTTCTGGAAAATATCGGCAGAGTTAATTCTTCGTTGGATTTCTATAAGAATTTGCTGGAAGCATATAACAAAGAGGGTATGAAAACATACTCTGAGCTTATACTCGGATTGCCCGGAGAAACTTATGAAAGCTTTATTCAGGGAATAGGCAAGCTTTTTGAAATCGGACAGCATTTTGTTTTTGAAGTTTATAACTGTATGGTTCTTCCGAATGCTGTAATGGGTCAGGAAGAATATATCAAAAAGCACGGAATAAAAACAGTGCATGTTGAAATACTCAGACCGCATTTTAACAATGCGTCGTTTTCTGTACCCGAATATAATCGTATAATTGTTGAAACCAATACCATGAGCCGTGAAATGTGGATAAGAGCTTCGGTATTCAGCCATGTGGTTAAGGCTTTGCACGGAAATGGATTTTTAAGAATTTTTGCACTGTATTTGTTCTATGAATGCGGAGTGCCGTTTGAAAAATTCTATGATAAAATAATTGATTATTTTGAAGAGAATCCTGAATTGTTTGTTTCACGTCTTTATTTTGACATAAAAGAAAAATCAAACAGATTGTCTTTGGGCGGTAATAACGAAAGAATGATGTTTGAACGTACCGGAGATGTTCTTTGGGAAGATCATGAATATTTGGTGCTTAATTATCTTGCACAGTATGACAAGGTTTACGAAGAGTTTATTCCTTATTTAAAGAAATACGATATTCCCGAAGATATTTTTGCTGATTTGCTCAGTTATCAGAAAGCTGTTATGAGAAGACCCGGAGAGTATTCAAAAGAAATATCTCTGAATTATGCGGTGCACAGCTACGCATCGGATATTTATATTAATAAAGTACATCCGCTTGAACGCAGACCGCACACACTTATTTTAAAGGATAGCAAAGTGTATGATAAGTGGCCTGATTTTGCAAAATATGTTATTTGGTATGAAAGAATAGGTTGGGCAAGCTACAAGAATGACATATCCGAAAAACAAGGAGAATAAGATGAAGAAAAAAGTTTATTTGGTTCAAATTGCATTATCTTATTCTTCGCCCTGTTTTTTGCCCTATTCTATGGGTTGCATTGCCGCATATCTGAAAAAAGACAGAGAAATCACAAATCATTACGAAATAGCTGATGTTATATGTATGCGCGAGAAAATTCAGGACGTATTAAAGCGCTTTGATAATCCTAAGTTTGTTGCGTTTACCAATTTCGTTTGGAATATTGAATATAACAAGGAACTTGCAAAGGAACTTAAACGAATATATCCCGATGTTAAGATAATATTTGGCGGACACAGTGTGCCGAAGGATTCTTCGTTCCTTGATAAGTATGAGTTTATTGACTATCTTATGCACAATGAAGGCGAAGAAACAACTGCTATGTTTTTGAAAACGGTGGAAAACGGAGATGATTTGTCGGTGGTCCCCAATCTGTCTTACAGAGGGAATGACGGCAATATGACTACTCGCGAATATCATCCTGAAGATATTTCAAATTATCCTTCGCCTTATACAGAGGGAATATTCGACCATCTTTTGAACGAGTTCCCCGATGTTGAGTTTCATGCAACACTTGAAACCAATCGCGGTTGCCCCTATACCTGTTCTTATTGCGAATGGTGTTTTACTCACAAGGTAAGGCAATTTTCAATGGATAAAATCAAATCCGAAATTGAGTGGATAGCAAAGAATAAAATTCATTATTGTTATTGTGCAGATGCAAATTTCGGGATTTTTGACAGAGATATAGAAATTGCGCAATATGTTGTTGATCAAAAGAATGAGTATGGTTATCCTAAAGTTTTTAAGCCTTGCTATGCAAAAGACAGCGATGATACCGTATTTGAGGCAGGCTATCTTCTTAACAGCAATCATATTGATAAAGGTGTAACTCTGGCTTATCAGACTCTTGATTTGCAGACCTTGGATAACATCGGAAGAAAAAACCTGACTTTGGATCACTTTTCTGATTTATATGCACGTTACAGCGAGTCGGGAATACCTACATATACCGAATTAATACTCGGATTGCCCGGAGAAACTTATGAAAGTTTTTGCAAGGGAATATGCAGTTTGCTTGAATCCGGTCAGAGCAATTCGATGACAGTCTATGAATGTCAGGTTTACGATAATTCTCCTATGGGAAATCCGGAATACCGTGAAAAGCATGGTATCAAGGTGTCAAGAATCCCTTCATTTGGAATACACTATAACCCTGATTATAATGGTGTTCAGGAATATATGGATGTCATTACCGAAACGGCAACGATGCCCAAAAACGAATGGGTTAAAGCATATATGTTTTCGGTTGTTTTGCAAACGTTTCATCATTTGGGACTCACCAGATATTTTGCGATTTATCTCAACAAGGAAAACGGCATATCTTACTACAGTTTTTACAGTATGCTTTTTGACTATATCTATGATGAATGCAATGGTTATCTTCATGAATTGTTTGTTGAGTTATATAATCGCAAAGCTGATACGGAAACGGCAGATTGGACATATCAAAAAGATGTTTTCGGAACAACGGGTTGGTATTTTGAAGAAGGAGCTTTCCTTGAGTTAGCTTTGCGCTTTGAAGATTTTCAGAGCGATATCAAACCTTTTCTGAAAAAGTTTGATATTGAGGAGAAAATCTTTGATAATCTTTACAAGTATCAAATTGAACTTATCAGAAGATTGGGAACAGATGAAGTTCATCTTGAACTTGATTATAATTTTTATCCCTTTTTCAAAGCTATTGAAGAAGGTGAGCATATTGACCTTATACAAGGCAAAAATTCACTTGACATAAAGTCAAATAAAGTTGTTTTTTCTTGGGCGGAATACGCAAAAGAATTTGTGTGGTTCGGAAAACGTTACAGTGCTACGTTGATGATAAATCCCAGGGAAAGCATAGTATACGAAGAAAAGAAGTAGTTTTTAATGTTGAAGTTTGAAAGTTTAAGTATAATGATGGGTGCAGTAACTGAGACAGACTCGTTAAGGAATACCGTAAACACTATTCTCGATGTTTGTGCTCCGGAAGATCTGAAGGAAATAATAATATGCTATTCCGAAAGAGCAACTCCTGAAACAATGAGAGTTATTGAAGAACTCAGGAGCAAAGAGGACAAGGTCCCCCTGATTGCCATACAACAAAAAAGACCGTTTATGGGCTGCATAAACGATGCGATAGATATCTCCGGAGGTTCTCACTGTTTATTGGTAGCATCCGACGAAGCATTGGACCTGAGTACGATTCCATGCCTTATCGAAAAAACGAAGCAGGAGCCCGAAACCATTCATTCGCTTTCACGATGGATGAAAGGCTGTAAATTTTACGGTTACGGCACAGCAAGGAAAATTTTAAATTTTTGTGCGCAAAAATTTTTGGCGGTGCTGTATATGAGAAATCTTACGGATTTTACAATACCTGTTCAAATTGCTCCGGCTGAGCTTTATAAATCCATTAGGTTTGAAGAAATGGGTTTCCCTTTTTTGTTAGAAATGGTTTTAAAGCCCATCAGACTCGGATATAAGTTTACGGAAACACCGACAAACTGTTATTCGAGAAAAGACGGCAAGTCAAGCAACTCAACAAAACAAACTTTTTCGTATTTGAAAACGGCATTACATATCAGATTTATGTCAAAAAAAGATATGTTATTGGCAGAAAGGAACTGAAATATGAACACACTTTTTGTTATTCCGCCACAATGGTATCCCATGAATCCTTATCTTTCAGGTGCTCAGCTTGTGGGTCAGCTCAAAGCAAAGGGCTTTAAAGCTGAAACAAGGGACTTAAATATAGAGTTTTTCAACGATGTCCTGAAAAAAGAAAACGTTATTGAAGCGGCACACAAAGCGGAACTGTTTTACAATTCCTTTTTTGAGGAATTTAGTGCAGAGGGATACTGTGAGGAAGAGTTCAACAGTTATTCCAGAGAGTTGCAAACAAAAATTCTTCGATTGATTGCATATCAGGAGTTTATTGAAAGCGGAATAAATGCCGAATATGTTGCGGAAAAGGTGGAGGATGCCGTTTCTGTAACAAAGGATAAGGAACGCTTTTATGATCCTGAACAGCTTTTTGAAGCAAAAGATATTTTGAGAGATGCATTAAGAATAATCTCATTGCCTTATATGCCAAGTAAAATAATGCTTGAGAACTTTATTGCAAACCCTGTATATACATATAACTATGATGATATAAAGCTTCAGGCAAATGATTCTGACCTGAATATGTTTGTTGAATATTTCGACAAAAAAATAAAAGCAGAAGATTTTGAGAAATATGATGTTATAGGAATAAGTATCTTTGATCTCAGTCAGATAGTTCCGGGGTTAACTCTTGCCAAATATCTTAAAGAAAGAACCAAGGCACATATTACTCTCGGTGGCAACTACATTTATAAAATACGTGAAGCCATAAAAACAATGCCGGAATTTTTTGATATATTCTGCGATTCTGTTCAGCTTGGTGACGGAGAGATTGCTGCAGTCAAACTTGTGGAAGTATTGCAGAGCGGTGAATCTCTGTCGAACGCATATTCTCTTATATATAAAGATGAAAACGGAATAATCAAAGAAACAGAGTCTGCACCGTTGCTTGACATGGATGCACTTGTACCTCCGTGTTTTGACGGATATGATTTTGATTTGTATTTTTCGGCTGATACGGTAATTCCCATGCAGCTTTCCAAAAGCTGTTATTGGGCAAAATGTACGTTCTGTGATTTTTATACAGGACAGCAGTGTTTTGATATAAAATCCGTAAAAACAGCTGCAGATGAAATTCAGAGTTTAGTTAATACATACGGTTTCAAGCATTTTATTTTTGTTGATGAGGCTGTACCGCCCAAATACTATAATCAGCTGGCAACTGAAATCATTGACAGGGGAATAGAGATTTATTTCTATTCTTTTGCCCGTATGGAAAAAGCATTTACAAAGGATGTTCTTCAAAATTTATATAATGCAGGCGGACGTTTCTTCTGTTGGGGATATGAGGCAGAGTCTGAAAGAATAATGAAAATCCTGAATAAAGGCATAGATTGTTCTAATCGCAAAAAGCTTCTTGAAGATGCAAAGAGTGTGGGTTTGTGGAACCACTGCACTTTTCTTCTCGGATATCCCGGAGAAACAAAAGAAGAAACAGAGTCAACCAAAAATGTTATACGAAACAGAGAGCTTGTTGACAGCTGCACACCTTCCAACTTTGCATTGAAAAAGAATGCGATTATGATAAACGAAACCGAAGAAGCAGGTCTCGAAAACATAAAAGATAACGGTGATTTCCATATATCCTGCAATTATGTTATGAACGGAAAAGAAACACGTAACATAAAGAAGGAACGAATGGATTTTCAACTTGATTTTTTAAAGAAAAATGCAGACCGTCTTTGGTCTATTGAGTTTACTGATACCGATCATATTTTGTTATACACATCGAAATACGGTGCGCAGTGGGTTCGTGATTACAGATTGAAATATAAAAAACATAATTTTTAAATCAGTGCACTAAGGGAGAAAATATATGAACAGAATTACGAGGGATAAGAAACACCCTTATCTTCTTATTTATTTTCTGGGTTTTATAGCTTACAATTTTTTTGTGACCGCTTCCATGAATCCCATGGGTCTGTCCGATGTTTGCTATCCTTATTTTCTCGTTGATTTCTCCATGGGCTTTTGTTCAAAATTGCTTCCCGGTGCAATATACAATTTCTTTTTTGACAATACAAGCAAAGAAAGCGTTTTTACATTTAACACGATTGTTTTTCTTGTGTTTGTTTTTATTGTTTTAGTGTTACTGGAAAAGATCCTGTTGCTTCATGAAGGGAAAAACAGAACCGGTATTTTCTTATTAACGTTTTTTTTCTTGACAGGAATATCAGTATTTCCCATGTGCGTTTATAAAATGGGATCATTGGATTCTTTTTGGATGTATTTTACTGTTATGTCGGTTCTTTTCCTTTCGGATAAAAGACTGTATCTTTTTATTATTCCGTCATCCTTGATGGTTATCATGGTTAATTATGGCGGCATATTTGTTTATATTCCGTTTATCCTTCTGCTGATGATTTATAAAACGACGGTTATTCAAGATAAAAAAGAAAAAGCCCTTCTTTGGATTGTTGCTTCTGTTTCGTTTGTTTTGACGGTGCTTTTGAGCGGATATTTTGTTTTGTATGAACAAAGCAATCTGGTTTACACTTTTGAAGAGTTTTCGGAAATTCTTTCCAGCAGAGGGTATGAAGGTGTTTCTAAATATTATGCTACAGGATTGTACATGGAGCCTTATTATGAAACAATTGATTATGAAGGCATAAACAACATAGAATCGCCTTTGCTCAGGGCATTGTTTTTTGTTTTTCAAAGATTTTTGTTTACATTGGAAACGATAAGTTTTGGAAACGGAATTGCTCCGATGTTACTTTGTTTACCTGTGGTTGTGCTGGTGTTTTTGTGCTTTAAAGCTTTTTTGAAACAGAAAAATGATAACAGGTTGAAAAAAGCGGTAATAATTTGTATCTGTTTGATGTTTTTCTTATCAATTGGAGCATGTATTGCATTTTCGGCTGATGTTGTTCGTTTTATAGGACACGCATACTCTCTTTTATTAGCAACATTTTTTTACATTGTTTATTATGAACGTGAAAACATTACAAACCATCTTTCAAAGCTTTTGTCGAAAATTCCGCAATTTGTAATTATCATTTATATGGTGCTTTATGCTCTTGTGGTATTTGACCCTGAAGGACACTGGTAATCAGCAATTAATCTCTCGTTTTTATAAACTGCAGGCAACATTTGCTGTTGTTTGCAGTTTTTTTGATAATACAGCTGAAATAATTCGGAATCATAACAAATATTTGCTCAGGTGCGGATTAAGTCATTTTTGTGAAGTGAAAAGAAGATGAAATTTAGTATCAAACGAAAATCTTAATTAATTTGTTGATAAACTTCGTGAAATGAAAGCGAGAGGAGAAGCTGAAATAAAGTGGCAAAAGAAATCGGCGTGACCGAAGCCACGCCAAACCTTGAAAATATTTGATTTTCAGACTAAAAAGCTTTCATGAATTTCATTGATAATCTGCCGGGATTACATTAGACAATTTTGTCGTAGAATCCATTAAGATTCGGCGAGAGGATATTTCAACATCAGAAATTATCTGTTAATTTACCTTGTGAATAATTTGATGAAAAATAAAGATTACTTTTCAAAAATTCACAAGTCTTTTCTGACGGTTGATGTACTGTTGGTGTAAAGTGTTGCGCCTTTACGGCGACCATACCATACGGTTTCTTTTGCAAAGTCAAACCAGTTTGTATATTTCTTCGGTGCGATAAACGTATATTTTGTAAGCTGCTTTTTCAGCTTTGTGTTGCTGTTGGAGCCGACTGTGCGGAAATAATCCGCAAAATCGTAATTGCATTCAAATTCCTTCCCGCTTTCAAACGGAAGCTTGATTGCATTGATCTGGAATTTGCAAAGCTCGGGATAAACTTCATCATCTATTCCGAGGGGTTTAATAAAGCCTTCAATAAGCTTTTTAAATTCGTCAAAATTATATAGAATTTCAAGGAAAAGACCTTCCTCGAAAAACCAAGTGATGTTGCCGAAAACGGGGTTACAGTGATTCCAGTCACCCTCAAGAGAGCCGTCAAGCTTTTCTTTTATCTCACGGAAAAGCTTGCCGATAAGCCCTTTGTCATTAAGACAAAAATCAAGAAGGCTTTTGTAGAAATCGTAGTAATCAATGCCAAGCTCATAATATGAATATACGGCGAAATACCTGAACAGTCCAAGGCTGTGGAAGCATTGAAGACAGATTGAGAAGAGATTTGCATATACCCAGCCGTCACGCGGCATTGAGCTTGTTGAGCGGACAAGATATGAGTATTCGGGTATTCCGTCCTTTTTGCCGCTTGCAGAGTGAATATGATTAAACTGAACCTTCATAGGCTCAATCTGATATTTGCTCATATATTCGGGCTTGCACATCGGAGCATTCGGAAGCAATTCGCAGTAATATACACTTATTGAATTGTGTTGACCTGCCCTTAAAAGCTTACAAAGACCTTGACAGAAGCTTTCTGCCGTTTCGCCCGGTAAGCCGAGAATGAGTTCGGAATAGGTTGGGATATTTGCTTCGGTATAGTCTGCCATAAGACCGGAAAAATGCTCCATGGTGAGATTCTTTCGGTTAATGTTTTTTAAAGCATCATCGCAAAGAGTTTGGTATGCCATTGTTGCACCCTTATCAAGACCTCTTGAATTGAGTGTTTTGGAAATCTTGAAAACTCTTTCTGCGCTGTTTTTTTCATAGCATGGTCTGAAAACCTTCGGAAATCCTGTTTTTTTGTTAAGCTCTACTATATATTCGGCAATTTCCACATCGCGCTCAAACATACCGAAGTTTGAGTCGGCGCAGAAACAATATTCGATTTTATGCTCCGAGAGCCATTTTATCTCGCCCTTGACCTTTTCCATGGGGAAAAGTCTTAGCTTTTTGTGGTTGCTCCAGTCGCAGTATGCACAGTTATAAGGGCAACCGCGGTTTGTTTCGATTATGGTATCAAACATCGTATCGGGATTTTTTTCAATAATTGAATCAAAAACTCCAGTAAGATAAGGGGAGGGGTAGTTCTCTACGGATTCCGGGCAGTGAGGTACTGTGAGGATATTGTTACCGTCGGAATCTCTGTATGCAATACCGTTGCAGACACTTAAATCCTCTCCGTTCATAAGTGCGCGCAGAAGCCTTGCCGTAACCTCTTCGCCCTCGCCGAGAGTGAGAATATCAATATAATCCTTTGCGAGGAATTCCATCCTGTCCGAAACACTGTGACCACCAAAAATAATTATGCATTCGGGATATCTTTCTTTGACCGATTTTGCAAGAGCTTTGTTAAATTCGACATTCCACACATAGGTTGAAAACGCAACAATATAAGGGGATTCCATTCTGTCAACGATAACATTTATGTCATCTCTGCGGAAAATAATCTCCTTAAAATCATATTCTGTTGCTATGTCCGGAAGGCTTTTGCAGTATGCAACAATAGTGCCTGTTGCATAAGGCAGATAAACGGACTTATCAAACGCAAAGCCTGCCTGAACAAAATAAATATTTTTCAAACTATAACACCTGCTTTAATACTTGTGAAAAAGCATAGAGATTTTCATAATGTGCCGCAGCAATATCGGCTCTATCGTACTCGTCCTGTCCGACAAGCACGTTTTGACCTATGCCTGCGTTTATGCCGGCAAGAATGTCCGAGCATCTGTTGCCGACTGTGAAAGAATTTTTAAGGTCAATTTCAATTCCGATATCGGAAAACTCCGAAACTGCCTTTAAAATCAGACCTGCATTCGGTTTTCTGCACGAGCATTCACATTTCAGTTCATTAATAACAGCTTCGGGATGGTGCGGACAGTAATAATATCCGTCTGCGATAACCGAGTGGTTTTTTAATAACTGCGAGTCCATATAAGAGTGGAGAATTTCAACATCCTCGGCGGTATAAAGACCTTTTGCTATTCCTGCCTGATTTGTTATTATTATCGCAAGATAACCCTTGTTTTTTATTTGCTCGATTGCTTTGTCGGAGTTTTTGATAAATTCAAAATCCTCCGTGCGGTAAAGATGATCCGTATCACGGTTTATTGTTCCGTCGCGGTCAAGAAAAACCGCCCTGCGTATTCTTTTTGAAAAGAGCTTTTCTTTCTCTTTTTCTGCCTTTTTGTAGCTTTCGGGTATCCCTATATCTATAAAATAACCTTCGCTTTCATAAACCGCAACGGGGCAGTAATCCGATTCAAGTATTTGTTTTTCAAATGAGAATTTTTCTTCGCTTATGCCTTCAAGTGCATCTTTTTGGATGAAATATATTCCGCCGTTGATAAGCCCGGCCGAAATAATTCCTTTTTCGTGAAATCCGCAAAGTCTGCCTTTTTCGTGACAAAGAAAGCCCGAGTTTTCGGCATTTTCAACCCATTTTGCGGCAAGCGATATTTTGCAGCCTGAATTGTCATGAAACATTTTCATTTCAGGCAGATTAACATCAAAATAAGTATCACCGTTGATAACGGCAACACAGTTATCTCTGCACAAACCAAGGGCCTTTTTTATTGCTCCGCCCGTACCGAGAGGCGATTCTTCGCGGCTGTATTCAACAACCATTCCTCTGTGTGACTTGCCGATGTATTCTTCAACGGTTTCGGCTTTATAGCCCGTTGAAATTATTGCTCTGTGAACACCGTTTACATACAGATAGTCAAGAAGATAACGTAAAAACGGCTTGCCGTCTATCGGAGCAAGAGGCTTCGGCAGATTATCAACGCAGGGCTTAAGGCGGGTACCCAGTCCTCCTGCGAGAATTATTGCTTCCATTATTCATCTGCCTCCGAAATTATATCCTTTGTGCCGTCCGGCAGTTCAACTCCGTTATCGTAAAATGCAACAAGAACGGAATCCTCATGATAGATAAAACGGTGAACTACATTCGGCTCAATAATAAACATATCGCCTTTTTTAAAGTTATGGCTCTGTTTTTTGCCGTTAAGGCTCGCTTCAACCGTAAAGAAGCCTTCAATAACATAAAACCCTTCGCGGTTTAGACGGTGATAATGGTTTCCGCGTTCGAAACCCGCTTTTGAAACGGCAACATTTATTTGCTTATAGCCTTCGTGAACAAGCTGAACAAGGGTTCCGCGTTCATCCTCGAAAACAAAATCAGGTTTAATAATTTTTATCATTATGTATATGTTACCTCGTTAATAGTTGCAGATTATCTTTGTTCCTTCATTTTCAAATTCAAACTCTACCTCATGAAGGTCGGAAAGTGCCGAACGCACCGAGGACTGTTTGTCTTTCGGAACATAAAACAGAAGACAACCTCCGCCGCCTGCACCGAGCAGCTTTCCGCCGAGTGCACCCGAGCCGAGCGCCTTGCTATATATGTTATCTATCATATCATTGGAAATTTCGTTGCTTATGCTTCTTTTAAGCTTCCATGTTTCGTTGAGCATAAGCCCGAAATCGTCAAGGGAACGGTTTGGTTCGATAAGAATTTTTTCAGCATCATCAACCATGCGCAGAATTTCAAGCAGCTCGTTTTTTCTTTTGCCGAGCATACTTTTTGTCGATTTCTGAACCTGAAAAGAATAACGGGAGAGTCCCGTAAAAAAAACCATGAGATTATCGCTCAGAAGCTGTTTTCTTTCGGGGGATATGTTAATGGGAGTGACGGTATATCCGTCAGAGCTGAAATCAATGCGGTTAAAACCACCGAAGGCTACCGCAATCTGGTCCTGAATACCGCCGTCTTCTTTGCATAACGTTCTTTCAAGATATATCGCATCGTCTGCAAGCTCCCGCTTGGTTTTTGTGATGCCCTGCATGGTATAAAAAGCATTCAGCATTCCCACGGAAAAGGCGCTGCTTGTTCCGAGTCCGGTTTTTGCGGGGATATCCGCATCGTAATTGAGGCATATACGTTCAAGACCAAGCCATTTCATTGCGTTCCTGATTGCAGGATGCTTTATTTCGTCAACGAAATTTACCTCTTCAATCTGCGCATAAAGAAGTTTGGTTTTATATTCAAAAAGCTTTTCGGGCATGGGTCTTACGTTGACATGGCAGTATTTATTGAAGGTGGTTGAGATGACAGCGCCTGAATACTCATTGAAAAATTCCGGAAAATCCGTTCCGCCGCCGAAGAAGGACATTCTTACGGGGGTTTGGGAAATTATCATTTTTTCAACCTCCTTCTTACAAGTTATCTTATATTATAACATAATAATATTATTATATCAATAGCTTAATAAACTAAATTGATGGGCGAACCGTTTAAATATGACAGCACATTTTCTTTGCATATTTTCATAAGTCTTTCTCGGGTTTCAAAGCCTGCCCATGCTATGTGCGGAGTTATAAAGCAGTTTTCGATTCCGAGCAGCGGACAGCTTTCCGAGGGAGGCTCTGTTGAAAGAACATCAAGTCCCGCACCCGCAATATCACCGTTTTTGAGTGCAAATGCAAGTGCGTTTTCATCAACGACCTGTCCTCTTGAAGTGTTGATAAGAATTGCATTTTTTTTCATTTTGGAAAGAAATTCAGCATTGACCATACCTTCCGTTGCAGGAGTCAGGGGACAATGAATGCTTACGAAGTCGCTTTTGGAAAGAAGTTCATCCATGCTTGTAAATTCAACATTTTCATAGGGTGCGGGATGGTTTGTGTTTGCAACAATCTTCATTCCGAATGATGAAGCTATTTTTGCAACAGCTTTTCCGATTTTTCCGAATCCGATTATTCCGAGAGTTTTGCCGTCAAGCTCCGTAAGAGGTGATTTCCAATAGCAGAAATCTTCGCAAGATGACCATTCGCCACCGTGAACCGACTTGCTGTGAACTGAAACTGCATTTGTGTGCTCAAGAATAAGTGCAAAAACAAGCTGAGCAACCGCCGAAGTGCTGTAAGACGGAATGTTACAGACCGGAATACCCATTTCTTTGCAGTATTCCCAATCTACTATGTTGTAGCCCGTGCTGAGAAGCCCCACATATTTAAGCTCAGGCAGAGTTTCAAGCACTTCTCTGCGCAGAGGTGTTTTGTTTGTGATTATTATTTCACATCCCTTGCATCTTTCTGCAATAAGCTCTGCGGGGGTGCGGTCATATACCGTGCAGTCGCCGCAATTATACAGCCAATCCCATGAAAGGTCGCCGGGATTTGTAGTGAAACCGTCAAGAACGCATATTTTCATAAATGTTTCTCCTTGATCTGATGAAGTTTCGATTATACTCAATAATTATATCACAAATTGCGTAAAATAAAATACCAAAATATTTGCTTTTCTTATTGACCGAAATGCAATAATATTATAAAATAAATTATTACTGAAAGTTTTATATTGAGTCGGAATGCGGTGAGCTTTTGAAAAAAAGAAAAAAGCAAAAAAAACTTCTGCTTTTCAGCGGATTGATATTGATAGCGCTGTCATTGGCGGTTGCCGTGCTTTTATTCTCGCTTCAGTTTGATGAATTGTGGCGCTGGTATGCCGTAACAAAGCAGAATCTTGCAACACTTGAAGACTATATTGCCAATATTGATATAGAGTGGCATTTCTTTATTGCCGTAATGCTTTTGTTTGCGGTTAAGAGCTTTTTTCCGATTTATGCCACCTCCACGGTTTGCTTTTTATCCGGTATCGTTTTGCCGATGTATCTTGCAATTCCCGTTAATATTCTGGGATTTGTTATTCTGATAACAATACGTTATTTTTGGGGTAAACGTTTCGGTGCGGGCGGTGCGTGGCGGTTGATTTCCAAAACGGATGTTTTGCGCAGAGTTATTCAGCAAGACGGAAAGGGAAATCCGGCTCTTCTGATAGCACTGAGGCTTATTCCCGCAATGCCGATAAACAGCATATCGGGAATTTACGGTTCATTTGAATTTGGTTACGGAAAATTTGTTCTGCTTTCCTTGATCGGATTTATGCCGAAGCTAATATCTTTTACCTTCGTCGGACGTAATCTTTATGATCCGCTTTCTCCCGGTTTTCTGGTGCCGATAATGCTTTTGCTCTTCGTCTCGGGCATATCCATACTTTCGATAAACGGCATATGGACATCGGTTGAAAAAATAATTGAGTATGCAAATAAAAAGAAAACAGATAAATCAGAAAAGAAAGGAATTGCAAATAATGATTAAAACCGCTGAGCTTAAAGAAATGCTTGCAAATGCCGTATATGATGATGCTTTTGCAAAAAATTATAAGAAAGAGGATATATCATTACAGAAAGAAAGATATATAAAAATTGCATCAAAGTTTGAAGAATACTTCGGCAACGACAGAGAGGTTGAAGTTTTCAGCGCACCCGGCAGAACCGAGGTTTGCGGTAACCACACCGACCATAACCACGGCTGCGTTCTTGCTGCAAGTGTTAATCTTGATGCTGTAGCTGTTGTGTCAAAAAACAGCGATAATATCGTCAGAGTTAAATCCGAAGGCTATAAAATTGATGCTGTTGACCTTGCCGAGCTTGGAGTTATGCCTTCCGAAAGAGGAAAGTCTGAGGCGCTTATCAGAGGAGTTTGTGCTGCTTTTAAAAACAGAGGCTATAATATAGGCGGCTTTGATGCTGCAACGGCATCCGATGTTCTTTCGGGCTCGGGACTTTCGTCCTCGGCAGCATTTGAGGTTCTTATCGGAACGATTCTTAACCATACTTATAATGACGGCAAGGTAAGTGCGGTTGAAATTGCACAGATAGCTCAGTTTGCCGAAAACGAGTATTTCGGAAAGCCCTGCGGTCTTATGGATCAGATGGCATGCTCCGTAGGCGGATTTGTTATGATAGATTTCAATGATCCCTCAAAGCCTGTTATCGAAAAGCTCGATTTTGATTTTGCTGCTTGCGGTCATGCACTCTGTATTGTTGATACGGGCGGAGATCATTCTGATCTTACCGATGAATATGCAGCTGTAAGAGGCGAAATGGAGTCTGTTGCCGCCAAATTCGGAAAGTCTGTGCTTCGTGAAGTTGACAGAGCTGAATTTGAAAAGAATATTTCCGTTATCCGTGATGTTGCGGGTGACAGAGCTGTTTTGCGCGCAATGCATTTCTATAACGAAAACGTAAGAGTTGAAAAACAGTCAAAGGCTCTTAAGTCAGGTGATTTTGAGGCATTTAAGGCTCTTGTTGTTGAAAGCGGATTCTCGTCCTATATGTATAATCAAAATGTTTATACTTGTAAGGCTCCTTCAAATCAGCCGGTCAGTGTTGCACTTGCAATTTGCCAGAATGTTCTCGGCGGCAAGGGCGCATGGAGAGTTCACGGCGGTGGTTTTGCTGGAACAATTCAGGCATTTGTTCCCATGGATACACTTGATGAATTTAAGTCGAGAATATGTGCTGTGTTCGGTGAAAAATCCTGCTATGTTCTCAATATCCGTCCTGAGGGCGGCATAAAAGTAATCTGATAAACAAGGTTGGCTCTTTATGGGTCAACCTTGATTTACATGGAAAGGTTGATTTCGATAATGTATTCCGAAGTGTCGGCTTTGCTTGAAAGGCTTTGCTCCGCAAAGGGTGTTTCGGGCGCTGAAAATGAAGCGGCAAAGGTTGCCGCAGAGCTTCTTGAAAAATATATGCCTGCAAAAACCGATGTTCTCGGCAGTGTGACAGGCACAACGGGCGATGGTATCCCTCATATTCTTCTTGATGCACATCTTGACCAGATTGGTCTTATTGTTACGGCAATAGATGAAGACGGATTTCTTAAGGTTACAAAATGCGGCGGTGCAGATATCCGTGTGCTGGCTGCGGCGGAGGTTACCGTTCACGGAAAAAAGCCGATTTACGGTGTTATAACTTCAACACCTCCGCATCTTTCAAAGCCTGAGGATGCCGATAAGGCAAAAGGATTTGATGATATTGCAGTTGATATAGGCATGACCGCAGAGGAAGCAAAAAAATTTGTTTCTCTCGGTGACAGAATAACTTTTAACGGCGAATATACCAAGCTTTTAGG
This sequence comes from Acutalibacteraceae bacterium, assembly GCA_045544115.1. GTDB lineage: Bacteria > Bacillota > Clostridia > Oscillospirales > Acutalibacteraceae > CAG-177. The sequence continues at coordinate 30,424 of JAZPYI010000068.1, read as the reverse complement.
TAACAGAGTTTCTTCTCCGTCAATTGACGACAGAGCGGGTGTTGCTGCAGTTCTCCGCTGCCTAGAGATGCTTGAAGGTGTAGAACACGGCTGTAAAATCAGTGTTCTTTTCTCTGTTCAGGAGGAAACCGGCGGCAGCGGTGCGCAGACGGGTGCATTTACCGCCGAAGCTGACGAAGCAATTGCTGTTGATGTAAGCTTTGCGACAGCGCCGGGGATCAGCAGCGAAAAATATGCTTCTCTCGGCTCGGGAACAATGATAGGCTACGGTCCTTCGCTTGACTATGATATGAGCAAAAGGCTTTCCGAAATTGCGCAGAAAAATAATATACCCAATCAGATTGAGGTTATGGGCAGAAGTACGGGCACAAACTGCGACCAGATTCAGGTTGCGGGTAAGGGAATTAAAACTGCACTGCTCTCAATCCCTCTGAGAAACATGCATACTGCAGTTGAGGTCTGTGATCTTGAAGATATTGAAAACACGGCAAGACTCATGGCGGATTATATCATCGAAAGGGGAGAGCAGAATGCTTGAATTAATTAAAGAGCTTTGCGCTTTGCCGGGTATTTCAGGCAGGGAAAATGCTGTTCGTGATTATATTATCGGACAGATAAAGGATTATGCCGAATACAGCATTGATCCGCTCGGCAATCTCCTTGTTTATAAGAAAGGCAGAAAATCTGCAAAAAATAAAGTTATGCTTGATGCACATATGGACGAAGTGGGTCTTATCGTTACCGCAATAACCTCCGAAGGATTTCTCCGCTTCACCAAGGTCGGCGGAATAGACAGCCGTGTTATTCTCGGCAGAACGGTTAAGGTCGGCGACAAGGCAGTAAACGGAGTTATAGGCATAAAGCCTGTTCATCTTGTCGAAAAAAGCGCAGAAGCAGATATCCCCAAAGCGGACGACCTTTATATTGATATCGGTGCAAAATCAAAGGAAGAAGCTATGGAATATGTCAGACTCGGCGATTCCGTGTGGTTTGCAGCCAGCTTTGTTGAGTTTGGCGACGGCTTTGTCAAATCAAAAGCTCTTGATGACAGAGCGGGTTGTGCCGTGCTTATTGAAATGATTAAGAGCGAGCTTGAATATAATATGTGGTTTTCGTTCAGTGTTCAGGAGGAAATCGGAACAAGAGGTGCACAGACCGCCGCATTTACAATAGCTCCCGATTATGCAATTGCTGTTGAAACAACAACGGCTGCAGATATTTCAGGGGTTAAAGACGAAAAAAGAGTCTGCATATGCGGCAATGGCGGCACGGTTTCATTTATGGACAGAAGCACTCTTTACAGCAAAGAGCTTTACGACAAAGCCTTTGAAATTGCAGAGAGGGAAAATATTCTCTGTCAACCCAAAACAATGGTTGCGGGCGGCAACGATTCAGGCGCAATTCATAAGAGCAGAGGCGGTGTGAAGGTTCTTACGGTATCAATTCCGTGCAGATATCTCCATTCTCCCTCGTGCGTTATAAAATCCGAGGATGCAAAAGAAACTCTGCGGCTTGTAAAAGCGCTTGCGGAGGAATTTGCAAAATGATAAGCCTTTGCAAGGATTATGAAGCCCTTGGTTTTCTGCCTGCGGATCCTTATTCCGCAAGAATAACCGCTTTGTTCAAAACCTACGGTGCAGATTATGATTTTGCACTGTTTTGGGTTCAGAATATTGACGGTATTCCGACTGCTGCGATAAGCAGAGTTGACGGAAATATGACCGTATGCACAGGTAAAAATGCGGATTATGAGGAATTGCTGTATTTTATAAATGCAGTAGGATTTCAAAGCCTTACCTGTTCGTACGAAGATATTCAAAGGCTTGGATTTGAACCGTCGGACAGCTCTTTTACGGTTAAATTTTCGGGTGAATCCAAAAAGAGAAATACAGATGCCGTAAGGGATTATGACAAGAAAAAAATATATGATTTGCTGTGCAGCTGCGGTTTTGAACTCGGTGATTACGGAGCTTTTCTTTCCGATGTGTGTGCAAGACTGAATAAGGGTACGGCATCAATGATTGCCAAAGAGGAAAACGGTGATTTGCGTGCCTGCGCATTTGCACTTTTTGAAGGTGAGAAAAGTGTTTTGCTCGGTGCGGTTGCAACCTCACCCGAGGCGAGAGGCAGGGGATATGCCTCCGCTATTGTAAGTGAAATTGCAAAGGAAAAATCCGATAAAGAAGTTTTTCTTTTTTGCAGAAATGACGGACTTGCATCGTTTTACGGCAAAATAGGTTTTGAGATTGTCGGAAAGTGGTCAATTTTAAGGAGAGATTAGTATGTCACCTCTTTGTTATGTTTTATCGGTTATAACGGTTGTTTTTGCGGCAGGGTGTGTTGCTTTTAGGCGAATCGGCAAGGCGTTTGAGGGTATGATGTGCAAATTCATGGCAAGCTTTGGTTTTATATCGGTTGCGGTTGTAGGCTATTGCATGAATCCGCACAATACATATTATTTCTGTCTTGTCTGCTTTGCACTTATGTTCGGATTTTTCGGCGATGTGCTTCTCGGAATAAAAGAGGTTGCCCCCACCTTCAGAGGCAAGCTTATTCCGCTCGGCACACTGTATTTTCTTGTCGGACATATTTTTGCTTTATCCGCCTTCATTTCAATCGGCGGATTCGATCCGACGGCACTGATTATCGGAATTATCGGCATACCGCTTGCTGCTGTTGTGATGAATATTTTCAAAATGAAAGCAGATAAAAAGATGAAAGCGGTGATGAGTATATATTACGGTACTCTTGTATACAAAGTTGCTGCTTCTGCCGTGCTTTTATATTCGCACGCAAGCGCTGCTTTTTTGCTTGCGTTTATCGGTTCGTGTCTGTTTCTTATCAGTGATACATGCCTCGGATTTTTGTATTTCACACCTATAAAACGCAAAAATGTTTGGGTTACCGTTGAGCTTTCCACATATTATCCCGCTCAGATTTTGCTTGCAATGTCCGTTGCATTGATGTAATATTTAGTCAAGGAGGAGATAACCATGATTTCATTTCTTACAAAAATATCAGCAGCATTTTTTACAATGCTTATGCCCATTGTTGTTGCATTCAACGGTATTTCAATCACCGTTCCGTTTATGAACAATACGGCAACAATTGAATATGATTTTTCAAATGACGAAGCAGGTTCAGCGGCAGGTGAAATAACCGTTGCCGCTTCAACAGACGGTAAATACGAAATTTACTGGGGCGATGAAAACGGAAATAAGCTTTCTGTCGGAGTCGGTGATACAAAGGCTTATTACAGTGAGCTTGCAACCGTTGATGTTGATGACGGCAGCGGTGAATATGATGTGCATCCGTTTACGGCTATTCCCGAGGGGGCAGAAACCGTGCTTGCTTACAGATGCAATATCTTAGTGGGAGAAGCTGAAATTCCTGAAGAAAAGCTTGCAGATTACGGAGAGAAAGCTTATTCCTTCGGCGCACTCAGCGATGTTCATTTTAACAGATATAACGGCTCTCTTTCGGGCGATGATGCCTGCCTTACCTTCCCCAATGCACTTAACTTTATTGAATATTTTGACGTTGAGCTTGTCGGAATTTCAGGTGATATTTCCGCAGACGGAGAGAGAAATGCGTTTGAAAAATACAATGCCATAACATCAAACTATGATTTCCCCGTATATACTTGCACGGGTAACCATGACGTAAGCGAATATTATGAGCTTAAAAATTGGCAGGAGCTTATGAACACGGGTGTTTACGGAGAATCAAAAGCGGACGGTGTTAAGGATGTTGCGGCAAACGGACTTGATTTTGTTTATGCGCCTGACAGCCTTAACGGTGATGCTTTTATTTTCCTTTCGCAGTTTGCATGGGATTACGGTGAAGCACACAGCCGCATTCTTACCGATGAGCAGCTTAACTGGCTTGAAGCTCAGCTTGAGAAATATAAGGACGAAACCGTTTATCTCTTCTTCCATACCTTCCTCAACAACCCCGTTGAAGGCGAAGAACCCAAGATGGGAGAGGGTAACCTTCTGAATAATAAGGGTCATCATTACAATCTTGCATTTACAAGCGGCTGTGCAGACGAAGTTCGCTTCAGAGGCATGATGGATAAATATGAGAATGTTGTTTATTTCAACGGCCATTCCCATTGGGCATACGATATGCAGGAACTTAACCCTAACCTCAATATTGCAGATTACGATGGCGAATATGCAACTATGGTTCATCTTTCGAGTGTTTCTTCCCCCAGAAGAACTCAGGCAAATCTTGATGATACAACCGAGCATTATATGCGATCCTCAGAGGGTATGATTATAACGGTTTATGAGGATAAAATTGTTCTCACAGCCTGCGATTTCCTTCGCGGTGAAATGCTTTCATATGCGACTTATGTGATTGAAAAGTAATATAATATTGGGAGTAGAGAATATGAAAAAGTTTATTTTTAATATTGCTTTGTTTCTGGCAGGCGTTATAGGCATTTTCGGAACTGTTTCGGGAGTATGCGGTCCGCTTGCGGGAACGAGCAACTCTCTTGACCGTTTTGATACAGCTCCCGAAATACTGCTTTTGGTTGTTTGCGCTGCGGTAATGATTTACGGGCTTGTTAAGTGTATACTTGAACTGAAAAAAGAAAGCTGAAAAGCAACATTTGAGTACTTAATTATAGAGAAACGGAGTGGCAATTGCCACTCCGTTTTTATGCCCTGTTGTTATCCTTAATCCTTTTAATAGCGCCTTTTTCAAGCCTTGAAACCTGAGCCTGCGATATACCGATTTCATTTGCAACCTCCATCTGTGTTTTTCCCAGCATGAAACGCAGATGGAGAATTTTCTTTTCTCTGTCGCTTAACGATTTTATTGCCTGCTTGAGTAGTATTTCTTCAAGCCAGCTTTCATCGGTTTCGGTGTCACCTATCTGGTCCATGACATAAATTGTGTCACCGCCATCGGAATAGACTGGTTCATTGAGAGAAACGGGTTCAACGATGGCATCGAGAGCGATAACAACACTCTCTTTTTCGATGCCGAGCTCGTTGGCGATTTCTTCGGGTGTAGGGTCGCGTTCAAGCTCGTTAATAAGTCTTTCACGCACCTGCATTGCGTGGTATGCCGTATCCCGTACTGAGCGGCTGACTCTTATCGGATTGTTGTCCCTTAAATGCCGCCTTACTTCTCCGATAATCATGGGGCAAGCATAGGTGCTGAATCTTACGTCAAGGCTCAAATCGAAGTTGTCAATTGCCTTTATCAGTCCTATACAGCCCACTTGAAACAGGTCATCGGGATTTTCACCCCTGTTTGCGAACCGCTGAATAATGCTTAAAACAAGCCTTAAATTTCCCGTAACAAGCTCATCTCTTGCTTTTTTATCGCCCGCCCGTGCCTTTTTCAATAACTCTATTTTTTCGCTTTCCTTAAGAACCCTAAGCTTTGCTGTGTTAACCCCGCATATTTCAACCTTGTTGAATTGCAAATAATCACGCCGATACAATTAATGGCAATAACAGTATTGCCAACTTGAACGGAGGTTATTTATCTTAAATTTCTTAAAATTTTATTGAAACAAAAAAACGAGTAAAACAGAGCAATACAGAGTATTCGAGAGTAAATTAAAGAAAAATATTTGACAACTCCGAGCGGAAACGGTTTTTTCACGAATTTATTAAAAAAATTGTTGACATTTGCGGGTTTTTGCACTATATTTTATATTAATATAATAAGCCGCTTCGCCGTAATGGTTTTATTGCTGAAACCACGTAACCCGGCAAAGGCAGAGAGGGGCTGCATAATTGGAAAAAAATGCGATAATTGATTTGAAAAATATTTCCGTAACATTCGGAAATAATCAGGTGCTTAAAAATCTGAACCTCTACATTCGTGACAAGGAGTTTATAACATTTCTCGGTCCTTCGGGCTGCGGTAAAACAACCACGCTCAGGATAATCGCGGGATTTATTGAACCCGACGAAGGTGAGGTTATTTTTGAAGGCAAAAAGATTAATGGTGTTCCTCCTCATAAGAGGCAGGTTAACACTATTTTTCAGCGTTATGCACTTTTTCCTCACCTTAATGTTTATGAAAATGTTGCTTTCGGTTTAAGAATAAAAAAAGTTCCCGAAAAGCAGATTAAAGAAACCGTTGAAGAAATGCTCGCCTTGGTTAACCTGACGGGCTTTAATAAACGTAATATAAATTCACTTTCAGGCGGTCAGCAGCAGAGAGTTGCAATCGCAAGAGCGCTGGCTGTAAAGCCCAGAGTTCTGCTTCTTGATGAGCCTCTCGGCGCACTTGATCTCAAGCTTCGCAAGGATATGCAGGTTGAGCTTAAAAACATCCAGCAAAGGCTCGGTATAACCTTTATTTATGTTACTCATGACCAGGAGGAAGCTCTTTCAATGTCCGACACAATAGTTGTTATGGACGGCGGCATTATTCAACAGATAGGTACCCCTCTTGATATTTATAATGAGCCGAAGAATGCTTTTGTTGCTGATTTTATCGGTGAAAGTAATATTCTTGACGGCATTATGATTGATGACTGCCTCGTTGATTTCTCCGGTCACCGTTTTGAATGCCTTGACAAGGGCTTCGGTAAAAATGAGGCGGTTGACGTTGTAGTGCGTCCCGAGGACGTTGACGTTGTAGAGCCTGAAAAAGGGATGCTCTGCGGAGTTGTAACATCCGTAACCTTTAAGGGTGTTCATTTTGAAATTATAGTTGATATCGGCGGCTTTAAGTGGATGATTCAGACAACTGATTATCAGCCCGAGGGTGCAAAAATCGGTCTTTTCATCGAGCCTGATGCAATACATATAATGAAAAAATCCGAGTATTCGGGTATATACGGAGATTACAGCTCCTTCAGTGAGGAGTTTGATGAGCTCTCAAATGCCGAGGAGGAGGTGGAGGAATGAACACCCGTTCTTCGCTCAAAACCAAGCTTATTGCCTCCCCTTATATCGTGTGGTCGGTTTTATTCATAGTCGCTCCGCTGATTTTTGTTGTTTACTATTCATTTACGGATGCTTCGGGTGCTTTTACTTTTGAGAATATTGAAGCCTTGAGCAAATATATTCCCACATTCCTGCGCTCGATATGGTTCGGAATAGTTGCGACGATAATCTGCCTGATTATTGCGTTCCCGCTTGCCTATATTATTTCACAGAAAACGGAAAAGGTTCAGAGAACACTTGTTATGCTTGTTATGCTTCCGATGTGGATGAGCTTTCTTATCAGAACATATTCATGGATGGCTCTTTTGCAGGACACAGGTATCATCAACAGCTTTCTCGGCAAGCTCGGAATTGACCCGATACATATGATTAATACCGAGGGTGCGGTTATATTGGGTATGGTGTATAATTTTCTGCCCTATATGATTATGCCGATTTATTCCGTTATGGCAAAGCTTGACTACAGCATGGTTGAAGCTTGTCAGGACCTTGGAGGCAACAGGCTTACTGTTATCAGAAAATGCATAATTCCCATGAGTATGCCCGGTATCGTTTCCGGCATTACCATGGTTTTTGTCCCTTCCGTCAGCACCTTCTATATTTCTCAGAAGCTCGGCGGCGGTTCGTTTGACCTTATCGGTGATGTTATAGAAAGACAGTTCCAGCAGTCATATAACTATAATCTCGGTGCATCTCTTTCACTTGTTCTCATGGTGCTTATTCTTATATGTATGGCTATTATGAACCGTTTCTCAGGTGATGAGGAGGGTGTGGTAATATGAAAATTGCATCAAAGGCATATGCTGCACTTGTTTTTATTTTTCTCTATGCTCCGATTGTTGTAATGATTATCTTTTCGTTCAACTCTTCAAGCAGTACAAGCGTTTTTTCAGGATTCTCGCTTGAATGGTATAAGGTTCTCCTTGAGGATGAAGCAACACTCAGAGCGCTTTATAATACCCTTATTCTTGCGGTAAGTTCTTCGCTGATTGCAACAGTTCTCGGAACTGCAGCTGCAGTCGGAATTGATAAATTCAAAAAAGGTGTTGCCCGTTCAAGCATCATGGCAGTAACCAATATTCCCATGATGAACCCGGAAATCGTAACGGGTATCTCAATGATGCTTCTTTTTGTTTTTGTCGGCAGACTTGTTAATATTGATGCCGTTCTCGGCTTCGGAACCCTGCTTATTGCTCATGTTACATTTAATCTGCCTTATGTTATTCTTACCGTTCTGCCTAAGCTTCGTCAGACGGACAAAAATCTTGCCGAGGCTGCACAGGACCTCGGATGTAAGCCTGCAATGGCTTTTTTCAAGGTTGTACTTCCTTCGATTATGCCGGGTATTATTACGGGTATGATTATGGCATTCACTCTTTCGCTGGATGATTTTATTATCAGCTATTTCACCGGCGGTCCGGGCTTCCAGACTCTCCCGATTGCAATTTTCTCAATGACAAAGAAGAGAGTTAAGCCTGATATGTATGCACTTTCCGCTTTGATTTTTGTAAGCATTCTTCTTTTGCTTATTCTTTATAATATTGCGCAGCAAAAGAGTGAAGAAAGGTCAAATAAAAAGTAACGGCTATTACTCAAAGGAGTGATAAATTTGAATAAAAGATTTTTTTCGGCGCTGCTTGCGCTGATAATTGCTCTTGTTCCCTGCGTCATTTCCTATGCGGCGGAGCAGAGCGAGATAGATGCTCTCAGAGGCACAACCCTTTATGTTTATAATTGGGGCGAATATATTTCTGACGGTGTTGATGATTCGCTTGATGTTAATGCTGCTTTTGAGGAAAAATACGGCATTGATGTTGTTTACGAAACTTTTGATAACAACGAAGTTATGTATTCAAAGCTTAGGGGCGGCGGAGTAGCATATGATATCGTTATCCCGTCAGACTATATGATTGAGAGAATGATAGCTGAGGATATGCTTCAGCCTATAGATTTTTCAAATATCCCGAACTACAAATATATTCCCGATAAATATAAAAATCTTGCTCATGACCCCGAAAATATTTATTCCGTACCCTATACCGTCGGAATGGTGGGCCTTATTTATAACGAGGCGATGGTTGATGAGGCTCCGACAAGCTGGACCTCACTTTGGGACAGCGATTATTCCAACAGTATTCTGATGTTCAATAATCCCCGCGATGCATTTGCAATTGCACAGAGTATTCTCGGAATGGATTATAACAATGAATCTCCCGCATCATGGAGAGTTGCCGCTGAGCTTCTTAAGGAGCAGAAAAGTGTTTCTCCCGCATATGTAAATGATGAGGTTTTCCTTAAGATGGAATCGGGCGAGGCAGCGCTTGCTCCTTATTATGCAGGTGACTTCCTTTCAATGCAGGAAAATAATCCGGATCTTTCGTTTGTTTATCCCGAGGAAGGTGTTAATTTCTTTGTTGATGCCGCTTGTATTCTCAAAGGCTCAAAGAATAAGCTTGCTGCAGAGCTTTATATTAACTTTCTTCTTGAACCCGAGGTAGCTCTTGCGAATGCCGAATATATTTGTTATGCAAGCCCTCATACCGAGGTTTATACTAACCCCGAATATTCATATTTCGAGAATGAAATTCTTTATCCTGCAGACGGTCAGTTCAAAACGCAGCTTTTCTTGAATCTTGAACCTGAAATTCTTTCTCTTATGAGTACACTTTGGGACGATGTTAAAAATCATGTTCCCTCAGGATCGGGAAATTCTGCTCTTTTCTTTGGCAGTGATGATTCGGCTGCTGTTGATGACGGAGAGGAAATGACTCCCGAGGCGCAGAAATATGCGCTTTATATAGGAATATTCATTGTAATTTGCCTTGCATATATTATTTTCAGATATGCAAGAAAGAAGTACCGCGAAAGTGTTTAAAGCATAAAATGACCTCCGTAATTCTGTTTTGCATGAATTACGGAGGTCATTGATTATTCTGTTTAGAACGGATTTATAAGACGGTCAAAAGTTATGGGATTATAACCGAGAGCGAAATATTTAAAAATCCAGATGATGGGGTTAAGTCTGAAGAATGCTACGTCAACAACAGTTACAAGACCTCTGAGGAAGGTTGAAATATCATGGGTTTCAGGAACTTCAACCTTTTCAAATTCTTCACCTTCAACATTGAGAACAAGGGGCTGTGAATAGCATATGCCGTTATCGCCTGAAAGATAGAATCTTACATACATATAAGGCTCTGCAAGAAATTCATCATTATGAAGGTCAAGAGTTGCCTTGCCGTCTTTAATGCTTTCTCTTTTGATAACCTCGCCGTCCGATACCCATGTGATGATGTTTGCGTTTATGCCTTCAACGGTGATTGTATCTGCTTCCTGGTCAACTGTCATTCTCTTAACCTGCGGTGTGTTGTCAAGCCAATAAGCTTTTGTATCATAAACTTCCTGCTCAACAAAACCGGGCATTTCTTCCATGCCGTTAAGCTCAACACCGTTTGAGAAGTGAGAGATTGAGAAAAACTGACCTTTTTCAAGACATTTGCGGAATGCATCAAGAGTAAGCTCGGGCATCCAGCTCATTGTGTAAGCATCATTAATCGAGGTTTCGCTATGGGAATCTGCAAATGTGTTGCCCCAGGGAACAACACCGTAGGGAATGGTTTTACGGAGAATCTGGTCGTAAAGTATACGGTCGCAGCGGGTATGGGCATCTGTTGCGCTGTTAATACCCGTACCGAGTGATGAACCTGCATTGTCAAGGAAAAGTCTTGCAAACTTATTTACATAGTATTCGTCAACCTTCTGACCGACATACTTTTCGGAGTCCTTATCGGTATAAACATATTCACCAACGTGTGAAAGGAAAGATATGCCGCCTGCATCCTTAACACCCTTTGTAGGTGTTTCGTAATCACCGAATACACCTGCAAGTCCCTGACCATATTCTGCCCAGTAGCCTGTAAGATGGCAGTCTGCAATCGGAGTAGCCATGTTAAGCTCAATTCCGAGCGGAACATCAAGCATGCCGTTTGTGCTTGTGCGGGTTAAGGTGTCGCCGGCAGAGGTGATAAATGTTCTGTTGGGGTTTGTGCCGTTGAGATATGACTGATATTCTTCCTCGGGAATGGGAATGATGTCTGCCATCTTTGTACGTTCTTTCTTTATGAAACGCATAATAGGAACGGTTTCAGGCTCAACGTTCCAGCCTTTGTTGAGTGTACCGTGGTCTGTAAGAGCAACAATTTCAAAGTCGAGAGCATAATGCATCTTGCAGAATTCATCAATGGTAAGAAAGCCGTCGCTCGCTGTTGTGTGGCAGTGAAGCTGGGTCTTATAATCCTCCCATTCATCCCAGTTGATATCCTCATAAGGGCTGTCAATGATGTAATTTTTTTGAGTTTCGGCAGGTGCGGCTTCGGATGCGAAGACCGGAGAAGCACCGAAAATCATTGTTCCCGCGAGAATGAGGGAAAGTATCTTTTTTGCTATTTTCATGTTTTCATCTCCCTGTAAAAGATACAATATTATACCATATTACAAAAGGCACGGTCAATTGTTGAAAGTGAAAAAAGAAAGGGCAAAGATTTGTTATCTTTGCCCAATAAATTTACTGTTTTGCGCCGTCGTCAAACATTTCAAGCATCTTAACACTTGCAGCAAAGCAGTTTGCAATGCCTTTTTCGTTCATGTTTGTGTATGTATCAAGTCTTGTGTGATAGTAACGTTCAAGCTTGTGGTTAAGACCGGTAACACCTGCAGCTCTGAAGCCGCCCTGTGTGAATGCTGCTGCATCAACCGCACCGCCGAGAGGAGGAACACCGCCCTTTTTGCAGGGAACACCGACTGCTTTTGCAGCTTCCATGAAAAGGTCTGCGCAGTCTTTATCTGACCTTACCGTACCGTTGAGGTCATAGTAGTTTGACATAAGATATTTCGGATCGTTAATGGTATCGTATGCATAGATGAAGGTGGGGACATCCTTAAATTCATCCTTGTGAGCTTCAGCCCATGCCTTTGAACCTCTGAGACCGATTTCTTCGGAGCCGGTAAGAATAACACCGACTTCGGTATTTTCAAGCTCAATTCCTTCATCCTTGAGATACTTGAGGATTGCAATGCCGATATAGCAGCCTGTAAGGTTATCGTTTGCGCCGTCAACAACTCTGCGGTAGTTTACCATAAAGTAAAGACCGATTGAGAAGGGAAGGGTAACAAGTCCCCAAAGACCTGCTTTAACAAGGGGATCGGAAACATCGGGCATACCGAAGGTTACACCGTTTTTAACAACATAGATAATTGAAAGAACAAGATAGAAAATTGCCGCACCGATAACGATAATTGCATGACCCTCAAAGCCTACACCGCCGAGTGCGTAATTAACTGGCCATTCCCATGTTGCATCAGGGTGACCGTTGAAGATGATTCTTCTCTTTACTTCGCCCGTGCACTTTTTGATTGCGGTAACATTGTGGCTTGTTTTTTTAGGGAAAATCGGGTCAAGGAGCTTTTTGTATACGCCGAACTGAATAAGAACTATTGCAAAGCCTGCAATGATAAGCGGAATTGAAATTATCGGAGCAAAGGGGAAAATGATTGCACCGAGAATTGCAAGTGTTACCGTGAAGTAAATCCATCCGTAGAAGGCACGGGGAGCAACCTCAAAGCTTTCAATTTTTACATCCTCGCAGCCGCAGTCCTTCTCAAGAACCTTTGCCATATATTCGCAGGACTTTTTCTCACCCTCCGAACCGGGATCTCTTTTGCCGCATTTTTTGATGACATGGGTAATTTCTTTAATCATATATTTTGCGGCGCTGTCTTTTTTGTCGATTATTTTTTGCAGGTTCATAATTGTTCTCCTTTCACATGATTATAACAAAATTTTAACATTCAAAAAAATAAATGTCAATAAAGATAAAAGCAAGTGTTACACTTTTTGGATTTTATCCCAACTCTATATCTGCATAAGCGGCATAATGGTCGGAATAATATTTACCGTTTATCATTTTGTCAATAACCTTGAATTTAACGGGCTTTACAGTTGCTTCGTCGACGAATACGAAATCAATTATTTCATGAATTTCATCGGGTCGGAAGCCGTGATAGGTGCAGCTGTCATCCGTATCGGGAGCAAGTTTTCTCGCGTCCTTCATGTTTGCACTTACCATTGTATTATAGCAATCTGAATCTTGGAAAACGTTGAAGTCGCCTGTACATACAACGGGAACTCCGCCGAAGGAGGCTGCTTTTTCCTGAATCATTTTAACACCGTTAATCTGTGCCTGTCTGCCGATATGGTCAAGGTGAGTGTTGAAATGAACGTAAGATTTGTCTGTTTCCTTATCGGTGAGCTTAACGTATGTAGCAATTCGTGTGCAAGCGGCATCCCATCCTTTGCCCGGCTTATCGGGAGTTTCTGAAAGCCAGAAGTTTCCGCTGTCGCTTGCGGTGAATTTATCTTTTTTGTAGAAAACGGCCGAAAATTCACCTTTTTTCTTTCCGTCTTCTCTGCCTATGCCGACATATGAATATTCGGGCAGGTTTTTGATGAGTTTTTTCATCCATGACCAGTGAGCTTCCTGAACACCGAAGGAATCGGGGGATGCTTCGCGGATGATTTTATAAACAAGAGGAGCTCTTTTATACCATTTTCTGTGTTTTCTTCCTGCACAAAGCAGATTAAATGTTAAAACCCTGTACATTATTTGTTACCTCCGTTAAAAAGTGTCATTTCAACAATAATCGGGAAGTGGTCCGAGGGATAAACAAAATCTATCATACCCGAATCAACAATGCTTGATTTTACTGATGAGCAGTAACCGTTCACGAAGATATAATCAATGGGCTTTGTGTTGAAAACAAAGGGATTATAGTCATGATATGTTGCGCAGTCGTCGTATTTTTCGGCTATGTATTTTGTATCTTTAAGTCCGCAAAAGAGCAGATTGTTATAAATTTCCGAGCCTTCTCTTGTGTTGAAATCGCCTGTAAGAACGACCGGAATATCGGGTGCGATTTCTGCAATTCTCGAAGCAAGAAGAGGAACGGATTCAGCTTTTGCCGTTGTGCCTACATTGTCAAAATGTGTGTTGAAATGTGCATATACGAATCCGTCATCCTTGCATTTGAGGATTGCATATGTAACAACTCTGCTGCAGCCGCCGTCCCATCCTTTTGAAGGTATGTCGGGAGTTTCGGAAAGCCAGAATGTACCCGAATTTACAAGCTCATACTTATCCTTAAGATAGAAAATCGAGCAGGATTCACCGAGCGAAATGCCGTCATCTCTGTATGTGCCGATTCTTGCGTATCGGGGAAGAGCCGCTTCAAGCGAATCTGTCCACCATTTATCGGCTTCCTGAACTCCTATCGAATCTGCTGTATGCTTTTCAATCATTTTTATGGTTCTGGGAAGTCTTATATCGTTTGACTGCAATCCGCTTCCGCTTATTTTTACATTAAAGCTCATAACTTTTATGTCATGCTCGGAAACGGGAGCCGCAATCGGATTGGGGTTTATTTTAATGTCATAAGAAGGTGCCGAAGGCTCGATGGGTTCTGCAGGAGAAAAAAACGTAATTACGGCTGTTATAAGGGCAACGATCGCCTGACAAAATTTAAAAAGCATAACTGCACTCCTTTTATCCGTTAATAAGTGTCATTTCGGAAATAACGGGGTGATGGTCTGAAGGATATATTCCGTTTATTTGCTGTGTATCTACCTTATAGCTCTTTACATCCGATGCAAATGCGTTCACAAAAATATAGTCAATGGCTTTATTTTTTTTGAGCAGATCGGAATATCCGTGATAAGTACCGCAGTTATCGGCAGTTTCGGCGATATATTTTGTATCCTTGAATCCGCTTTCAAGAACTCTTTTATAAGCATCTCCGCCCTCTTCGTCATTGAAGTCACCGGAAAAAACAACGGGAATATCAGGTGCAAGCTCGGCTACCTTTTCGGCAACAACTGCAACAGATTCCATTCTTGCGATAACACCCATATGGTCGAAATGAGCATTGAAATGCGCATATGTAAATCCTGTTTCTTTGTTCTTGAGAATTGCATAGGTGCAGACTCTCTTGAACATTGCATCCCATGCTCTTGAAGCTTTTTCGGGAGTTTTTGAAAGCCAGAAGGTGCCGGAGTCAACAAGTTCATACTTATCTTTTTTATAGAAAACAGGACTTGCTTCTCCGCCGCCTTCATTTGAATTTCTTCCGATTCCTACATATGCGTAGTCCGTAAGCTCTGCAGGCAATCTTTCCATCCATCCCTCATCGGCTTCCTGAAGTCCGAAGGAATCGGGATTGTATTTTCTTATATTTGCAACAACCTCATCGGTTCTGTTTTCGGGAGATTTTTCACCTGAGCCTTTGATGTAAACATTATAGCTCATAATCGTAACCGCTTGAGTTTTTGCAGGTGACGGAACTGTTTCGGGATTTACTCGGGTAACCGGAGTGGGGGTGTAAAAAAGAGAAAGTACTGCGGTAACAACCGCAAAGAATGCGCTGATAATTTTGTCGATCATTTTTATCTCTCCTTATTTTATATAATTTGTCAATGCCGAAATATCAAGCTTATCAAGATTTTTCGCTGTTGACAGAATATTATATATAGCCTTGCTCATTTTCATGATTCCGCCGTTTTCATCGCTTTCTGCATTGAGAACGATTATCGGGTCATGAACACTTAAACGCAGCAGGAACCAGCCGTTTCCACAGGTTTTATCCGCATTAATTCTTATGCCTTCGTGGTTATCCGAGGCTGCATTCCAATTTTGTTTTTCTTCCGCTGCTGATTTGAAAAGTGAAATTATCTTTTCTCCTTCGGGTTTGAAATCATCACAAAGAATTTTAAAGCGCATTTCCTTTTCTTCAACGGGTTCACGCAGATTTGCAATTAAGTCATTGAGGGTTTTGCCTTCTTTTGCAAGAGAAGCGGCTTCAATAATCAACTTGGTAATGAGATATGCGCCGTCATCAAGATAATAATTCTCGGCGAATGCCGCATGACCGGAGGTTTCCATCGCAAGCGGGCATTTTATACCGCTTTTTTCAAGCTCAATCTGCTTATTGATAACATTGCGGTAGCCTCTTTTGAAGCGAAGATGAATGCCTCCGTTTTCGGCAATAAACTCCGCAAGACCGTCGGAGGTAACACTGTCGGTAACAACTGTGCCGCCGCAGCAGGAATCAAGTGCCACCTTTGAGGCAAGGGCAACGAGTCTGTTGCGGTTGATTTCAAGACCGCCTTTGCCGACACAACCTGCTCTGTCAACATCCGTATCGAATATTATTCCTAAATCTGCATCGGATGCCTTTACTGCATTTGAGATGCATTCCATTGCTTCTGCATTTTCGGGATTAGGTGCATGATTCGGGAAATTGCCGTCGGGGTCAAGATATATGCTGCCGCTTACATCTGCACCGAGAGGCGCAAGAACATCATAGGCATAAAAACCGCCTGCGCCGTTACCTGCATCAACAACAATTTTCATGCCATTAAGAGGATGATTTCTATCGTTTTTGTCGTCAACACCGATTATTATCATTTCACGCAGAATTTCAGCATAGCGCTTCATAAAGTCGCAAGGATTGCATTCCCCGATTTTATCGCCGAGTGGATTTTTAATTTTACCGGCCGTATCAAGGATATCTGCAATATCAGAGCCGTCAAGACCGCCGTCACGTGTGAAAAATTTGAGCCCGTTTCTGTCCTTCGGGTGATGGCTTGCTGTTATCTGCACTGCACCGTCACAGCCCGTTTCAACTGTTGTCATAAACATTGCTGGAGTTGAAGCGAGAGAACAGTCAAGAACGTTTGCTCCGTTTGAGGTCAGAGCCTTTATAACTGCGGTTTTTATTCTTTCAGCGGAAAGTCGGCTGTCGTGACCAACGGAAATATAAGGAGCTTCCTTACCCGTTCTTTTTTTGAGCCACAAGAGAAAGCCGGTACTCGCCTTCATAACCATTTCATCACTCATAAACAAGGGATTGCTCTCGTCACCAAGTGCATAGCCTCTTATGTCGCTGCCGCTTTTAAATTTTGAATAATCCACGGTTATTCCTCCTTGGAAAAATATTCATCGGAAACACTCAGCAAAAATTTATACATCGGGGTATATGCCTGAAAATAACCCCTGATAATTTCAATTATTCCTTCATCCTTAAGGTCGTCAAGATCACCCGAAAAGGAAATGAACCCTATGTCCTTTGCGTTATAATATTCTTCAAGTCCTTCGGGACAGCCGGGAAACGGTCTTTTGTATTTTCTTTTAAAGAAAACCGAACCGCATTTTATACACATATCTGCCGCTTTCCCAAATTCCTCGGCTCTTTCACGGAGAGCTTTTCTGAAAGTTTCAAGAAGACCGGGTTCATCGCCGTAAAAGCCGACACCGAGAGAATATTCACGGGGAGTCACCTCAAACCACATACATGGATATCCGATCCAGTCATGCTTTGGACGCATGAACATTATCCACATATTTTCACGGTAGAGCGATTTATCCTTGGTATATCTTGTATCTCTTCTTACTCTTGAAACCATTTTAGTAGGAATTGTATTCATAAGAGGGTCAATTGAAAGAAGCTCTTCACCGATTATTCCCGCAATCTGGCGCATGGGAATGGTAACACCGCTTTTTATTGCCTCCTTATGTTCTTCGTAGTATGGTTTTGAATCCCTGAAACGGTTATCAGCAAGAAGAAAAAGCGAATCACGGGTTATTCCGTCGTATTTCACTTGAGAAGCCCCCTTTGATTAAGCTTTTCCGCTGCAAGCATGATAGCGGTTTTTGCCGAATGGAAATTGATTCCGCCTTGCATCCATACCGCAAAGGGTTCACGCAGAGGAGCATCTGCGGAAAGCTCAATTGATGAGCCGAGTATGAATGCACCCGCTGCCATAATTACCTTGCTGTCATAGCCGGGCATATCCCACGGCTCGGGTGAAACATAGGAATCAACGGGCGCACCGCTCTGTATGCCTCTGCAAAACTCAACGAGTCTGTCGGAGTCTTCGAGACAGAGAGCCTGAATGATGTCATGTCTGCTTTCTTCGCTTGACGGAGTAACGTCAAAGCCGAAATTTTCAAACAGGGCTGCTGCGTATACTGCCACTTTCAGAGCTTCGCCTACAACATGAGGAGCATGAAAAACACCCATGAACATATTTCTGTTTTCACCGAGTGTGCAGCCGACTTCTTTGCCCAGACCCGGAGTGGTTGCTCTGTAAGCGCAAAGCTCAACAAGGTCACTTCTGCCTGCTATGTAGCCGCCCGTTTTGGCAATAGAGCCGCCTGCATTTTTTATGAGTGAGCCTGCCATCAGGTCTGCACCGACCTCGGTAGGCTCTTTTTTCTCAACAAATTCACCGTAGCAATTGTCAACCATAACTACTGCATCGCATTTTGAGTGAACAAGCGCTGCTATTTCGCCGATTTCATCAACAGAAAGGCTCGGACGAAGGCTGTAGCCTCTTGAACGCTGAATATATACCATCTTCGGTTTTATATCAAGAGCCTTTTCAATTGCGTTAATGTCAGGTCTGCCGTTCTCGTTTAGGTCAACCTGAGCATAGCTTACTCCGAAATCTTTAAGTGAACCCATGCCGCTTCCGCTTAAGCCTATAACACTGTGGATAGTATCATAAGGTGTGCCGGTAACGCACAGCATTGTATCACCGGGGCGCAAAATACCGAAAAGTGCAACAGCAAGGGTATGAGTACCGCAGGTAAAGGAATGGCGTACTATCGCATCCTCTGCTCCAAAAACATCGGCATAGATTCTGTCGAGCTTATCTCTGCCCGTATCTCCGTAGCCGTAGCCCGTTGAGCCTGCAAAATCCGTTTCGCTTACTCTGTTTTCAATGAAGGTTGAAAGCACCTTCTGCTGATTGTATTCGGTGATATCTTCGATTTCTCCGAATTTTTTCTTTGCTTTTTCAAGTGCAGCATCGCTTGCTGCTTTGATTTTATCACTTATTTCAAAAAACTCTTTCAATTTCTGTTCCTTACCTTTTATAAATTCTGTTTAACGATCTGAAAAATTCCTTATCGGCATTATCAAGCTGTTCTTTGGTTACTCTGTAGCTCCAGTTGCCCTTCGCAACACCGGGGGTGTTAATTCTTGTATCCGAGCCGTACATAAGGAAATCCTGAATCGGAATTATCGCAAGGTCGCTGACACTTGCAAATATTGCTCTGAGGAATAACGGGCTTGCACCGCCCCAGTCGCCTCCGGAAAATCCGCAATAATCAAGAGCTCTTCTGCGGGTATTATCATCGCTTTCCCAAAGGAAACCGAAAATAGTGTTATTATCGTGCGTTCCCGAATATGCAACGGAATTTTTTATATAGTTATGCGGCATATGAATGCTGTTGCCATCGTCAAGGAAGCCAAACTGAAAAACTCTCATTCCGGGAAAACCGCTTTCTTCAACAAGCGCGCGCACCTCATTTGTTATATCACCGAGGTCTTCGGCAATTATAAGTTTATCCTCATGGCCCGCTTTGATGGCATTTACAAAATCAATGCCGGGACCTTTTATCCATTTGCCGTTTCGTGCGGTTTTTTCGCTTGCGGCAACCGCCCAATAAGACTCAATTGCCCTGAAATGGTCGATTCTTATGCCGTCAAACATTTCAAGAGAATGGTCGATTCTTTCTCTCCACCATGAGAAGTTATCCTTTTTCATTTCATCCCAATTATAGAGAGGATTGCCCCAAAGTTGACCGTCCTCGGCAAAATAGTCGGGCGGGACTCCCGCCACCATTGTCGGATAACCCTTTTCATCAATATCAAACAGACCTCTGTTTTCCCATACATCGCAGCTGTCATCGGATACATAAATAGGGATATCACCTATGATGCTGACTCCTTTTGAATTAGCATAATTCTTGATTTCAGTCCATTGCGTAAAAAATTCGTACTGTATAAATTGCCATGTGCCGAGCAGTTCGTAATCTGTTATTTCTTCTGATTCCCATTCCTGCCACGGCTTGAGATGATTTTGCTCTCTTAAAGTCATGAATCGGCAAAATGCTTCGATTCTCGGATGTGAGTTAATAAATTCGCGTACTTTATCATGATTTTTTGAGTTTCGGAAAGCTTTTTTCAAAAGAGTCATACGTTCTTTTGCCAGTCTTTCAAATTCGCATGAATACGGACTGTTTTGCTTGCAACTGTTCAAATCCTCTGCCGAAATAAGTCCGTCCTTGTAAAGCTTTTCAGGGTCAACAAAATAAGGGTTGCCTCCGAATGCCGAAAAAGATTTATAAGGGGAGTTATATTCGTCGGTAACGGTAAAGGGCAGCACCTGCCATACCGAAAAGCCGTTTTCAACAAGAAAATCAACAAATTTCTTTGCGTTGTTTCCGAAATTTCCTATCGAATAGTCGCCGTAAAGCGATGAAATATGCATCAAAATTCCGCTTTGTCTTTTCATACAAACACCTTCCTATTTAAAGAATTATATCATATAAGGTATGGAAAATAAAGATATTTTCAAAAAAACTTGATATTTGCGGAGATAAAGTTTAGAATGAAATAAAAATGTTCTCGGAGGGTATTATGTCAAAGGCAGTTGAATATTTTCAGAATTTGCAAAAAATACTTGAACGCATAATTGACGAACAGGGTAATAACATCGAAAGAGCATCAAGAGCGGTTGCCGATACACTTGAAAACGGCGGCAGGATTCATGCCTTCGGAACGGGTCATTCCCATATGCTTGCTGAGGAAATTTTTTACCGTGCGGGCGGTCTGGTGAATGTTAATCCCATTCTTGAATCTTCGCTCATGCTCCATGAAAGCGCATCAAAAAGCACAGAGCTTGAACGTCTTGAAGGCTATGGAGAAATTCTTTTTGCACATCATTCTATTACAGATAAAGATATACTTTTCCTTTTTTCAAACTCGGGCAGAAACGGTGTTGCCATTGACCTTGCTCTTATCGCAGCCGAAAAGGGTGTAAAAACCGTTGTTATAACCAATATGGAGCATACCATGCAGGGAGCATCGAGACATTCAAGCGGCAAAAAGCTTTATGAAGCGGCCTATATTGCCATTGATAACTGCGGCTGCTATGGCGATGCATCAATAAGAATAGATGCGGTCAACAGAAACGTTGCACCTACATCAACCGCTGCCGGAGCTGCAATCCTCAATGCAATTGAAGCCAGAGCAGTTGAGATGATGGCAGCAGACGGCTATACTCCCGATGTTTTTTCAAGCAGCAACGTTGACGGCGGCGACGAAATAAACAATGCTTTTATTGCAAAATATAAAAAGGAGATCAAGTCTTTATGATTTATCCTGCATTTCAAAAGCCGGAAATTACAGAATGGTTTGATTTTTATCCTTCCGAAATTAAAATAAACGGATATGAGAGCGAATTTGCACTCGGAATAATTAATAAACATATACCCGTCAACTGTAAAGGGGAAAAGCTTTATATAACTGTTGTGAAGGAGAAGACACGCAGACTTGAATATATAGACGAAGCAAGAAGACTGACGGGGGAAAAATTCATAATCAGCTGCGAAAAATGCAAAGACGGACTTGCTTTAACCGTAACCGTATCGTGCAAAGAGAGTCTTTACAGAGCGGTAAACCGTATTGCTTCAATGGCGGATGATAAAAAATTCTTTATCGGTACGGTTGAAGATTATCCGTTATTTGCCGTGCGCGGCTATATAGAAGGCTTTTACGGCAAGCCCTGGAGTCATGAAAATCGCAGAATGATGCTTGAACTCATGTCGTTTTACGGTATGAACACATATTATTATGCCCCAAAGGATGACCCTTATCACCGTGATAAATGGTCAGAGCTTTATCCTGAAAAGGAGCTTTCGGCTCTTGCGGAATTGGCTGCCCTTTGCAGAGAGAATTTTGTGAAATTCCATTATTGTATCGCTCCGGGACTGAGCATGAAATATTCATCTGAAGAGGATTTTGAAATGCTTATTTGTAAAGTAGAACAGCTTTACAATATCGGAATACGTAATTTTGGATTACTGCTTGACGATATCCCCGAAAATCTTTGGTTTGAGGAGGATAAATCAGCTTTTGACGGTGAGGCTGTAAATGCGCACATCGCTCTTTCAGATAAATTCCGTAATTATCTCAAGAAAAAGGATGAAAAATGTACCCTTACAGTTTGTCCGCTGCAGTATCACGGCAGGGGAGATGAATACTATATTTCCAAGCTGGGTCAAGGAATTTCGGGTGATATCGACATTTTCTGGACGGGAAAAAATATCTGTTCTCAGGAAATTACCGTTCGTGAGGCTGTTATTTTTGAAAATGCAACAAACAGACCTCCGCTTTACTGGGATAATTTCCCCGTTAACGATGCCGAGATGTATAATGAGATGCACACAGGCTATCTGAACGGAAGAGAAGCGTATTTGTACCGGTATTCAAAGGGTATTGTTTCCAATACAATGGAGTTTGCTCTGTCAAGTAGAATACCTTTACTTACGGTGTGCGACTACCTTTGGAATCCTGTTTCATACAGCGGCTATGAGTCATGGCAGAAGGCATGTGAAATTGTTCTCGGAGAGGAAAAAGAGTTGTTTATGCCTCTTCTTGATAATCTTCTTACCTCATGCCTTAAGGTTGAAAATTCGCCCATGCTTAACGAAACCCTTAATCTTGCACAGCAGCAGTTTTTCTCGGGCAATCTTTTCGGCGCAATAGGTACAGTCGGCACTTATATCGAATCTCTTGAAAAATGCTGTACAACACTTAAAACCCTTGATAATCCTATGGTTTCGGAGCTTAAACCTTGGCTTGAAAAGCAGAGTGTTGCTCTTGATTTAATGAAATCCGCACTTTCTCTTTTTAGTGATAATTCCGATGATAACAGAGCTGAAACTGCCGAAATTCTTGAAAAATATTTATCTCATCCCAAAACATTATGCGATTTTTCACTTCAGGCATTCGTTGAAAGGATACTTACCTTATGAACAAAATAATTCTTGGCGCATATGAGCGCCTTTATCACAAAACACCGCTCGGATTTTACAATTGCGGAAGGCTCTGCGACGGTCTTTGCTGCAGGGGTGACTGTAAAGGTATGTGGCTTTACCCGTATGAAGAAGAGCTTTTTGCAGATAAAGAGGGTTTTGAGGTCTGCGAAACTGAGGGAAACTACGGTTATCCCATGGTTATTTGCTCGGGAGAGTGCAACAGAGCCGAAAGACCTCTCGCTTGCAGAATTTTTCCGTTGTTTCCTCTTGTTTATGAAGCGGACGGCAAGCTGAATTTTGAGGTTGTTTATGACCCGAGAGCAAATATGTGTCCTCTTGCGGCAAAAAAAGAACCTCTTGACCCTTCGTTTATCAAGGAGGTCAGAAAAACCGCCCGATATCTTGCGAAGGATGAAAAGATTCTTGAATATATGAAAGAGGTAAGCGCGGAGCTGCTTGAGATTATTGAGCTTCAAAACAAGCTTTTGGGCTGATGATATATTATATACATTATACTGTATCTCCGCTCCAAAAATATTTTTTTAAATCCACTCTGCCGTCCTCGAGAAATTCAATGCCTTCCTCGGCAAGCAGGATTCGCTGCATATTTTCGCCGCCGAAGGCAAAGGCTTTTGAAACCTCACCGTTTCTTGTAACAACACGGTGGCAGGGGATTTTTCCGGGTTCGGGATTGACGTGCAGCGCATAGCCGACAACTCTTGACCACCTCGGATTTCCTGCCATTGCGGCTATCTGACCGTAGGTGCATACCTTTCCCTTGGGAATTTTCCTGACGGCATCATAGATTTTTTCAAATGTATTCATATAATCACCTCGTTTAGTATAACATATTTTACGTTATTTATCAACAAAGGAGGCGAAGGGTTGAAATATAAATATATAATTTGGGATTGGAACGGAACGCTTATCAATGATATCGGTGCATCCCTTGCAAGTGTTAATGATATGCTTGCCTTGAGGGGCAGAGCGCCGATAGATATTAATTGTTATAAAGAATGTATCGGAGTACCCATTATCAAGTTTTATGAAAAAGTTTTTGATATGGAAAAAGAAGATTATTCTTTAATTATAAAACAATACAATGAAGGGTATCTTTATCATCTTATGGATGTCGGACTTACCGTTGGTGCATCCGAGGCATTGAAGTTTTTTAAGGATAACGGTGCAAGGCAGGTTATAGTTTCGTCATCAAACAACGAACAGCTTTGTAATAATGCAGAAAAGTACGGAGTTTCTGAATATTTTGATGAAATTCTCGGCGCAGGGGACTATTTTGCAGGCTCAAAAATCGAAAGAGCAAAGGCTTATCTTGATAAAAACAGGGCAAAAGGTGATGAAGTTTTGGTGATAGGTGACCTCGAACATGATGCTGAAATGGCAGACACTTTAGGCGCAGACTGTATACTTTTGACCTCGGGACATGAGCATCCTCAGAGGCTGAAAAAAGCAAAAAAACCCCTTGTAAATGACCTTTTTGAGCTTGTTGAAATCATATAATCACGTTATAATTTTTCGGGCGACCTCAGGTTGCCCGAACTTTTTTACGATAATTTCAGCATTTTTTTCATGGAATGTTTTATCATGCCGTATCAGTTTCTTATGAACAAATGTACGAAAATCTGTTGTTGATTATTGCTAAAACATTAACAAATCATTTGTAAAAAGTAAACAAAAAGCCGTTGCGTTCATAATTTGTTCATAAAATGTTTAAAAAATGTTTAAAAAATTGCACAAGGAATGCAACATCTCCCTTATAAAGTAACTATTGTAAATTAAGACATTGGATAAATGTCTGCCAAAAGAAGCCTCTTGCATGGGCTTCGGGGCGCGAAAGCGCTTAAATTTAATGGAGGTGCAAATATGAAAAAGGCAAAAAGACTTTTGGCGGTTTTGATGGCTGCTGTAATGATTTTGTCGGCATCATGCATTAACGTTTATGCATATGATGCTATGCAGAATAACTATTACAATCCGTCAACATCCCGTAATAAGTATTACCTTTCATACGAGCAGGGCTGCGGCTGGGTTCTCGATATGATTGATGAAATGCTTATGGACGCAAACATGGTTATCACTTGCGGAGATTTGAACGATATGGTTGGTATCGGTATCAACATCTTCACATCAAACATTTTGCTTAACCTTGACAAATACCTCAACGATGCAGGCTGTCCCGGCGATGCAGGTTCCGCACAGCTTCAGCTTAACAGTGTTGACGGTGTTATCAGATCACTTTACGGTCTTCTTGACTGTATCGAAAACAACGGTATAGCAAAGCTCGGCGATGCTATCGGTCTTTTCGGCGATCTTCTCGATTATCTTAACAAAAACGGTCTCGATACCTCAAAGCAGAGATCAAAGAATGTTAAGGACTCGGAAGTTCTTGAAATGCTCATTGGATGGCTCTACAACCAGAGAGATCTTCTTGCACATCTTCTTGCAGGTGACATTGACTGGGGTTCACTTCTCGGTGACCTTGTAGGCGACCTTATTGCCGATGCACTTGGCTATACAGGCTCAGAACCCCTCAAGAATATGGACTATGTTCTTCAGACTCTTCTTTACTCAATGCTTATCGACAGCGACGTAACGGAAGTTTCCGGCACAATGCTTGACGACGGTGTTCAGAAGCTTATCAACTGGGCGCTTATCGAAGGTACAGGCGATGAATTCTCCGAAAGCGGACGTTCACTTCTCGGAACAAACATGGAACCCCTTCTCGGCGAATCTCTTGCAGCTCAGCCCGGCGGCGCTACAATCACAGCTGTTGAAATTCAGGCTGACCATAACCTTGACGGTGTTGCGGAAACACACACCATGAGCACATATCAGCTTGTTAACAATGTTATCAGAGCTCTTCTTGACGGAATGATCGTTCCCATGCTTACAGAAGTTCTCTGCGATGCATTCGATGTTGAAATCACGGAAGACTATCCTTACGGCGATCCCGAAGTAATGAGTGACCAGATGTTCTCAATGGTTATCGGCCTTGTTGAATCACTTCTCGTTCAGAACGGTGCTCCCGCTCCCGAATATACAGATGAACAGAACACATATCCCGTACTTAAGATTGAAGCAATGCTTGACTGGCTCTTCAACAAGGGCGGTCTTGATACCTTCCTTCTTATCGACTATCAGGGCATTCATCTTCAGGATAACTTCATGTCGCTTCTTAACGACCTTATCCGTCTTCTCGTTAATATGCTTCCCAGCCTCGGTCTTTTCCAGGATTCGGCTCACCTCGGATTTGAATCTGATGAGCTTACAGCTATCTGGTACTATGCGGATACCAATCCCAAGATGCTTGTTCCCGAGGATGATGAAACAGCTGTAGACCAGACTTATGTTCCTTATGAAGACCCCAATGCAATCCTTTATGCAACAAACTACGAAGAGGTTGACGGCACAACAAAGGCAACTGCTTATAACTATGTTGCCAATGATATGCCTGTTAACATCTCCGATAAAACAGCAGCAAACTACTATAACCCCGACTTCATTCGTCCCAACTATGTAGTTGCTACAGATAAGGTTTATGCAACCGTTATTAAGATGGCTCTCAATGACTTTATCGAAGGCTGCTACTTCCCCGAATGGGCAGATACAATCCCCTCAGTTCTTGCTTATGCTATGGCAGGTCTTGCTTCACAGGCTCTTCCCCAGAACAACTACTATGAGCGCCTTGATGCTTACCACACCATGAGTGAAGCAGGCGGTGTCGGAGCTGTTACCGATGCTTCGGGTGACGTAATTGATCCCATTCCTTATACCAGCATAAAGAGAATCCCCATTAAGGATATCAACGGCAACACAATCGCTACCGAAGATGTTGAAATCCCCAGCGGTGCTCTTGATATCGGCTGCTCCTACCTTGCAGCTTACCTTAACAACGTTCTTATGCTTAATAAGAATATGGTTCTTAACACAGACACAACCTTTGAAAAGTTCCTTATCGAATTTATTACCTGGGCACTTGACCAGTATATGCCCGTTCTTGTAGGCTTTGATACAAACGGTAACGGTACTTACGGCGAAAGCGGCGAATATCCCGGCATCTGGACTGCTGAATTTAACGATATGCTCAGCACGGTATTCACCGATCCCGGTACATTCACCTATGTTGCAGACGCAACCGTTGTTCAGGCTGACGGCACAATGAAGGTTGATAAGATTTATGAGCTTCTTGATGCTTCTCTCTTCAGCCTTATTCCCACATCATGGCTTCCCGATATCAACGGTTCAGCTCAGATGATCAACTCATGGCTTCTTAATAACCTCATTAACTTTGACCTTATCGGTATCCTTGATTTTCTTACCGTTAATATGGACTATGAAAACGGCGAGCTTAACCAGCCTCTCCTTACAGTTCTTATCAGAGTTATTGACCGTGTTCTTGCTCTTGTATTCGGCGGTGAAAGTGTTCTTGTTCCCACAAGAACCAACGTTCTTGCAAGCGGCGAAACAACAACAATCACATCTCTTTCGGGACTTCTTTCCTCAAAGGTTAACGGTTCCGCAAGCACAGATGCTCCTCTTCCCCAGTTTATCTACAGACTTATAACTCATATTAATACTTATAAGTATGAAATCCTTTCAACAGCACTTCCTCTCCTTGCAGGTATGGATTATGTTAAGATATATGATCCCACCTATATCGGTTCAAATAAGTCAGCATTGACCATTGATCAGTATGACAGATATCTTGATACTCTTACCAAGAATATCAATGCTTCACTTATCATTGAAAAAATGGCAGACCGTGATGTAGCAGAAAGTATTGTTAACGGCAGAATTTCAGTTAAGAGAAATGCCGAAGGTACAGCATATAATGTTATCGTTTCAGCCGATGAAGATGTAATTTACGGTTCATATGCAACAAAAGCAGAGGCTGACGCAGTTGTTGAAAGCTTCAAGAACACTTACTTGGAAGAGGTTCTTATTGCCGAAGCAACAGAAACAACAGAAGCAGTTTATGGTTACAACATCTGGAGAGAATGGTCTTATCTCGAAACAGCTACAAGAGCTGACACAACCGATGATAAGGGTACACTTTCAAAATTCACAGAGTTCAAGTTCTCTGATATTTCTCCCAGAAGCACCACTCAGCCTTATATCAGCTATGAAAAGGATCAGTTCCAGTTCCTTAACTATGAAGATCTCGGTTCAGCCGGTTACTTCTATTCAGGCGCAGGCGATGCTATTGATGATGCAGCAGCTTACCGTGATTCTTACATGAGCTTCATAGAGAACGATCTTCCCGGCGCATCCCATGATTGGTTTGTATATTCAATTAATGCTCAGCTTAAGAATAACAACCTCTATGACGCAAACGATGACGGCAGAGTTCTTTCAGCTGACACAACAGAAGGCGATGTAACATACTATTCAGACGGCGATCCTTCAATCCCCGATGCAATGTATCCCTTCTACACAACAACATCAAGCAACTATACCTATCCCGATCACGTTTTGGGCTGCGTAAATCCCAAGACAAATTGGAATAACGATTTCGACAGCGGTGTTGTTGAAGTTATGAACACCGTTGACATGGCTTCCATGAACGAAACCAACTATGAACAGCTTCGTCTTGCAGTTGCCATGAATGAAGACAGAGCAAACGATATCCAGTTCTCAAGAGAAGAAGTTGAGGCTATCGTAAGACTCGCAACAGGCAATATCAATTTCGATATCACACCCACAGGTGTTGATGAAAACGGCAACTATATCTATAAGGCAAATGCTGTTCATTGGGAAGGCATTGATACTCAGAAGGTTGTTGATTGGTGTAACCTCCACGGCTTCACCTATGGTGCAGTTGAAGAGCTTCCCTATGACCTTACCTCTGATTATTGGATTGCACATCCCAGATTCATTTACCTTTCATCAAGCTTCGCAGTTATCAACGGCGCAAGCTCAACTCCCATGACCTACGAAACCTACAGAAATACTTACCGTACAAAGACTATGGATCAATTCGGTAATATTTCCTATGCAGAAGAAGTAAACATCGCTATCTACAGAGGCTATGTTGAATATCTTAAGGCTCTCTATAACAACAGAGATGACCTTTATAACTACTTCGATCAGATTTCCTACAGATATGAGCAGGCTGAAATCAACAGAGCAAAGGCTCTCGACCCGACAATGCTTGAATGGGCAACTGAAAACTTCAAGAGCTCTTACGAAGGCAATGCAGGCCGTAACCTTAAGTATGACGGTACAAATGCAGACGGTTCTCTTAAGACAACCAGACTTTACACAACAACCTCATATGAGAAGTTCAGAGTTGCTTATGACTATGCTCTCTCACTCATGGATGCAGCTTCAAGCTCACTTCTTGCTGATGATGAACTTACCCAGTCAATGGCAACAGAAGCTTTCTATGGTCTTATAGAAGCTTATTATCAGCTTATTCCTTACACAGGTCCTGCAGACTGGACACAGCTCCAGGAATATATCGACCTTGCAAACGCAATCATTGATGATCCTCTTTCATACGATTCCTTCGTTGGTTATAACATGGAAGACGGTCAGTGGGGAATCATGGAGAGTGTTCTTGAAGACTCCGAAATAATGATTAAGGATACAACAATTGACTGTGAACGTCAGAGTGAAGTTGACGATATGGCATCTGCTCTTTATCAGGCAATTGCAAAGCTTAACTACCTCACTTCTCCCGACCTTATCTCTGCAGTTAACACAGCAGGTGAAGATCTTGTTGAAACAGTTGTTACCAATGTTGGTACAGCACGTATTACCGGTCAGATATTCGGTCTTGAAGAAGGTATAGGCGCTATCATGGACCTTGTTCAGGTTGTTGGTATGAGAGAAGATGCCGGCGCAGGTTCAACAGTTAATATCACTGGCTCCGGTCGTGGTGTTGGTACAGGTTCTTACTTCATCGGTACTGTTGAAAATAAAGAAAGATTCAGATATTACGCAGTTGTTTACGGTGATATCAACGGTGACGCAAGAATCGACGGTACTGACGCATCTGCTCTTGAAATCGCAGCTATGACAAGCGACGGTTCAATTACTCAGTCTGACATCGGCAGTGCTGCAAAGTTTGAAGCAGCTGATGCTAACCACGATGGTAACGTTGATGACCTTGATATTGATAAGATTGTTGCACATTACACCTTCGCTACAATAATCAATCAGAAGGAACACAGCACAACAGTTATTTCTGAATAATTGACTTACGGTTGATGATTTAACTAACTGCTAAATGAATTTGTCCCCGGCTTTCATATGAAAGTCGGGGACATTTTGTGTTAAATATAAATTAAACAAAATGCATAGCAAGGATTTATTATGGTTTCAGCATGATATAGCTTTGATTTCTTGTTAAAATAACACATTTGAGTTTAACTTGCAAAAAATGATAAATGCAGGAACTCAAAGTAAATCTTGCATAAGTTATTCACTTTTATATACCGTATATGCAGTATAAAATTGTTCCGAAACAACACAAATATTGTTTGTAAAGTGAATAACTTTACTGTTATAATGCCGAAAAAGAATAAAGATGCCGAGTTTTCC
>JAZPYI010000067.1:0-5646 GCA_045544115.1 Acutalibacteraceae bacterium | reverse complement strand
GGAGAAATTTGATAGGTTCTCTGACATCGGGATCATCAACAAGGCGAAGAATATTGTCGTATGTGGTTCTTGCTTTCTGTTCGGCGGCAAGATTCTCGGTCATGTCTGTGATAAGATCGCCTTTGCTCTGAATATATGCCGTCGTAAACGGTACACCTGCAGCGGAAGATGGATAAATGCCTGCTGTGTGATCAACAAAATATGCATCAAAGCCGTGCTTTTTAATATCCTCTTCAGAAAGATTTCTTGTCAGCTGATATACAATTGCACCGATCATTTCGAGGTGCGAAAGTTCTTCAGTACCTACATTTGAAGTGAAATGGTCCCTTTTGCAATTTAAATTCCACTCAATCGGCAGAGGAAAGAGCCGAACATACAATACCACCTCAATCGCTGCACCAAGCACCGATAAGAGGTGGTTTGATGTTTTTGGCATATATATTTAATTATTAAAGTATGCCAATATTCCTACGAAGAAACCGTATATAACCGAAATTGCATAGAACAGGTTCCCTGCAAGTCGGAGTGACATTGTGAAAACAACAGGAATTTTAATATCTACACCTTTTTCTGCAATAACGGGAGAGGTATTGCTTCCAAATTCAAGTTCTTCAAGTTTGTCAAGAATAACATTTGCAATAATCTCATTGCCCTGTGCGCTGGGATGAATTTCATCATCGGCATAGTTTACTATATCATCGCCGAGCGCCGATGCAACATCAACAATAACAATTTCACCGGGATTTTCGGCATTGTTTCTTTCAATTGCGGCGTTGATTCTGTCCGCACCCTGCTGATAAGGTGCTCTCAGATAACCTGACTGCGGATTATAGAGCATCTGCATAAGAATAACAGCATCTGAATTATGCGAATTTATGATATCGATTATTTCGCAGAAGTTAGCATAAAAGCCGTCTGCGATTCTGTCAAATTCAGAGTAATCTTCCTTAACCATAGTATCAAACATAAGCCCGATAAGATCACTCATAAGGAAATCGTTGCCGCCGATTGAAATGCTGATGATATCCGCTTTTTCAAGGTCGGCGATAACCGTTTCATCTTTCAGTCGGTTTATGAGGTTGGTTGTTGTGTGATCGGGTACGGAATGATTTGCGTAATCATAGCTGTTGGTATCCGCAACGATTTTTCCGTAGCAGGCTTCTTTTGAATTTGAAATGCCCGAGCCGTAAGCTATCGAATCGCCGAGTGCGAGATAGAACGGTTTTTCATTTTCAGCATATCCGCAGATGCCAAACATACCGAAAATCATAACAATGCTTAAGATGATTGCTGCCAGTTTTTTTCATTTAAATTTCTCCTTTATCTTTTTTCTTAAAATATAACATTTGGGAAATATCAAGTCGATATTTTGTTTTGAACGGTATGAACAATATGGCAAGCTGTTGAACAAATTTGCACAGATAAATACAAATTTCTTTATTGAAAGAATAACCGAATATATTGTATAATTAGATATAAACTAAAATGCGAGGTGTTCCGATGAAAAAAAGATTCCTCAGAGTTATGTCCTTGATACTTGTTTTTGCGCTTATGTTTGGCAACGTTGCTTTCGCAACAAGCGGCGATGTTGACCCTGCAATTATTGCCGAAACAAGAGAAACTGCAGTTCAGATTGAAAGCGAAGGAATTGTTCTTCTTAAAAACGAGGATAATTTTCTTCCGCTCTCAAACAAAAAGGTTAATATTTTCGGTGCGGGCTCAGTTTGTCCGTTTTTCGGCGGTGCGGGTTCAGGTGCGATAACAACCGATGACCCCGTAACTCTTTATGAAGCATTTGAGGCAGAGGGCATTGAATACAATGCTGAGCTTCGCGCGCTTTATGAGGAACACTGCCTTTCAAACGAACTTCCCAAAACGGATAACACCGTTATCAACAATCTTCTTCAGGTGCTTCTTGCCAAGAACACTCTTGAAGAAATGGACCCCAAGCACATCACAAACGAGCTTATTGAAAATGCGCTTGCGTTTTCTGATACAGCAGTAATCGTTATCAGCCGCACAAGTGCGGAAGGCACAGACCATACGGTTGAAACGTTGAGTCTTTCCGATGATGAAAAAGCGATGGTTGAAAAGGTAACATCCGCATTTGAAAACGTTGTTGTGCTTTTTAATATCGGCAACGTTATGGAAATGGGTTGGATTGATGAATATGAAAGCATCAAGGCTGCCGCAATCATCTGGATTCCGGGCGAATTCGGTATGACAGCCGTACCGCAAATGCTCGACGGCAAGGTCAATCCCTCGGGCAAGCTGACCGATACAATCGCATACAACATCAGCGACCACCCCTCAAGCATATGCTTTGGCAGTAATAAGTATAACGGCGGAGAGCATTTTGTTGAATACTATGAAGGAATATATATCGGTTACCGTTATTTTGAAACCTTTGCAAAGGATAAGGTGCAGTATCCTTTCGGCTACGGTCTTTCATACACAAGCTTTGAAAAAGAGGTTGTTTCAACCGATTTTGATGCTGAAAATATAACCGTTGAAGTTAAAGTAACTAACACGGGCGACAGAGCAGGCAAAGAGGTTGTTCAGCTTTATTACAGTGCACCCTATACCGAAGGGGGCATTGAAAAAAGCGCGATTTGTCTCGGCGGTTTTGCAAAAACAGAAATGCTTGACCCTGATGAGAGCGAAACACTCACAATTTCGTTCAAAACCGATGATATGGCATCCTACGATTACATAGAGAACGAAGCATGGTTGCTCGAAAAAGGCACATATAAAATAGTTGTTGCAAATGATGTGAGAAAACATATTGCAACATACGAATATGAAATTGCCGAAACAAAGATAATAAAAAACGATTCCGTAACGGGAACAGAAATCGAAAATCTTTTTGAGGATGTCTACAGCGGATACGGGATTATGTCGAGAGCCGATGTTGAGGGCACATATCCTGAATTGCGTGAACTCGATAAGGCTGATTACCTGATTGACATTGATAAAACACCCGACCCCGTAACAGAGGGCGAAGTGCCGAAGATGGGCATTAAATATGATAAAACAATCACTTTGCAGGATGTTGCAGAGGATGAATCTCTCTGGGATGCGTTCCTTGACCAGCTTACGCTTGAAGAAATGACTATGCTTGTTATAAACGGCGGCTATGAAACCCACGGCGTTGAGCGTCTCGGAATTCCTCACACTATGGATAACGACGGACCTTCAAGTGTAAAGGGCAGGAACGGTCTTGTTTATACCGACAGCGGTACGGCTTATCCTTGTGCAACCGCAATCGGATGTACATGGAATGTTGAAATTGCTTATGAAATGGGCAAGGGTGCAGGCAAAGAAGCTGCCGATATGGGTACGGACACATGGTACGCTCCCGGTGCAAATATTCACAGAAATCCCCGAGGCGGCAGAAACTTTGAATACTTTTCCGAGGATCCGATAATTTCGGGCATTATGGCGGCTGAAATAATCAAGGGTGCAAATTCAGAAAGCCTTGTAACAACAATCAAGCATTTCGCACTTAACGACCAGGAATCCCACAGAACTGGTATTTTCACCTGGTGCGATGAGCAAGCAATGCGCGAAATCTATCTCAAAGCTTTTGAGATTCCCGTCAAGGAAGCACAGCCCAAGGGCATTATGTCCGCTTATAACCGTATCGGCACAAAATGGTGCGGCTCAAGTTCAGCGCTTCTCAAAGACTTACTTCGTGAAGAATGGGGATTTGAAGGTTTTGTTGTTTCTGACTATTCTTCCAACTTCACAGGCGGCGGATATATGAGCCCCGTTCTTGCTGTTTATAACGGAAACGATACCATTCTTTCCGGTATGTGGGCATTACAGGCTGTTCAGCATAAAGCGGCCGTAAAGCTCGCTTATGCAAAAGACCCTATTGGCTTCGGGAATGCTCTTCGTGAAGCGTGCAAGAATCTGTGCATTATGAAAATGGAAACAAAGGCATTCAAGAATCCTGAAATCACCTATGATTCATCGCTTATCGGTACACTTGACACCTTTGATGATTGGGAGTTTGAATTCCCTTACGTATTCACTTTTATAAGATTCGCATTCAACAACTTGCTTAATGTTATTATTTATGCTTTCAGATTCATTCTATAATTATTAATTTAAGGGGAGAGAGAAAATGTTACAGATTATACAGAGAATGATTGCGGTTATCCTTTCTTCGTTCAGTGTTTTTTCAAGCTTTATCGGAGGGTTATCGTTTGAAGAATATGATGTTTTCAAAAATCTTGCTTACGGTGAAGCTGAAAGAAACGTTATGGATATCTATGTTCCCGATTCTGCATACGATAACGAACATAACGGCGTTATTCTCTATATTCACGGCGGCTCGTGGACAGGCGGTAAGAAAGAGGATATGGCAGAAAAATGCGAAAGATTTGCAAGAAAAGGCTATATCACTGCAACTATGAATTACACACTCTATGCAGACGGCCTTTTCGGCAAAGTGACTGCGCTTACAATGTGTGATGAAATCGGCAAGGCAATAGATAAAATCAAAGCATTTTCAGAGGAAAAAGAGCTTAATATCACTAAACTTGCCGTTTCGGGCTATTCAGCAGGAGCACATCTTTCGATGCTTTACGGGTTTTCAAGAGCAGACGAATCTGCGATTGAGCTTGTGTTTACCGCTAATCAGGTGGGTCCCTCCGATTTCCATTCTGAAGTGTGGGGCAGTACAGGTCTCGCAAGTATGCTTTCGGGAATTGAAATCACGGAAGAAATGATTGCAAACGGAGAAGATGAAAAAGTGATAAAACTCGTTTCTCCAACAGCTTACGTGACGAAAGATACCGTTCCTTCCGTTCTTGCTTACGGCGGTACGGATATGATTGTTCCTTCGGGTAATGCCGAAAGAATAAAAGCAGCTTTTGAAAATGCAGGTGCCGTTCACAAGTATATTCTTTATCCGCTTTCAAATCACGGTCTGGGTCTTGATCCGCTTTGCGAAATGGAATATATTAATACCGTTGAACAGTATTGTGTGCAGTATTTCGGATATTGATTTCTGACAACTAATTGTAAATAAGGTGATTCAATGAGCAAATATTACAAATCCCGAAGCATTAAAATTGAATCAACGGGAGAGAAAATCGAGCAGCTGCCTGTCAGATCGACTATTCAATTCTTCCGCCTGCTTATACATTTGTCGGAGATATTGAACCGTTTTATTACGAAACTCTTACTTATATTGATAACTTGAAAAGTGCAGGAATTGAAGCGAAGGTTGATGTTTATCCGAACTGTTTTTACGCATTCGATATGCTCGCTCCGTTCAGAAAAGTCAGCAAAGAAGCAACAGCAAAATTTGAAAAGGAATATCTGAATTGAAATTACCAAAATCACCGTTGCAGTAAATTATACCGCAGCGGTGATTTTAGTTTTGTTACAAACGATCAAAAAGCCCACAGAAAACCTGTGGGCTTCATTGTTATTTGTTGCAGTGTTTATCGAATGATGGGTTGAAAGCATAGAAATTCTTTACGTCAAGCTTACCGGTGGCAAGCCTCAGACCTTCGCCGAAGCGTTGGAAGTGGACAACTTCACGTGCACGGAGAAATTTGATAGGTTCTCTGACATCGGGATCATCAACAAGGCGAAGAATATTGTCGTATGTGGTTCTTGCTTTCTGTTCGG
>JAZPYI010000066.1:0-50427 GCA_045544115.1 Acutalibacteraceae bacterium | reverse complement strand
ATTTATGTCTTTAGGCAGGCAAAAAAATAACCACCCTATTGGGTGGTTAAATAAAAGTGTCGGCATCGACCTATTTTCCCGGGCCGCTTCCAGCCAAGTATTTTCGGCACTGTTGAGCTTAACTACCGTGTTCGGGATGGGAACGGGTGGACCCTCAACGTCATCAACACCGACTAAAAAACGCAACAACGTTTTTTGAATGCTTGATGATTATATACCGAAAATGTCACTTTGTCAAGTGTTTTTTTAAAATTTTTTGAATTTTTTTGAAAAATATCAAAAATTGCCGTAATTCCTCATTTCTTCACCGATATATATTATAGACAAGCCGAAAAAACTGTGATATATTATTATATGTATAAATATGTGATTGAAGGGATGATAAAAATGACTGAACTTAAATATTGGGAAAATCCTTATATCATCAAAGAGAATAAAGAAGACGGACATAACACCGCTCTGCCCAGAGCTTCGGTAAAGGATGCACTTGAAGGCGCAGAGGCTCCCCTGCGTTTTTCCCTCAACGGCACATGGAAATTCTGCTGGCAGCTTGGCACCGATAACGCAAGAACGGATTATTATGCTGATAACTATGACGATTCATCATGGGATGATATGCCCGTTCCCTCACTCTGGCAGCTCAAGGGCTACGGCAAGCCCATTTATCTTTGCAGCAGCTTACCCGCCGCTGTTTCATCCGTAAAGAGTGAAATTCCCAAAATCAACCATGACCTCAACGAAATCGGTGTTTACCGCCGCAGCTTTGATATTCCCGAAAGCTTTGACGGCAAGGAGATTTTTATTCACTTCGGAGCAGTTAAGGCTGGCTTCTTCCTCTATATTAACGGCAGACAGGTAGGCTATTCTCAAGGCTCCATGACTCCCGCCGAATTCAGAATCACCGATTATGTAAAGGTCGGCGAAAATAAAATCACGGTTGAGGTTTTCCGTTATACCGACGGCACATATCTCGAGGACCAGGATATGTGGTTCCTGAGCGGTATTTACAGAGAGGTTTATGTTTATGCCGAGGAAAAGCTCTGCATCAGGGATTTCTTCGCCGATGCAACCCTTGACGATACATACAAAAACGGCATCCTCAACCTTGAAGTAACACTCAATAACTATAACTCCGATGCACAGAACTGCACCCTTGAAGCGGCTCTCATCGTTGACGATAAGCCCCGCAAGATTGCCGTTGAAAAGCTTAAGGTTCAAAACGGCAAATCCGTTTATAACTTCAGCCTTGTTGAAGAAAATATCCGCGCATGGTCAGCGGAAGAGCCTAATCTTTATAATCTCATCCTTGCTCTTCGCATGGGAAGAAAGGTTCTCTCCGTCAAATGTATCCGCATAGGCTTCAAGAAGGTTGAAATCAAAGACGGCGTTCTTTATATGAACGGCAAAAGAGTTATCATCAAGGGTGTTAACCGCCACGATTTTGACCCCGATAACGGCTGGGCTGTTCCCCTTGAAAGATACTATCAGGATTTGCACCTGATGAAGCAGGCAAACATCAATGCCATAAGAACAAGCCACTACCCCAATGCCGAGATTTTTTATGACCTTTGCGATGAGCTTGGCTTTTATGTTATGGATGAAGCTGATGTTGAAAGCCACGGTGTTCGCCGCAAGAACTGCCCCGGTGATAACCTCGAATTTAAGGAAGCTGTTGAGGACAGAGCCGAAAGAATGGTGCTTCGTGACAGAAGCCATGCCTGCGTATGCTTCTGGTCGCTCGGAAACGAAGCGGGTGACGGAGAAAACTTCACCCATGAAAAGAACGCAATTCTTGCTCTTGATAAATCAAGACCCATTCATTATGAAGGTGACTTTGACTTTACAAAGAGTGATTTCATAAGCAGAATGTACCCCGTTGAATATGTTGTTGAGTCTATGCGCCAAAAGAAAGAACTTAAAATCAGCCCCTATGAAAATATCGCAAACGTTCTTGCCGCAGACAACAAGCCCATTCCCGAGGAGATTTACAAAACCCACCCCGTAATGTACTGCGAATATGCTCATGCCATGGAAAACAGTCTGGGCAATTTCAAGGAGTATGTTGATGATTTCGAGAAATATGACCATATGTGCGGCGGTTTTATCTGGGACTATGTTGACCAGTCCATCCGCAAGGTTGAAAACGGTCAGGAAAAATGGCTTTACGGCGGCGACTTCAACGAGGGTGCAACAAGCTTCTACTTCTGCGCAAACGGCATTATAACTGCTGACAGAAAGCCCCAGCCCTCATATTATGAGGTTAAGAAGGTTTATTCAAATCTTGAAGCCTGCGACAGCGACTGCCGCAACGGCAAAATTATAATCAAGAATAAAAATCTCTTCATTTCTACCGAGGATTACAGAATACATTGGAGCCTTGCCGTTAACGGCAGCGAAATTAAAAACGGCGATATAGATGAAATTCTTGAGCCACTTACCGAGAAAGAATTTACTCTTCCCGTCAATATTGCCGACTATCCCGAGGGCGAAGTTATCCTCACGGTTTCCTTCATCCTCAACAAGGATAAGGCATGGGCAAAGGCAGGCTTTGAGCATAACTTCTGCCAGATTATTCTGCGCGAACAGCCTGCAGCAAAGAGAAATCCCGCTGTAGGAGAACTGAAATTTGCTCACAGAGGCAGAAATGTCAATATAATCGGTGATGGCTTCACTGCAAAAATCAAAAACGGTGCGCTTGCATCGCTCAGATACGGCGACAAAGAAATCATTGAGGAAAATTCGCCTCTCCGCCCCGATTTCTTCAGAGCACTTACCGATAATGACCGAGAATATCTCAACTTTGCCGCTCCCATTGCAGGCATTCATCCGCTCTATCAGTGGAAACGCACCACGGCTCAGACCGCAGCCCGCTCAGTTAAGGCGCAGTCAACTCCCTCGGGTGTTGAAGTAAAGGTCAACTGGCTTGCACCCTTTGTTGCGGGTGTTGAAACAACCTACCTTTTCTCCCCCGCAGGCGAGGTTACGGTTAAGCACAGCGCAATGGGTCTGCTTCTTCCGATGCTTAAGGTCGGCATGAGAATGAGTATCAAGAGTACTCTTGAAAATGTTGAATGGTATGGCAGAGGACCCCATGAAACATACCTTGACAGAAAAACCGGCGGTAAGATTACTCTTCATAAAATGAAGGTTGCCGAGCTTGAACACAGATATATGCGTCCGCAGGAAAACGGTCACAGAACAGACACCCGTTCTCTCACCGTAAGCGATGCTTCGGGCTTCGGAATCAGAATTGATGCCATGGATATCCCCTTCGGCTTCAATCTCGGCTACTACAGCCCCGAAAAGCTTGACAAAGCCGAGCATCTCTATGAGCTTGTTAAGGATAACTCTATCACCCTTTGCCTTGATGCGGCAATGAGAGGCGTCGGCGGCGATATGCCCGGCTGCGCACACCTCCATAAGGAATACCGCCTCAACAGCCATAAGAAGATAGAATTTGAGTTCAGAATTTCCAAGAAATAATTAATTCGCAGGGGACGATGCCCGCATCGTCCCTTCATTATTTAAAAGAAGTGATTTTATGACCAAAACCAATGCAATGCGGCTGCTTGAAGCTGCAAAAATTCCCTTTGAGCTGATGGAATACCCCGTTGACGAGAACGATCTTTCGGGTGAAAGCATAGCAAAAAAGACTGGTAAAGACCCCACTCAAGTATTCAAAACACTTGTTTTCTTCGGCGATAAGAACGGACACGGAGTATGCTGCATTCCCGCCTGCGATGAGCTTGACCTGAAAAAGGTGGCAAAAGCCTTCGGTGAAAAGAAGGTTGAGATGATTCCCGTCAAGGATTTGCTCAAAACAACGGGCTATATCCGAGGCGGCTGTTCACCCGTAGGAATGAAAAAGCCGTTTCCGACGGTTATCGACGAAACGGCAACTCTTTTTGATAAAATTTATGTAAGTGCAGGCATCAGGGGTGCGATGCTCGGAATTGACCCCGCCGCTCTCGCCAATTATGTCGGTGCGAAATTTGAAGATGTTACGGTAATGTAAAAAAGCCGCAGGATTTTACTCCTGCGGCAATTTTTTTATTTGCTGTACTTTGAGCGCTTAACGTAGTGAGTATGAAGAACCTCGTGAGCGATATGGCTGCCGGGCTTCTCAAAATACTCAGCATAAACTGTCTTAACAGCTTCGCTTTCATGGCTCTTTCTGAGGGGAAGATTCTTGTCTGCCTCATAGAGTGCCTTGCCTCTGAGACCCTTAAGGTCAACAAAGTTGCGAACACTTGCGGGCTGTACGGGCTGGCCGCCGCCGTTTACGCAGCCGCCGGGGCAAGCCATGATTTCAACGAAGTGATAATCAGCTGTGCCGTTCTTAATTTTTTCCATAACTGTCTGTGCGTTCTTAAGTCCGCTTGCAGCGCAAACCTTGATTTCCATGCCTGCAACTGTGTAAGTAGCTTCCTTAAGACCCTCTGTGCCTCTGACCTCTGTGAAGTCAAGACTCTTAAGCTCTTCGCCTGTAAGAGTTTCAACAGCAGTTCTGAGAGCAGCTTCCATAACACCGCCGGTTGCGCCGAAGATAACGCCTGCACCTGTGCCTTCGCCGAGAGGATTGTCAAATTCTTCATCGGGAAGAGCATTGAAAGCGATACCTGCAGTTTCAATCATTCTTGCAAGCTCACGGGTTGTGAGAGCATAGTCAACATCGGGATAACCGCTTGCAGACTGGTCTTCTCTGCCGCACTCAAACTTCTTTGCGGTACAAGGCATGATGCTTACAACAACGATATCCTTGGGGTCAAGGTTCATCTTCTTCGCATACCATGTCTTTGTTACTGCACCGAACATCTGCTGAGGTGACTTGCAGCTTGAAAGGTGGTCAATCTGCTCGGGATAGTAATGCTCGCAGTACTTAACCCATCCGGGTGAGCAGGAAGTGATGAGGGGAAGAGCACCGCCGTTGTTGATTCTGTCAAGAAGCTCTGTTGCTTCTTCCATG
Organism: Acutalibacteraceae bacterium; assembly: GCA_045544115.1. GTDB lineage: Bacteria > Bacillota > Clostridia > Oscillospirales > Acutalibacteraceae > CAG-177. The sequence continues at coordinate 45,461 of JAZPYI010000066.1, read as the reverse complement.
ATTGTAAGGTCGGCGGAGAAATCTGTATCAAATACCTTATCAAAGCCAAGACGGCGGAGAGCTGCAACCATCTTGCCGGTAACATTTGTACCGATGGGATTGCCGAAAGCTTCACCGAGAGTAACTCTGATTGAGGGAGCTGTGTTAACAACAACATACTTTTCGGGGTCGCTGATAGCAGCGAATACCTTTGCTGTGTCGTCCTTCTCATAAATTGCGCCAACGGGGCAGTTAACAATACACTGACCGCAGGATACGCATGAGAAATCGTTGAGGGGAAGCTCGAAGGGTGAGCCGATATGAGTATCAAAGCCTCTTGCGTTTGCGCCGATAACACTGATAGCCTGATTATCGCAGGCTGCAACGCAGCGACGGCAGAGGATACACTTGCTGTTATCTCTTATCATATGAGCAGCGGAATCGTCATAAGCTGCTGCAGGATAAGCACCTTCGTATTTGAGAGCATCTTCAACACCGTAGTCCTTGCAAAGCTTCTGAAGCTCGCAGTTGCCGCTGCGTACGCAGGTGAGGCAAGCCTTATTATGAGTTGAAAGAACAAGCTCAAGATTCTGCTTACGGCTCTTTCTTACCTTTTCGCTGTTTGTGAAAACCTCCATTCCCTCGTTCACGGGGAATACGCAGGCTGCAACAAGTGAACGTGCGCCGGTTACTTCAACCATGCACATACGGCAAGCGCCGATTTCGTTGATTTCCTTAAGGTAGCAGAGGGTGGGAATTTCCACACCTGCATATCTTGCTGCCTCAAGGATAGTGATGCCCTTGGGAACGCTCAGGGGCATATTGTTTATTTTAATGTTTACCATTTCCATTATAGTATGCCTCCTCTATTAACCTTTGCTGATTGCGCCGAACTTACATGAATCCATGCAAGCACCGCACTTGATGCACTTGGTTGTGTCGATAACATGGGGATTCTTTACTGTGCCGCTGATAGCGCCTACGGGGCACTTTCTTGCGCAGAGAGTACAGCCCTTACACTTATCTGCGTCGATAGTGTAGTTGAGAAGACCCTTACATACGCCTGCGGGACACTTCTTATCAACAACGTGAGCAATATATTCCTCACGGAAGAACTTAAGAGTAGCAAGAACGGGGTTGGGAGCAGTCTGTCCAAGACCGCAGAGTGAGTTTTCCTTGATGTAATATGCAAGCTCTTCAAGCTTGTCGATATCTTCAAGAGTACCGTTACCTTCGGTAATCTTTTCAAGGATTTCCATCATGCGCTTTGTACCGATACGGCAGGGTGCGCACTTACCGCAGGATTCATCAACGGTGAAATCGAGGAAGAACTTAGCAATGTCAACCATGCAGTTGTCCTCATCCATAACGATAAGACCGCCTGAACCCATCATGCAGCCGATAGCTGTGAGGTTATCGTAGTCAATCTTTGTATCAATAAGGCTTGCGGGAATGCATCCGCCGGAGGGACCGCCTGTCTGAGCAGCCTTGAACTTCTTGCCGTTGGGAATGCCGCCGCCGATATCATAGATAACTTCGCGGAGAGTAGTACCCATGGGAATTTCAACAAGACCTGTGTTAACAATCTTGCCGCCGAGCGCGAATACCTTTGTACCCTTTGACTTTTCTGTACCCATTGATGCGAACCAGTCAGCACCCTTGAGGATAATCTGGGGAATATTTGCAAAGGTTTCAACGTTGTTTTCAGTGGTGGGCTTGCCGAAAAGACCCTTAACTGCGGGATATGGAGGTCTGGGTCTGGGTTCACCTCTGTTGCCTTCGATTGAGGTCATAAGAGCGGTTTCTTCGCCGCATACGAATGCGCCTGCACCAAGACGGATAAAGAGGTCAAAATCAAAGCCCGAGTCAAAGATGTTCTTGCCGAGAAGTCCGTATTCTCTTGCCTGGTCAATAGCCTTCTGAAGGCGGGCAACAGCGATGGGATACTCTGCACGAACGTAAACATAACCTTCGGTTGCGCCTGTTGCGTAGCCGCAGATTGTCATAGCTTCGATAAGGCAATGGGGGTCGCCTTCAAGAACGGAGCGGTCCATGAATGCACCGGGGTCGCCTTCGTCAGCATTACATACAACATACTTCTGGTCAGCTGCATTTGCTGCGGTGAAGCTCCACTTAAGACCTGTGGGGAATCCGCCGCCGCCTCTGCCGCGAAGACCTGAATCCTTAACTATCTGAACAACCTCTTCAGGCTTCATTTCGGTAAGAACCTTACCGAGAGCAGCATAGCCGTCCATAGCGATGTATTCATCAATGTTTTCGGGGTCGATAAGACCGCAGTTACGAAGAGCGACTCTCTTCTGGGTCTTATAGAAGTTTGTGTCGTTAAGAGAAAGAGTTTTGCCTGCTTCCTCAATAACTTTTTCGTCTGCATCCTTATAAACAAGTCTGTCAACAAGACGGCCCTTGAGGAGATGCTCGGAAACGATTTCGGCAACATCCTTTTCCTCAACACGGCTGTAGAATGTGCCTTCAGGGTAAATGATAACAACGGGGCCGAGGGCGCAAAGACCGAAGCAGCCCGTCTGAACAACCTTAACTTCTTCAGCAAGACCGTTCTTTTCGATTTCCTTTTCAAATGTGGAAATGAGTACCTTACTGCCCGATGAAGTACAGCCGGTACCGCCGCAAATCAATACATGGGAACGAATCATATTATTTTAACCTCCATTATGAGATAACGTTACTGATTGTGTATTCCGAAATTACGTTGCCGCCCTTGAGATGCTTTTCAACAACCTCGGCAGCCTTTTCGGCTGTCATCTTAACATAAGTAACCTTTTCCTTGTCTGCTTCAAAGATTTCAACAACGGGTTCAAACTGACAAACACCGATGCAGCCTGTCTGCGAAACAGTAACCTTGTCGCCAAGACCTGCTTTTGTTACTTCCTCAACAAATGCGTTGAGAACGGGTCTTGCTCCTGCAGCGATGCCGCAGGTTGCCATGCCGACAACTACTCTGATTTCGCCTGTGCCTTCACGAAGAACAACCTTATCCTTCATCTTCTCTCTGATAGCAGCAAGCTCAGCCAATGATTTCATAACATCTATCCTCTCTTTTTAATATACATTATTTATTCAACGGATTGATAGCCCTCTTTGAGGTATTCCTCAATCCATTTTATGACCTCGTAATTATCAAGCGGAACATCTCCCAGAACCTCACGCAGCTCCCTTGTGTCTAGCTCAACAGCACCGCCGTTCTTCTTATGGATAAATTTCCATTCGATATCGGGCGAGCCCTGAATAAGCACCGTAACGGTTGAAATTATGTCACCGAGTGGAGTGCAGTCAATGTGGTTTGTGTAAAATTCCGCCGTAACGGTTGTTCCGTGAATTTCGGGATTATCGTTTTCGCTGACGGACTCAATTTTTATTCCGCCGCCCGTCTGCTCCGCCGCAAGTTTTAAAAGCGGCACGCCAAGACCGACATTCCTCGTTGTTCTCGTTGTGTAAAACGGATTCATCACGTTTTCAACCGTTTCCTTGCTCATTCCGCAGCCGTCATCCTTAATTGTGAGAGTCAGGAGTCCGTCTGCTTCAATAAGCTCTATTAGAATATTCTCCGCTCTTGCTTTTACGGAGTTTTGGGCAATATCAAGAATGTTCAATGATAATTCTTTCATTCTTTTAACCTCTCAAAATCTCAAAAAGCTTTTTGCGGATATTTTCGGGGGTTTCTTCCTCGGCATCAAGCTCAAAGCAATTGAGCCTGCCGTTTATATCCCAGAGATAATGCGCATCGGACGATACGACGCAGGGCTTGTCCTTTAAAATCGGAAACCTGCCGAGATATTCGTCTTTTTTATCGCCGTCATGCAATTCATAACACGGAAAAAACGGCATATCGGGAAAAACACCGAGAGTTGCAACAATTCCGTTTGCCTCCCTGTCTATATGAGCGGGAAAGCAGATTCCGCCGAAGTCATTAACGAGCCTCGGAGCATCGTCAACAGTTATCATCGTTGCATTTGAAAGCAGGTTTTCCTCAATGGCGATAACCTCGTCATTTTCGTTCATTATCATCTGCTCACCGAAAATATCAACACGGTTTTTGAACGGTATTCTTTGTTTATTCACGGCTTCGTCGAATTTTATTGCGTCCTCAAGATTTTCAAAGAGGCACACAAGATGAATATCCTCCGCCGTGGTAAGCTCCATGCCTGCAACGGGTACGATTCCGTTTGCCTCTGCCGTTTTGAAAAAAGCAGGGCAGTTGCGGCAGGTATTGTGGTCGGTCAGCGCCATTATATCGAGCTTTGCAACCACTCCCATGCCCGCAATATTGTTCGGAGTCATATCGTCATCACCGCAGGGCGACAAACATGAATGCATGTGTAAATCGTAATAATATTTTTTCATATGCCGATAGCCTTTGCGGTTTCATAGGCAGGCATTACGGACGATATGATGTTAACACCCTTTGCGTTTGCCGTTTCAACAACCGAGGAATCGGGTGTTACTCCCTCTGCAAGAATGATGCAGGCGGTATCGGCAAGGGAAGCGACGGCAACAACGTTGATATTCGTCATTATCGTTATCCACGCATCATCAGCCTTTGCTCTGCCCATTACCCAGCTGAGCAGGTCACCGATGTAAACTCCGTTGATTTCACGTTCGCCGTCAGGCATTGCCACAGGTTTAAACCCCTGCATTGCCGAAAGCTCATTCACCGTCAACCTTCTCACCTCCGTCACAGCTTTGCAGATATTTTTTAAGAAAATCCTTGTAAGCGATAATGCACTCATTTCTGTCCGCATTGCCCATAACAATATCCTCTGCGAATGCTCGGCAATTCGGTGCGCCGCATGAGCCGCAGTCGATACCCGGAAGCTCCTTGCGGAGCGACTGGATTTGCGACATAAGCCTCATGGATTCTCCGATACTGTCGCTGAGTCTGTTGAGAGGTCTGTATTCGGGCAATTCTCCGAAAAAGCTGTTTTCGGGAATATACTTACCTTCCTCGGAGGGAGGGGTAAGAGAAACAGGCATATAGCGCCTTAAGGTATGAAGTCTGTTTTTTGCCACATAGGGATTTTCGATTGTGAGCACTCCGCCGACGCAGCCGCTCGGACAAGCATTAAGCTCAACAAAATCAACGGGCGGGATATTGCCGTCCTCAATCTGGTCAAGCACCGAAATTACGTTGTTGATTCCGTCAGCAGCGATAATCTTATCGTTGAGCAGCGCGGAGCCTTCGCCGCCGCAGATTGCCCAGCTCAAGCCTATCCTGCCTGCCTGAGAAGGCATATCGCAGGCATTCTCTCGCTTCATGACATTAAGGAGCTGAAAATAAATTTCACTCATGGAAACAACAAGGTCAACCTCGCTCTTGTAGCTTCCGAAGCCGTTTCTTACATAGCTCACCTTTGCGGGGCAGGGAGAGATAAAGCAGGTGCATATATCCTCTCTTTTAAGCTCGGGATTCTTCTTCATCGCCTCTTCAACCGCCATATGTGCGGCAACCTCAACGGGAGGCAGAAGCGGAATAAGATTATCCTTAAGAAACGGAAAACGAAGCAGAATAAGTCTTGTAACAACAGGGCAAGCCGTGCTTATAACGGGCTTTTTGATTCCCTCGGTTTGAAGATAGAGCCTTGTATGCTCGGAAACGATTTCCGCTCCCTTCGCAACCTCAAACACTTCATCGAATCCGATATCAAGCAGTCCCTGAAGCACATATCCTATGTTGTCAAGATTATCAAACTGAGCCAGAAGGCTCGGTGCCGGAAGTGCAATTTTATGCTTATAATTCTTAATCTCGTCAAAAGAGTTGCATATACTCTTTTTGGCATTGTTTGTGCAGTTTCGTATGCACTCGCCGCAGTCAATACAGCGTTCCGCATCAATAACGGCGCAGCCGTTACGCACTCTGATTGCCTCCGTGGGACAATGCTTCATGCAGGTGGTGCAGCCCGTGCATTTGCTCGCATCGAGCGATACCGAGTGGATGTATGTATTCACGGAATACACTCCTTTCGGATATCCGTCAGAAGTTAACCCTCATTGTGATGGTTGTTCCTTCTCCGACAACGGAATCAATCTGCATATAGTCGGTATATCTCTTCATGTTCGGAAGACCCATTCCTGCGCCAAAGCCGAGCGAACGGATATTGTCGGGAGCTGTTGAGAAGCCCTCCTGCATAGCCTGCTCGATATTGGCAATACCGGGTCCCGTATCCTTGAGAATTATTTCAATACTGTCGTCGCTGACGATAACATCGGCATCTCCGCCCTTTGCGTGTATAACCATGTTGATTTCACCTTCATACATCGCAATTGAAACTCTGCGGATTGTTTCGGGGTCGATTCCGAGCTGGCGGAGATTTTTCTTCACCTGCACCGAAGCCTGACCCGCCGATGTGAAATTATCGCCGTCAACTTCAAAGTGGAATATCAGGGGTTCAGCCATTTGAGTCACCATTTCCTTTGAGTCCGTTTGAATAGAGAATGCCGCAGGCATCATACATACGTTTCGCAGTAGTCATAACGGCAATTCCGCTTTCCTCCGCAAGCTCAAGCATATCCGCCGAAGGTCGCTTTGAGCGAACGAAAACAATGCACTTCATATCCATCATTTCGGCTGTACGGATAACCTGAGCATTGACAAGTCCCGTAAGAAGCACTGCCTGGTCTTTAACATATGCAAGAACATCGCTCATCATGTCGCTTCCGCAGGCAGAATGGATTTGAGTGCCGAGGCTCTCGCTTCCGCAGAGAATCTCCGCTTCAAGCAAATCTTTAACAGTGTTGATTGTCATACCAAATCCCTCGTTTTCCTCTTTGCGGATTTATCAGTTGTATTTAGCGAGAATATCGGGAATCTCGTCGGGAGTTACTCTGCCGTAAACATCATCATTGATTGTGAAAACGGGAGCAAGACCGCAAGCGCCGATGCAGCGGCAAGCTTCAACGGAGAACTTAAGGTCCTCTGTGCATTCACCGGCAGCAATTCCGAGAACTTCGCAAATCTTATCGAGAATTTCCTGTGAGCCCTTAACATAGCAAGCTGTACCAAGGCAAACGGAAACATTGTATTTTCCCTTGGGAGTGAGTGAGAAGAGAGCATAGAAGCTTGCAACACCGTAAACCTTCTCGAGGGGAACATTCATTCCTTCCGCAATCATGGTCTGAACCTCGATGGGCAAATAGCCGTAGATGTTCTGTGCTTCCTGCATAACGTGCATGAGCATGCTCTTATCGCCTGTGCATTCTGCGATAATTGCCTTAAGCTGAGCCTCCTGCTCGGGAGTGCCTGTAAAAGGCAGATTGCTGATCTTTTTAAGCATTAAGTCATTCCTCCTGAATGAAAATTTAAACATAACGGTTTCTTATGCAAAATTGCATTTTAATTCCGCAATTCCGCATTCTATGTAATTATAACATACATTTATAGAAAATGCTACTTTTTTATAAAATTTTTTCAACCGATTTATTCCCTTTTTTGTATAAATTTTGTATATATTGACTATTCGGACCCGCTTTGTTGACATTTGCCGACCAAATATGATATATTGAAAAATAATGCCGGTAACGGCGGAACAAGCCCTCACCCTGCATTTACGGTGAATTAAACTCCAAACATACATCATTTCAAAAAGGCGGTGCATACCATGTTTCTCAAAAACTGGATGTCGTATATCTCCGATGATGCAAAAATAACAAAAATCGCTATGCCCGGTTCGCACAATTCCGCAACCATGGGTATGTCGAAATTTGCAAAATGCCAAAACGGCTCCCTTTATGAGCAGTATGCTCACGGTGTCCGTACGTTTGATATAAGACTTAAAGCGGATAAAAAAGGCAATCTTTTCATCGCCCACGGTATTATGAAAGGAATGCCCGCAGAGCTTGCATTTGAAAGCCTTAAAATGATTTTGAATGAAAGCGATGAATTTTTTGTTATCACAATGATGACATATATGAACCAGAAAATCGGTCCGATAAAGCTCAGCTACAACGGCAACACAGCGGAAACAAACAGGCTCATCCGCGAATATCTTTCCCCTGAAAAATATGCCCTTACGGATGCCGAAAATATCAACGAACTGACTCTCGGCGATATTCGCAAATCGGGCAAAAAATATATAATTATTAACCAAGAAAAAGAGTATGACTACAGTGTTGTCTGTCCGTTTTTTGACCGTTGGGATTCCACCGTTCACGGCTATAAGCCTGCAAAATTCTCAAAGGCAATTCTTGAATATTTCAAGAAATTTGACGGCAGCGGTTTTTTCCGTTTCCAGACCCAGATGACACCGAATCCCGGCACGGAAAACGGCTGGAAAAAGTGGCCCGATGACCTTGACGACATGATAAGACCCTGTTTCTCGCAGATAATCGACGATATTGCTGCAGACCCCGTTATGCTTGAAAAGGTCAATATTGTGTCAGGCGATTTCATGTGCCGTGACAATATGAAGGCTAACAAAATCCTTTCCCTCAACCTGCTTAAGGGTATAGTTAAAGAAGAGCTCCGTTCAAAATTTGAAACTGCAATTTCCAACCGTTATTAACAAAATATCTTACAAACGTTAAAATTAAATTCATACTGAATTAATAATTGAGGGATATTATACAGATGTACCAAGCGGGAGCCGCAACCCGCAGAGTACTGCTCATTTTTGAGTACGCAATACCCCTCCTCAATTCAACCCCATGCAGAAAAAGATGCTTAACCGCATCTTTTTCTTGCTTTATAAAGAAAAATGCTTGCATCGGATTTTTCCTTTGCAAGCATTTCTGTTATTATTTTGTTTCCGCAACGGAAGGAGCAGAGTCAAAACTCAAGTCAAATTTGAACTTACCCTTGTGGCGGTAGGGATAAACCCTGATAAAAATATATGACACAACTGCGCCGATGGTGTTAAGCACAATATCCGCCATGGTATCCATGATGGGCCAGCGCGCATCAACTATGGGGTCAAAAAGAGTAAGTGCCTTGGGAGTTCCCATGGCAAGCTCAAGCGACCAATGCTGAGCATCGCCGGGATAACCGCCCATCATGCCCGCAATCTGGTCAAAGCCGAACTCAAAAAGCTCCCAGCCCGTTGCACCGATGAAGGAAAAGCCTACCGCTGCAAGAATAACAAGAGAAAGGGGCGCATTCTTCTTATCTCTTTTGAGGAGTGCGCAGGCAATTTCATAGCCGAAGAATACGCAGGCACCGCCGCCGACAAAGTGGAGAATTACATCCCACCATCTGAAATCATAGTAAAGATTAAGGAATTTTCCGCCGAAGGAGGCAGCAAAAATCATCACGGTCAGGAAGGACTGAACAACCGAGGGTATGTATCTGAAAACACTTTTTTGCGGGAAAAGCATAAAAATTTCCCATATGAACATACACAGCAGGTTTGCACCTACCTGAAGAGGGTCGGTGATGTCAAAAGGCTCTTTGAAAAATCCGGCAACAAAGGCATATATCATGAGAAGCCTGAAGATCCACCAGAAAACGAACCTGCGCTTCGGACAATTATCCGAAAGGCGCTTGAAATATTCTTTCATATAATTTTCTCCATTCATGTTTATAAATACGGCAAAAGCCTAATTGAGTATATCACATTATTTCCGTTCTGTCATGCATTTTCACGAAAAAGTTATTTTTTCTCAATAAAAATAATATAATGTCTGAATTACAGATATATTTCATAAAAATTACAGCTTTATTAAAAACGATAAATATTTACAAAAAAATTTATATATGCTATACTGAATTAATTCTGCGGGCAGGAACGGATATCATCCGCCCGCAAACAAACGGAGCAACCCTTAACTTTTTATTTTTCACTAAAAGCAAGGAGAAAAACCATGGCACGCAGGCTTTATTACGAAAATCAATATATAAAGGAATTTACCGCAAATGTCATTTCCTGCACAGAAGGCAAAGGCGGCTTTGAGGTTATTCTTGACGAAACCGCATTTTTCCCTGAGGGAGGCGGTCAGCCGGGCGATACGGGATTTATCGGCACGGCAGAGGTTACCGACACCGTTGAAAGAGGCGGCGAGGTAATCCATATCTGCAACATCGCGGTTGAAACAGGCAAAACAGAATGCAAACTTGATTTTGAAAAAAGATTTGCAAATATGCAGCAGCATACGGGCGAACATATTTTTTCGGGCATACAGCATTCCGTATGCGGCTTTGACAATGTCGGCTTTCACATGGGTGAACACAGCATAACCGTTGATTTCAACGGACAGATTTCAGCTGAGGAGCTTGAAAGAATCGAACGTCTGTCAAACGAGGCGGTATATAAAAATATCCCCGTCGAGTCTATTTATCCTACCGACGAGGAGCTTGAAAAATATGCCTACAGAAGCAAAAAAGAGCTTGAGGGTCAGATTCGTCTTACAAAAATCGGCGATGTTGACCTTTGCGCCTGCTGCGGCACTCACGTTGCATATACGGGCGAGGTCGGAATTATCAAAGCAGTTTCGATGATGAACTATAAATCGGGTGTAAGAATTACCCTGCAAATCGGCAGAAAAGCCTATGAAGATTACTGCGAAAAGAACAAGAGTGTTTATGAAATTTCAAACCTCCTGAAGGCAAAGACCGATGAAATCACCGAGGCTGTTGAAAGAACTCTTGCAAAGCTTCACGAATCGGCATATGCTTATTCCGTGCTTAAAAAAGAGCTTTTTGCACTTAAGGCAAAGGATGCTTCGGGCGAAAAATTCCTTGCATTCGATGACTCGGGAAGCGCCGACGATGCAAGAATATTCAGTGATATGCTTGCCGAAAAGGTCGGAATTGCCGCAGTATTTTCGGGCAGCGACGAAAACGGCTATAAATACGCAATAACAGCAAGAAACACCGATGTCCGTGAAATCGGCAAGGCACTCAATGCCGCTTGCTCGGGCAGAGGCGGCGGAAAGCCCGACATGGTGCAGGGTTCCGTTGCGGCAACAAGAGAACAGATTGAAAAATACTGGAATGAAATATAAAGTGATTGCATGAGAGAAACCGATTTGAAGCTTGAAAAACACGAAAAGATACTGCTTGACCTTTTGGCAAACGGTCTGTTCGATGCGTGCCGAAACATAGATTTATCCTGCCCTGAAATGAGCTCGGTATGGCTTGAGGCATATTTTCAGACGGTTACTCTTATCGCTTTTTCGGGTACGGATAAAAGCAAATCGGGCAGCAGCATAAATCAGGCTCTTGCCGATAACGCAAGAATTGATTATGAGCATACCCGTATTCACAAAATTATGACCGATGCGGATATACCCTATATGATTCTTAAGGGCTATGCCTCCGCTCTGTATTACCGTGACCCGCTTATGAGGTCGATGGGCGATGTGGATTTTCTCGTCGATAACCGTTTTCTTGAGGCGGCAAGTAATGCCATGGAGAAAAACGGCTGTAAGAAATCAAATAAAAACCGTGATTTTCACGATGTCTATATCGGAAAAAACTGCCGTTTTGAGCTTCACTCCGAACCCGCAGGCATTCCGAGAGGAAAAATCGGAGATAAAGTAAGAGAATATCTTTCCGATGCGCTTGAATGCTCCCGTGAGGTTGAAGCCGAGGTGGGTACGGTAAGAGTTCCCTCGGATTTTCACCACGGGCTGATAATTCTCCTGCATATGTGCCACCACCTGACGGGCGACGGTCTGGGAATGAGACATCTGTGCGACTGGGCGGTGTTTACGGCAGCCCTCGGCGAGGAAAAATTCCTTGATATGTTTGAGGAAAAGCTGAAAAGCATCGGTATGTGGGAATTTGCAAAAACCGTGACATCAATCGCCTGCGATTACCTAGGCGCACCCCGCATGAAATGGGCGGAGAATGCCGATAAAAATCTTGCATACAAAATTCTCAAAGATGTTTTCAGGGGCGGAAACTTCGGGCAGAAAAGCCCCGACAGAAGCCATGAAAGTCTGCTGATTTCGGACAAAAACGAAAAAGATACTCCGATGATAAAGCAGCTTTTCAAATCTGCAAACGCAATTGTTTATTCCAATTGGCATATTGCCAAAAAGCTGAAAATTCTTCTGCCTATAGGCTGGATTTTCTTCGGCGGCAGATATATTATCCGTTCTGTTTTCGGAAAAAGACCCTCCGTAAGACCCCGTAAGATTGCAAGGGAAGCGGCAGAAAGAAAAAAGCTTTACGCAAAACTTAAGCTTTTTGAAACAGAATAACAAAGGGGCTGTTTTACACAGCCCCTTTACTATTATAAATTATAAGATACTGCAGGGAAGAAGCCATATATCATGACCTCTTAAAATAAATCCGAAAACATCGCTGATTGCCTTTGTAATCTTAACAAGAGCAGGCATAAGCTCATATTTTACAAACGGACTGTCTGCGCTGTCCGAAAGAAGCCCTGCACCTGACATCGCTCTGTAAAAATCCTCTTCAACTGCAAGTGTTTCCGCCTCTGTCCATGATTTATCCTCGAGAAGAGCAACCGCCCTTTCGTAAGCTTCATCAACCGCCTTGCGCTCATCTGCCGAAAGCGAATCAAGGTCTGCCTCCTCATATCTTCTTATCATATCCTCAACTGTTTTGAGGTTTCTGTATTCAAGGAACTGCGGATATCCGCCGTTGTTAACTCTCGCATCGGTAATTTCATCATTTGTAACAAGCTCAACGCACATACCGATGATATCATTAATGCTTGCCTGAAGAGTAAGGTGGCTCTGATTCTTAACAAACCATGTGTTATCGGGCAGAGCGCAGGTACCTGCATCAACAATACCGTCGGGACTGATATAGCTTGCATCAATTGCGGGCTTATAATTTTTGCCGAGTACGGAGCCGACATTTGCAAACGTACCGCCGATTGAGGTTGAAGCGGACTGAATGATGTTATCGGAGCTGAGCTTATAGTTGCCTACAGCTGCGGGAAGCTCAAGGTTGTATCCGCTGATAACAAAGATATCCATGCCCTCATCGCTGAGCCTTTTGAGGGTTGCCCCCGCATTTTTCTGAATATTGTAGTATCTGTCGGTCTTTGCCTTAAGCTCGGAATGCGCATCATCGGAAATAAGCTTTGCACTCATTTCGGGATATGCACCGCTGGGTACAAGAGCCCACATTGAGGGGCAGTTATAGAGAAGCTTTCCAAGCACCTCATCAATCGCACGGTCAAGAGTTTCTTCAAGGAAATCACTGAAAAATTCCTGCGGAATCGCTCTGACAACGGGATTGAGAAGATAGCCGAGTGCAAGATATTCCTCTGCGGCAAGGTTGATAATATTGGGAACAAGGTCATTATAAAGTGCGTTGCCGTCGCTGAAGGTTGTATTACCCGCCATAAGATCGGCAAGAAGATATGAACCGTCAACGGCTGCCGCAGCAAAAACAACTCTGTCAATATCATCGGGGTCGCAGTATTCGGCAAGATATACGTTGCCTATTGTGCCGCCGAGGCTGATGAAGCAGATGCTCACCTTATCGTGACCCGTCTGCGCTTTTACCATCTGAACATATTCATCAAGTCTTTCTGCGGCGGTGAGAACATCACCGAAGGAGCTGTAGGAATAATAATATGTATGGTCATAACCGTATTCCTCGCAAAATTCTTCCATATTAACCTGTCTTTTGATGAAATCATATTCATGCTCATACTTGGTGGTAGGAAGAACGTTGCCGTTTTCGTCCTTTGAATAGCCCTTTGCGTAGTTATAGGACTTTTCGGGTCTGTTTTTACATTCTTCAAGAGAATACCAGTATTCATCAACCGCAACACCGTTTACTCTTGTTCCGTCGGGATTGAAATAGTGGCTTGCAAATCCCTCATCAAGAACACCGAGAAGGATATCAAGAAGCTTATCTCTGTTATGAAGCGCAACCGCTCCTACAATATCACCAATTTTTTCTTTAAGAGAATTTTCAAGAGCGATTGTGTCAAACATAAAAGCAAGGTCCATTCCCTCAACAATGGGGAAGCCGTCGCTTGTGAGCAGATCCTTGCCATTTTCATCCTGAACATAAACCTGCGACTGCATAATGCCCGGAACAATAATCAGCGGACTTGTGCCGCATTTTCCGCCGCAGTCGGTCTTGCATTCATCATCCCAATTATTTGCATATGCCAACGGTGCGATTGAAAGCACCATGCACACGGAAAGAATAATGCAGAGAAGTTTTTTGAGTTTCATTGGTATTCCTCTTTTCATTTTTTTGAGTGAACAGGATAGACTTTGTCCTCCTCTAACTTTTCACTTACTGATAATCCTTCATATATTCGCCGTGAGCTTCAATAAGCTCGTCAACCATCGCCTTGATTTCGTCAACGGAAAGCTCGGCGGCGGTGTGAGGCTCAAGCATAGCCGCCATATAGATATCCTCTCTCTTCTTGGTAACGGCAGCATTGATTGTAAGGAGCTGAGCATTGATATTTGTCATATTCATTGCGGCGAGCTGAACGGGAAGCTTGCCTACATGGCAGGGATGAATGCCCTTGCCGTCGATGAGGCAGGGAACCTCAACGCAGGCATCTGCGGGAAGGTTGTCAATGAGTCCGGTATTAAGCACGTTACCGCCGATTTTATAGGGGTTGCCCGTAACGATTGATTCCATGATATATGAAGCATATTCACCCGAACGTTCGTGAGTAATCTGACCGTTATCGAGGATTCTTTCCTTTTCAGCCTTCCAGCCTGCTATCTGATTTACACAGCGGCGGGGATATTCATCAAGGGGAATATTATATCTGTCTATAAGCTCGGGATATTTTGATTTGATGTAGAAGCAGTTATATTCGGCATTATGCTCGCTCGATTCGGTGCAGTAATATCCGAAGTTTCTGATATACTCAAATCTGACCATATCGCTGTGCTTTTCTCTGTCATTCATCTCAATAGCTCTCTTGCGGATTTCGGGATAGAGGTCATTGCCGTCCTTATCCTCGATTTCAAGAAGCCAGCCCATGTGGTTGATACCTGCGATAAGCTCCTTTCTGCCTTCAAGCTTATCCTCCATGCCGAGTCTGTTGAGAAGATCTCTTGAACATGACTGAACGGAGTGGCAAAGACCGATTGTTTTAATCTTTGTGTATCTCTGCATATAGCCCGAAAGGATTGCCATGGGATTGGTATAGTTGAGGAACCATGCATCGGGGCATACCTCTTCCATATCGTTTGCAAAATCCTGAAGCACGGGAATTGTTCTCAAGCCTCTCATGATACCGCCGATGCCGAGAGTATCGGCAATGGTCTGGCGAAGACCGTATTTCTTGGGAACCTCAAAGTCGATGATTGTGCAGGGGTCATAAAGACCGACCTGAATTGCGTTGACAACGAAGGTTGCGCCGCGAAGGGCATCCTTTCTGTTTTCAACTCCGCAGTATTTCTCGATTTTGCATCTGCCCTCATTGACATTCTTGTTCATTGCGCTGAGGATAATGTAGCTGTCCTCAAGTCTTTCCTCGTCGATATCATAAAGAGCGATAACACTGTCACGAAGCGCAGGTGTACACATACAGTCGCCGAGAACGTTTCTTGCGAACACGGTGCTTCCTGCACCCATAAATGTAATTTTTATCATAATTAATCTCCTTTCGGGATATAAAATTTAATCTCTTCTGAAAAGATCACGGGTATATACTTTTTCTTCAACACCGTCAAGGCATTCATCATAGCGGTTTGCGATAATTGCATCACTCTGCGCCTTGAATTTTTCAAGGTCGTTGACCACCTCGCTGCCAAAGAAGGTTGAACCGTTTTCAAGGGCAGGCTCATAAATGATAACCGTTGCGCCCTTTGCCTTTATGCGCTTCATAACCCCCTGAATGCTGCTCTGGCGGAAGTTATCGCTGCCCGATTTCATCGTAAGCCTGTAAACACCGATAACAACCTTTTTTTCAAGCTCGGCATGAAAATCCATATCATCGTCATAGCCGTAATAGCCCGCCATGCGAAGCACTCTGTCCGCAATAAATTCCTTGCGGGTGCGGTTCGCCTCAACTATTGCCGTTATCATATTTTCAGGCACATCGTCATAGTTTGCAAGAAGCTGCTTTGTATCCTTGGGAAGGCAGTAACCGCCGTAACCGAACGAAGGATTGTTATAGTGATTGCCGATTCTCGGGTCAAGGCATACACCGTCGATAATCTGCTTTGTGTCAAGCCCCTTCATTTCCGCATAGGTATCAAGCTCGTTGAAATAGCTCACACGCAGAGCAAGATATGTATTCGCGAAAAGCTTTACCGCTTCCGCCTCCGTAAAGCCCATAAACAGAGTATCTATATCCTCTTTTATTGCCGCCTCCTGAAGAAGAGAAGCAAAAATATGAGCCTTTTCGGTTAATCTCTCATCATCAAGGTCTGTTCCCACAATAATTCGGCTGGGGTAAAGATTATCGTAAAGTGCCTTCGATTCACGGAGAAATTCGGGGCTGAAAAGAATATTGCCGCTGCCTGTTTTCTCTCTGACGGATTTTGTGAACCCCACGGGAATAGTTGATTTGATAACCATAATCGCTTCGGGATTCACCCTGATTACATTATGAATAACCGATTCAACGGCAGAGGTATCAAAATAATTTTTCTTTGTATCGTAATTCGTCGGTGCGGCAATAACAACAAAATCTGCATCGGCATATGCCGAATCCGCATCAAGGGTTGCGGTAAGGTCAAGCTCCTTTTCGGCAAGATATTTTTCAATATATTCATCCTGAATGGGCGACTTGCGGTTGTTAATCATTTCAACCTTTTCGGGAATAATGTCAACAGCCGTAACGGTATGCCGCTGCGAAAGCAGGGTTGCGATTGACAGACCGACATAACCGGTTCCTGCAACTGCTATTTTCATCTTCGCACCTCACATATAAAAAATCTTGTACCACTCCGCAAATTTTCTCAGACCCTCTCGCAGAGGAGTTGACGGCTTGAAACCGAAATCACGTTCAAGGTCGGAGGTATCCGCATATGTAACCGGCACATCGCCCGCCTGCATGGGAACAAGCTCCTTATGCGCCTCAAAATCGTAGTCCTCGGGCAGAACTCCCGCTCTGATAAGCTCCTGCTGAAGAATATCAACAAAATCAAGCAGATTTTCGGGGGTGTTGTTGCCTATATTGTAAACCCTGTAGGGCGGAAGAGGAAGTCCGTCCTCGCCGTTTGCCTTTTCGGGTGCGCACTGCATAACCCGCTTTATACCTTCAACAATATCATCAACAAAGGTGAAGTCCCTCTTACAGTTTCCGTAGTTGAAAATCTGAATTTTCTCACCCTTGCGAAGCTTATTTGTAAAACCGAAATATGCCATATCCGGTCTGCCGGCCGGACCGTAAACCGTGAAGAAACGAAGTCCCGTTGACGGAATATTATAAAGCTTTGAATACGCATGAGCCATAAGCTCGTTGCTCTTTTTCGTTGCCGCATAAAGGCTTACGGGGTTATCCACCTTATCCTCTGTGCTGTAGGGGATTTTTTTGTTTGAACCGTAAACACTCGATGAGCTTGCATAAACAAGATGCTCAACCGTGTTGTGACGGCATGCTTCAAGAATGTTGTAAAATCCGATAAGATTGCTCTCTATATAGGCATCGGGGTTTGTTATGGAATAACGTACACCCGCCTGCGCCGCAAGGTTAACAACAACATCAAATTTATACTCGGCAAAGCATTTTTCAATAAGTGCCTTATCGGCAATGCTGCCCTTTACGAATACCCATTCCGCATCGGAGCCTTCTGCCGCATCTGCTATTTTTTCAAGACGGTATTCCTTAATGGAAACATCATAATAATCGTTCATGCTGTCAATTCCGACTATTTTGATTTTTTCTGCGGTACGCATAAGCTCAAGCACAAGATTTGAGCCTATAAATCCCGCCGCACCGGTTATGAGAACCGTTTTTCCGTTTAAATTGATATTGGGTGTCAGCATATTCCACCTCTTTTTTTAAATGATATAATTATACATAATGATTATAATTTATATCGGCAAAAAAATCAATCATAAATATATACACATAAAAAAGATATTGATTATTTTGTATTTTGTGATATGATTAGAATGTAAAATATTCCGTGAAGGAGAAAAACATATGCCTAAATATCTTATCGTAAATGCCGACGACTACGGTATGTGCCATGCCGCAAACGAAGCCGTTGCAGAGCTTTTTGAAGGCGGTCATCTCAAATCCGCAACAATTATGATGCCCTGTCCCACAGCAAAAGAGGCTGTTGAATTTTCAAATGCCCATCCCGAGCATGCCATCGGTATCCATCTTACAATGACAAGCGAATGGGGAAAATACCGCTGGAAGCCCCTCACAAACGGTAAGACCCTTATTGATGAAGAGGGTTATATGTGGCATGAGAGCGACCAGGTTGAGAAAAACGCATCGTATAAAGATCTTGAAGCTGAAATCAGAGCACAGATTGACCTTGCTCACAGCTGGGGTATGAAGCCTTCCCATACCGATAACCACATGGGTTCACTTTACGGTCACTACACAGGCAGACTCGGTCTTGCAAAAATGACCCTGCGTGTATGCGGTGAATACGGCTATGCTTACCGTCTTTACACAAAGCACGACAAGAGAATCTGCCCCAACGGCACCCCCTATTTCCTCTATGCGGCAATTACTCTTCTCTCAAAAAAATGGGGTAAAAAATATAATGTTGTTATTCCCGACTATCTTCTCTTCCCCGATTGGAACGACGATATGCGCGAAAGCTACGAAAAATACAGAGAAACCATTCTCAAAATCTGGACAGACATCCCCGAGGACGGAGTTACCGAAACCTTTATTCATCCCTCCGTTGAAAACGATGAGCTTAAGGGAATTACCTCCAGATGGCAGGACAGAGTATGGGAATATCAGCTCATGAAGGACCCCTATACCCATAAGTATCTTAAAGACCACGGTGTTGAGCTTATCAGCTACAGAGAGCTTATCAAAATGAAGGGCGGCACCGTGAAGGGATAAAAGTCCGTAAGATATTTTGAGTTAATATTATCATTAGATATAAACAAAAACCCTCGGCTGAGCCGGGGGTTTTCGTCATCTCTGTTATCTCTGAATATAATTGCTTTTTACCACGGTCCGTAGAAGGGGTCGGTGGTGGTTTCCTCTTCATAGTTGCCGTAATCTTCTGTTGTTTCTTCTTCGTAATAGCCGTTATCTTCGGTAGTTTCTTCCCAATAACCGGCGGTTTCTTCGGTTGTTGTTTCAAAGGGATTACGGAACCAATCACTTGTTTCGCCGGTGGTTGATTCGTCATCTCGGTTGAACCAATCGTTATTGAAGATGCTTCGACGGGTAGTTGATACCTCTTCGGTATAATAATGAGGCTCGTATTCTTCGGTGGAGGTTTCATCACCGTAATCATCGCCGTTATAATTATCCGATGAAGCCGATTTACCTCTTGCAAGGTCGATTGCCGAAATATGGGTCAGCGGATTTATTTCGATATTCGTCTGACCGTAAAGTCCGAGCTGAAGCTCCCTTGCAGCCTTGATATAGTCAACAATCCACACATCGAGATAGCCCGTATAGGTGCGGAAATTCGACACACCGTAGCGAAGCTCCTCGGTTGGCATTACCTGACTGACAATTTCGTATTTGAGCCAGCCCTCGCTTAAAGCCTGCATACCGAGCGAAAGAATTTCTCCCGAGGAATAGTTCGTCGTGATATAAGGCAGGAAGGTTTCTATTGCATAGTTAAGGTCGGAAAGTGACGAAGCCTTAACATTTTTGATAACCGAGCTGATAAGCTCTCTCTGCCTTCTTGTTCTTTCAACCTCACTGTCGAGCTTTCTGATTCTCGCATAAATCAGAGCGCGTTCGCCGTTGAGCAAAACACTGTCGCCGCTTTCAAAGCCCTTTACACGGGTGGTGCGGTTCATATATTTTGCTTCCTTCTCTGTTATGGGAACGGAAACACCGCCGAGTGCGTCAACCGCAGCCTTGAATGACTTATAGTTAATTGAAACATAGTGGTCAATCTTTATCTTATAGTTATTTGAAAGAACCTCCATAAGAGCCGTTGCACCGCCCCATGCGTAGGAGTGGTTGGTTTTGTCATATCTCTCGCTGCCATTGATATTCATATAAGTATATGAATCTCGGAGGAAGGATGTAATGGTTATCTTCTTTGTTTTCGTATTTACGGAAACGAGCATTGTTGAGTCGGAACGGTGAGAGCCGTCCTCATCATCCTCACCTATGAGAAGAACGTTGATAACCTTTTTGTTATAAATTTTTTCGCCGCCGTTTGTTGCCCATGCCTTGAGAAGCTCCTTGATGGAGTCCGCACTCTGAATATCGGCAATGGTATTGAACGACATCGCTTCATCTACCGCTTCCTCGGCGAAGGTTGCGTCGGGATTACCGAAGTCACCCGAGCTTACGTTGATAAGAGAAAGCATTTTTCTTATATACGCACCGCCCGCTGCGGAAACAACGAGAACAAGGCAGATAAGAACACTTAATATCGCCTTGAGATTTCTTTTCTGATTTTTGAGGAAGAAGGGCTTGAACTTAAGATTCCAGAAATATTTTATCTTGTTTTTAAATCCCTTCGGGGTGCTGTAGCTCGAAATATCCTCATATTTTCCCGAGCGGCCTTTTCTTTCACCCACAAAATCACCTGCCGTCTGTATTTTATATCCACAATACACCTATTTTACTATTATTATGTTATTATATCACAAGATGTTTCAAAAGTTAACATCTTTTGCAAATTTTGTTTGAAAATTTTTTGTGAACTTTTTCCGATTTTTTGGCAGAGTTGACACGGAAGTAACATACATGATAAAATAATGCAAATAAATTAGGAGTTTGCTATGAAAAAAGAGCTTTCCGCAAGACTTCAGAAATGGGATATCCTGAAATTTATCCTGATATTTCTTGTTGTACTCGGTCATATTGCCGATTTCAGTACCCGTAACAACGAATACATGAGAACCCTCTATCTCGCAATTTACACGTTTCATATGCCTCTGTTTATTTTTGTTTCGGGTCTGTTTTCAAAAAAGACAGTCAATGAAAGAAAAACGGATAAAATTTTCAGCTATCTTGTTCTGTATTTTGCATTAAAACTGATTAATTTTCTTTATTTTTGGATTTCATTCGGAAAAACCTCGTTCAGCATTTTTACCGAAACGGGGCTTCCGTGGTTTATGCTTGCCCTGTTTGCGCATTCGCTGATAACAATTGCGATAAAAGATTTTTCGCCGAAATATGTTATGATTTTCAGCATTCTTCTTGCCTGCCTTGCGGGCTACGATAATAGTATCAACAGTTTTCTTGCGCTTTCAAGAATAATCGTTTTCTACCCGTTTTATTATGCGGGATATATTCTCGATGCGAAGAAAATTGAGGAGCATTGCAAAAAGAAATTGCCGAAAATTCTCTCAGTTATAATAATCACCGCATTTGTAATTACTGCAATATTTTTCGGCGAAAGATTTTATTGGCTGCGACCCCTTGTTACGGGCGCAAATCCCTTTGCGTCACTCAATACCTGCGCCGAATACGGCTTCTTAATCCGTTTGGGCTATTATGCGGTTGCGGCGGCAATATGCTATGCGGTTATTGTTCTCACTCCGTCAAAAACTCCTTTCGGAATTGCGGCAAAAATCGGCAGACGCACCCTCCCCGTCTATGCCTTTCACTACATAATTCTCTATATACTTTATTATAACATAGGTATTCAGCCGATGCTTGTAAAGCTTTCTCCGATTCATTGGGAATGGTTTTCAATCCCTCTTGCGCTGGCGGTCACTCTTGTTTCATCAAACGGAATTTTCAATAAAATTATTTCCGCTGCCGCAAAAGTTCCTAAGAAACATAATTGACATATTATTCAAAAAGTGCTTTAATATACATATAAATTTCAGGAGGTTTTTTATGAAAATGTTCAAAAAGGTTCTTTGTGCCGTACTGAGCATCATGCTCGTTATGCCCCTCGGCATTCTCGGTGCAAACGCAGCAGACGCAGACTACAAAATCGTTTCTCCCTATGAAGATGTTATCTGGGAAGGCGAAAACGCATGGGGCGCATACAAAGGCACTCTCCACACACACACAACCTACAGCGACGCAGACGAATCACTTTCGGTTATGGTTAAGGAATACTATAATCAGGATTATGATTTCGTTGCAAATGCTGACCACGGTGTTACCGGTGTTGACTGGGACAAAGCTCCTTCTTTTCCCGCTCTCTATCTCTATCAGCCCATTATCGGCTGCAAGTATGAGCACCTTACAACAGAAGAATATGAGGCAATGCAGAACGGTACATATCCTCTTTATGACGGTACCATCAGAAACAAGAAGATAGTTCCCGTTCTCGGCGCAAATGAATTTAACTTCATTTCGCTCACAAAGAACCATGTTAACGGTTACTTCCTTCCCGAAAATGTCGGCACAGGTTTCCCCGGATGTGAAAATGCATGGGGCTTTGAGCAGGCTCTTGCTTTCATTGAAGAAAACGGCGGTCTTTCCCACATCAATCATCCCGGCGACTGGCTTGATTCCAACTCAAATCCTCAGGTTGTAAACGACCCTGAAATGGTAAAGCTCTACGGTGACCTTATTCTCAAATACGATTCATGCCTCGGCACAGAGGTTTTCAATGAGAGAAACGGCACAACCGGATATGACAGAGTTCTTTGGGATAATCTTCTTATGTATACTCTTCCTTACGGTAAGAATGTTATCGGTTTCAGCAATACCGATGCTCACCACAAGGGAACAGTTGACTCATCATTCAGCATTTTCATGATGGAAGAAAACAACGTTGAAAATATTAAGGAAACCATGCAGAACGGCAATTTCTTCATGGTAACAAGAAAGCTCAGAGAAAATACTGTAAACGATATCGGACCCGACAAGGAATTTGATGTTATCGACAGCGGTCTTCCCTATCCCATGTTCACAAAGGTTGCAGTTGACGGTCATAAGATTACCGTTGCTGCAAAGGATGCTGATCAGGTTCAGTTCATTGCAAACGGCAAGGTTATCAAGAAATGCGCAATCGGTTCTGAAGCTGTAACTCTCGACCTTGATGATGATGAAATCGAAGGCGCAGAGGATTTCCTCTATGTCAGAGCAGAGCTTCTCGGTGAAGGCGGCATGACAATCACTCAGGCACTCACAATTGATAACGGCACAGAGCCTCTTGAGTTTGAAGAGAAAACAGGCATAGAAGCTCTCTGGGAAGGTCTTCTTACAGTTCTTAAGAGCCTTCGCGCAGGTGTTCTTATTCAGGAGCTTATCAGATTATTTTAATATAACAAAACATATGGCGGGGGCTTAATTGCTCCCGCCGTTTTGCTTTAGAAATTATCTCTGTTCTTCTGGTTCTTGCTGTTCTGCTGATTCTTATTGTTCTGCTGATTCTTGCTGTTCTGGTTATTCTGGTTATTCTGGTTGTTCTGCTGATTCTTGTTGTTGTTTTCCATTGTGAGATTCTCTCCTTAATAATTTTGAACACACGGTTCACCTTTATTATGCCCCGCAGAGCACTTTAATACTTATTGACAAAAATTTTTCATATGGTAAAATTGAAACAGGTGAATTTTATGATATATTATTTTTCCGCAACGGGCAATTCAAAGCATGCTGCAGAAGTTCTTGCCAAAAAAACGGGCGATACCGCAGTAAATATTGTTGATGCCCTTAAAAACGGTCTTCCCGAAAACAAATCGGATAAAACGGGCTTCGTTTTCCCCGTATATTTCTGGGGTCTGCCTGAAATCGTTAAAAGATTCGCATCAAAAGCAAAAAATTCTCTCGGCAGTTATGTTTACTGTGTCATAACCTGCGGTGCGAATACGGGTTCAGCCGATAAAATGCTTGAAAAAGCACTCGGCAGAAAGCTTGATTACAGCTTTTCTTTAAGAATGCCCGATAACTATGTTATAATGTATGATCCCTGCGAAAAGGAGAAAGCACAAAAATTTCTCCGCCATGCGGACAAGGAGCTTGATACCGTCGGTGACGATATCGTAAGAGGAGTTTGCAAAAAGGGCGGAATCGGCGGCGGAGTGATAAACAGCTTTTTCGTTTCAAAGCTCTATGACCCGTTCAGGTCAACAAAAAAATTCTTTGCGGATGATAAATGCACCTCATGCGGCTTTTGCGCAAAAATATGCCCCGAGGAGGCAATTGTTATTGAAAACGGCAAGCCGAAGTGGATTAAAAACAAATGTCAGCATTGCACGGCTTGCATTAACCGCTGCCCCGCAAAGGCAATTCAATACGGAAAAAAGACTGTCGAAAGAGGCAGATATTCTTATTATGATATAAAGGAAGATTAAGCATGATAGTTAAAAATTATTTCGGAACAACCGCAGACGGCAGAGATGTTGACTGCTATACAATCAAAAACACAAAGGAAACCGCCGTTGACATAATTACCTACGGCGCAACCGTAAACAGCATTTATACAGCCGACAGAAACGGTGTTTTTGCCGATATTCTTGCAGGCTTTGATACCGTTGAGGGTCACGAAAAATATTCGGACTATGAGGGAATGACAGTCGGAAGATATGCAAACCGAATTGCAGGCGGTAAATTCACCATTGACGGCATTGAGTATAATGTTGAAAAGAACGAAAACGGCAAAACCTGCCTTCACGGCGGCGCAGAGCTTTCAACTGCGGTATGGAAAGCAATTATTATTGACGACTGCTCGCTTGAAATGAGCTACACCAGCCCCGACGGCGCAATGGGATTCCCCGGCAAGGTGGATTTCAAGGTAACCTTCACGCTTTTTGAGGATAACTCTCTCAAAATTGATTATTTTGCAGTCAGCGACAAAAAGACCGTTATCAATATGACAAACCATGCATATTTCAACCTTGCAGGCAAGGGTGATATTCTCGGTCACGAGCTGATGATTAACGCGGATGCTTACACTCCCGTTGATGCGGACAGCATTCCCACGGGCGAAATCAGACCCGTTGAGGGCACACCGTTTGATTTCAGGCAGTCAAAGCCCATCGGCAGAGATATCGGTGCCGAGGATGACCAGCTTGTTATCGGGAAAGGCTATGACCATAACTTCTGCCTTAACGAGGGTGACGGTCCCGCAGCTGTTGCATACGACCCCGAAAGCGGAAGAATGCTCGAGGTTTTCACAGACCTTTGCGGTGTACAGCTTTATACGGGCAACTTCCTTGACGGCACAAAGCCCGGCAAGAAGGGCGAGGGACTTATTAAGCACGCAGGCTTCTGCCTTGAAACGCAGTATTATCCCAACACACCCAATATGCCCGAATTTCCGCAGTGCACCGTTGATGCAGGCGAAAAATTCAATTCCTGCACCGTTTTCAGATTTTCGGTTAAAGAATAAAATGTTTGCGGGTAGGGGCGGATAATATCCGCCCGCATTTAAAATGCGGTGCAGACAGAAACAGGCGATTCGTGGTTCTCCCCTACAGCCTTCGTTTAATTTATTTTCAACAGTTATTTCATAATTTGTTAATTTATGCGGCTAAATGTAACAAATTATTTCACAGCTATTCACAGATTCGTTAAAAAACAGAGTATAATTATACTTGTAAACTAAAACTAATTAGTTGGAGGGGGATAAAGTTATGGCAGCAGAAAAAATTCTTGTTGTTGATGACGATACCAATATTTGCGAGCTTCTCAGACTCTATCTTGAAAAGGAAGGCTATGAGGTAGCCATTGCAAACAACGGTGCGGATGCCGTTACCGCTTTCCGTGAGCTTTCACCGAGCCTTATGCTGCTCGACATCATGCTACCCGTGCTTGACGGCTGGCAGGTTTGCAGAGAGGTAAGAAAGTTTTCCGATAAGCCCATCATTATGCTTACCGCAAAGGGTGAAACCTTCGATAAGGTGCTCGGCTTTGAGCTTGGCGCCGACGACTACGTTGTTAAGCCCTTTGATGCAAAAGAGGTTATGGCGAGAGTCAAGGCAGTTCTTCGCAGAAGCGGCTCTGCGGCTCAGACCGACATCAAAGAGGTTCGCTACGATAAGCTTTCCATTAATCTTACAAATTATGAGCTTCGTGTTGATAACAAAAAAATTGATACACCTCCCAAAGAGCTTGAGCTGATTTATCACCTTGCAAGCAATCCCAACAGGGTTTTCACAAGAGATCAGCTTCTTGATGAGGTATGGGGCTTTGACTATTACGGCGACTCAAGAACGGTTGACGTTCACGTTAAGCGCCTTCGCGAAAAGCTTGAGGGCATTTCGGATAAATGGGAGCTTAAAACAGTATGGAGTGTAGGCTATAAATTTGAAACAAAGGACTGAGAATAATATGCACGGCAGAAAAAAATCCGGTCTTTTCCGCAAATACTTCATCGTAACCCTATCAATAATTCTTGCAAGCTTCGTCTTTATAGGCGGAGCTCTGCTTCTTTTAGTATCAAAACTCTGGATGGACGAAAAAAATGCGCTTCTCATGGAAAATACCCTGAGTGTTGCGCAGAATACAAGCGATGTTCTCGAATCGGACTACATGGGCGAAAGCAGCAGAGGCTCGGTAATTGTTATCTGTAACTCACTCATGCAGATTTCAAATGCGGTTGACTGCGATATTTTTATCACGAATCTCAACGGCGAGGTTGTTTACTGCAAGGAAATCCTTCAGTCCAACATGGCTCTTTACACAGGCAACTGCCTTGTTCACAACAGCTATAAGGTTCCCGAGGATATTCTGAAATCCGCTTCAAAGGGTGTTTACAGAGCTACGGGTGACCTCGGCGGCTCACTGAGCGATATACATTTTGTTGTTGCTGCGCCGGTTGAGGTTAACGGTGTTGTTGCAGGCTACGTTTTTTCGACCCAGCCCGTTGTCGGCGGTCTTACACCGTATATTGCGGGAATTTTCAGAATGTTCTTTATTGCGGCTCTCTTTGCGCTTGCAATGACATTTATTCTGGTTTATCTTGTTTCTTATCGCTTTACGAAGCCCCTGCAGCAGATGTCGGCAGCGGCAAAGCAGTATGCGACGGGCGATTTTTCAACACGCATTGCCATCAAACGCGGAAAAATACGCATTTTCGGTCAGGACGAGGTCGATGAGCTTGTTCAGGCATTCAATACCATGGCGCAGGCTCTTGCAACCCTTGAAATGTCACGCAGAAGCTTTGTTGCCAATGTTTCGCATGAGCTGAAAACTCCGATGACCACCATCGGCGGTTTCATTGACGGCATTCTTGACGGAACAATCAGCGAGGATAATGAAAAGAAGTATCTCAAAATAGTTTCCGATGAGGTGAAACGACTTTCAAGGCTTGTTACGGGTATGCTCAACATGAGCAAAATCGAAGCAGGCGAGCTTGATTTAAAGCCGCAGCGCTTCGATATTTCCGAAATGCTGTTTATGACACTTTTAAGCTTTGAGCAGGTTATTGATAATAAGCATATCGAAATCAGGGGTCTTGACACAATGCAGCCAAACCCCGTAACCGCAGACAAGGATATGATAAATCAGGTTGTTTATAACCTTATTGATAATGCGGTTAAATTCACTCCCGAGGCGGGTTATATCGAGATAAGCTCCAAATCCGATTCTGAAAAGATAATTATCAAGGTCAGAAACAGCGGAAAAGGTATACCCGGCGAGGAAATTGAAAAAATATTTGAGAGATTCTACAAGGTGGATAAGTCGAGAAGCTATGATGTCAAGGGTGCAGGAATGGGTCTTTACATCATCAAAACAATCATTGAGCTTCACGGCGGTCATATCTCCGCAAGAAGCGAGGAAGGCGAATACGCAGAGTTTATTGTTCATTTACCGATAAACTGAAATAAGTTTTCCTTAACTGTACTGATACAAAACCACAATTAATTATTCGTTTTAAATATTCATTTAATTTATGTTCAAACTTATTTAATAACAATAGGTTATTATTACATCATAAAATTACCCCATTTTATCCCCAACGGAGGAATAATTATGAACGAAGAATACAGAAACAACAACGAAAGAGAAGAGGGTGCCTCCTTTTCTTCCGACCCCAAACCCGCAGCAAACGATATGCCCTTTTTCGGCGCACAGGTAAATGATGTGCCGATTGTTGAGGCAGAGGTTGTTGACGAACCAAAAACCGCTCCCGTATCTCCCGAAAATCCCTCATATCAGCAGCAAAGCTATGCTTCCTCCGGCTACTATTCACAGCAGCCTTATTACTATAATCAGCAGACATATACCCCTCCCCAGCCTAAAAAATCAGGCAACGGCAAAAAGATTTTCTTTGCAATTATTGCAATCGTGATTGTTTTTGCTCTCGGCTTCGGTGCGGCTTCAATCTCAAAATCCGCAGATAAAAATCCCTCATCGTCAACCTCCGATAAGCCTGTCAACAAGGACCTTCCCGAGGTTAATATCAACGAATCTCCTGTCACTCCCACCAAAATTTCAAGCGGCGGTATTCTCACGGGTGCACAGATTCACGCAAAGCTCAGCAAGAGCAATGTAGGAATCGTTGTTTATACCCGCAACACCAATTCCTCCGCAGGCGAAGGCTCGGGAATAATCATGGGCGAGGATAAATCAGGAACCTATACCTATATTATCACCTGCGCTCATGTTATCAGCGATGCAGGAGTTACCGTTATGGTTCAGACCGAGGACGGCACAACCTACGATGCGGAAATTGCAGGCTTTGACACAAGAACCGATATCGGTGTTCTCAAAATAGAGGCAAGCGGTCTGCCCGCAGCGGAATTTGGTGATTCAAATTCGCTCGTTGTAGGCGACCCCGTTTATGCTATCGGTAATCCCGGCGGCATTGAATTTTTCGGCACACAGACAAGCGGCTTTATTTCCGCTATTGACAGACCCGTAAGCAGTGAAATCGGCTACACAATGAAATGCATTCAGCACGATGCAGCCATCAATCCCGGCAACTCGGGCGGTATGCTTGTTAATTCCTACGGTCAGGTAATCGGCATCAACTCCCAGAAGATTGCCGCAACCGAATATGAGGGCATGGGCTTTGCAATTCCCATTTCCTCCGCAAAGGAAATTATCGAAAGCCTTATTCAGTATGGCTATGTACCCAACAGACCCAAGCTCGGCATAACCTATTATCCCGTAAGTGCAAGCGCACAGTACAGCATGATTGCTCAAATTAAGGGTCTTCCCGCAGGCTCTCTTATCATCAACGAAATCGACCCCGACAGCTCACTTGCAAACACAAAGGTCAGACAGTACGACATGATTACCGCCGTTAACGGCGAACCTCTCACAACGGCGGATGTTCTTCTTGAGCTGATTGATAACGGCAAGGTTGGCGATACCTTCACTCTCTCAATTTGCAGAGTCAACAGCAACTATACGTTTGATGAATTTGAGGTTGACATTACTCTTATAGAAGATAAGAGCAGCTCTGAGCCTGTCACAACCACTCAGCCTCAGTATATTGACCCGTTTGAATATTTCTACGACCAGTTCGGATTCTAAATTCCCAATCATAATTGATTTTATAATTCATATGGCAGTTTTACGGATAACCGCTTTAAATCGCTAAAACTTTTTTGCCGAAAACTATTGACAAATCCGTTTTGCGGTGCTATTCTATATGCAACAAAAATATTCAGAGGTAATTCTCAATGACTAAAAACGTTTTCACAGCTGCATACTTTTACTTTTACTTTATCAAGTAATTTGATAGGGTTTGGTAGGTTTTGCTGAAAACGGATATTAAGGATTTTTCCCCGCAGTGAAATTTACACTGCGGGGTTGTTTTTTTAGTGAAGAGTTAACGGTGAACTTTTTCACTTAAATTGCAATTTAACAAATAATATACTATAATATACGGAGGTCACCGAAATGATTGTATCAATTAAAAAAGGAACAGACGAAGCTCAGATTCAGAATCTTATCGAATGGCTTGAAAGCCTCAACCTCGAAATTCACCGCAGCAACGGTATGTATGACACTATTCTCGGTCTTGTCGGCGATACAAGCCGTGTTGATATGGATCTTATCAGCGGTCTTAACATAGTTTCCAATGTTGCACGAATAAGCGAACCGTATAAAAGTGCCAACAGAAAATTTCACCCTGACGATACCGTTATTGACGTTGGCGGTCACAAAATCGGCGGCGGCAATTTCCAGTTTATTGCAGGTCCCTGCTCTGTTGAGTCACCCGAACAGATTTGTTCAATCGCAAACGATATCAAAGCAGCGGGTGCGAATCTTCTGCGTGGCGGCGCATTCAAGCCCAGAACCTCTCCCTATGCTTTTCAGGGCATGAGAGCCGAGGGACTTGAGCTTCTCCGTGAGGCAAGAAAGGCAACGGGCGCACCGATTGTTACCGAAATCATGGACCTTTCACACCTTCCCCTTTTTGAGGATGTTGACGTTATTCAGGTCGGCGCCAGAAATATGCAGAACTTTGAGCTTCTTAAGGAACTCGGCAAAACCGATAAGCCAATTCTTCTCAAAAGAGGTCTTGCGGCAACCATGGAAGAGCTTCTCATGAGTGCAGAATATATCATGGCAGGCGGCAACAGCAAGGTAATGCTCTGCGAAAGAGGCATACGCACCTTTGAGCATTACACAAGAAACACAATGGATATTTCCGCAATTGCGCTTCTCAAGGAAAAAACACATCTTCCCATAATCGCTGACCCCAGCCATGCAGCAGGTATTGCAAGAATGGTTCGTCCCCTTGCTCTTGCGGCTGTTGCGGCAGGCGCAGACGGACTTATGATTGAAGTGCATAACGACCCCGCTCATGCTCTCTGCGACGGTCCTCAGGCACTCAGACCCGAGGAATTTGCTCAAATCGTAGGCGAGGTTAATGCTATAAGAGAAATAATTAATAAGTTTTAAGGTGATACCATGAAAATAGGAATTGCAGGCTTGGGACTTATCGGCGGCTCTCTTGCGAGGGCGCTTGCCGAAAGCGGAAAACATGAAATATACGGTCTTGACCGAAACAGAAGCTCACTTCTTGCCGCAAAAATGGTTGAAGCGATAAACGGTGAATTAACCGAGGAAAACATCGGTGAATGCGACATGATTTTAATCGCTCTCTATCCTCAGGCAACGGTTGAGTTTGTAGAAAATTACGCAAAAAAAATCAAAAAGGGTGCAATAGTTGCAGACTGCGGCGGCATTAAAAGACCCATCTGCGCACCGTGCGAAAAGCTTGCCGAGGAAAACGGCTTCATCTTTATCGGCGCCCATCCCATGGCAGGCACTCAGTTTTCCGGCTTCGGTCACACAAGGGCAAATCTTTTTAAAAACGCAACAATGATTATAACTCCGAAGGATAATACGGATATCAGGATTCTTCAGAAATTCCGCGATGTGCTTACGGATGCAGGCTTCGGAGAAATAAATTTTACATCTCCTGAGGAACATGATAAGGTGATTGCTTTTACTTCTCAGCTTCCCCATATCATCTCCAACGCATATGTTAAGAGCCATACGGCGGTTAAGCAGAAGGGCTTTTCTGCGGGCAGCTACAGAGATTTGACCCGTGTTTCAAAGCTTAACGAAGCAATGTGGTCAGAGCTTTTCCTTGAAAACAAGGATAATCTCACGGCGGAAATTGACTTTTTGGTTGAAAGACTTCAGGAATACAGCACAGCTTTGAAAAATGACGACAGAGAAGGACTTATTGAGCTTCTCAAAGAAGGTACAGACAGCAAAAAACAGGCAAAGTAGGGATAAAATGAAAACGGTAAATGTTAATGCCTCAAAGAATTATGACGTTATAATCGGCGAGGGTATTCTTCAATCTCTCGGTGAAAAATGTGTTTCTCTTTTCGGAAAAAGCAGAGCGCTGATTGTAACCGATACAAATGTCAAGAAATACTGGCTTGATGAAACAAAAAAAAGCCTTCAGCTTTCGGGAATTGAAACCTCGGTTTTTGTTTTCAAGGCGGGAGAGGACTCAAAAAACAGCGAAACCCTCTTTGAGCTTATTGAGTTTGCAGCGGAACAAAGACTTACACGCAGCGATTTTCTTGTTGCACTCGGCGGCGGAGTAACGGGCGACATAACAGGCCTTGCGGCATCACTCTATCTGAGAGGCATACCGTTTGTTCAGGTACCTACATCTCTGCTTGCGGCGGTTGATTCTTCCGTCGGAGGCAAAACCGCTGTAAATCTCAAGGCAGGCAAAAATCTTATGGGGGCTTTTTATCAGCCATCGCTTGTGCTTTGCGATATAAACACTCTTTCCACTCTGCCTGAGGATGAATTTGCAAACGGCATGGCGGAAATCATCAAATACGGTGTTATTTTTGATAAGGAATTATTTGACAAGGTACAGTCGGGTGATGTAAAATCCGATATGGAAAATATAATTGCCCGCTGTGTTGAATTAAAACGCGATGTTGTTGCTAGGGATGAGTTTGACAAGGGTGACAGACAGCTACTCAATTTCGGTCACACAATGGCTCATTCAATCGAAAAAATAAGCAATTTTAAAATTTCCCACGGTAATGCAGTTGCAATCGGCATGGTAATTGCGGCAAAAGCCTCCCAAGCACTCGGCTGGAGCATGGAGGATTGCACGGCGGCAATTATTGAAGCAAATAAAAATAATAATCTTCCCACCGAATGCAGCTTTGCGGCAAATGATCTTGCAGACATTGCCCTTTCCGATAAAAAACGCACGGGCGGCACGATAAATTTCGTTGTCCCCGAGGTAATGGGCAAATGCATCCTCAAAAAAATCCCTGTTGAGGAACTCTATAAAATTGCGGAGTATAAATAATGGATATTCAAATTACCCCGTCCCCGATATCGGGCAGCATTGAGGCAATTGCCTCCAAATCCTTTGCACACCGTGCATTGATTTGTGCCTGCCTTGCAAGGGGCAAAAGCAAAATAAAAATAAATACAACCTCCGCCGACATTGAGGCAACCGTTTCATGCCTTGAAAATCTCGGTGCGGTTATTGAAAAAAACGGCACGGTTTATTCCGTTTCGCCGATAAATATCCCATGCGAAAAAGCGGAGATTGACTGCTGCGAAAGCGGTTCAACTCTGCGTTTTCTGCTTCCGGTAATATGCGCTCTCGGAACAAAAACTCTTGTTCACGGCTCGGGAAGGCTCCCCGAAAGACCTCTTTCACCGCTGAAGGAGGAATTAATCCGCATGGGTGCAGATATTTCCGATTCTTTTCCGCTCGATGTATCGGGCAGAATTCCTGCGGGAGAATTTACATTGCGCGGTGATGTCAGCTCTCAATTTGTGACGGGTCTGCTCATGGCACTTGCTTATCTCGGCGGCGGCAAAATCAATCTGCTGCCTCCCGTAGAATCACGGCCATACATAGACATGACCGTTCAGGTTTTAAAGCAATTCGGAGCGGATATTTACGAAGAAAACAATATTTTTTATATAAATAACTCACCCCTCACGGGATGCGATTTTACCGTTGAGGGTGACTGGTCAAATGCTGCCTTTCCCCTTTGCATGGGTGCAGAGGTAACGGGTCTTAATCCCGAATCAACTCAGGGCGACAAAGCAATAATTGACGTACTCAAAAATATGGGTGCCGTTTTAACTGAAAACGGCGGTAATTACAAAGCTGATGTTTCATCGCTTCGCGGCTGTGAAATTGATGCTTCCGATATCCCCGATGCCGTTCCCGTTATTGCGGCAATTGCTTCAACCGCAGACGGCAAAACGGTGATATATAACGCAGGTCGGCTCCGACTTAAGGAGAGCGACAGAATACAGACCGTCTGCGAAATGCTCCGTTCACTCGGTGCCGATATATCCGAAACCGATGACGGAATGGTGATAAACGGTAAAAAATCACTTTCGGGCGGCGAGGTTAATTCCTTCAATGACCACAGAATTGCAATGGCGGCGGCAGTTGCGGCGGTAAAATGCGAAAATGCCGTGATAATCCGCTCTGCCGAGGCTGTAAATAAATCATACCCCGAATTTTTCAATGATTATAACAAGCTGGGAGGTAAAGCCCGTGTCCTGTAATTTCGGAAATAATATTAAAATAACAATTTTCGGTCAGTCGCACTCCGAGGCAATCGGAGTTGTTATTGACGGTCTGCCCGCAGGCTTTAAAATTGATACAAAAAAAACAGCCGCCTTTATGGCAAGGCGCGCACCGGGTCAGAATGACCTTTCAACTCCGAGAAAAGAGGCTGACGAGGTTAAAATTCTCTCGGGAGTTGTTGATAATGTTACCTGCGGAGCGCCTCTTTGTGCGATAATAGAAAATACCAACACCCGCTCGGGCGATTATGACAAGCTGAAATTCATTCCCCGACCCTCTCACAGCGATTTTTCCGCATGGATGAAGCATGAGGGCTTCAATGACATAAGAGGCGGCGGAAATTTCAGCGGCAGACTGACTGCACCTCTTTGCTTTGCAGGAGCCGTTTGTATGCAGATTCTTGAAGAAAAAGGCATTAAAATCGGTGCGCATATTGCGTCAATAGGTAAGATTAAGGATGAAAAATTCAATCCCGTAACCGTAAATTCCGATGATTTTGATAAGCTTCTCTCAAAGCCTTTTCCCGTTATTAACGATAAGCAGGGCGAGCTGATGAGAAAAGAAATTTATGATGCAAAAGCTCTCGCCGATTCAGTAGGCGGCACAATCGAGTGCGCAATAACGGGTATGCCCGTCGGTATAGGTGACCCGATTTTTGACGGAATCGAAAACAGAATAAGCATGGCGGTTTTCGGCATTCCCGCAGTCAAGGGAATCGAATTTGGCTCGGGCTTTGAGGGCAGCACCCTGCGAGGCAGCGAAAATAACGATGATTTTGTATGTGTTGACGGAGATATCTGCACCGTTACCAATAATCACGGCGGTATTCTCGGCGGAATTTCCTCGGGTATGCCGGTAGTTTTCCGTGCAGCGATAAAACCTACTCCGTCAATCGGAATGAAGCAGAAATCGGTCAATGTTGAATCGCTTGAAGCAGAAGAGCTTGTTATCGGCGGCAGACATGACCCCTGCATCGTACCCAGAGCCGTGCCGTGCATTGAAGCGGCAGCATCGGTTGTTATTGCAGATTTTTTAATTAAATAATGATATAATTATCCGCTAAAATAAAGTCGGTCACAGATAAATCACATTCTTCACTTTTCATTTTCACTAAAAAGAGGTAAACCCATGGAAATCAAGGATTTAAGAAATAATATAGACAGAATTGATGCCGAGCTTGTAAAGCTCTTTCAGGAACGCATGGAAACGGCGGCTCAGATTGCAAAATATAAGCAGGAAAACAATATGCCCGTTTTCAACCGTGAACGTGAAAGAGAGGTTATAAACAAAGTAACCTCAACGGTTTCTCCCGAGCTTGAAGGCTACACAAAAACTCTCTATCAGACCATTTTCAACCTCAGCCGTTCATATCAGAAAAAGCTTATTAAACCCAGATCGCCCGTATCAAAGATGATTGAGGATGTAACCAACCATACTCCTTGCGAGCGACCCGAGAGAGCAATTGTTGCCTGTCAGGGTGTTGAAGGTGCATATTCTCAGCTTGCGTGCGACAAAATGTTTGCTTATCCCACTATTTTTTATTGCAGAGGCTTTGAAGATGTTTTCAAGGCAGTTGACAGCGGCTTCTGCCGTTACGGTGTTCTGCCTGTTGAAAACAGTACGGCAGGTACGGTAAACAAGGTCTATGACCTCATGGAAAAATATAAATTCTATATCACCCACAGCCTCAAGCTCTTTATCCGTCACTCAATTCTTGCTCCCGAGGGTGTTGAGCTTTCCGATATTAAGGAGATTTTCTCCCACGAGCAGGCAATAAATCAATGCTCCGAATTTATAAACTCACTCGGAATTAAGGTTACGGTATGCGAAAACACAGCCGTTGCCGCAAAAATGGTTGCCGAAAGCGGCAGAAAAGACTGCGCCTCAATCGGCTCTAAGGACGGTGCGGCGCTTTACGGTCTTAAGGTGCTGAAATCGGGTATTCAGAATACTGATAACAATTACACCCGCTTTATATGCATTTCAAAAAACCCCGAAATCTATCCCGGTGCAAAGAAAACAAGCTTCATGATGACAATTCCTCATGAGCCCGGTTCGCTTTATAATATTCTTTCAAGGTTTGCAGCCCTCGGACTCAACATGACAAAGCTTGAAAGCCGACCTATACCCGGCAGCAACTTTGAATTTATGTTTTATTTTGATATTGATGCTTCCGTTTATTCCGAAAATCTCAAGGCTCTTTTCAGCGAGCTTGAAAACGATGCCGAAAAATTCAGCTATCTCGGAAGTTATACGGAGGATTAATATGTACGGACTTTTAGGCAGAAAGCTCAGTCATTCACTTTCGCCCGAGATACATTCCTTGCTCTGCGATTATGAATATAAGCTTTATCCCACCGAACCCGAGGAGCTTGACGGATTTTTTTCCGATACCTCATTAAAAGGCTATAACGTAACAATTCCGTATAAAATTGAAGCCTTTAACCGTTGTGATGAACGAAGCGAAACCGCCGAAAAGGTAGGAAGCGTAAACACGGTTATCCGAAGAAACGACGGCACTCTTTACGGCGATAACACCGATTATTTCGGATTTTCCTATATGGCAAAAAAATGCGGCTGCGATTTCAGCGGAAAAAAAGTATTAATTCTCGGAAACGGCGGTGCAAGCCTTACGGTCCGCCATGTTGCGGCGGATAACGGTGCAAAGGAAATCATTGTTGTTTCCCGCACGGGCGAAAATAATTACGGCAACATCAGCCGCCACTACGATTCTGATATCATTATCAACACTACTCCCGTCGGAATGTATCCGAATAACGGTGAAAGACTTATTGACCTTTCAAAATTCAAAAAATGCAAAAAAGCACTCGATTTGATTTATAATCCTGCACGCACGGTTTTTCTGCTTGATGCCGAAAAGCTCGGAATCGACTGCATAAACGGTCTGTATATGCTCGTTGCTCAGGCACTTAGAGCCGCCGAAATATTTACGGGCAAAGAAATCCCTTTATCGGAAATCGACAGAATTTATGATATTATTATCGGCAGACAGAAAAATCTTGTCCTTGTAGGTATGCCCGGCTGCGGAAAATCAACCTGCGCCGCTCTTCTCAAAGAAAAAACAGGTCGTGATTGCCTTGACACCGATTCAATGGTAGTCGAAGCCTCGGGTGAAAATATTCCTGATATTTTTGCAAAATACGGCGAAAATGAGTTCAGAAGCAGAGAAACCAAAGCCATAAAAACAGCAGGCAAGGGTGCAGGTAAAATTATAGCTACGGGCGGCGGAGCAATACTGCGTGAAGAAAACCGAATCGCTCTTAAAGAAAATTCAACGGTAATTTTCCTGAAAGCTCCGATTAACAGCCTTGCAACCGACGGCAGACCTCTCTCAAAGGATACTGAAGCCCTTGCAAAAATGCATGAAATACGTTTGCCGCTTTATCTTGAAACAGCGGATTTTACGGTCGAGGTTGACCCAGACCCCGAAATAACACTAAGGAGGATTCTTAAATGCGTATCCTTATAATTAACGGTCCGAATATCAATATGCTCGGCATAAGAGAGCCTGATATTTACGGTAAAAATACATATGCTGACCTTTGCAAAATGATTGAAGCCCATGCTGCCGAAAAAAATGTTGAAGTTAAACTTTTCCAGTCCAATCACGAAGGCAGCATTGTTGACGAAATTCAGGCAGCATACGGTAATTTTGACGGAATAGTCATAAATCCCGCCGCTTATACACACACAAGTGTTGCAATTCTCGATGCACTTAAATCCGTCGCAATTCCTGCTGTTGAAATTCACATTTCGGATGTTTCCTCAAGAGAAGCTTTCAGGCAGATTTCATACGCAGGCATGGCATGCGAAAAATCCTTCATCGGTCTCGGCTTTGAAGGATATTTAAAAGGTATTGATTATTTAATTGAAAAAAATAATTAATCATAAAAAAAGTCGATGTCGGCATCAACCCCTGCAATACAGTAAAAAAAACGGTACACCTCATTTTGAAGTGTACCGTTTTATTTGAATTTTAAAGAATTTAGTGCTTATCACAGAGGTAAACGTTGCAAACGGTTTTTTCGCCCTTCCAACGGTTCGAGAATACGGCATGAATTTTTATTTTTTCACCTTCAAGACCCTCGGGAAGCTCAATGAAAAATGTATTGTTCTTATCCGAAGCGCAAACACTGTGCTCCCATTGATTCGCCTTGTAATCAGGCGCTCTTTCGGGAAAGCCGAAGGGCTTACCGTCGATTTCGGCAAGGCAGTAAACACACTCATCACCGTGAATGCCTTCAACTGCAACGGCAAGCTTTGAACCCGCTTTGTATTCAGGCAAAGTTACCTCGCCGCACTTTGCAAGCTGAATCCTCTTATAACGGTAATGTGCCTGCATATTGTTGGCAAACGGAGTTCCGACTTCAACCGCTTTGCCGTCTTTTATGAGCCTTACCGCATAAATTCTGTCAACGGGGTTATCAATTCTCAAATAACGTATTCTGCCATTTATACCGTAGCTTGCAACAAGCTTTTTTCCGTGAAGGTCATAGGTTGTGTGAACGGTGAATTTTACGATTTTTGCCGTAAAATCGTCATCCGCAATACTTGTTTTTACAAGCTCCGAGGTATTCCACTTTTTCAGGTCAGCGGAATATTCTGCATAAAGCGGAAGCTTCTGAATTTCAACCTCTCTCGTTTGATAATCGGCAGAGAAAAACTCAACCTCAATACTGTCGCACTCGATTTCTTTCCCGAAATCAACACGCAGACAGCCACCGTTGATTCGCAGATTGTTATCGCAATAGGTTTTGCTTTGAGAATCAAAAAATGTGTCGGGTCTGCCGTCAAACATATTTTTAGCCTCGCAGCCCCTTAATTTATAGGTTTCCTGTGCAAAAAACGCATCCCTTGCCGCTTTTACCTCGGGAATTTTTGTTTCACCGGAACGGCGAATCGTTCTGGCTTCAAGCGAGTCGTTGGTAATTGCGTACATCGCCGATTCATAAAGATGTTCTCCGTTTTCAGGATTTCTTTCCTCTGAGTCAAGAGTGCCGAGATATATCGGCGCTTTTTCTTTTATATCGGTATTTTCATCCTTGAGAACTTTAACCTCAACAGGAGTTCCGTCTTTTTCTTCTTTTATTATTTCATATTCGCAATTAAGAAGCATCGGCTCGGCTTCTTTTTCAACCGCAACCTCAATAAGAGAAGCGCGGAACGGCATAAGCTCAACTTCAACGGCATCGCCGACCTTGTAAAATCCGAGATGCTTTTCATAGGGGTGATGAATATTTACAGCAACCGGCAAATCTGTTGAAATTCCTATTTCCTCGCCGATGTTTATTTTAACTGTTTTTGTTTCCCACGAATTATTTCCCGATGCGATAAACCGTTTTGTTTCCGTACCTCTCGAGCACGCATTGTCGCCGTATTCGGCAGGCAGAAGCTTACCGTTAACAAGAATTTCGGCATTCCTTGCGTGAAGATTATAAATTCTTGCAAGCTTCGGCAGCTCATCGTCACGCATAAACCACGGATTACCGTAAATTTCGGGTGCAAGAATAAGAGAGCGGTTGAATGCCTGATAAATCAGCTCGTCCTCAAAATAATCAACATTTGAAGATATGCAAACTCCGTGGTCCTCAGCAAGACGTTCAAGGTTATCGGTATGCCCTCTTGTGAACATAAAGCCTCTGTGGTGCATTGCGGTCTGCTTGTTACATCTGAGAATATCAACATAGGTTTCATCGCCGTTCCAGAGATATGTTGTAATGTACTTTTCAGCCTCATAAAACTCAAGACGGTGATTAAGAACAACGAGGTCGGGAGAATATTTTCTGCACTCCTTAAGCATCTCCGCAAAAACTCCTGTCTTTTCGGGGCGGAGATGACCGCAAACTCCGTCAAGCTTGAAGAGCGCAAAATCGTAGTCACGGCAAAGGTGAACAAAAAAGTCGAAACGGTCTTTTTCCTCCTCAGGGGTATCGCCGAAGCCGTCGGGGCTTCCCCAAAGACCGAAGCGGATTCCGATTTCCTTCGCCTTTTCAACAACATTCTTATATCCCTCGGGATACTGCGAGCGGAATTTTTCGCTGTTAACATTGCCGTAGCCTTCGCTTGCGCCGTCATAATTCCCCGCATCCCATGCATAGATACGCAGGTTCATGCCGTAGGTATCCTTAAGATATTTGAAAAAATCAAGGTTTATGAGGGTCTGTTCTTCTGTTGCACCCTCGTTGGTATTGTTTATCCATGAAAAATACTGCGGAATTGACGGAGTGAAATTATCCGCACCTGCATTTTTGGCTGTTTTTTCCATAACAAATCTCCTTTTACGAAGCATATAGGCTCATTATAAATTAAAACTTTGATAATTTCAATGC
Organism: Acutalibacteraceae bacterium; assembly: GCA_045544115.1. Taxonomy (GTDB): domain Bacteria; phylum Bacillota; class Clostridia; order Oscillospirales; family Acutalibacteraceae; genus CAG-177. The sequence continues at coordinate 5,223 of JAZPYI010000066.1, read as the reverse complement.
ATTTATTTCAACGCACTAAATTGACAAAAATAATACAAGCCTATATAATAAATGTATAATATAATGGAGGTTTATTTATGAAAAAACGTATTATTTCGGCAATACTTGCCCTGTGTCTTATTTTCGGCGCAGTATCCGTATCCGCTTATGCGGCTCAGGAATCAAAGCTCTGTTTTGATGAAAACGGCGAATTTAACATCCTTCACCTTACCGATTTTCAGGATGGCTATCCCGCAAAAGAGGAAATGATGAGATATGTTAACCGTATGCTTGAGGTTTATGACCCCGACCTTGTTGTTCTCGGCGGCGACAACTGTGTTGCTTCAAAGGAAAACAAGGAAGCTGCAATCGCTGAAATTATTGCTCCGTTTGTTGAACATGAGGTTTACTTTACCCTCGTTTTCGGCAACCACGATGATGAGCAGGGTGTTGATAAGGATACCCTTTTAAAAATGTACAAAAAGTACGGCGGCAAATACTGCCTTGCTTATGATGCCAACCCCGATTTGAGCGGTACGGGTGCACATTATCTGCCCGTTTATTCATCCGACGGCAAGAGCATCAAATTCAACATTTGGATGCTTGATACGGGTACATATGTTTATGATGAAAACGGCAATCGCCTCGGCTATGATGCAGTAAGAGAAGACCAGATCGAATGGTATAAATCAGAAAGCAAAAAGCTTGAAAAAAAAGCAGGCGAAAAGGTTCCTTCTCTCGCATTCCAACACATGGCTGTTCAGGAAGTTTATGAGGTTATGTTCCCCCACGCATATATTGATATTCCTTTCCTCACCGAAACCTACAGCGGAGTAAGATACTCTGTTTTCAATCCCAAAACCGAATCCTTTGCAGGCCATCTCTATGAGCCGCCTTCACCCGGTTACTACAATCACGGTGAGGTTGATGCAATGCTTGAAAGAGGCGATGTGCTTGCAATTTTAATCGGTCATGACCACCTCAACACCTATGAGGTTGATGTAGGCGGAATCGAAGTTATCAACACTCCCGCCTGCTCATATAACGCATACGGCAATAATTTTGTAAGAGGCAGCCGCCTTATCACAGTTAAAGAGGATAATCCATGGGAATTTGACTCCAAGGTTATTACCGTCACCGACCTTATCATGAGCGATGACAAATTTGCGTCTGAGTCGGAAATGAGCAGATTTGAAGCATTCGCATGGATTGCCTTTGCAGATATTCTTCTCTTCCTCAAAATGCTTTCAGGTCCGATTTCATGGCTTATTTATTGGTAAAAGGAGTGCAGACCATGCTTTATAACATATGGGGTTTTGTAAGACAGACTGCCGTAAAAATTCATCTTGCTGCGGCGGGTGCAATTTATAAAATCAGCGGCGGAAAGCTTCCGAAATCGCTTTACTGCAAAAGAGCAAACCCTGAAAAAATTCCCACGGACGTAAAAATTATTTCCGAGAGCGAATATTCGACCACAATTGCAAAGGTTGATAAAAACGGAAACATCAAGAATGACGACTTTGTTATTGTTTCAACAACGGATTTCCATTTTGACGTTGACCATGAAATAAACACCAAGGCTGTAAAGAATTTCGTTCAGCATCTTAAGGATATCAAGCCTGATCTTGTTGTTTTGACGGGTGACAATATTCTTTCAAAATATCAGCAGATTGATGCAATTCAGTTTGCACAAATGATGGAAGAAATCGGAATTTACTGGACTGCCGTATTTGGGAATCACGAAACAAGAGAGGACAGAGGCTTCTACAAGTGGCTTCTTTTCAAGAGCTTCTGCGATTATGAGCATTGCCTTTGCAAGTTTGGCCCCGAGGAGCTTTTCGGCTACGGAAATTATACTGTAAACATTCTCGGCGAGGGCGGAAAGCACCTTAAAACTCTTTTCCTTTTTGACTCGGGCAGAGATATTCTTGACAGGGACAGAGAAAGACACGGTGTTCCCTCCGATATTCAGGGCTACGACTTCCTTAAAAAGGAACAGATTGATTTCTACAAAAATGAAACCGCAAAGCTTAAGGAGCAATACGGCTCGGCAGATTCGTTCATGTATATGCACATTCCCCTTTGCGAATACGAACACGCATTCAAGGACGACGGAAACGGCAGATTTGTTCCCTCAGGCGAGTGCGAAATTCTTTATGGCGAGCAGTATGAAAGTGTAGGCTCATCACATTTCAACAGCGGAATGTTTGATGCCATCCTTGAAACGGGCAGCACTCAGGCTGTTTTTGCAGGTCACGACCATGTAAACGACTGGGCTGCAATCTATAAGGGTGTTCACCTTTGCTACAGCCTTCCCGGCGGTTATGCTGTTTATAATCTCGGTGATAAAACCGATAAGCCTGAGAGCGAATGGGTTGAGGGTGTAACAATCACAACCGTTCACTCCGACGGCTCGTTTGACCTCAAGCCCAGATATAACAGAATTTTCCTTTAAGGAGGACCTATGGTATTTTTTCTTGCGGCGCTGCTTGTTCTGTGTCTTATCGGAATAAAATTCACGGGCAGGAATGGCTTTGAGGATTATATGTCGCCCCAAAAAACGGGAGCGATAAAGGGCATTTTTGTTATCGTTGTGCTTTTTTCGCACGTCAGGCAATATATAAAGCTCTCTGCCGAATGGTATGATAAGCCGTTCACGCAATTCATGGTATTTCTCGGTCAGCTCATGGTGGTAATGTTCCTTTTCTACTCGGGATACGGTGTTTTGCTCGGTCTTGCAAAAAAAGACGGCTATGTAAAAACACTTGTTTCAAAGCGAGCGCTTAAGGTACTTCTTCACTACGATATCGCAATTCTTATTTTCTACTTTGTCGGACTTGCTCTGGACAAAAATTATTCAATAAAAAAGCTGCTGCTTTCCTTTATCGGTCTTGATGCGGTCGGCAACAGTGTATGGTTTATCTTCGTTATCCTTATACTTTATATATTAACGTGGATATCGTTTAGGTTTGTTAAAAAACGCGTTATTCTCGGCACGGTGATAACAACCGTACTTTCAATTGTCACGGTCATTCTGTTGGCTTATTTCAAAAAGAGTGAATACTGGTGGTACGACACCCTTCTGTGTTATCCGCTCGGAATGTGGTATGCCATAGCAAAGCCGTATATCGACAAGGCTCTGCTGCCGAGCATCGGCAAATGGCTCTGCTGCACGGGAATTACACTCGCAGCATTCCTGATACTCAACCATTTTCTGCAAATCAACGGCAAAAGCAGAGCAATTTTTATTCCGATGGCGCTTGTTTTTTCACTCCTGATTGTTTTTGCTTCAATGAGAATAAGCATAAACAATGCTGTTCTCCGCTGGTTCGGAAAAAGAGTTTTCGGAATTTATATTCTGCAGAGAATACCGATGATTATCCTTCAGCATTTCGGAATGAACGGCAGTCCCCTGCTTTTTGCGGCGGCATCGTTTGCAATAACAATAGTGCTTGCCGAAATTTTTGAAAGAGGAATGGATAATCTGGATAAAGCATTGAAATTAAGCAAATAAAAACATAACCTTCGAAGCTTCGATAAGCCTCGGAGGTTTTTTCAGCCTTATTAATCCACAATAAAAACAAGGAACATACGGTTCGTATATTCCTTGCTTTGGTGCGGGTGTTCATACGGGATTTGATATTTATATATGTATGGTTTAGTTTTCAATTTCAGATTTTGTGTAACTTTCTCTGTCAGCAGCAGTAACAAGAAATGTAAACTCTTCTTCTTTGCCTTCAGAATTGGGGATTTTAATAGTAATTTCGACATCCTCGGTCAAATCTTTTATTTCTGTTTCAATATCTATGCGAGCACGTCGCGTTTCTTTTTCTCCCGTTAAGAGCAGAAGATTATTGCCGGGATCTGAATACCATTCTCCACCTTTTTTTGTTTTAAGTTTTTCGTCTACATCCAAATACTGTTCATCGTTATACTGGAAGTAAGCGCCTTCTTCCATATTGCTGTATTTTTTGCCATCGTATTTAACCGTAGCAAAAGATCCGTCATGAAATTCAGAAGATGCTCTGTTAAGATTTTCTACTGTATAGGAAAAAGCAACATAGGTGTGACCTACAGGTGCAACATGCGGATTGTCAGCATCTGCATTAGGGTCATATTCTTTAGGAGTGAAATATGCTTCATCATTTATGTTGCTGAGTGCAACCGTAAATTCTGCAGCATTTAAAGTAAATTCAAAAATATCTGTCGAAACTGTTTCACCCAATTTATGATAATCGCTGTTTGAAGTGTTTCCGCAAGCGTTAAGGGAAATACAAGTTGCGATTGCCAAGAGAACTGCCATAATTTTTTTCATAATTATCATCCTTTTCTGTTTATTGCGGAATATTCTATGAACACCCTACTAATGTGTTTCACTTTTTTATTTTCCGCATAATAAAAAAGTGCGCCAACCGAAGTTAACGCACCGAAAAACGCAAACTCCGATTGTCGCCAAACAAATTTAAATAGAATTAGAGTATCACTACCATAACCATTTAATGGAATTTGCGATTTTACCAAATTCTAAAAATAGTTATGATAAGAAAAGGGTATAATATTCCCATAAAAAAGAAAACGATACCGCTAATTCTACTTATTAAATTTGTTTGGCACAATTAGTATATCATATAAGTTTGCATAATTTCAATATATTTATAAAAAATCCCACCTGACATCTTTGCAGTTTTTAAACTGAAAGTGTCATAGTGGGTAAAATACTTTGATATAAAAATAAAAAAATGAGTATTCACAAGTCAAATCTCTTATGAATACTCAGTATGGTGGAGCGCTCTGGTTTAAATCCGAACCGAAAGCCTCTTCAATCTCTTTCAAAGTTATTGTTTCGGTACCGTCTTTGAAGTTGTATGTAAACACCAGTTTATCGTCATAAACATATACCGAGTTGACGAAAGTGTCTATTATCTGTCTTTGATAGTTTCTGTTGTTGGGATTGCCGCCTTTGAATCGGCTTATCCAATTTACGATTTTTTCTTTTGAATATTTCGGGCGTTTGATTTCCGCCTGCATTATTGCAACTTTCAGATTTCTCTGCTGTTCTTCAAGATGTTCAAGTCTGCCTTTTGTTGACTCCGTCAGTATCCCCGACTGAATCGCATTGAGCATATTTTCTATCGCTTTTTCGCATTCTTTCAGTTGAGCCTGCATTGCGGGAATTGTTGTATCTTCCTGCTCTTGCATTTTTAAAAGTGCATCCGCTATCCTATCAATTTCCTCATCTTTTAA
>JAZPYI010000065.1:0-8816 GCA_045544115.1 Acutalibacteraceae bacterium | reverse complement strand
AGGAAATTGATTTAAAAAAGAAAAATATGATACACTATTGTTTTCAAAATTATATCCTTTTTTAAAAATGTCAAGCAAAATAAAAACGGTACAAGATATAACATAAGCTGAAATCGGGAAAACAAAGTTTTTAATTTTATTCCATTTATGATTTCTTATAGTAAACACTTTTAAAAGAAGAGGAAACAGCATATACAGTATTGTAATTGTTCCTACAAACCATCCACCTCTGACTATTCCGTTAACTATTGATTTGTTAGGTGAAAAACCGTGTAAAAACAAAAAGTTAAACAACAATCCGGGATTTAATAAATATGTATGAATCGGTTCATTATCTCTGATTGCAAAAAATAAATTTACAAACAAATAAAACAATATCATTGACCAATATCCGATTATCATTTTTGAAATTCTTCTTTTAAAAAAATCAAAATATTTAATCACTTTATCAGAATATCCCAGACAAAGAGAAAAAGAAGATAAAACAAAAAACACCTGACAACCCAATTGTCCAATAGACGGAACGACTGTTACCCAATACGGAACCGAAAATCTTTGAATTGAATGAACCAGTACTACAAGTAAAATCGCAACACCCTTAAAAAAGTCAATGCTGTCAATTGATTTTTTAGCAACGATTGAACTCATATAAATATTTTCTCCTTCATTTTATTAAAAAAAGAGATACCAACCGGTACCTCTTTTTTCTGGCGGAGAGCAAGGGATTCGAACCCTCGAACAGGTTATAGCCCGTTACACGATTTCCAATCGTGCTCCTTCGACCAGCTCGGACAACTCTCCATATCTGCAAATCAAATGCTTATATATTATATATGACACTTCTGAAAAAATCAAGTGTTTTTTTTATTAATTTTAAATTTTATGAAAACCGCTGCAACACAATGAATATGTTACAGCGGAATTATTTACCATACAACGTTAACCGTTAAACCGTCAACGGTATAAGTTACATCATGCATATAATGGTTATCAATCGACTCACAGAATGCTTTAAGCATTTCTTCGTCAGGCATATCAATTGAAAATTTCATTGTAAGACTTGAAGGAATATACATTCTTTCACCGAGATTAAAACCGTTTATCCACCAGTGCTTCATTGGACCTTCGTCAACAAGAAGCTTATCACCGTGATAAATCTGAAGTGTCATATTTAAAAGCTGTTCATCATTTGCACAATTATAATAAGTACCGAATGAACCCGGCTCTCTGTTGTAAATTCCAACCTCGCCGCCGTTTGTAACTACATAGTTACCTTTCCAAATCTGAATCATCCACTCAAGACCGTCATATTCAAACTTAAATCTGCGAGTTTCATAATTAAAGAATGCAGGCATCATGTTTGCTGCTATATCATAGAAAAGACAAAAGCCAAAATTTCTCATCCAGCAATCAAGAGTTGCATACACAAGCATTTCGGAAAGGTCAAAATTAAATCCGATTCCGACCATACCGCTGTTATCGACATTTGAAACCTTTCCGGTTTCAGAATCAATCAAAATGCCCGGAAAAATAACTTCCTCTCCGCCGTCTTTAAAAATGAGTTTAATATATACTTCATAAATTTTAGGATTATTTTCGGAAGGTGTGCTGTAAATCTCACATACATCAATAACACTCATATACACACCGAAAAAGTGCAAAACAAATGATAACAAATGGTTACCCGATGCATAAATTTCATCACGTTTAGTATATATCTGTTTTCTGAATTCAGCTGTGTCAATTTTTAAAGCCGTTGTTATCAAATCGGGAATTTGATTTGTTTCGGGGAGATTTGTGACAATCGCAAGCATATCAAATCCGCTTTTCTCACATACATAATTACATACATCGGTAATAAAAGGATCAACGGTTACGTTGAATTTTTTCTCAGGGAAAATCCATTGACCGGTAACCAAACGAAATGCATATGAAATTATATTGGTGATTGCATAGAAATCAGCGGTAGTTATCACAGGATATCCTTCATCCATAAGGTACTGCTTGTAATCCCCTATTCCTCTGAGCTTCGGTTCATCAAAATCTGATCCTAACGAAATTGCAGAAACAGAAACACTTGCGGAAAAAGCTATTATTAAGGACATTATTAAGGCAACGATTCTTTTAAATGTTTTCATCTGTCACTCTCCTAATGCAAAATTCAATATATAGTATCATATTATATTACATAATACAATAGACATTTTATACAAAAAGGTTAAAATAATGTTTAAGAAATGTAAAAACAGCAGTCGAAACAAACGACTGCTGTTAATTATTTAGAAAAGACCGCTGATTTTTCCGTTTTCGTCAACATCAATTTTTTCAGCTGCTGGAACCTTGGGAAGACCGGGCATAGTCATAATATCACCCGTCAAAACAACTATAAATCCCGCACCTGCGGAAATCTTAACATTTTTAATTGTAACGGTAAAGTTTTCAGGCGCGCCAAGCTTCGTCGGATCGTCAGAAAAGCTGTACTGCGTTTTTGCCATACATACAGGGAGATTGGAGTAACCCATAGCTTCAAGTGAAGCAATCTGCTTTTTTGCAGCAGGAAGTATTGTAATACCGTCACCGCCGTAAATCTTTTTAACAACAGCTTCAATTTTACTTTCAATTGAACCGTCAAGATCATAAGAGTAAGTGAAATCATTAGGCTGCTCACAAAGATTAACAACTTCCTTTGCAAGTTCTTCGCCGCCCTTGCCGCCTTCTGCCCATACATTTGAAAGAATAACATTTACACCGAGTTCTTTACACTTTTCAATAATAAGATTAACTTCAGCATCTGTATCGGTAGGAAATCTGTTAACAGCGACAACACTCGGAAGCTTATATACATTTTTGATATTGGAAACATGACGGAGAAGGTTGGGAATACCCTTTTCAAGTGCCTCAAGGTTTTCGCCTGAAAGTTCAGTTTTAGGAACTCCGCCGTGCATTTTAAGCGCCCTGATTGTTGCAACAATAACAACTGCAGAAGGTGTAAGACCGGCATAACGACATTTGATATCAAGGAATTTTTCAGCACCGAGGTCAGCACCGAAGCCCGCTTCCGTTATTGCATAATCACCGAGCTTCATTGCAAGCTTGGTTGCCATTACAGAGTTACAGCCATGAGCAATATTTGCAAAAGGACCGCCGTGAACAAGTGCGGGAGTACCTTCAAGTGTTTGTACAAGGTTAGGTTTAAGTGCATCCTTAAGAAGAGCTGTCATTGCACCTGCGGCATTGAGCTGACCGGCTGTAACAGGCTTTTCATCATAAGTATAGCCGACAATAATTCTCGAAAGGCGCTCTTTAAGATCGGTAATAGATGTAGCAAGGCAAAGAACTGCCATAATTTCTGATGCTACAGTAATATCATAGCCGTCTTCTCTGGGAACACCGTTAACTCTTCCACCAAGACCGTCGGTAACAAAACGAAGCTGTCTGTCATTCATATCAACACAACGCTTCCAGGTTATTCTTCTTGGATCTATATTAAGTGAATTACCCTGATAAATATGGTTATCAAGCATTGCTGCGAGAAGGTTGTTTGCGGCACCGATAGCATGAAAATCACCTGTGAAATGAAGATTAATATCTTCCATGGGAACAACCTGCGCATATCCTCCGCCTGCAGCTCCGCCCTTAACTCCGAAAACAGGACCGAGTGAAGGTTCACGAAGTGCAACCATTACATTCTTACCAATTCTCTTAAGTCCGTCGGCAAGACCGATTGTTGTTGTTGTTTTTCCTTCGCCCGCAGGTGTAGGTGTAATAGCGGTAACAAGAACAAGTTTACCGTCTTTTTTATCGTTTTCATTAAGAAGCGATAAATCGACCTTTGCTTTGTAATTTCCGTACTGTTCAAGATACTTTGACTCAATACCTGCAGCATCGGCAATTTCGGTAATTGGCTTCATAATAACTGACTGAGCAATTTCAATATCTGTCATCATAAAAAATTCTCCCTTCAATAAATAAAATAAGGCAGTCTTATTCTTCGGATAAGACTGCCCAGACGGTCGGCATAATACAGATTTTTTGCTCCCATGCAGTTCTCTGCTTAATCCGTCAGTAACAAAAAACCTTTAAATTACATTCCGAGTTTAACATAATTTAAAATCAATGTCAAGTATTTCAATTTTCAAAACAAAATATTAGGTAATAATTATATATAAATTTTAATAAAAAACGGTTGTTTAATATTATTCAATGTGATATAATTATAAAAGCTTATAAACAAACGGAGGTTTTGTCAATGAAATACGATGTTGCCGTTGTTGGTGCAGGTGTAATCGGTTCTTTGATTGCAAGAGAGCTTAGTCGCTTCAACATAAAAATTGCGCTTGTTGAAAAGTGTAATGATATGGCGATGGGTACATCAAAAGCCAACAGCGCTATTGTTCATGCAGGCTTTGATGCAAAGCCCGGTTCATTCAAAGCAAAAATGAATGTTGAGGGCACAGCTCTTATGCCTGAGCTTTGCAAGACTCTTTCTGTACCGTTCAAGCCGATAGGTTCTCTTGTTGTGGCTTTTTCGGATGAGGAAAAAGAAACTCTCAACGAGCTTCTTGAAAGAGGAAAAGAAAACGGTGTTCCCGGTCTTGAGATTTATGATACGGAAAAACTTCGCGAAGCAGAACCAAATATCAGCAAAGAGGCAAAGGCAGCTCTTTGGGCGCCTTCGGCAGGTATTGTTTGTCCTTATGAATTAACAATTGCTGCAGCAGAGAATGCTGTTGTTAACGGTGTTGATTTTATCAGAAATTTCGAGGTTAAAAAGATAGATTTTGACGGCTCTTCATTTACTATTTCTGACGGAAGCGATGAAATAAAAGCCTCTTACATCATCAACTCGGCAGGAGTATTCTGCGATGAAATTGCATCATTGATAGGCGACACTTCCATTCATACATTACCCCGAAAGGGTGAATATATGCTCTGTGATAAATCAATCGGAAAGCTTGCTAATCACACTATTTTTCAATGTCCTTCAAAAATGGGAAAAGGAATTCTTGTTACTCCAACAGTTGACGGCAATCTCCTTCTTGGTCCGAGCGCTTTGGATATTGAAGACAAAAATGATGTATCAACAACCGCTGATACTCTTTCGGAAATTCTTGAAACCGCAAAGAAATCTGTCCCCTGCCTTACAACACGCGAAGTTATCACTTCATTTGCGGGTTTAAGAGCACATTGTGACAGAAATGATTTTATTATTGAACCAAGTGAAAAAAACAAACAGTTTATCAATGTTGCAGGTATTGAATCTCCCGGTCTTTCTTCCGCTCCTGCCATCGCGGTCTATGTTAAAAATATGATCGTTAATGAAATTGGAGCTGAAGAAAAAACTGATTTTATTGAAGAAAGAAAAGAACCTGTTCGTTTCAGACATATGACTAACGAAGAACGTAAGGCTCTTATTGAAAGCAATCCTGCTTACGGCAGAATAATCTGCCGCTGTGAAACCATCACAGAGGGCGAGATTCTTGATGCAATCCATGCTCCTGCAGGCGCAAGAGATGTTGACGGCGTTAAACGCAGAACAAGAGCCGGTATGGGAAGATGTCAGGGCGGATTCTGCGGTTCAAAAGTTGTAGAACTGCTTGCAAGAGAGCTTGGTGTTGAAATTAATGAAATTACCAAATGCGGCGGAAATTCAAAGATTCTTTACGATAGAACAAAGTGAGGCGGGAAAATATGCTTAATTATGATATAGTTGTTATCGGCGGCGGTCCTGCAGGCATGGCTGCCGCACTTAAAGCCAGAGAATGCGGAGTTGACAGCATACTTATCCTCGAAAGAGCAGAAACACTCGGCGGTATTCTTGAGCAGTGTATTCACACCGGGTTCGGTCTTCATTATTTCGGAGAGGAACTCTCCGGTCCTGAATATGCTGACAGATTTATTTCGCTTGTTAACGAAAAAAATATTAAATACAAAACGGATACCATGGCTCTTGAAATAACCGAAAATAATGTTGTATATGCCGTTAATAAAATTGACGGATTGCTTGAAATTCAAGCAAAAGCCGTTATTCTTGCTATGGGATGCCGTGAAAGACCCAGAGGAGCACTTAACATTGCAGGAACAAGAGCCTCAGGTGTTATGAGTGCCGGTACTGCACAGAAATATGTCAATATAGACGGATATATGCCCGGTAAAAAGGTTGTTATCCTCGGCTCCGGCGATATCGGTCTGATTATGGCTCGTCGCATGACACTTGAAGGTGCCGAAGTAAAATGCGTATGTGAGCTTATGCCTTATTCAAGCGGTCTTACAAGAAATATTGTTCAATGCCTTAACGATTTTAACATTCCTCTTCATTTAAGCTGTACCGTTGTTGATATCCACGGTAGCGGAAGAATCGAAGGTGTAACTATCGCAGATGTTGATGAAAACCGTAAACCTATCAAGGACACAGAACGTTATATAGAATGTGATACCCTTCTTCTTTCTGTAGGTCTTATTCCGGAAAATGAGCTAACAAGAGCTGTAGGTATTGAACTTGACCCTATTACAAACGGTGCTGTTGTTGATGAATACAGGGAAACCTCTCATAAAGGTGTTTTCGCTTGCGGCAATGTTCTTCATGTTCACGACCTTGTTGACTATGTAACATTGGAAAGTCAGACTGCCGGTGAAGGTGCTGCAAAATATGTTCTCGGTAAAACAGAGAAAACCGAATATATCGAAACAAAAGGTGTCGGCGGTGTCCGTTATATTGTTCCTCAAAAAGTAAATATTAAAAACGATGGCGATGTTAAGCTGTATTTCAGAGTCGGTCAGGTTTATAAAAATGCCAGAATTATTGTGAAATATAACGGCGAGGAAATTATTTCACGCAAAAGACCCCGTCTTGCTCCCGGTGAAATGGAAGATGTTGTTCTCAAAAATGACATGCTTAAGAATTTTACCGAAGGCGGAAAAATCGAAATTTCGGTGGAGGTTTGATTTATGCAAAAAAATATCATTTGTGTAGCCTGCCCAATGGGTTGCGGATTAACGGTTGATCTTGCAGAGAACGGTGATATTCTTTCCGTAACAGGCAACACCTGCAAACGCGGCGATGCTTATGCAAGAACAGAATGCACAAATCCCGTGAGAAGCCTTGCAACAACCGTTAAAGTAAACGGCGGTGTATATAATGTTGTACCTTGTAAATCCGCAGGCGCACTTCCTAAAGATAAAATTATGGAGTGCATGAAGGTTATTAACAAAGCCTCTGCAGATGCACCCGTAAATCTCGGCGACGTATTAATTAAGGATATTCTCGGAACAGGTATAGATATTATAGCAACCAATCATTGTCCGAAGAATTAAAGAGGTTAGTAATGAAAAAAATAATTGCTTTGATACTTGCTTTTTCATTTACTTTTTCTGCAAGCTTATTTGCATTTGCAGATTTTAATGCTCCGAAATTAACAAGGGATGAATGGGACATGCTTTATAATTCATATTTTCCGTACAATAATCTTCCGATGCTTTGTGTAGGCGGTAATGAAACCGAAGTCAGCCTTTGTTGGCATTCTGATAAATCAGTTGCCAAACCTGAGGTTTTACTTTCCGAAAATTCTGATATGTCCGATTCTGTAAAATTTATCGGCAAAATAACCGATGCAGAAAAGAACAATCAGGTTGTATGCAGAGTTAATATTGGAGGTCTTAACGAGAATACAGTTTACTACTATCAATGGTATACGGGAACCGAATGGAGTGAAATTTGCAAGTACGAAACAAAATCCTTTGGTGACCACAAGGTACTTGTAGTCGGTGATATACAAATCGCCGAGGATTGGAGGACTGATTGCCTTTCGCAGTCTGATATCGGATTTAATTGGAACAACGTTCTTGCTGAAGCTCTCAAAAAAAATCCGGATATCAGTTATCTGATTTCACCCGGCGACAACACTTCTACCGGTCAGTCCGATGCCGAATGGCAGACACTTCTTATGCCAAAAGCTGTCAGAAGCCTTCCTATGGCTCTTGCTATAGGTAATCATGATAAAAAAGGCATGACATATAATTATTACACCAATATGCCTAATGAATATTACGGAAAACATTTTTCAGGTTTAGACCGTGATTTTTGGTTCCGTTACGGAGACGTTCTTTATCTTTTCTACGATTCAACATCAGGAGATGCGCCCGACCATATGGCAATGACAAAAGAAGCAGTTACTCTTAATCACGATGCAAAATGGAGAATCGGTGTTGTTCATCACGGAATTTACGGTGCAGGCGATGCTATAGGTGATTTGGAAACCGAACTTCTGCTCAGCACGATTTTTACTCCTATTTTTGAAAGCTATGATCTTGACCTTGTAATCACAGGTCATACACATTCCCAAGGTCGTTCACATTTTATGGAGCTTGGAAAAGTTGTCTGTAAAGCTGAAAGCGGAAAAACATATACCGATCCTGAGGGAATTATTTATTTAAACTCAAATTCAGTCTGCGAAAAAGTAATAATGGACTATGAAGCGGAGCATCTTGCATACAGCTTTATTGAAAATGATGTTACTACATATACAACACTTGAATTTGAGGGTAATAAATTGATGCTTGAAACAAGAAGAGGTGACAACAGCCGGCTTCTCGACAGCATCACAATTGAAAGAACAACATCCGAACGTAAAGATAATAACATCGGTAGTATTATTCAGAGACTTCTTTACAAGGTTGTTGAATTTGTCGGATTGATTTATGTTAAAATTAACGACTTAATTATATCATTCGGATAATATCTGTCCACCCTCACCCTGAGGGTGGATTTTTTTGAAAAAATTTGAAAATATACTTTAAAATGATTTAAAAATATGTTA
>JAZPYI010000064.1:0-5563 GCA_045544115.1 Acutalibacteraceae bacterium | reverse complement strand
AGCAATTGATGCTACAGACGATGAAATGATTTCAATTATTGAGCACACAGCATCAGAAAGTTATAAATTTGTTTCAGACACATTTATAAAACGTTATGTCTGGTTTGCTAAAGAACGATTTGATTTCAATGAAGACAGTCTTCGTTTTTTGGTTGAGGATAATGCGTTTGTTCCCCCCGACCGAAAAAACACTTTTTTAAAAGGTTTAGTTGCGGGATTTAATTTAGACTTGAGCACCGCTATGCATCTTCTAATGCCACAAATTGAGCACTGTATTCGTTGCCTTGCACAAGAATGTGGTGCTGTTGTATATAAAACAGAAAAAAGCGGCGTGGAATCTTGTTTATCATTGGAAAGTATTTTGAAATTACCTGAAGTAGTCGATTGTTTAGATGAAACATTTTTGTTTAATTTGAAATTATTTTACATAAGCGATTTTGGTTTTGCAATGAGAAACAATATTTGTCACAGCCTTTATTCAGACAATGAATTGCAATCACCAAGCAGTTTAATTGTTTGGTGGTTTACATTAAGAATTTGTTGTATGTTTTCAAACAATTTAGACAGCAGGTTAAGAATGCAAATGAAAGAAGACGAAGTAAATGAGTGAATTTATAAAAGGAATGGACTTGTGTGAAGGCTTTTTCAATGAATATGCAAAACCGATTATTGAAGAGCACTTTCCAAAGTTAAAATACTCAGCCGGGTTAATTGGCTACGGTTCTGATGTGTTAGGTTATGATGATCCAGTTTCCACCGATCATATGTGGGGACCTCGATTTTATTTGATTTTGAGCGAGGCTGACATTTCAAAGAAGAACGATATTGTAAAAGCACTGTCTGAAAATCTACCCTATACATATAAAGGTTACAGCGTTAATTTTACAGAGCCTGACCCGAATGATTGCGGTGTTCAGCACCCTAAATTTATAACTGAAGGTAAAGTTAATCCTTTGGTGTTTATTCACACTTTTGATGAGTACCTGGACGAGCAACTTGGTACGGCAGATTTGGATAACATCACACCTATTCAATGGCTTGTTTTTTCTGAACACAGACTTTTATCGTTAGTATCAGGTAAGTTTTTTGTCGACAGTCTTAACTGCACAGGAAAAATTGAAAAGATTAAATATTATCCTAACGAAGTTAAACTGTATATGATTGCTTCTAATTGGGAGATAATTGCGTCGGAACAGGCTTTTGTAAAGCGTTGTGGTGAATGTGGTGATGAAATAGGCTCACAACTCGTATGTGCAAGAATTGCAGAACGCTTAATGAGATTATGTTTCTTGTATAAAGACACCTATGCACCTTATAGTAAGTGGTTCGGAACTGCATTTAATCATCTCGACATTGATGATAGTATTGAACAAATGATTCAGTCTGCTCTTTCAGCTGATAGTTTAACCGAACGTGAAGATAACATTGTTAAGGCACAGGCTATGGTTGCTGATATGCACAACGCAAGCGGTTTGACAGATGTTGTTGACTACGAAATTGAAAGTTATTTCGGCAGGGATATTAAAGTAATATTTGCAGATAAATTCGCCGAAGCAACAGCCGAAAAATTAAAAGGTACAGCTTTAGAAAATGTTCCGCTTATAGGTACATTAAGTCAGTTTGGCGGACTTTCTTCATTTGCAGATGAGAAAGAATTTTATCCGCAGATTATGAATTTATATGGCTGATAAGGAGAATAAAGAATATGCCAATATTTACAATAACTTTTTGTGCGTTGATTTTTGTAATCTTCATACTTGATAACTTTATTGTAATCCCCAAAACAGAAGCAGTAACACTTAAAGAAAAACTGTGGTCGGGACATAACAAAGGCTACATAAACCACGCTCTGCATCTGTCCGAAAAGAAAATCAAAAAGGGACAAGTATGGCGACTGGTATCGTCATCGCTTCTCCATATAGGAACGTGGCATATCATTTCAAATATAACCGCAACCCTCATTGTCGGATATGCCGTTGAATCCCAGCTCGGTACAGCAAAAACCGCACTCTGCTTTATCGGTTCTGCGTTCATTTCGGGTTTGTATATGGCTTTTGTCTATAAGCTTCACGAGGGTGAAGGTGCATCAACAGGGATTTACGGTCTGATTGCCGTATTTGTTATGCTTGCCGTTAAAAACGGAACTGTTTTCTTTTCTCCCGTACCTACGATTGCATTGATAGTTTTAGCAATTTACACAGTCGGCGGAATGTTTATGGGCAAAGCAACCGCTTGGGAGCATATTTCAGGATTTGCCGGCGGTCTGCTGATGGGATTTATTTTGATATAAAAGGATATTTTCTATGAATACAGATTTAATCAAATCGGTTATTGAAAAGCAAATGCACACAACGGTAAGCAAAATCCGTGCAGTCGGCAAAGGTGCAAGCGGAAGTGTTTATCTTGTAAAAATCACAACCGAGCCTTATGAAATTGCAGTTAAAACGAGTAAATTCTATGATGCAATTTGCAAAGAGAAGGATATGCTTGATTTTCTTTTTCCCAAGGTTTCATATAAAGTTCCGAAAACCTATTTCCTCCACCGTGAGAACGATACCGTTCATCTCGGTATGGATTACATAAAAGGAATGAGCGGTAAGAGCAAATATCTTGCGTTTGTTCCGTCAAGAAAGAGGCTCAAGAACAGCATTATTGATGCGCTTATGAATGCACAAAGCGTGCATAATGACAAGTTCGGCAAGTACGATAATCCCGTTTATGAATCTTGGACGGAGTATTACAAGGATTATTTTGTTGATATTTATGCATTTACAAAAGCGAAGTTTGAGAAAAACGAAATTGAAGCCGAGATTATGGAAGCGGTTGAGCTTATCAGCAAAAATTTCGATGAAATATTCAGCGTTACAAACAACACCGCTTGCCTTTGTCACGGCGATTTCTGGATGCCGAATCTGATAATTGATTTTTGGAAATCTGAGCTTGCAGGTGCGGTTGACCCGTTTGATATGCTGTGGGCAGAACCCGAATATGAGATATTCTGTCTGACACTCGGTTTCGGTGAAAAGCTGAAGCTTTATGATGAATACAAGAAAAGAAATTCGACCTCAAAATATTGCGATTTGAAGGTCGAACTTTATGCTCTTTGCAACGAGCTGAATTGGTATATTCTCTTGGGCGAAATGGGACACGATTATCTGCTGTTCCGAGCAAAAAGATTGATAAAGAAAATGAAAGAAATGGGATTGAGCCAATGATGGATTTTATATCAAAAGAACCCATAAATAAAGGTTGGTCGTGTGATAAGAAATACTGTGTCACAACTGCTGACGGAACAAAATATCTTCTGCGTATTACTCCTTTTGAAAAGAGTGCAACCCGTGAGAACATGTTCCGTATGCAGCAAGAAGTTGCAAAACTCGGCGTTCCTATGTGCAAGTCGCTTGAAATCGGCGAATGTGATGAGGGTATTTACATATTGCAGACTTGGATTGACGGCAAAGATGCAAATGAGGTTATACCGTATCTTGCAGATTCAGAACAGTATGCACGCGGTCTTGAAGCAGGCAGAATTCTGAAGAAAATCCATTCAATCCCTGCACCCTCAGACCAACCTGATTGGGAAACCCGTATAAATGATAAGGCGGATTTGAGAATCAGAAAATATAACGAGTGTCCGCTGAAATATGATAACGGTCAGGCTTTTATTGACTTCATCAACGCAAACCGTTATCTGCTCAAAGGCAGACCGCAGGTGTTTCAGCACGGTGACTATCACATCGGCAATATGATGATTGAAAACGGCAAGGTTGTTATTATTGACTTTGACCGCTACGATTTCGGCGACCCGTGGGAAGAATTCAAAAGCATCACTTGGTGTGCACAGGCTTCTCCTCTTTTCGCTTCGGGTATGGTCAACGGATATTTTGATAATGATGTGCCTATGGAGTTTTGGAAGCTTCTTGCTTTGTATATCAGCCTTGGCACAATTACATCTCTGCCTTGGGCGATTCCGTATGGTGAAGGCGAAATTCAGACTATGAAAAGCCTCGCAAACAAAGTGCTTGAATGGTATGACAATATGCAGAATCCCGTGCCGAGTTGGTACAGAAGAAAGGTGTAATTATGATAAAAAAAGCAACCCCAAATGACACCAGGATATTAGCAGAATTAGCAATACAAATGTGGAGTAATCACACAGTTTCGGAACTTGAAGCAGATTTTGATGAGATTGTTAATAGCAATGAGGCGGTATGCTTTATTAAATATGTTGATGATGTTCCCGTAGGTTTTGCACAGTGTCAGCTTCGCCACGATTATGTTGAGGGTACACACTCATCTCCCGTCGGTTATCTGGAAGGAATATTCGTTGTTCCCGAATATCAACATAAAGGTTATGCCAAAGAACTGTTGCACGAATGTGAATTATGGGCAAAAGAAAAAGGCTGTACGGAATTCGCAAGCGACTGCGAACTTGATAACACCTACAGCTTTAATTTCCATATGGCAATGGGCTTTGAAGAAGCTAACCGTGTTATATGTTTCAGAAAAGAGTTGAGGTAATTCAATATGGTCAGAAAAGCAACTAATAACGATATACCTGCGATAGCCGAATTATACCGTGAGCAATTCAGAGAAATGGCAAAGCTGATTCCTGATTTCATTAAAGAGGGCGAACAAAGCACAGATTTTATTGAGAATACAATTGCAAATGAGGAGTCGGATATTCTTGTCTATGAAGACAACGAAAATGTTGTTGGCTTTATCCTGCTACAGGCAAAGACAAGACCAGATTTTTCGTTTATGCTTCCCGGCAAATATTGCTACATAATGGATATAATCATAACTGAAAACCATCGTGGCAAAGGCTTCGGAACAACATTAATGAATGCCGCAAAGGATTGGGCAAAAGAACGGGATTGTAATTTTATAAATCTTGATGTTCTTGTAAACAACTCCGGTGCAATCAAACTCTATGAAAAACTCGGTTTTATCCCAAAAGCACAAGAAATGTATTGTAAACTATAAAAGAAGGTGTTGCTTATGGCAAAAGTCTATTTAATTTGCGGCAAAATATGCTGCGGCAAAACTACATACGCACAAAAACTTTGCAACGAAAACAACGCCGTATTGCTCTCGGTTGATGAAATAACGCTTGCTCTTTTTGGTCAGCATTGCGGTGATAAACACGATGAATATGTGGAAAGAACTGAGAAATATCTGTTAAATAAATCCTTGGAACTACTCGAAAACAATTTCA
The DNA here is from genome assembly GCA_045544115.1 of Acutalibacteraceae bacterium. Lineage (GTDB taxonomy): Bacteria > Bacillota > Clostridia > Oscillospirales > Acutalibacteraceae > CAG-177. The sequence continues at coordinate 345 of JAZPYI010000064.1, read as the reverse complement.
ATGTCGTTCTTGACTGGGGCTTCTGGACAAAAGCAGAACGAGAGTCTGCAAAAAGATTTTATAAATCCCGTAATATCGTATGCGAGCTTCATTACATTGATATTAGCGATAAAACATGGAAATCTCGCTTGCACAAGAGAAACGACGCTGTACTTGCAAATGAAACAAGTGCCTATTATGTTGACGATAACCTTGCCGCAAAATTCGCTTCAATATTTGAAGTGCCAAGTGAAGATGAGATTGATATAATCTATAGAGGAAATACGAATGGGTGAATTTGAATTTTTTAGCAACTTTGATGCTATATCTGACGGTGAGATTAATTTAAGAATTTCTCAAAAATAT
>JAZPYI010000063.1:0-37779 GCA_045544115.1 Acutalibacteraceae bacterium | reverse complement strand
CTCTATAAAGAAAGTGAAATGTTCAACCAAGCCGCTGAATATTACGATAAATACAGACCCGGTTATCCTCAAGAGATTATAGATATTATAATATCTGTTACGGGAATATCCAAAGGCTCTGATTTGTTGGAGATAGGTTGCGGAAGCGGTAAAGCTACCCAACAGTTTCTCGGAAACGGTTTTAATATTTTAGGCATAGACCCCGGTGAAGATTTGGTTCGTATTGGTAACGAACGATTCAAAAACGAAAACATCATTTTTGCTAAAGGTAGATTTGAAGAACACGATTTTGTTCAGAAAAAGTTTGATGTTATTTATGCGGCTCAATCGTTCCATTGGGTGCCTCAGCCAATCGGATATAAAAAGTGTGCTGAGATTCTGAAGGATAACGGTTACATAGCTTTGTTCTGGAATATGTATGTTCTTTATGATAACGATGCAGACAGAGAGTTACTTGAAATATCGAAGCGATATGGAGGCATAGCTGATTTTGTTTCGGAATCTGAATGTGAAAACAGAATTGCTGCTATTGTGTCACAAATAGTTGATTCAGAACTTTTTGAAAAGCCTATCGTAATCAGAAAAATGTGGAAACAAAACTATACTGCTGATGATTTTTACGGTTTTGCTTTAACAGGCAATAGATTTATGCAAAACTCCGATGAAGATAAGAAAAAGGCATACAGCGATATTGTTGCATTAGCCGAAAAGAACGGCGGTATAATAGAACGCCCGTATTTATGTGTGCTATATGTAGCAAAGAAAAAAGCAGTTTAAATTTGTCCATATAAATCAAGAAATGAAATTGATTTACTGTTATTATATTTCAAGGGTGCCTTATGAACGATTTAGAAATAGTTGTAGCTACACAAGAATACATAAAAAAACACAATAACGATGTTGATTTCTGTATTGATTGTGTTTGCAATGCTGTCGGATATTCACGCCGTCAGCTTGATAGGTTGTTCAGAAAATATATGCATACAACTCTTTATGAGTATATAAATGCTGTTGTTTTGAGCGAGAGTGCCGTAAAACTGATAAACACAGATGATAAAATTCTTGATATAGCTTTGGACAGCCATTACAACACTCATGAGGGATATTCACGGTCGTTCACAAAAAGGTTTTCCGTAACTCCCGACGAGTATCGAAAAAGTAAAATCGCTATTCCGATGTTCATACAGTACCCTGCAAATCATTATCGGATCATGAAAGAAGGGCAACCAATGGAAAACACATCAATCTGTACTGTTATACCCGTAGACAGACCGAAAAGAAAACTGATTTATTTGCCGTCAAAATCTGCAACAGGTTATTTGTCATATTGCGAGGAAGTCGGTTGTGATTGGGAAGGTTTGCTTAACAGCATACCCGAAAAACTTGATACGGCGGCACTTCTTGATTTACCCGAATTTTTACAAGAAGAAGGGTTTAGCGAAACTGCTTCGGGTGTTGAAGTTCCATATGATTATGATAAACCTTTACCCGAAGGATATAAAATCGCTGAGCTTCCCGAGTGCATAATGCTTTATTTTCAAAGCGAGCCTTTTGAAAATCCTGATGATTTCGGTATTTACATTGGTCAAGTTTTCAAAGCAAAAGACAACTATAACTTTGAACACTATGGTTATAAAGTTGCAAACAATATCGCTCCATTCTTTAATTTCGGAGCACAAACCGAAATCGGAGCAAGAATTGCAGTCCCGGTAACAAAATAAGCAAAACAAAAAGAGCTAACTGACTATAAAAATCAGTTAGCTCTTAACTTTCAGATAATTCAAATGTTGCCAAAACGTTGCCACGGAGCATTGTTGAAGCCTCAAAACTGAGGTGTATCAACGCTTGTGCCGTCTGGTTGTATTATTCCCACTCAATAGTGCCAATCGGCTTCGGTGTGAGGTCGAGAAGGACTCGGTTAATGCCTTCAACCTCGTGGGTAATCCTATCTGTGATTTTGTGAAGAACGGGGTAGGGGATTTCTTCAATTGTTGCAGTCATAGCATCAGTAGTATTAACGGCGCGGATGATTGCGGGCCAACCTTCGTAGCGTTTGCTGTCTTTTACACCAACACTCTTAAAATCAGGAACAGCAATGAAATACTGCCATACTTTTTCTGCAAGACCGTTTATATCAAATTCTTCACGGAGAATCGCGTCTGCTTCACGCAGAGCATGAAGTCTGTCGCGGGTAATGGCTCCAAGGCAGCGAACACCAAGTCCGGGTCCGGGGAATGGCTGACGGTAAACCATTGCATGAGGAAGTCCGAGTGCTTCACCGACAACTCTGACTTCGTCTTTATAAAGAAGTTTAACGGGTTCAACAAGCTCCATGGCCATGTCTTCGGGAAGACCGCCTACATTGTGGTGAGCTTTTACACCGTCGGATTCAAGAATATCGGAATAAATTGTGCCCTGTGCGAGGAAAGAAATACCCTCAAGCTTTGCCGCTTCTTCATCAAATACTTTGATAAATTCGCCGCCGATAATCTTTCTTTTAGTTTCGGGGTCTGAAACATCTTTAAGAAGATCAAGGAATCTGTCTGTAGCATCAATGTATATGAGGTTAGCATCAAGCTCTTTGCCGAAAACCTCAATTACTTGTTCGCTTTCACCCTTACGCATAAGACCATGATTAACATGAACGCAAACAAGCTGTTTGCCGATTGCTTTGATAAGAAGTGCTGCAACAACGGAGGAATCAACACCGCCGGAAAGAGCGAGGAGAACTTTTTTATCTCCGACCTGAGCTCTTACTTCTGCAATCTGCTCTTCAATGAAAGCATTGGCAAGCTCGGGGGTGGTGATGCGTGCCATTGATTCGGGTCTGATATTACTGCTCATATTTTTTACCTCCGTTAATTTGTAATCAATTTGTGTAGTTGTCAAAGTATCCCTGAACGAGAACAACGGGTGTACCCTTATCGCCTGAACCGCTGGTAAGATCACAAAGCGAACCGATAAGGTCAGTGAACTGGCGGGGAGTTGTACCCTGTGAGGACATATCGCCCACAAGACTGCTGCCGTCCTTTGCTTCGATTTTCTTTGAGATAGCTTCTTTAAGTGCGTCTCCGCTGAGATCTTTAAAATCGTTGTCTGCGAGATATTTGAGCTTAAGTTCATTGGGAGTGCCTTTAAGACCTTCGGTATAACCGGGTGAAACAACGGGGTCTGCAAGCTCCCAGATTTTACCCTGAGGATCCTTGAAAGCGCCATCGCCGTAAACCATGACTTCAATGTTTTTACCGCTTGCTTCAATGAGAAGCTTCTGGGTTTTTTTAACAAATTCTCCACAGTTTCTGGGGAAAAGTTTAATTGTATCTTCTGTTGATTTGTTTGAACCGAGAAGACCGTATGCTTCATTAAAGCCATTGCCGTCAACAGATGATGTGAGAATATCATCAAGACCGCAAACTGCTTTTGCACCTGCAGCTTTGAGAAGGCGCTTGGTTCTGGCTCTTGTGTGAATATCACATGTCAGAACACAATCTGTGTAGTTAAGAATGCTTTTTGCCTGATTGGCAAAGATTATTTCACATTCAGCACCGGCATCTGTAATTATTTTTGAATAATAATCTACATAATCAACACCTGTAAATTCGTGCTTGTTTTCACCGAAAAGCTCACGGTATTTTTCAAGTGTAAGAATATCGCTGTAGGGATTAACACCTGCATCATCGAGCTGATCATAGGTAAGAAGATGATTTCCTACTTCGTCACTGGGGTAGCTGAGCATGAGGACGATTTTCTTAGCACCCATTGCAATACCTTTGAGACAGATAGCAAAACGGTTTCTTGAAAGAATCGGGAAAATTACACCGACAGTTTCTCCGCCAAGCTTTGCTTTTACATCTTTTGCAATTGCATCAACATTCGCATAGTTACCCTGACTTCTTGCAACGATGGATTCTGTTACTGCAACAACATCCTTGTCACGAAGTTCAAAACCATCGCATTTTGCAGCATCGATTATACTGTCGCAAACGATTTTTGCAAGGTCGTCACCCTCACGGATAATGGGGCAGCGGATGCCTCTTGAAATTGTACCTGTTTTTCTTTCCATAAATAGACCCCCTAAACTGAATGGAGATTGTTTTATTACAATCATACTACAGTATTTTATCACCACGAATGGCATAAATCAATAGTAAAATTATATATTATTCAAAACACTTATTAAAAAGTTTTGTAATATTTTATAAAATGTTACATTGTTAATATTTGCAAGATTTCATCGTCTATGTTGCATAATTCTTTAATGATGTTACATAAAATTATACCTTTATGATTTTTGTTTTGAAAGATTTTTAATTGTCACTTGCAAATAATTTTAATTTTTATATGAGTTTTGGTTTAATTAAGGTGTACATAATAAATAATCATCCCCTGATTCTTTTATCAGGAGATGACATTTTTATTTGTTAAATTCTTTGTTTATTGCTTCTATAACCTCGTCAACATCTGATTTAACAACAAGCATGGAAATCTCAATTTCGGAAGTTGTTATCATTCTAACATCGGCATCAACACTTGCAACAGCCTTAAATACTCCCGCAGAAACTCCGGGAGTGCCTCTCATTTCTTCACCGCTTACGGTGATTTTGCAGTTGCCGCTGCTGACACTGATTTTGGTTTTGGGTGAACGGGAACGAAGCTCGGATGCAATTGCAAGAACTGATACAAAATCTTTGTCATTAACAGTAAAGGAAAAACCTGAATTTGCACCGCTTACCGGAAACTGTGAAATCATATCAACATCAATTCCTGCATCGGCAATCATTTTGAAAACATCTGCCATATGCGCAATATCGGCAGGTGCGTCACAAAGAGAAAAAAGAGTTACATCCTCTGTTACAAAAATATTATCAACAAGCTTCATTTTTACCCACTCCCGAATTTATTTAAGCATATCTGTCATGTTGTAAAGTCCTGCAGGCTTTCCGCAGATAAACATTGCTGCATTGATTCCGCCTGTAGCAAAAAGCTCTTTACTTCTTGCGGAATGTGAAATCTTTATAATTTCATCATGCCCTGCGAAAATTATTTCATGCTCACCGGTAATTGTTCCGCCTCTTACTGCGTGAATTCCGATTTCCTTTTTGGTCCGTTTTTCACGTTTTGAATGACGGTCATATTCATATTTGATATCTCCGTTGAGTTCTTCTCTGACGGCATCGGCAATCATAAGAGCCGTGCCGCTCGGTGCATCAATCTTTTGGTTGTGATGCATTTCAACGATTTCTATATCAAATGAATCGCCGAGGACTTTTGTTGCTTTTTTGGCAAGCTCACAAATAAGATTAACACCGAGTGACATATTCGCACTGAAAAACACGGGGATTTTAGCAGATGCGTTTTTGATAAGATTTATCTGAGCATCGTTAAGACCTGTTGTGCAGATAACTGCAGGAATTGAATTTGTTACAGCAAATTCAAGAAGCCCTGCAAGTGCACTCGGATTTGAAAAATCAATTATAACATCGGTTTTTTCAATTATATCGTTTGAAACAAGCGCGGGGGAGGAGAAAACGGGATATCCGTAGCGAATCTCGTCAAAAACATCAATGCCGCCGATAATTTCACAGTCCGGATTTTCGGCAATGCTTAAAGTAACTGCTTTGCCCATTTTTCCGTTGCAGCCGCTTAATAATATTCCTGCCATTTTTTTACCTCTGATAATTTATTTTACAAGACCGTAATTTGCAAGAACCTTTCTGAGATGTTCTTTTGCAGGGTCGGTCATTGTGTAAAGGGGAAGTCTGCAATCGCCTACATTCATTCCCATCATGTTCATTGCTTCCTTGACGGGAATGGGATTAACATCGCTGAAAAGCGCATTGCAGAGCGTAAGATAATCAAGCTGAAGCTTTGCACTGCCCTTAAAATCACCTTCAAGATATTTAGCAGGAATTTCATGTGCAATTTCAGGAAGAATGTTTGAAAGAACAGAAATTGATCCTTTACCGCCGAGAGCCATAATTGCTGTTACCTGATCGTCATTACCGGAATATACCGAAAAATCATCGCCGCAAAGAGAGATTGTTTTTGCAACGGAGGAAATATCTCCGTTAGCTTCCTTGGTTCCGACAATTCTTTCGTGATGGGACAGTTCAAAATAAGTTTCGGGAGTAATGTTTACACCTGTTCTTGAAGGAACATTATAAAGAATAATGGGAACATTTACTCTGTCTGCAATGTAATTGAAATGCTGAACAAGACCTCTCTGAGAAGTTTTATTATAATAAGGAGTTACCGAAAGGAGAGCATCAACCCCAGCTTTTTCAGCTTCGTTTGAAAGCTTCACGGCATAGTTGGTATCGTTACTGCCTGTACCGGCAATAACGGGAATTCTTTTGTTGACAACATCAACGGTAAATTTAATTGCATCGGAATGTTCTTCATGGTCAAGAGTTGAGCCTTCGCCTGTTGTTCCGCAGATTATGATTGCATCTGTTTTATTGGCAATCTGGAACTCGATAAGCTCTGCAAGCTTGTCATAATTAACCTTGTTGTCTTCTGTGAACGGAGTAACGATAGCAACTCCTGCTCCGGTGAAAACAGTCTTTTTCATGATTGGACTCCTTTCAAAAATTAAAACTTTGAATCAATGTAGCCCTGAGCACAAAGCTGTTCAGCCATAAGAACAGCACCGCCTGCTGCACCTCTGAGTGTGTTGTGTGAAAGGCAAACAAATTTATAATCGAACTGTGTGTCTTCCCTGAGTCTGCCGATTGAAACAGCCATACCGTTTTCAAGATTTCTCTGGAGCTTAGTTTGAGGAAGATTGTCTTCTTCAAAATAATTAAGGAACTGCTTGGGTGCGCTGGGAAGCTCAGCTTCCTGAGGATAGCCCTTGAAGTTTTTCCAGATTTCTTTCATTTCCTCAATTGTAGGTTTGTTTTCAAATCTTACAAAAACTGCTGCCATGTGACCGTCGGAAGCGGGAACACGAAGGCACTGTGCCGTAAAGTTGGGTGATGTTGCGGGAACAATTTCGTCGCCCTCGATTTTACCCCAAATCTTAAGGGGCTCTTTTTCTGATTTTTCTTCTTCGCCGCCGATATAGGGAATAACATTATCAATCATTTCGGGCCATGTTTCAAACGTTTTTCCTGCGCCGGAAATTGCCTGATATGTGCAAACGAGAACATCCTTAACTCCGAACTTGTTGAGGGGATAAAGAGCAGGAACATAGCTCTGGAGTGAGCAGTTTGATTTAACGGAAATAAATCCTCTCTTTGTTCCGAGGCGCTTTCTTTGCGAGTTGATGATTTCCGCATGATTGGTGTTAAGCTCGGGAACAATCATGGGAACATCGGGAGTCATTCTGTGAGCGCTGTTGTTTGAAACAACGGGGCATTCAGCCTTTGCATATGCTTCCTCAAGAGCCTTGATTTCGTCCTTTTTCATATCAACAGCGCAGAAAATAAAGTCAACGGATGCTGCAATCTTTTCGATATCTGCAGTTGCATCCATAACAATCATGTCTGCCATTTTTGCGGGAATATCGGTTGTCATGCACCATTTTGCGCCGACAGCCTCTTTATATGTCTTTCCTGCCGAACGAGGGCTTGCTGCAAGAACTGCAACATCAAACCAGGGATGGTTTTCAAGGAGAGTTGCAAAACGCTGACCTACCATACCTGTTGCACCTACAATACCGACTTTGTAATTCTTCATAACTTTAACCTCTTTTCAGAAAATAACACTATAAATTTTTGTCATTATGAACCTTGACAAAAACTTATTATAATATTATGATGATATCACAACTTGCAGTATTAAGTCAAATAATTATTTATACAAATATATTGGAAATTTTGAAAATAATTTGAGGATTTTGAATGAAAAGAAGCGATTTTTACTATGATTTACCCCCTGAATTGATTGCTCAGACCCCGCTCGAGCCCCGAGACAGCTCAAGGCTTCTTGCAATGAACAAAAAAAGCGGAGAAATTACACACCGCAATTTCAGGGATGTTATTGACTGGCTCAGACCGGGCGACTGCCTTATACTTAATAATACTAAGGTACTTCCGGCAAGAATGTACGGTGAGAGAATTGATACCGGTTCTGTTGTTGAATTTCTCTTGCTTAATCAAAAAAGTTATGATACCTGGGAGGTTATAACCGGACCCGGCAAGAAGGCGAGGGTTGGTCATAAATTCACCTTTGGCGGAGGTATTCTCACAGCTGAGGTTATTGAGGTTTTGCCTGACGGAAACCGTATTGCAAAATTCGGTTTTGAAGGTAACTTTTTTGAAGTTATTGATAAGGTAGGTGAAATGCCTCTTCCTCATTATATTACTGAAAAGCTTGAGGATAAAAACAGATATCAGACCGTTTATGCAAAAGAAGAGGGTAGCGCTGCCGCTCCTACTGCAGGACTTCATTTTACACCCGAATTAATGCAGAAAATCATGGGAAAAGGTGTTGAAATAGGATATGTTACTCTTCATGTAGGCTTGGGTACTTTCAGACCCGTTAAGGCGGACGATATAAAAGATCATCATATGCATTCCGAACATTATCATCTTCCGGCAGAAACTGCTGAGTTGATTAACAAAACAAAGCAGAACGGCGGCAGAGTTTTTGCGGTCGGAACAACCTGCTGCAGGACTCTTGAATCTGTTGCAACATTTCACGGTGAAATAAAAGAAGATGACGGCTGGACCGATATTTTTATTTATCCCGGATATGAATTCAAGTGCATCGACTGCCTTATTACAAACTTTCATCTTCCTGAAAGCACTCTTATAATGCTTGTCAGTGCTTTCTGCGGATATGATAACACAATGAACGCATATAAAGTTGCCGTTGAAGAAAAATACAGGTTCTTTTCACTTGGTGACAGTATGCTGATTTACGGAGAATAGATTATGTATAAACTTATAAAAAAAGATGGCAACGCAAGAAGAGGTGAGTTTATTACCGTTCACGGAACCGTTCAGACTCCTGCTTTTATGAATGTTGCAACCTGTGGCGCAATCAAAGGAGCGCTTTCTTCAATTGACTTAAAAGAAATCGGCTGTCAGGTTATGTTGTCAAATACTTACCATCTTCATGTCAGACCCGGTGATGAATTGGTAAAAGAAATGGGCGGTCTTCATAAGTTTACAGCTTGGGATGGTCCGATTCTTACTGACAGCGGTGGATTTCAAGTGTTTTCTCTTTCATCGCTCAGAAAGATTCAGGAGGAAGGTGTATACTTTCAGTCGCATGTTGACGGAAGGCATATTTTTATGGGACCCGAGGAGAGTATGAGAATACAGTCCAATCTCGGTTCGACAATTGCTATGGCATTTGATGAATGCGTTGAAAATCCTGCGAAATACGAATATTCAAAGCAGTCCTGCGAAAGAACGACTCGTTGGTTAATCCGCTGCAAGGAAGAAATGCAAAGACTCAACTCTTTGCCAGACACAATCAATAAAAATCAGCTCCTTTTCGGTATAAATCAGGGATGCACATTTGATGATTTGCGTGTTGCACATATGAAAGAAATTGCAAAGCTCGACCTTGACGGCTATGCAATCGGAGGTCTTGCCGTGGGTGAACCGAAAGAGGATATGTATCGGATAATTTCTGCTGTTGAGCCTCATATGCCGGTTGAAAAAATCCGTTATCTTATGGGAGTCGGTACCCCAGGAAACATAATTGAGGCTGTTTACAGAGGGGTTGATCTTTTTGACTGCGTTATGCCCAGCCGAAATGCAAGGCACGGTCATCTTTTTACCAAAAACGGAATCATTAATTTAAACAATAAAAAGTATGAAAAAGACCCGCTTCCCATTGACCCCGAATGCAATTGTCCCGCTTGCAGAAGCTTTTCAAGATCTTACATCAGACATCTTTTCAAAGCGAAGGAAATGCTTGCAATGCGTCTTTGCGTTATGCATAATCTTTATTTCTATAATATGCTTATGCAGGAAATTCGTGATGCGATTGACAACGGAACATTTGAAGAATACAGAGCAAAATATGTTGATTTGCTCGACGCCAGAATTTAATTGTAAAATTTTTGAAATAAATATTGCATATTTTTTTGAATTATTATATAATATGTGCATTATGTTTTGGAGGTTATACCAATGAATTTTATTTCTCTTATGGCTTCGATGGGCGGAACAGCAGCTTCAGGTGCGTCCGGCACATCAACACAGAACCCCATGTCAATGATTATAATGATGGTTGCTCTTTTTGGTGTTATGTATTTCGTTATGATCAGACCCCAGAAGAAAAAGCAAAAAGAAGAGCAGAATATGCGTGACAGTATTCAGGTTGGCGATGAAATCACAACTATCGGCGGAATTATGGGCAGAGTTGTTACTGTTAAGGAAGACTCTCTTATTATTGAAACCGGTGCTGACAGAAATAAGATGAAGATTACACGTTGGGCTGTTTCACAGAATAATACAGCAAACGAAAAGCTTGAGGCTGAAAGACAGGCTGCCAAGGAAGCTGCTGAGGCTGAAAAGCAGAAGAAGATGGAAGAAGCTGCCGAAAACAGCAAAAAGAGCAGAAAGGAGTCCAAGAAAAAGGACGACACTTTTGATGCATAATTGAATATTTTTTAAACTTCTCTCATATTATTTAACAGTAATGCGAGGGGAGTTTTTCTATGTCCGGTAAATCAAAAAGTTCTCGAAAAAACGAAAAAAGCACGTCAAATCTTAATAAAATTATATTTGCATCCGTAATTGGTACCGTATTGTTTTTTGCTGTTATTTGTTTGCTTTCACTTATAGCTTTAAAAAGTAATGGTTTTAATTCTTCTCTGTATATGCCCGCTGTTTTGTTATCCGGTGCGTTGTCCGGATTTATGGGTGGATTTACAGCTGTAAGACCTGTCAGAAAAAACGGAGCTGCTTACGGTGCGTTAACGGGGTTGGTTCAGGCTGTTGTTTGCTCAGCTGCAGCATTTTTTATTAACGGCAATAAAGCGGGAAGTACACTGTTTATTTTAATTGCAGTAATTATTGCGATGGGTGCGGCGGGCGGCATTTCAGCTGTGAATCTTAAAGTCAGAAAGAAATATTGAGATTATTATGAAAATAAAGCTGTTTATTATATTTTTGTCGGTGTTGCTGTTTTTTAATTCATGCTCGGTTCAGGAAAATATGAGTCCCGGAATATTTTTTGACAGATTGATCGAGAAAACAGATGAGTTTGATTTTGAAAATTCTGAGCAGTTTCTTGAAAACTCAGATTATATTTGTTTTGTAAATGACAGCATAGGAACCGAGCATGTATTTGAGCTTTCACTTACAGACAATGGTGATATAAATAAAATCAGCCTTGCCTGCAATAAAACAGATAAGGCTGAAAATTTTATAAACCATATTATAAATATAATTGGTGTTTATGCTCCGAAAGAAAATATAAATGAAATTATTGGTTCACTTACCGAAAACGGTAAAATACCGCTTGGCTTGACGTACTATGAAACACAATGGCATTCGTGGAGTACATATTCAGATAAAAACGGACTGTTCTTTTCTGTAACAAATAAAAAACTGACCGTTCAAAGTGAAGTTGAATTTAGTCTGAAGCCGAATGACAAGAGCGGACTTCAGTTGTCATGAGTTATCTTTTTTTCGCTTATATATCCCGCGCAGCATATCGTACCTGCAGCAATACAGACACAAAGCATTATGATGAATACGGCATTCCATCCGAAAGACTGTGAAACAGCACCGAGTGTATATGAAGTTATAGTGCTTCCCACATAACAGAAGGTGTTGAGAAGTCCTGCTGCAAAGCCTGCGTTGAGAACTCTGCGGTTATCGAGCGCAAACATGCTTGTGATAACATTGTTGATCATGGACATTCCGCACGCAACTCCCACGAAGCAGAGCATTATTGCAATAATGCTTTTTGTTTTAAGTGAAACAAGGATTCCTGCACATAGTGCGGCAGATATAAAATAAAAAATAAGATTCATTGCGGCATGTGATGATATCTTTTCGTGAACCTTTTTGGCAATTGCAGCACCCAGCATTGAAACAAGGGGAAGAAAAAGAGTGAGCAGAATTGAAAAAGACTGCGATACACCGAATTCTTCGTAAAGCACGGAAGGAACCCATGTTGTCATGCCGTCTTTGATAAACCCGTTTGCAATGCCTGCAAATGCAGCAAGAATCAAAGAGAGCATAACCATTTTGCCCATTTTAATTTTTTCGTTTTTATTTTCAACGCTTATTACAATGGCTTTCTTTGAAGGTCCGTATAAGAATAGCCAGATAAAAGCACTTATAAATACAACAACTGATGCAACGTAAAATACTGTTTCCCATCTTCCGTTTTTGACTGAAACGGATGAAATTCCGTATGCAAGAAATGTTCCGACTGCAACTGTTGTACTCATAGCAAGAATGGCTTTAGGCAGCTTTTTGTCCGAAAGATAATCCGATAAGGTTTTAATTAACGTACTCCACAACACGGATTGAACAATTCCGTTTCCGAGCCATATGTATTTCATAGCGGAAATATCTCCGCTGAGCGGCATTAACAGGTTGAAAACAGAAGAAAACAACAGTGATAAAAATATCATGACTTTTGCATTGTATCTTTTGGAAAGTATGCCGTTAATCAACTGTCCCGCACCGTAGGCGAAGAAAAAGAATGAGCTTACAAGTCCTGCTTCGGCTTTTGTAACTCCGAGATCAGATATAATCGCAACGATTGACGCATTGAAATTCAGTCTTCCTACATAAGCGGCAGTATAAGCAAGCCAACAGATAAAAATAATTTTGTTCTCATTACGGCTGCCTGTTTTAGTCAGTGTACTCATATTATTACCTTCTTCCATTCGGATAGTTTATCACTTTTATCGGAGAAGGTCAACACCGTTATTGACAAAATATATCTAATGTTTTATAATAACAATATCCTGACATGAGGATAGGTTTATTCCGTCCGGATGAAAGGTGCGTATATTATAAAACATAATTCTTATAGTATAACTGCGCCTTTAAGGGTGCGGTTATTTTTTTAGGAGTGGATGAATATGGAAAAGAGAATTGCCGTTGTCGGTATTATCATAGACAACACGGATTCTGTTGAAAAGCTTAATTGCATACTCCATGAATTTGGTGAATATATCATCGGAAGAATGGGTCTTCCTTACAGAGAAAGAAATATAAATATTGTCAGCCTTGCGGTTGATGCGCCGCAGGATGTTATTTCAACAATGACCGGCAGAATAGGAAATATTGACGGAATAAGTGTCAAAGCTGCCTATTCAAATAAGATTTTCAATGATTAAATTAATAAATAAACTTGAAAAAGAACACGGTCTTTCACTTGAAGAATATAAGCTTCTGATTGATAGCAGAAACGAAGAAATTGCATCTCTTCTTGCTGAAAGAGCTGTAAAAATCCGAAAAGAAATATACGGAAATGATATTTATATCCGCGGACTTATAGAAATCAGCAATATTTGTAAAAACAATTGTTTATACTGCGGAATAAGAGGCTCAAATCGCAATTGTGAAAGATTCCGCCTTACAAAGGAACAGATTTTATCATGCTGTGAAAACGGATATTCTCTCGGCTTTCGTACCTTTGTAATGCAGGGCGGCGAGGATATGAGTTTTTCGGATGATGTTATGTGTGATATCATTTCGGAAATAAAACATAGATATCCCGATTGCGCAATAACCCTTTCCCTCGGAGAAAGAAGCTTTGAAAGCTATAGGCGCCTTTTTGATGCCGGTGCAGACCGTTATCTTCTTCGTCATGAAACGGCAGATAAAGAACACTATGAAAAGCTGCATCCGAGTGATTTGTCATTTGATTACAGAATGAAATGCCTTGAAAACCTTAAGGAAATCGGTTTCCAGACGGGCTGCGGGTTTATGGTCGGTTCACCGTATCAGACGAGCGGGCATCTTGCGAAGGATTTAAAATTTATTGAAAATTTCAGGCCACAGATGTGCGGTATAGGACCGTTTATTCCTCATAAAGATACCGTGTTTTGTGATGAACCCGCAGGTACGGTTGAGCTTACCTGTTTTCTTCTTTCCATTGTCCGTCTTATTTCTCCGTCGATCCTTCTGCCTGCTACAACTGCTCTTGGAAGCATTGACCCCATAGGCAGGGAAAAGGGGATTCTTTCAGGTGCAAATGTTGTTATGCCGAATCTTTCTCCTCTTGATACAAGAGAGAAATATGCTTTGTATAATAACAAACTTTCAACAGGTGCGGAGTCTGCGCAGGGAAAGGCGGCACTTGAAGAAAAAATGAATGCCATCGGCTACAGAATAGTAACCGACAGAGGCGATTATAAAACAAATAATTAAAAGGAATGATTATATTATGGCAATTTACAATCCAAAATCATTAAAGGCTGAAGAATTTATTAACAATGAAGAAATTCTCGCAACACTTGAATATGCTGAACAGAATAAAAATAATGTTGAGCTTATTGACAGTCTTCTTGAAAAAGCACGTCCCCGTGTTACGGCGGAAGGAACGGTGTGCAGCGGTCTTTCTCACAGAGAAGCGGCTGTTCTTCTTGCCTGTGATATCCCCGAAAAGGTTGAACAGATGTATAAGCTTGCAGAGGAAATTAAGCTTAGATTTTACGGTAACCGCATTGTTATGTTTGCGCCCCTTTATCTTTCAAATTACTGTGTAAACGGATGCGTATATTGTCCGTATCATCTTAAAAACAAGCATATTGCCCGCAAAAAGCTTACGCAGGAAGAAATCAAAAACGAAGTAATTGCTCTTCAGGATATGGGTCATAAGCGTCTTGCAATTGAAGCAGGCGAGGATCCGGTAAATAACCCCATAGAATACATACTTGAAAGTATAAAAACAATTTACAGTATTAATCATAAAAACGGTGCAATTCGCCGCGTAAATGTCAATATTGCCGCAACTACGGTTGAGAATTACCGTAAGCTCAAGGATGCCGGAATCGGAACATATATTCTTTTTCAGGAAACCTATCATAAAGATAGTTATCTTAAGCTTCATCCTACGGGTCCCAAGCACGATTATGATTATCATACCGAAGCTATGGACAGAGCTATGGAAGGCGGCATAGATGATGTGGGACTTGGTGTTCTTTTCGGACTTGAGCTTTATAAGTATGAATTTGTCGGACTTCTTATGCATGCAGAACACCTTGAAGCTGTTCACGGAGTAGGTCCTCATACCATAAGTGTTCCCCGTCTTAAGAGAGCGGATGATATTGATCCCGATACCTTCGATAACGGTATTTCGGATGAACTTTTTGAAAAGCTTATTGCGTGCATCAGGATTTCCGTTCCCTATACCGGAATGATAATTTCAACAAGAGAATCTGAGGCTGTAAGAGGCAGAGCACTTAATCTCGGCATTTCACAAATAAGCGGTGCATCAAGAACATCCGTAGGCGGGTATACCGAAGAAGAAAGGCCTCATGATTCCGAACAGTTTGATGTTTCAGATCAGAGAACACTTGATGAAGTTGTCCGCTGGCTTATGGAGCTTAAGCATATTCCTTCATTCTGTACGGCATGCTACAGAGAAGGCAGAACAGGTGACAGATTTATGTCACTTTGCAAAAACGGTCAAATTCTCAACTGCTGCCATCCCAATGCACTTATGACATTGACTGAGTATCTTGTTGACTATGCGAGTCCGTTGACAAAGAAAATCGGTTTTGAAATGATTGAGAACGAACTCAAAAAGATACCCGGTGAAAAGGTCAGAAAGATTGCGGCACAGAATATTGAGGACATTAAGAATTCAAACCGCCGTGACTTCAGATTTTAAGGTGATTTTATGAGTCTTAATAATACTGTTTCCGCCGAAAGAATTCATATCGGTTTTTTCGGTTTGAGAAATGCAGGAAAATCAAGTGTTGTCAATGCTGTTACGGGTCAAAGCTTATCTCTTGTTTCTGGTATAAAAGGAACAACTACGGATCCCGTAAAAAAAGCCATGGAGCTTCTTCCTCTCGGTCCTGTTGTTATAATTGATACACCGGGAATCGACGATGAAGGCGAGCTTGGAGAAATGCGTGTGAAGCGTGCCAAGCAAATGCTGAATATTGTTGACATAGCTGTTCTTGTTGTTGACTCCGTTAAGGGAATTCAATCTTTTGACAACGAATTAATTTCTCTTTTTGAAAGTAAAAAAATACCGTATATTATTGCATATAATAAATCCGATTTGCTTGATAATATTCCTTCGAATAAAGATAATGCAATATATATCAGTGCCGCAAACGGTTATAATATAAAAAGTTTAAAAGAAAAAATTGCTTCTCTTTCAATGCAAAAGGAAAACAGCAAAAAAATTGTTGCCGATTTAATTAATAAGGGTGAATCGGCAGTTCTTGTTGTTCCCATAGATGAATCGGCACCGAAAGGCAGACTTATTTTACCTCAGCAGCAGGTGATAAGAGAGCTTATAGAAAACGGTTCTTCAGCTGTAGTCTGCCGTGATACCGAATTGTCTGAAACACTTTCATTGTTCACAAACAAGCCAAAGCTTGTGATTACCGATTCACAGGCATTCGGTAAGGTATCAAAGATTGTTTCCAAAGATATTAAGCTGACATCTTTCTCAATTCTTTTTGCCAGATATAAAGGAGATTTGGTTTCGGCTGTAAAAGGTGCTGCAATGCTTGATAAGCTTAAAGACGGTGATACGGTATTGATTTCCGAGGGCTGTACTCATCACAGACAGTGTAATGATATCGGAACGGTTAAATTACCGAATTGGGTAAAAAAACATACCGGAAAGAATATTTGCTTTGAGTTTACCTCCGGAACGGAGTTTCCTGAGGATTTGTCCAAATATGCTCTTGTGATTCATTGCGGCGCGTGTATGCTCAATGCCCGTGAAATGCAGTCAAGAACAGGATTTGCAGCCGATTGCGGTGTTCCGATGACCAACTACGGAACAGCGATTGCTCATATGCACGGTATACTTAAACGAAGTGTTGAAATATTTCCGGAAGCACTTAAAGAATTGGAATAAGGTATTAATATGAAGAAGATAACACAGGTTGTTGCTGCTTTAATCAGAGACGGTGATAAATTCATGATTTTTCAAAGACCCGAAAATAAAACGAGAGCCTTTCAATGGGAGTTTGTTGGCGGTAAGGTCGAGGAAGGAGAAACACTCGAAGAGGGGCTTGTACGTGAATGCATGGAAGAAATCGGTGTAAAGATTAAGGTAGGCGATGTTTTTATGGAGGTTGATCACACCTATCCCGATATAGATATTCATTTAACTCTTTTTAATGCTGAAATTGCAGACGGAGAAGTTAAAATGATTGAACATAACGACATCCGCTGCATAACACCAGAGGAAATTGATGACTATGAATTTTGTCCCGCAGACGATGAAATACTAAAGAAAATCAAAAAAGAATTTTAAGGAAGATAAGCTATGATATTTGAAAAAGCGCAGTTAAGAGCAAAAGAACTCCGTGATTTGCTTAATTATCACAGCCATAAATATTATGTTGAAGATAATCCTGAAATAGAGGATTATGAATATGATATGCTTCAAAGGGAGCTTGCTGAAATCGAAAAGAAATACCCCGAGCTGATAACTCCCGATTCGCCCACACAGAGGGTCGGCGGCAGTGCAGATGACCTTTTTGAGCCTGTTGTTCATGCCGTGCCTCTCGAAAGTCTTCAGGATGCGTTCAGCATTGAAGAAGTAAGAGCTTTTGATGAAAGAATAAAGTCTGTGTTTCCTGATGCAGAATATGTGGTTGAGCCTAAAATTGACGGACTTTCTGTTGCGCTTGAATATGAAAACGGTGTTTTTGTAAGAGGCTCGACAAGAGGCGACGGCATTACAGGTGAAAATGTAACGGCAAATTTGAGGACCGTAAATTCTATCCCTCTGCGACTTAAGGATGATGTGACAATCGAAGTCAGAGGCGAGGTTTATATGCCGAAAAATGTTTTTGCTTCTCTTGTTGAAGAACAGGAACTCAGCGGTGAAAAAACCTTTAAAAATCCCAGAAATGCCGCCGCAGGATCCCTTCGTCAGAAAAACCCTAAAATTACAGCCTCAAGAAATCTTGACATTTTTGTTTTCAATATTCAGCAGTATTCCGGAGATGAAATAACGGGTCATAAGCAATCAATTGATTATCTGAAAACTCTTGGCTTTAAAACAGTTCCTTTTTATAATAGATTTAAAAATATTGAGGATGTAATATCGGAGCTTAACAGAATCGGCGAAATTCGTTCTTCTCTGCCTTTTGATATTGATGGTGCTGTTATTAAAACAGATTCATTTGTTCAGCGCACTGAAATAGGAAGTACTTCAAAATTCCCGAAATGGGCACTTGCATTCAAATATCCTCCGGAAGAAAAGGAAACCACTCTTGTTGATATTGAGGTTGCTGTCGGCAGAACAGGTGTCCTGACTCCTACCGCTGTTTTTGAACCTGTTCTTGTTGCAGGATCAACTGTTTCGAGAGCAACTCTTCATAATCAGGATTTTATCAATGAAAAGGATATAAGACTTGGTGACAGAGTCGTTATTCGTAAGGCTGGGGATATCATTCCCGAGGTAATCAGGGTTGTTTCTCATACTGAAAACAGCGAAAAATATCTTCTTCCAACCGTTTGTCCGTCTTGTGGCGCTAATGTTATACGTGAGGAGGATGAAGCGGCGGTCAGATGTGTAAATCCCGAATGCCCTGCGCAGTTACTTCGCAATCTCATTCATTTCTGTTCAAGGGATGCTATGGATATTGAAGGAATGGGCGATGCGGTGCTTGAAAAGCTTGTTTCAAACGGTTTTCTTTCTAAAGCGAGCGACATCTTTACACTGAAAAAAGAGGATTTTATGACCCTTGAAGGCTTCAAGGACAAATCCTCACAGAATCTTATTGATGCAATTGAAAAATCAAAAAATAATGATCTTGCTAAGCTCATTTTTGCTCTCGGGATCCGTCATGTAGGTCAAAAAGCAGGTAAAATACTTGCAGAGCATTTTGACACAATGGAAAACCTTATGAATGCCGATGTTGAAGCTGTTGCATCAATCGAGGGCTTTGGCGGAATAATGGCGCAGAGCGTTGCGGATTATTTTGCTCTCGAACAGTCAAAAAAAGAAATTGAAGCTTTGGCTGCACTGGGTGTAAATATGGTATCTCAAAAAGAAAAGATAGATAATCGTTTTGAAGGAAAAACTTTTGTTTTAACAGGCACATTACCGACTTATTCCCGAAATGAAGCGAGCGAAATAATTGAAAAATTCGGCGGTAAAACAGCTTCGTCGGTTTCAAAGAAAACGAGCTATGTTCTTGCAGGAGAAGATGCAGGCAGCAAGCTTGTCAAGGCTCAGTCGCTCGGTGTTACAATCATCAGCGAAGAAGAATTTAATGAGATGATAAAATAATGCTTGCAAAATAATAATATTTATGTTATATTATCTGGGATATTTAAACGCATAGATCGGGAGAGTAAGTAAATTATACTCACTAAAGAGAAAATCTGTCAGCGGCTGAGAGCAGATTGTGCAGTAATTTTACCGAAGTTCACCCGTTAGCGGTGAGGCTGAAACAGCAGTAGGCTTCAACGGTTGCCTCCGTTACAGGGTGTTGAGTGCATGACTTATGTCATGAATCAGGGTGGTACCGCGGATTTATTCGTCCCTTGTCATCTTCGGGTGACAAGGGACTTTTTAATTGCAAATTAAGAAAGGATTGATATAAAATGTTTGAAAAACCCGCAGAATTAAAAAAGCTGTTTGAAGAAAAAATTTCAACAGTAACTGCAACTTCAGAAATCGAACAGCTTCGTATTGAATTTCTCGGAAAAAAAGGTTCAGTGTCCGCTCTTATGCAGGAGCTTCGCAATGTTCCCAATGAGCAGAAGAAGGAAGCCGGTCAGAAAATTAATGAAACAAAGCAGTTTATCGAAGCTGCTATCGCTTCAAAGCTTGAAGAATTGAAGGCTCTTGAAGAACAGAAGCTTATTGACAGCGCGGAAAGCTACGATGAATCAATGCCTACCGATGCTGATCTTGGTTCATACCATCCCATCACTCTTACAAAGCGCAGAGTTGAAAATATCTTCTTGAGTATGGGATTTTCAATTGAAGATTATTCCGAAATTACCGATGATTATAATTGCTTCGAGGCTCTTAATATTCCGAAGCATCACCCTGCGAGAGATATGCAGGATACTTATTATCTCAGTACAGGTCAGCTTCTCAAGACTCATACTTCTGCAGCGCAAAACACTATTCTTCGCAAGTATGCCGCAAATCTCGAAAACGGCAATCCCATAAGAGCTATTTTCCCCGGAAGATGTTTCAGAAATGAAAAGATTGATGCATGCCATGAAAACACCTTCTTCCAGATGGAAGGTATCATGGTTGATAAGGATATTTCAATTTCAAATCTTATTTATTTTATGAAAACAATGCTTTCCGAAGTTTTTCAGAAGGATATCACGGTAAGACTCCGCCCGGGATTCTTCCCCTTTGTTGAACCCGGCTTTGAACTTGACATTCAGTGTACAATTTGCAAGGGAAAAGGATGCCCCTCATGCAAGGATTCAGGCTGGCTTGAGCTTTGCCCCTGCGGAATGATTCATCCCAATGTTCTTACAGCGGCAGGAATTGACCCTGAAAAATATATCGGATTCGCATTCGGTCTCGGTATGACAAGACTTGCGATGATGACCTACGGTGTAAAGGATATCCGTGTATTTAACAGCGGAAACCTTAAGTCACTTTCACAGTTTACAGCTAATTCTTTTACCAGACCCGAAGAAAGCAAGGAGGCATAAGAAATGTTTGTATCAATTAACTGGATTAAAGATTATGTTGACCTTGAAGGTCTGGACATTAAAAAGCTTATAGAAAGCTTCACCCTTGCAACAGCAGAGGTTGAAGACATTATTGTCAAGGGTGAAGATATTCAAAATGTTGTAGTCGGTGAAATTCTCTCTGTTGAAAATCATCCCAACTCAAAGAAGCTTCATCTTCTTAAGGTTGATGCAGGGGAGAAGGTTTGCAATATTGTTTGCGGTGCGCCAAACGTTGCTGTCGGTCAGAAGGTTGCTCTTGCACTTGCAGGCGGCAGAGTGTGCGGCGGAGAAATCAAGATTGCAACCGTTGCAGGATATGAATCTGAGGGTATGTGTTGCTCTGAAAAAGAGCTTGGCATCAGCGATGACCATTCAGGAATTATGGAGCTTGACTCTTCACTTAAAAACGGCACAAATATAAAGGATATTTTCCCGATTGATGATATTATTTTTGAAGTTGATAATAAGTCGCTTACAAACCGTCCCGACCTCTGGGGTCACTACGGCATAGCAAGAGAGCTTGCTGCTCTTGCAGGCAGAGAGCTTAAGCCGCTTGAGCTTGGTGACCTTTCATATGACGGCGATGAAAAGGTTAACGTTACAATCGGCAGGGAGGATCTTGTTTACAGATATTCATGCATTAAGATGGATAATATCACAAAGAACAAGAGCCCTCTTGATATGAGAATCCGTCTTTATTATTGCGGAATGAGGGGTATTAATCTTCTTGCAGACGTAACGAACTATATCATGCTTGAAATCGGTCAGCCTACTCATGCATTTGCAGGCGGCGCTATTGATAATATTGTTGTTACTACTCCCAAAGAAAAGATTAAATTTAAAACACTTGATAACGTTGAAAGAGATATTGATGAAGAAACCCTTATGATTTGCAATGGAGATATCCCTGTCGGTATTGCGGGCATTATGGGCGGTCTTGAATCCGAAATTGTTGAGGATACCGGTTCCGTTGTCCTTGAAAGTGCAAACTTTGACGGTGTAAGCATACGCAAATCGTCATCAAGACTCGGTCACAGAACCGACGCAAGTGCAAGATATGAAAAAATGCTCGACCCTGAGCTTACAATGGATGCGGTTGGCAGATTCGTAAAGCTTGTTAATGATATTGACTCGGGTGCAAGAGTTGCCTCAAAGGTAACGGATGAATATGTAAGAAAATATCCTGAAATTTCTCTTTCATTCGATAAGAAGTATGTTGACCGTTATACCGGTATAGATATCAGCGATGAGCAGATTATGAAAACACTTACAGCTCTCGGTTTTAAGGTTGATTATAATAACGGTGAATATACCGTTAAGGTTCCCTCCTGGAGAGCAACAAAGGATGTTACTATCAAGGCTGATATTATTGAAGAAATTACCAGAATTTACGGTTACGATAATTTCAATATTTCAACTACCAACAGTCCTCTTAAGCCTGTTCCCAATGACTACGCAAGAATGGAAGACGATGAAATCAAGGATATTCTCGTTAAGAAATACGGCTTCCATGAGGTTCATTCCTATGTATGGTGTGACGGCAGAAAGTTTAAGAAGCTTGGAATTGAAGTTGAAGATAATGTAAAGGTTCTCAATATTGAAAATTCAGATAACGGCATTCTTCGTAACTCTATGCTTCCTACACTTCTTGTTATGGCTCAGGAGAATAAAGATTTTGCAGATAAATACGGTATCTTTGAGGTTGGCAGAGTTGTTGACGGAACAAATAAAGACGGTCTTTGCAATGAAAGAAAGCATCTCGGCGCCGTAATTTATGATAAGAGCGGAAATGAGAAAGCGGCATATCTTAAGGCTGTTGAGATTATTAACTGTATTATCAGCACCGTTAAGCAGAAGTCTGCCGGATACAATAAAATTGCACCTGAACATGCATGGCAGCATCCGAAGAATACTGCCGAAATTCTCATTGATGGCTTAAAGGTTGGTACTCTCTGTGCTCTTCATCCTTCAAATAAGGCAAAGTTGGATAAAACCGCTGCAGCTGTTTGTTTTGAAATTGATATGGATATGTTCAGTGCACTTGATGCCGTTTCAATTCATTTTGCAGAGCCCAGTACACAGCAGTCAACCTATTATGATCTTTCACTTGTTCTTGCTGAAAACACCAAATATTCGGATATTGCGGCATGCTGGAATGTTCTTGGTCTTTCTGAGCTTGAAAGTTCAAAAGTAATTGATACTTACGAAAAAGATGGTGTAAAGAGCATCACCGTTAGACTTAATTTTGCCGCTATGGACAGAACACTTGAAATGGAAGAGGTTCAGGGCTGGATTAATACAATTCTTGAAAATCTTTCAAATATCGGTGTAACTCTCAGAGCATAAATAAAATTTATAAAAAACACTTGTTTTATTTTGACTATTGTTATATAATATAAGGTAACGGAGGTGACCGAAATGACTGATAAAACAATAAAATTTTCAATCAAGGACGAAAATGAGCTTGAGATGAAGAAGAATCTTCTTGCAGTTTATGAGGCTTTGAATGAAAAGGGTTATAATTCAATCAGCCAGATTGTCGGCTATATCCTCTCCGAGGACCCGACTTATATTACAACGCATAATAACGCACGCAGTCTTGTCAGAAGGCTCGACAGAGATGAACTTCTTCAAGCAATGGTTAAGTGCTATCTCGGAATTAAATAACTTGAAGGAGTGATAATATGGCAAAGAAAAAGTTTCTTATGTATAAGGGCAGACCACTTGTAAGAAGCGGTAAAACTATCTATTACGGTTATATGTCGGACCCTTATGTTGTTATAATGCAGATAACATCCACAAGAGAAATCAAAGGTGTTGAAGTTGCGGACAGAGTTGTTGTTCAGCTTGTTAATACCGACCCTGAAGTCAGAATGAAGGACAAGATTGTTAAAAAAGCAGAGCGCAAGGGTATCTACAATGCAATGGATATCGGCTGTATTTGGCTTGAAAGAGAGCTTAAAGAAACTGCATAACTTAAAAACGGTCAGTGCTTAATTGCACTGACCGTCATTTTATTTATCATATTTATGATTTTTGATAATGTCCTTTGCTATATAAATCGGTCTGTTTTTTGTTTGAATATAAGTTCTTGCGATATATTCACCGATTATACCTATACAACAGAGCTGTATACCGCCGAGTAAAAGAATCAGAACGACTATTGTTGCATACCCCTCAACATCAATTCCGAATGCAAGCTTTTGTATTACAACAACAAAAAGATATATTATCGACAGCAAAGCCGTTACAAGTCCGATTATTGTTGAAATGCGAAGGGGAGTGGTTGAAAAAGCAAAAATACCGTCCATTGCATACTTGAAAAGTTTGCTGAATGACCATTTTGATTCGCCTGTTGCTCTTTCTTCCGCCTGATACGGGATAAATTTGGTTTTAAAGCCTACCCATGAAAACAGTCCTTTTGAAAAACGAAAATATTCATCCATGGAAAGTATTGCTTCAACCATAGGGCGGCGAAATGTTCTAAAATCGCTTGCACCTTGTGTAAACTCCGTATCTGAAAATTTGTTGATGAGTTTATAAAAGCAGTTTTTGAAGAAAATAAGAGCTTTGCTTTCGTTTCTTGTATCCTGATAAGCAGCTACACAGTCATATTCGATCTCATTTTCAAGAGTATTAATCATTTCAAGAGCAATTGAAGGTCGCTGTTGTAAATCTGCATCAATAATGGTTACATATTCGCCTTCCGCTTCGCGAAGACCTGCATACATTGCTGATTCTTTACCGAAGTTTCGGGAAAAATTAACAATTTTAACAGGTAAATCTCCGTCACAAAGCTTTTTTAATTCTTTTAAAGTACCGTCACGGCTTCCGTCATTGACAAATACAAGTTCATACTCAAACGTAACGGAAGAAAAGTCTTTTTTTACTGCTTCATAGAATAAAGAAACATTCTTTTCTTCATTATAGCAAGGAATTACGAGGGATAATTTCATGTTAATTCATCCTAAAATCAGATTTTTGCCGCTTTTTTTATATCCTCAACTCTGTCTGTCTTTTCCCAAGGAAGGTCAATGTCTGTTCTGCCTATATGACCGAGAGCTGCAACCTGTCTGTAGATGGGTCTTCTCAAATCGAGTGTCTTTATGATACCTGCGGGAGAAAGGTCGAAAAGTTCGTTAACAATTGATGATATCTCGCTGTCGGCAATTTTGCCGGTACCGAATGTATCAACGAAAACAGAAACGGGCTGTTCAACACCGATTGCATAAGCAAGCTCAACCTCGCATTTTTTTGCAAGACCTGCTGCTACTATATTTTTGGCAACATAACGGGCAGCATATGCAGCAGAGCGGTCAACCTTTGTGGGATCTTTGCCGCTGAATGCACCGCCGCCGTGACGTGCATATCCGCCATATGTATCAACAATAATCTTTCTGCCGGTAAGACCGCTGTCACCCTGAGGACCGCCGGTTACAAATCTGCCGGTAGGATTGATGTGGTAAACTGTGTTATCATCAAGAAGAGAAGCAGGAATGGTTGTTTTTATAACCTTTTCTATAATGTCTGCTCTGATTTGCTCAAGCTCGATTTCGGGAGCATGCTGTGAAGAGATAACGACCGTATCAATTCTTACAGGGTTATGGTTTTCATCATATTCAACAGTAACCTGGCTCTTTCCGTCAGGGCGGAGATAGCCGAGATTGCCGTTTTTGCGCTCTTCGGTAAGCTTTGCGCAGAGCTGATGTGCAAGTGAAATCGGAAGAGGCATGAACTCAGGAGTTTCATCGCAAGCAAATCCAAACATCATGCCCTGATCGCCTGCACCGAGTCTGTCAACACCCATTGCAATATCGCCGGATTGCTTATCAAGAGCTGTCATAACTGCGCAAGTGTTGCAGTCAAATCCGTATTCGGCATTATTATAACCGATATCATTTACAACTTCCCTGACAATTTTGGGAATATCAATTTCAGCAGTTGTTGTGATTTCGCCCATAACAAGGACCATGCCTGTTGTGCAGCAGGTTTCGCAAGCAACTCTGCCCATGGGGTCCTGCTCAAGAATCGCATCAAGAACTGCATCTGAAATCTGGTCACAGATTTTATCGGGATGACCGCCTGTTACCGATTCTGATGTAAATAAATAGTTTGCCATTTTTCTATACCTCACAAATATTATTACCAAAAAAATACCCGCCCAAGGAGTCTTAGGCGGGGCTAAAACACCTTATTTTTCGGCATATGCCGCAGGAATTAGCACCTTGTATAAAACTACAGGTTGCCGGGCTTCACGGGGCCTGTCCCTCAGCCGCTCTTAATAAGGGGGATATTCAGTTGTCATCTTATTATATAACTCTTATACCGGTTTGTCAATACATATTTCGACATGATTAACCACAGATTTTACTGATTGTTGCAGAATAAATATGTGGCGCATAAGATGTTTGATTGTTGAACTTAACAGAACCGTCATTTGAGAAGCAAATAATATTTTCTCCTTGTTTAAGCTCAAGATTCATTGTTACCGTTTTTACGGTATCCCAGCTGTATGTGTTTCGGCACCAGAGAGTGTGTGATTCATCGCCGTATTTAACCGTAATATATCTTTCGATAAGGTCGACGTTATAGCTGTGTACTCCGCCCTCATCATTATTGGAATAAGCAACGGTCATTCTGTAATTTCCGCTTTCGGGAACATTTACCGTAAATGAAGCCTCGCCGCTTTCACAGGAGATGCCGTTTATGTAATCTTGATTAAGAACGGCTGTACCCGATAACTGCATTTCACTTGCTTTTATTTTAAGCATATATCCGCTTTTATCGCTTTCTGAAATTATACAGTCTGTATTCTGATTTGTTGTTATATCAATATAATTCAGACCTCTGCGAAGGTAAACAAGTGAGTTGCCGTCAGTATAAGCATTTGAACCGTCAATTGAAAAATCAGCAGAAACATCTGTTGACATTTCATAATATCCGTCGTAAGGAGCAACAGCGAGAAATGATTTGTTGCTTTCTGTTGTTCTGTCACCGTCATAAAGAACCGTAATTTCTTTGTTGCTGTTGTGTTTTTCAACAAGCATACTGTCAATGACGAATGTTCCTTTTTTATGGAAAAGGGTGATGGAATGATTTCCTTTTTCAAGATAACGCGTAACGGTTATTTTATCGGTATATTCGCTTTTGATTGTGTTGGGTAAGAATATGGTTTCGCTTGTTCCGTCGAGAGTCAATAAAGCTTGTGAATCGGTTCTGTCGTCGGGTGATGTGCCGTCATTTGAATTTCCGTATATAAGCTTTAAATTATAATATCCGCTTTCGCTTATATCAAAAGAAACGGTGACGGAATCTCCGTCATTCTCAAGACCGCCAACCATTCCTTTTTGCGCTCCC
Source organism: Acutalibacteraceae bacterium (assembly GCA_045544115.1). GTDB lineage: Bacteria > Bacillota > Clostridia > Oscillospirales > Acutalibacteraceae > CAG-177. The sequence goes on along the minus strand of JAZPYI010000063.1, from coordinate 10,633 downwards.
GTAGTTGCGTATGCACTGTCATATGTATATGCATATCCCGAGAGAATGCCTTCTTCAAATTCATATCGTTCAGGCAAGCTTGTGTTGAAATAATCGGTTTTGTTCTCTTCGGTTTCGGTAATTACAACATGATAAACCGCCGTCGGGTCAGGATTTTTTATTTCTATTCTTAAATTACCGAAATGCGGTGTTGCTGTATATTCACTTACAGTAACAGGTGAGTTAACTATTCCCGAAAGACCTTCATAATAAACGCACTCAATTTTAACGTTTACTTTTTCGCCAAGATTTGTTTTATTAAGATTTTTTAAGGCAATTCCGCTTGTATAATCACATCCGCCGCAGATTACATCAATTTTGTCTTTATTATCAGTAATAGCTGCAATTCCGTTAAAATCTTTATAATGAAAGCGATTATAATTATATTTGAATACATTAGCAACATCTGCATGAAAGATATCAATAATTTTTGACTGTAAAAGTGAACCGTCCATATCTGCATACCAACGGAAAAGCCACCAGTTTGAGTTGGGACTGTTGTTATCCGCCGCGGTGTCACAAAGGTTGTTGGCAAGTCGCCAATAAGCGGCATTTGCATATGCACCCGAATTTTCAATGCAGGTGATATATTTGAGCATATCTGCAGGCGCACCGCATTCGTACATCGTACCGTACTCGGTAATTATAATCGGCATTTCAGAAATGCCGAGGTTTTTTTCAATGCTTCTGTAATCATCAATATGGTCCTGCCAATAAAGTGATGATTTCTCACCGAGTTCATGATATATCATTATATCCGGCATACAGTTGTTTTCCTTGCAGTAGGTTAAAAAATGTGTGATTTCATAGGTGTCATAATCACAGTAACCCGGACCGCCGATAATTGCATTCGGATAATGAGAACGTATAAGATTGTATGTTTCCTTCCATGCTTTATAGAAACGAAGTTTTGCCGCATCATCGAACATCATCCATGTGCCGTCTTCGGAGGGAGTTCCGAACCACACTGCATTATCTGCCTCGTTATACGGACAGATAACAATCTTGTCGGCATATTCTTTATCCTTTAGCTTGATAATGCTTTCCTCAACAAGAGGGTGGAATCTTTCTCTTACAAATTCCGCACAGTCATATGTGCCTGTTGCTCTCAATTCACCGATTTCCTGCCAGCAGTAATACCAAGTATCAAAAGCATCCTGAAGATAAACCGTTATATAATCACAGTTATCAAGCATCTTTGCGGCTTCATCAACATCGCCTATAGGATGCTGCAAGCCGTCAATAACTTTTTGGGAAACACTTGAAATATCAATGCTTTCGACCATTGCTTCATCAGGAACACCGTTCTGTGCAATACCGTAAAGAAAACCGGAGGCTCTGCTTGAAACTTCACCCATGCTGACTGAGGCATCCACTTCAAGTGTAGGCTTAAACATATAGGGAATGCCTTCGCTTACAAGTGAAAGAACAGTAAATAAGCTCATTATAAAGCTGATAATTTTTGTCATAACAACCTCTTTTTATTTGATATATCTTTCTGCAAATTCACAAATCTTTGCTTCATAAGCATCGCTGTCAACCGGATAGCTTTCTGCATGTCCCGCTCCTTCAACAATGAGTATATCCTTGTCAGTTGCAGAACAATTATTATAAAGCTCATAGACCATTTCGGTCGGTACAAAATCATCGATTCCGCCGTGAATAAAAAGCATGGGAACCTTTGCTGTTCTTACTGCTTCAAGAGGATTGGCATCATTAAATTTAAAACCTGAAATAAGTTTATTGTATTTATCAGCAATTGCCAAAACAGGAGCAGCAAGCGGTTTAATGCTGCCTACATTATGCAGGAATTCATCCTTTGCGGAGGTATATCCACAGTCTGCAACCGTGAATTTAACATTATTCGGAAGTCTGTCATTTCCGCTCATCATTGTAACTGTTGCACAGCCCATAGAAACTCCGTGAAGAATAATCTGAATGTTTTTGCCGAATTCGTTCCTCATGAAATCAAGCCATCTGAAGCAGTCGCTGCATTCGTGATATCCAAATCCGATATAAGTTCCGTCGCTGTCACCTGCAGCCTGATGATCAACAATAAAAATGTTATATCCTTTTTCATTATAAAATTTTGCCATGTTTTGAAACTCAAGCCTGCCGTTGCCTCTGTAGCCGTGACTGCAGAAAACATAAACGTCGCTTTCCTTTTCGGAAGGGAGCAGATATCCTTTAAGCTTGTAACCTTTGTTGTTGGTTATTTCATAGTCATGCAGAACCTGATTATAAAACCATGCAATTTTGGATTCATTAACGGTGTTATCTTTTGGCAAGCCTGATTTACCGACAAATAATGAGCCGAGCTTTTGCGAAAGAACAGCTTTTCTGTTCATAAGCTCCTGAAACGTAAGGAAACCTGCTGCGCTGAGAATACCTGCAGTAATGCCCGTTGTTTTCAACAAAGTTTTTGTACTATTTTTCATGATATATTCTCCTTGTAATTTATGTTTATATATTATCAAATAATAAAATTAAATGCAATATTTATAAAACAAATTCAGCACCGTATTATAAAATACAGTGCTGAAATATATTATTTGTTGAAATCTCTGACGGTTCCCATGAACAGTGGCATACCGGTATTTGTTTCAAAAATCACATAGATAAACGGTTTGTCAAAATAGAGTTTTTTAACATTTTCAGGTGGCTTTGCGGAACCGAATTTCATTTCAACATATGTTGCGGCGCCTGCTTTAGTACCGTTTTCTGTTAAAGAAATGCTTGTGTTATGATATACCTCGCTGATATAAAGAGGATAAGTTGTAGAGTCACTTATTCCGGAGAAATCAGCTTTCACAGGATCAAAAGCGAGGGGCATTCCGAGTTTTTTCAATGTGCTTCCGAATTTAAAGCTGCAATCAAATTCAAATTTCGGGATTTTTGTCAGCAGCAGAAAAACTCCGTCTTTTGTTTTATCGGCACTCAATCTTTTAACAAGAGTATTTGCAAGCTGGTTGCCTGTAAAACTGTTTAAAGCCTGTGAAACTGTTATGCCTTCATTCGGAAGAATAGCTGCAAAAGAATAACCGTTTGAATAATCTTTGATTATACCTTCGGTATTGCCGAGTTTGAAATAATTATATTCATTTGCGTTAAATTCTTCTGAAAGCATTGTAACTTTTTGAACTTCACCGCTTTCGGTTGTGAAATTTTGATTTTTTATAACTTGATTTGAGTTAAATTTATTTTTCCATTCCGCATCAAATAAAACCGTATTTATAATATACATTACGGCATCGGAAGGGAGTTCTTTCAGTCCGTCTTTAATTAAGCCATCCGTGTTATCGCTTACCCAGCGATTTATTTTATTAATTGTAGATTTGCTGAAATCCTCTTTAAAAAATTCCGCACCGTAATGTTTTTTGTTAACGTCAATAAAACCTTGCTTGATCTTGAGTGCCGGGGTATCCTTGAACCATATTGAGTTTGCAGTTTTAACTCCTTCGCCGTCAGTTGCCGATTTTGAATAAATACGGTTGAGTTGTTCAACATTACCACCGAATAAATTCTCAATTTCCTTGAGAGTTTCACCTTTTGCACCGTTAGCCGTCATGGATAAAGCCGTAATTAAAGAAACAGGTGAGATGAGTGCGTTTGTTTCTTGTTTTATTGCTTCTTTAAGCATTTTGAGTGAAAATTCTGCCGCAGTAACTGTTGTTTTGGTTAGCGTGAAGCTCAAATCCTCGATTGTGTCATACAAACAACGAAGTGTTGTAGGTGTTGTTTCTTGCTCGGGTTCTGTGAAATTTTCTATGGGCTGACAAGGATTGCTATGAGGGACATATTCAAAAAGAATTCTGTTGAAAGTATTTTTGTCATCTTCCGAAAGTTTAAATTCTTTTATTACATCCGAAGTGATGTTTTCAAAAGAACCGCAATCATAATGATATGCGTATTCAATGCCGTCAATTTTAACATTAAAATCAAACAGACAATCGGAACCGGCTTCAACGATTTGCTCTTCATATTTTTGGATAATTTTTTCTGCTTTTTTTGCGTCTTCTATAGAGAAAGGAGAATAAAATCCGTTATCAAATCCAATGTTTTTTACCTCTATTGTAATTGATTTTTCCGTTGTATATTCCGAAGAAGCTGTTTCTGCGATTTTTTCTGTTATTTCATCAATAATATCATTGTTGATGTCATTGTTGCAGCCGAACAATGAAAAACATAAAACAAATGATATAAAAATAGCAATTGCTTTTTTCATATTTTTTCTCCTTATTGAGGCTTGAATTCAGGCAATGCATCGGTTGTTTCGGGAAACCACGGATAAGAAATATAGGATTCTTTTTCTGTGACAATGTTCTTTTCCGTGCATTCTAAAACTCTGAGTGTTACTGCGTCAAGAACGATTGTAAATGTTTTATTACTTGTATAAAAATAAACGGTGTATAATGTTTCGTCGCTTGCCGTTTTTGTTACGGTTACCTGAGTATTTTCTTCGATGATTTTTGCGGCATCCTCATCAGGTACGATTTTAGTTGCCTCTTCAATTGCTTCATCCGATGTTCGCAGCGATGCTTTAGTTGTTTTGATTTTTGTTACTTCTTCAACGGAATCCGGTTTTTCGTTATAAGGCTCAGTAACAGCTGAATCATAATCCTTGGGGGGATTTTCGGGTGCGATTGCAGGATCGCCGCTTAGTATCTGATTGGGGTCAAACTTTCCTCCGGCATATCCGAAATTCATTTGCCTTGTTGTTGCTTCAGCAGCAATTTCTGCCCGAAAACTGTTTTCTGAGTTTTTGATGCCGCCTTGAATGTTTGCATTGGCATCATTGGTAACTGTGCTTATTGCTTCGTTAATCACAAATGAATCATCATGCAAATATATTTCTGAAGAATGAAAGAATGTTGCTTCCTCTTCAAAAATAATCTTATCAAGTGTCCGGCTGTCGGAATATCGGTTTTCATTAATTGTTTCGGCTGTGTTTGTCTTTTTAACAAGTCTTTTTGGTACAAATGAAAAAACAGCAATAAAGCATAAAACAAGACAAGCCGTGCTTGTTATCAACGATATGGTTTTCTTGCGTTTAGCAAGCACTTTATCTCGTTTTGCATAAATGCTTGCCAGATATTCTTCTCTGTTTTTCATTAAAGCTTCACCTCTCCTTCAAGCTCTTTTCGGAGAGCTTGTTTTGCCCTGTATAAAAGATTTTCGATCTGTTTTTTATTTTTCTTCATAACCCTTGCCGCATCTTCGTTGCTCATTTCTTCAAAGTAGACAAGATGCAGCACCGTTTTATAGTCCTTATTCAGTCTGCCGAGTGCCTCGTGCAACTCTCTTTCCTGCTCTTTTTTTATAAATTCATCCTCAATATTTTTTCTGTCCGCCTCGTTTTCAATATACTCATATGCATATTCGGGTTTACGGGCACATCGGCGCACATAGCTGACCGCTTTGTTGTGTCCGATTGTAAACAAATATGTTTTCAGCGATGTTTTAAAATTGAATCTTCTCTTGTGAATCAGAATATCAACAAAAACATCCTCGGAAAGCTCCTGGGCAATTGAAATATTATTGACATAGCGGTTTATGAAGAATATTAAATTTTCACTGTACATATCGAGGATTTCCCCGAATGCGGCTTCATCTCCGTCAAGAAAACGGCGGTAGCTACTTTCACCGTTGTCCATCCGAACACCTCCCAACCAACAAGGTTAACCGTGTTTCAACCTTTATTCGTCGAAGACGGCAAAAACACTCACCTTTTATTTCAAAAAATATCGGCAGGACATGGAAATCCCGCCGAAAAATGTTATTTAATATTATCAAGTTTTTTGAGCCATATATTTGCGCAGGCATCGCTCGGCATCTTTAAATCCGTTGAAGGCGAAATTCCGACAGAACCGATTTTTACACCGTCAGGCATACAGCTTCTTTTGAATTGCTGTGTAAAAAATCTTCTGTAAAAAATTTTGAGCCATTTAAGAATTGTTTCACCGTCAAAATCCTCTTCAAATGCCTTCTTTGCAAGAAAATAAATTTTTTCGGGTTCAAAGCCGAAACGAAGAATATTGTAAAGGAAGAAATCGTGCAAAGCATAGGGACCTACAATGCTTTCGGTTTGCTGAGCAATTTCACCCTTCGCATCGGGAGGAAGTAATTCGGGGCTGATGGGAGTATTGACAATATCCTCGAGATATTCTCTGCTGTTTTTAAAATAGCCGTTATTTATCAGGCTGTCAATAATCCAACGGATAAGTGATTTGGGTACACCTGAATTAACACCGTACATGCTCATGTGATCGCCGTTATATGTGCACCAACCGAGAGCCATTTCGCTCATATCGCCCGTGCCGATAACAAGACCGCCGACTCTGCCTGCATAGTCCATAAGAACCTGAGTTCTTTCTCTTGCCTGTGAATTTTCATATGTGAGGTCATAATCGTTTTCGTTGTGACCGATATCTTTGAAATGCTGAAGGCAAGCATCCTTAATATTTATTTCAAGATTTGTAATTCCAAGGGATTTCATAAGTGAAACTGCGTTATTGTAAGTTCTGTCGGTAGTGCCGAAGCAAGGCATTGTTATACCGACAACATCAGTAAGCGGTTTCCCGAGCTTTTTAACAGCTTCAACCGAAACAAGAAGCGCAAGTGTTGAATCAAGACCGCCCGAAATACCGATAACAGGCTTACATCCGGTTTTTTCAAGTCTTTTGATAAGCCCCGCAACCTGAATGTTAAATATTGAAAGGCATCTTTCGGTTCTTTCTTTTTCGGTTGATGGAATGAAAGGAAGCTTTGAAACAAAAGCATATTCACCGTCAGCCTCAGAATAATCATCGGTTATAAAATAGTTGTCGAACTCTGTTTTGCAATAAGCTTTGCAGTCTGTAAAAGTGGTGTTTGAAATTCTGTCATGTCTTATTTTTCCGAGATCCACATCTTTAATTATCATGCAGTCGGATGTGATATTATCCTGTGTTTCGGCTGTAATTTTACCGTTTTCCGCTACAATACAATGCCCCGAAAAAACAAGTCCCGAGGTTGATTCCTTGCAACCGGCAGAGCAAAAAGCATATGCACAGTTTGTTTTTAGTGACTGGTTTTTTACAAGCTCGGTTCTAAGCTTATGCTTTCCTGCTGTTTCATTGCTTGCAGCAAGATTTGCAATGATTTCTGCCCCGCAAAGACATAAATCCGTGCTAACCGGTGAAGGAGCAAATAAATCCTCGCATATTTCAAAAGCTATTTTTGCTCCTTTAATATAGAACACACCGTTTCCGACGGGGATATCATATTCGTCGTTAAGTCCGAAATATTGTGAGCTGATTATATCTGTTTTTAAATTAACTGCGGAGTCAAAATATCTTTTTTCGGAAAATTCACCGTAATTAGGTGTATATTTTTTAGGAATAACTCCGTAAACAGCACCGTTATATATGATAACTGCACAGTTATAAATCGAACCGTTAACGGTAATCGGCGCACCGACTGCAATAACGGTATCAGTATCTTTACTGAATTCAACAATCGAATTAATACCTTTGGCGGCTTCATTTATAAGAGCATTTTGAAAAAATAAATCAGCACAAGTATAACCTGTTATTCCCAACTCGGGGAAAACAAGCAAATCAACTTTTTTATCCACAGCTTCCGAAATGAATTTTTTTGTTTGAAAGATATTAAAATTAATATCGGCAACCTCAACATCCGGAACTGCACAAGCTATTCTGAAATAATCAAACATAAACATACCTTCTTTTAGGTTATTATTTTCATTTTATCACATGATATCAATCTTGTCAAAATAATATTAGCCGTGTTCACTATCGTGAACACGGGGGGATTTTAAAAACCGAAAAGCTCTTTCAATTCATATTTAGTTTCTTCAATATATTGCTTTGCGTCATCAATCTTTGTGTTGATGTTCGTTTTTACTTCGTTTGCTTTGTTTTTTATTCTTTCTTCAATTGTAACATATTTAAAAGCTTCTTTAACTGCATAGTATGAGGGCTTGGGTCTGCCTGCACCGTCCACAAGACCCCAGCCTGTTTCAACGGGACAGTCAACCTGACCGCAAACATAGCAGCTGTCGCTGTCACCCCAGCAATAAACAAATGCACCGATTACATAATCAACTTCCATGATTTTTGGAATTATATATTTGTAAAAATCAGCCTGACCCTCGGGTGTGTGTTCAAAGCCGTAAAGACCGAATCCTTCAGCAAGCTCACAGTAAAGGTGATTTGAATATTCACCGTTGAAAATAAGGTCAGCTCGTTCTTCCGGAGTTCTGTCGCTGTAATCCTCAATGATTTCTTCCTTCATGTCCTCGGGAAGCTCGTTGATAAATTTGTCTATGTTAGCTATTGCGTCTTTTTCGCTCTTAAAACCGTAGCTGTTAAGAATTGCGGTCTTTTCTTCGTCAGATTTGGGTTCTCCGTAGCCTATATATCCGAACTCGCACATAATAACAGGCTTGTTTGTTACTCTTCTCACAAAATTAAGAATTGTTATATATTGGTCAGGATTTTTCAAAACAGGCTCAAAGCAGCCGAGATACATATCAAGACCTACATAGTCGCAGTATTTATGATATTTCATCATCTTAAAAGGAAGCTGAAGTATTGAAAGTCCGCCGAGGTTATAGCCGATAATGATATCGCCTCTGATGGGATACATAGCCTCAAGCTGCATACCAATAAATTCTGCTGCTTCGTCAAGTGTAAGAGGAAGTGTAAAACGGTCAATACCCATTTCGTTTGTTACTTGAAAAGCGCCTACGATACCTTTCAAATCTTCAACATAAAATCTTGCAATATCCTGAATCGCTTCTCTGTCCTCCGGATTACGGGGGTCAAGACCGTATTCCATGTAATCATCGGGATAGGGAGTTATGCCGAAAATTCTTATACCGTTTTTTGCAAATTCCTTGCTTTCCTTTTTCCAATTCTTATAGCTTTCTGAAAGTTTTCCGTTTTTGTCGTAGGGGAAGGGGATATCGTCACGGAACCATTCAATGCCTGCTTCCTGAAGTAAATCATATTGAGGGTCTGCATGGCATACACCTTTCATGAATCCGCCGACTTTTTCTTCGGCAATTTCAACGTTTTTATCAAATGTTGAAAACGGTGTTGCAACAATAAGTGATGCAAGCGGAGTAATTACCGCGAGCAAAAATCCGATGATTTTCATAAGAATTGTCATAAACATTATATTTTCTCCTTTTTATAATATGCTAATATATTAACACAGAAAGATTCTTTTTTTCAATATTGTTTAACTCATATTCGGAATTTTGTTTGAATATACAAAATTTAATGTTCTGAATTATCAATTTGTACAAGAGGCTGTGATTACTTTATCGGCAATTTTTTTCAGTTGATCAATTGTTTCAAGAGAACCGATTTCCTGCCTGAAGGCTGCTGCCCCTCTTATTCCTTTTATATACCAGCCTGAGTGCTTTCTTGCTTCTCTCATTCCGATATATTCACCTTTATATTCGCAAAGCTTTTCGATATGGTGAATCATAATGTTCATGCGTTCTTCGATTGGTGGTTCGGGAAGAATTATTCCATTATTAAAATATTCATTAATTTGATTAAAAATCCACGGTGCACCAAGTGCACCTCTGCCGACCATGATAAAATCACAGCCTGTGGACTTATACATATTCTCTGCTGAAAGAGCATCCGTAATATCGCCGTTTCCGATAACCGGAATTTTTACAGCATCTTTAACTTGCTTGATTATATCGATATTAACAGGCGGTGCATACATCTGTTTTCTTGTTCTGCCGTGAACAGTTAAAAAAGAAGCACCTGCTTTTTCCTGCATAACGGCAAACTGAACGGCATTTATGCTGTTTTCGTCCCAGCCTGAACGAAATTTAACGGAAACAGGTAAATCGACAGATTTTACAACCGATTCAGTAATTTTTGCAGCAAGCTCAGGGTTCCGCATAAGAGCCGAGCCGCCGCCGTTTCCAGCTATTTTCGGTGCGGGGCAACCCATGTTAATATCGATTGCACAACAGCCTGTATCTGCAGCTTTCTTGGCAGCTTCCGCCATTGTTGCGGGATCATTTCCGAAAATCTGAACTGCGGCAGGTTTTTCCGTTTCACCGAGAAGCATCAGTGAATCGGATTTTCTGTCATGCATTGCAAGACCTTTTGAGCTTACCATTTCGGTAACAACATATGATGCTCCGAATTTTATGCATAGCTCACGGAATGCTCTGTCGGCAACTCCTGCCATGGGAGCGAGAGCAGCATACCCCTTTAATTCAATGTTACTAATTTTCATTTAATATCTCCAACTTTCAAACACCAAAATACCAATCGGAATGATCTTTCTCTATTAATTCATATGTTCCTGTGTTGTGCTTTTTGGCGAAATCAACTGCTTTTTTTAAAGTTTCGGGGTTTTTCGTGTAAACCGTAAATTGATAAGTGTCAACAACAAAAACAACTGTTTCGCATGAGCTTTCAAGATATTTTTGGAAAGAACTGCTTAGATTTGCAATGTCGGATTTGTTCTTATAACCTTCAATGGCAATCCATATCATCATTAAATTGCAGTTGAGTTCTTTAATAATGTCTGAGCCTTGAATAATTTGCTTCTTTTC
>JAZPYI010000062.1:0-6024 GCA_045544115.1 Acutalibacteraceae bacterium | reverse complement strand
TCCGATTGTACCCGTTTTTATTCCGCCGTAAAACTTGGTGTTTACATTCTGCGCAACGGTTTCATCGGTGAACGAATAGAAATAAATAACGATTTCGGTGTTATCTTCGTTGCCTGCATAAACATAATAAACATTGTTTGCGGGAACGAAATATGCCTTGTTGTCAAATCTGGGAATAAGATTATACCATTCTGTGTTTTCAAGGAAATCTCGCATATATCCGACCTGATATGAGCTCTTGTATTCGAGCGCATCCTGCCAGGTTGCATTGATTTTTTCTTCGCTCGTTATTGTGTCAACGCCGTCGGAGCTGTCGTTTTCTTCATCATAAACATTGAGGTAGCTCCAGGTATCGTGACCGCCCCAACCGTAGCCGTACATGCCGTTAAGATACGCTGTCCAGCCCTGCATTCTTGAACCGAAGTTCTTTGTCCAGAGATAGCAATACTGGCCTTCATAATTGATTGCGGGTTTGCCTTGTGAGTTATACCAGCAGTCTTTTTCAATTCGGAAATCGCTTTGCTCTGTTTTGTCGGTGTGCCATTGAACGGCATAGAAATTGTGTGCTTTTATATCTCTGAAACAGGACGGCATCGCATCTTTGAAATAAACCTTGCAATTATCCGTTGCTCCCTCACCGTTGCCGTAAACCGACGTTGAACCGACGTTTTCCATATGAGCAGAAAGCGGATGGTCATATGCATCGTGTTTTGCTAAATACTCCGCAACAAGCTTGTATGGGTTGTTATCCAATCCCCATTCGGGATGGTTTGTTTCGCTCCAATAGAAATCATTGTCAACTTCCTGACCGAGTGTCCAGACAACGGGATAAGCTCCGTATCTTGCGACCCAGTAACGGCTGACTTTTTCAAGGTAAGCTTTTGCAGAATCAGACGGCTCATTGCCGTTGAAACCGCCGTTGTTTGAAATCAGGGGCTCAATAAAATAGGAGAAAAAAAACTGTGCATTTGCGTGAACGAACCCGTTTTCTGCAATAATGCGGAACTTTTCATCATAGTCCGCAAGACCTGCCATATCCTCTTCGGTTATGCCGTTTGTAAAATCAAACTTTGCTCCGATGGGTTCACTCTGATACACGGTAAAACCCTGTGAAACACGCTTTTCGCATATTGTTTCAACCATATCAACTGTTTCGTCGCCGAGACTCCAATGAGTATCACCGAGCCAGAAAAACGGTGTTCCGTCGTCATAAGTGAAATACTTTTCACCTGCGTTTGTTGTGATAAAACCGTGCTTATAAATATCGTGCTCACCGCTGTATCCGGTGCAGATAACAGCACCTGTTCTACCGTCAAGCAAAGTGTTTTCGGCATCCGTGCAGACGGTCTTGAAATGCCAATTACCTTCGGAGGGACAAACGAACCGGACTTTCCAGACATTACCACCGTCCCAGAAAGCAGGGATTTTATAAAGTCTGCCGTTGCCCCAAAGGTGAAGTTCCACATCAACGTCATTGAACGGGTTGGTATATGATTTTTCGCTTTCAAAAGCAATTTCATTTGCAACCCATGTTTCTGCGTTCAATCTCTGTTCGGGATTCTCAATCGGTTCGCCGTCATATTCAATCCACGAGTGAGGATTTACCGCTGCAGGGGGTATAGCAGTTTCATCTGTGCCTTTGATGTTGTTGATCAATTTTGCAAAATAATTGATAACTAAGCCTGTGATTCCTTCCGCTGTGTTTATTATTGCAGGTGTGCCTGCGTTTGTTCCGTCAGAAGCATAAGATGAGAGTGTAGCGGATAAAAATACCATTACAACACAAATAAGCAATGAAATTTGTTTTTTTAATCTCATAATTACCTCCACAAATTCTTATTTATCGCTCTAATCATACCACAGTAAAAAGAAAATTTCCACCGTGATTTTTGTGCCGTTCATATCCAAATGGGCAGATATATTTGCCTACTTGGATATGAGAGGACCACTATTTACCTGCCCCGCTTCGTGCGGGGCTTTTTCTTTTTGTACCGTCTGATTGGATTTATTATAAAAAAATTTTCCAACCTTTGGAACATTTTGGCTTTCTTGTGTCGTATATGGTTGGAGGGCAAAAACATTATCACAAAAGAAAGGAGAATTTATGAAGAATTCAAACGACTCTCTTATTCTCGGTATTGACCACGGATACGGGAATATCAAAACAGCAAATAAGACTTTCTCAACGGGTGTTTATGTGAGCGACACCGAGCCCGCTTTCAAAGAAAATTTGCTTACGTGGAACGGTAAATACTACACAATCGGTGAAGGGCACAAGGAGTTTGTTGCCGACAAAATTCAGGATATGGATTACTATGTTCTGACCTTGGCGGCTGTCGCTTACGAGCTCAGAGCACGGGGGTTGCGTGAGGCTAAAGTTCACTTGGCGGCAGGTCTTCCTCTGACTTGGCTCACTGCACAGAAGGAAGCTTTCCGCAGCTACCTTTTGCAGAACAAAGAGGTTGAATTCAGCTTCAACAGCATTGACTACAGGGTCGAGTTTACGGGTGCCGATATCTTCCCGCAGGGGTTTGCCGCTGTTGCGAACAGACTTCACGAATTCAGCGGAACAAATATGCTCTGCGACATCGGCAACGGTACGATGAACGTTATGTTTATCAATGAGAAGAAAGCCGAAAACCGAAGATGCTTCACGGAGAAATTCGGCACTCAGCAATGCGTGATTCAGGCAAAAGAAGATATGATGCGTACTCACCACGCAACGGTTGACGAATCGGTTATCACCCGTGTGCTTCGTTTCGGCAAAGCGGATATTGCGGATGAATTTCTTGAAACGATTACGAAATCCGCAAAGAACTATGTTGCCGGGATTTTCCGCAATCTTCGCGAACACGGCTACGACCCGAGAACGATGCGACTGACGGTTGTGGGCGGTGGCGGATGCCTGATTAAAAATTTTGCCGACTGCGACAAATCTCGAATTACCGTTATTGATGACATCCGTGCAACCGCAAAGGGTTATGAATGGTGCGCAACGATACAACGAAAAAGCAGCGGTAAATGAATATCAGAAAAATCACCCTGCGGCTTAACCTTGACAAAGAGAATGATCGCCTTGCTTGGGAGTATCTTCGCTCGTTCAAAGGTCAGTCGTACACCGAAACGGTAGTCAACGCTCTTATCAGAAAAGATTGGGCAGAGGTTATTGCCGAGAAAATTCTCGAAAATCTGAAGTTTCAACCCTTACCCGAAGAAAAAACGATAGATGAAACCGAGCAGGCTCAAAGTTACGAAGCCGCCCTCGATTTCATCAACAGCTTTTAGTGACGGCATTTTTGCCGTCACTTTTGCTTTCCTCAAAAAAACTATGACGGCACTTTTGCCGTCAACCCGAAACGGACTGTTTCAAACAACGCCCTCCTAAACGAAACAGTCTGCTTCGGTAATAAGAAACGGATAAATCCGAAAAATATCTGTTTCTTCAGTCTTAGCAAGCATTGGATTTATTGTAATAAAGCCGCTTGCGGGGTACACCCCGAGAAATTCAAAAAGAAAGGAACGAACATTATGCAGAAAAGAATCCACCGAGTAACCGTTTGCCTTACAGAAGAAGAACACATCAGACTCAATAAGATGTGTAAGGCAACCGGACTCACAATGTCAAAGCTGATAAGATTTCTGCTCAGCGGTTATTTACCTGCACAGGCTCCTCCTGCCGAGTATTCTGTGCTGATAAAAGAACTGCGTGCAGTCGGCAACAATCTTAATCAGCTTGCAAGAATCGTCCATTCGGGCGGTTATCTCAACACTGCCGAGCTTGAAAAAGCCTGCAAGAACTTCAATGAGGTTTCGGAAAAGGTTGACGAAGCCTTTGCACCCAAAAGAGCGTGGCAGTAACTAAAATATTCCCCGTAAAAGGCAGGATTGGCAAATGTATCAACTATGTAATGAATCCCGAAAAGACGGTTGAAGCTGACGGCTGGATGTATGTTGACGGCATCAACACCGTTCCCGAAACAGCGGAGAAAAATATGATGTCCGTAAAACATCGCTACGGAAAAGAGGACGGGATAATGGCTTATCACGTAATTCAAGCTTTCGCACCCGGTGAGGTTACACCCGAAGTCGCACACGAAATCGGAATGAAGCTTGCCGAGAAAATGTGGGGCAACAGGTTTGAGGTTGTTGTTTCAACTCACCTTGACCACGAGCATATTCACAACCATTTTGTTTTTAACTCAGTATCGTTTGTTGACGGCAAAAAGTATAACGACGACAAAAGGAGTCTTTACAGACTGCGTGAGGTGTCCGACGAGCTGTGCAGAGAATACAAGCTGTCTGTCGTTTTGAATCCGAAGAAGTCAAGAGGTATTCCGTATAACGAGTATATGAATGAAAAGAGTATGAAGCTTACAAAGAACGCGATTATCAAAACCGAAATTGACGAAACGATACTCACATCAATAAGCCGAAAGGACTTTTTCAATCAGATGAAAAAGAAGGGATACACCTTTAATTTCACGAGCCGATACTCAACGGTTTATCACCCTGCGTTCAAAAGACCGACAAGGCTTATAACTCTTGGCGAGGACTATGTTCCCGTAAATCTGATAAAACGCATTGACGAAAGCTGGCGCAGATACCGTGTTGATATTCCGCCGCAGGATAATCTCTACAGACAGTATATTGGTGATGAGCCGATTGTCGGTTATGCACAGACCTATGTGCGGTTTATAACCATTGTTGAAGCGGTGAGGAAAAGACCTGATAACAACAGAGTTGCGGTTAAATACCTTGCCGATGAAATACGCAAGCTTAACAGACTCGTTGAACAGCAAAACCTTCTGTGCGGTAACGACATTGAAACCGCCGAACAGCTTGAAGCATATAAGCAAGGCTGTAAGGATGAGCTTACAGAACTGAGCGAGGCGAGAAATATTCTGCGAAGCAAACTGAAAACTGCTCAGAACCACGGCGATGAAAATGAAGAACGTGAGCTGAAAGAGTATATTTCAGATCTTTCCGGAAGGATGAAGATACTGCGAAAGAATATTACCGTTTGCGAAAGGATTGAACAGAAGAAGCCTGAAATCGACGAGAAGCTTCAGGACATCAAAGAAATTCACACACCAACCAGAAATAAAAATTATGAAAGGAGCCGTTAATATGGCAAACAGAAAATTGAAATCTGCGGTTAACATACCGCTTGAAAAAATCCGTCCCTTTGAGGGACACCCCTACAAGGTTATTGATAACGAGGAGATGAATGCTCTGATTGAAAGCATACAGGAGCAGGGAATTCTCTCACCGCTTATCGTCAGACCGCTTGAAAATACAGAGGATGAATACGAGCTTATCTCGGGACACCGCAGACTGAGGGCGGCACAGAAGGCAGGGGCAAAAAATGTTCCTGTCTTTATTTATGCTGTCAGCCGTGATGAAGCCGCAATAATGCTCGTGGACAGTAACCTGCACAGAGAACATATCTTACCCTCTGAAAAAGCTTTTGCTTATAAGCTTAAACTGGAGGCACTTAAACATCAAGGTAAAACTTCGTCCCAACTTGGGACGAAGTTGAGAAGTGATGAAATTATCGCAAGTCAGAGCGAGGATAGCCGAAATCAAGTTCAACGCTATATCCGTCTGACATATCTCATCCCCGAGCTTCTTGACCTTGTTGACGAGGGCAGAATTGCTCTCACTCCCGCAGTTGAGCTGTCTTACCTTACCGAAGAACAGCAATACAGTCTGCTCGGTACGGTTGAGGTTGAGGACAGAACACCGTCTCTTTCGCAGGCAGTCCGCTTCAAAAAGCTCAGTCAGGCAGGTCAACTGACCGATGAACTCATCGACTCGATAATGCAGGAAGAAAAGGCAAATCAGCGTGAAATGTTCCGTATTCCGATGGAGCGTTTGCAGAAAGCATTGCCCGATTTGAAGCCGAGTCAGGTTGAGGATTTCATCATCAAAGCCATTGTTTACTATCAAAAACACTTGGACAGAGGAAAGGACAAGGGTGCGAGATAATCCGCACATTTGTAAAGGAGGTTTGTAATGAGTAAT
>JAZPYI010000061.1:0-36243 GCA_045544115.1 Acutalibacteraceae bacterium | reverse complement strand
GTAATAAAGTAAAAAAAGAAAACCGTCAAACCTCGCTTAAACAGCGGATTTAACGGTTTTTACTGGTCCGAGTGGCGAGACTTGAACTCACGGCCTCTTGACCCCCAGTCAAGCGCGCTCCCAACTGCGCCACACCCGGATATTCGATTTGAGTTGAGGTTTCGTAACTCAACGAATGCTATTATAACACAGAAACATGAAATGTCAAGCAATTTTTTCAAAAATTCAAAAGTTTTTTATTCTTTTTGGTTTTTTTCTCTTTTCTATTGACAAAAGAGAAATTGTGGTGTAATATGTAAGCACTTTAACGCATAAAAGCTTTAAAGCTGTACTAATTAAAAGGGATGAAGCATATGGACAAAATTGCAATTTGGGTAACAATCGGAATTTACATTGCTCTTATGATCATAATCGGTGTTACTCAGGGTAAAAAAGCTAAAAGCATCGCCGACCTTACGGTTGGCGGCAGAAACGCAGGAGCATGGCTCTCTGCTCTTTCCTACGGAACGGCATATTTTTCGGCTGTTATGTTCGTAGGATATGCAGGCGGCACAGGTAAGGGCTACGGTCTTTGGGGCATTCTTGCCGGTCTCGGAAATGCTGTTTTCGGTTCATGGCTTGCATGGAAGGTTCTCGCACGCAGAACAAGAGATGTTTCATACCGTCTTAAGCTCAAAACAATGCCTCAATACCTTGAAAAACGATATTCAAGCGAAACAATGCGTCTTTTTGCATGCGTAATTATATTTGTTTTTCTTATTCCCTATTCAGCATCTGTTTATAAAGGACTTGCTTCTGTTGCGGAGGTTCTTCTTGGAATCAATGTTGACATTTGTATGATTATCATCGCAGTTGTTGCAGCATTTCTTCTTGTTTTCGGCGGATATCTTGTTCAAGCAAGAGCAGACTTTATGCAGGGCATTGTTATGATGTTCGGCATTATGCTTCTTATTATTTGTGTTATTCGATGCGATGCAGTAGGAGGATTTGAAGGCTTGGCTGAATATGCACATACTCTCGGTTCGCAGCCTTCGTCAACAAACGGCTTACCGAAGCTTAACTCATCGCAGTGGATTTCACTCTGGGCAACCGTTCTTATGACAAGCTTCGGCACATGGGGACTTCCTCAGATGGTTACAAAGTATTTCGGCATCAAGGACGACAAACAGGCAAAGAAAGGTATTACAATTTCAACCTTCTTCGCATTTCTTGTTGCAGGCGGTGGATATTTTATCGGTTCACTCTGCTACAGATATTTTACTTATTCGCAGCTCAACAATCCTGCAGATCCAAACTACATTGCACAGGACTTTATTGTTCCGAACATGCTTAAGGAATCGAATCTTCCTTCCGTGCTTCTCGGAGTAGTTCTTGTTCTTCTTATTGCGGCATCGGTTTCAACACTCTGTTCGGTAACTCTTACCGCCAGCTCAACTCTTACAATTGACTTTATCAAGCATTTCAAAAAAGATTTGAGCGAAAAAAAATCATCATTGATTATTAAGGTATTATGTGTTATATTTGTAGTATGTTCTTATATTATTGCAAATACCGACACTGCAATTCTTGATATGATGAGCTATTCATGGGGTATCATTTCAGGCTCCTTCCTTGCGCCTTATGTTGTTGCTCTCTATTGGAAGAAGATGAATACCAAGGGTGCATGGGCAGGAATCATCGGCGGATTTGTTATTGCGGTAATTCCTGCTGCTGCAAAGCTTGCAACAAGCTTCACCGCTAACGAAACCGCTGTATGGCTCGCAGGAAAGGGTCCCGTATTTGCCTGCATCGCAATGGTTGCATCGCTTGCACTTTGCTTTGCAGTCAGCGCAGTTACAAAGTCAACCAACGAAAAAGAAACGGAATTTTTCTACACGGGAGATGTCCGTGAGGTTGCTGCAAAATAATGATTATAAACAGAGTGACGGGGTTTTCCGACTCCGCCACTCTGAATTGTGTTTTATAAATAAATTTAAGGAATGATAAAAAATGCCAATTACAGAATTTCTCGAAAAAAATGCTGTCCTTTATAAGGATGATATCAGCCTTGTTGAAATCAACCCCGAAATTCAGGAGAAAAGCCGTGTAACATGGAGAGAATATTCTCTTATCGAGCAGGGTGCAAAAGCAACGGGCAGAAGCGAAATCACCTGGGAGGACTTCAACAAAAGAGCCAACCGTTTCGCAAATTTTCTACTTTCAAGAGGTATCAAGAAGGGCGACAGGGTTGCAATTCTCCTTATGAACTGCATCGAATACCTTCCCATTTATTTCGGTATACTCAAAACAGGCGCTCTTGCCGTTCCTCTCAACTACCGATACACCGCAGATGAAATCAAATACTGCCTCAAGCTTTCGGACAGCGATGCAATAGTTTTCGGTCCTGAGTTTACAGGCAGAATGGAGCAAATTTGCGACAGAATTCCCGATGTACATCTCAAGCTTTATCTCGGTGAGGACTGCCCTACATTTGCCGAAAGCTACAATAAGCTTGTTACATACTGCACATCAAGAAATCCCGAAATTGAAATTTCAGATGATGATGAAGCTGCCGTTTATTTTTCATCGGGTACAACCGGCTTCCCCAAGGCAATTCTTCATGCACACAAGGCTCTTGTTCACTCATGCAAGGTCGAACAGAATCACCATTCGCAGACAAAGGATGACGTTTTCCTTTGCATTCCCCCGCTCTATCATACTGGTGCAAAAATGCACTGGTTCGGAAGCCTTCTTTCGGGCGGCAAAGCCGTTCTCCTTAAAGGTGCAAAGCCTGAATGGATTATTAAAGCGGTTTCCGAAGAAAACTGCTCAATAGTGTGGCTTCTTGTCCCCTGGGCTCAGGATATTCTCGATGCAATCGACAGAGGCGATATAGAGCTTGACCGCTATAACCTCTCACAGTGGCGACTTATGCATATCGGCGCACAGCCCGTTCCGCCCAGTCTTATCAAGAGATGGCTTAAAATATTCCCCCATCATAAGTATGACACCAACTACGGTCTGAGTGAGTCCATAGGTCCCGGCTGCGTACATCTCGGTGTTGACAATGTTCACAAGGTAGGTGCAATCGGCAAAGCGGGCTTCGGTTGGGAAACAAAGATTGTTGACGAAAACGGCAAAACCGTTGCAAAAGGCGAGGTAGGTGAGCTTGCCGTTAAGGGTGACGGTGTTATGCTCTGCTACTATAATGATGAAAAAGCAACAAACGAAGTTCTTCACGGCGAATGGCTCTTTACGGGAGATATGGCTCAGGAGGACGAAGATGGTTTCATTTATCTTGTTGACCGTAAAAAAGACGTTATAATCTCCGGCGGTGAAAACCTTTATCCCGTTCAAATTGAAGATTTCCTTCGCAAGCACGATGCAATAAAAGACGTTGCGGTTATCGGTCTTCCCGATGCAAGACTCGGTGAAATCGCTGCTGCCATCATTGAAATTAAAGAAGGCTGCAAGGCTGACGAAGAGGATATCAAAGACTTCTGCCGTGACCTTCCCCGTTATAAACGTCCCCACAAAATTATTTTTGCTGAGGTTCCCAGAAATCCGACGGGAAAAATTGAGAAGCCCAAGCTTCGCAAAATTTATTGCGGCGACAGTCTTGTCGCAACTCAGGTTGAAATGAAATTGGACAAGTAATGCTTGTATTTTATTTGACAAAATATTATAATATAATATAATTTTCTGATTTACTGATTGGAGGAAATCACTTGAAGCTTCTTTTAGGAAATGAAGCGGTAGCAAGAGGTCTTTATGAAGCAGGCTGCCGTGTTGTATCAAGCTATCCCGGAACTCCCAGTACAGAGGTTACGGAATTTGCTGCAAAATATGATGAAATATTCTCAGAATGGGCTCCAAACGAAAAGGTTGCCGCTGAGGTTACATTCGGTGCCGCAGTGGCAGGTGCGCGTTCCTTCTGTGCGATGAAGCACGTCGGTCTTAACGTTGCGGCCGACCCTCTTTTCACCGCATCATACACAGGTGTTAACGCAGGCATGGTTATCCTTGTTGCCGATGACCCCGGAATGCATTCCTCACAGAATGAGCAGGATTCAAGGCATTACGCAATGGGTTCAAAAACAATGATGCTTGAGCCTTCTGATTCCGCAGAATGCCTCGATTATGCAAAACGTGCATTTGAGCTTTCCGAAAAATTTGATACTCCGGTTATTATAAGACTCACAACAAGAGTTGCTCACTCCAGAAGCATTGCAAAGCTTTCGGAAAGAGTTGATAACGGTCTTAAGGAATACACAAAAAACCCTCAGAAATATGTTATGGTTCCCGCAAACGCAAAGGTAAAGCATGTTGTTGTTGAACAGCGTATTCTTGACCAAACAGCATACTGCGAGGAAGGTGCGGAGGGTCTTAATACAATTGAATATAACAGCAAGAAAATCGGTGTTATTACCTCAGGCATATGCTATCAGTATGCAAAAGAAGCACTTGGCGATAATGCCTCATATCTCAAGCTTGGCTGTGTATATCCCCTCCCCGTTGAAATGATCAAAAAGTTCGCAGCGGAGTGCGAGAAGGTATATGTGCTTGAAGAGCTTGATGACTATATTGAAACTCATTGCCGCAAAAACGGCATTGAAGTTATCGGTAAGGATGCCTTCACACTTCAGGGTGAATATTCTCAGAGCATGATAGCCAAAGTCATTCTCGGCAAAGAAAACAGCAGCCTTACATCGGATATTAATATTGTTCCCAGACCTCCCGTGCTTTGCGCAGGCTGCCCCCACAGAGGACTTTTCTATGCTCTTAAGCAGCTTGATGTAACCGTAAGCGGTGATATCGGCTGCTATACTCTCGGGGTTACTCCTCCGCTCGGAATGATGGATACGGTTCTTTGCATGGGTGCATCAGTTTCAGGTCTTCACGGCAGAAACCTTGCAAATCCCGAAAATGCCAAGAAGAGTGTTGCCGTTATCGGTGACTCAACCTTTATCCACTCGGGTGTTACGGGTCTTATAAACATAGCATACAACGCAACAAATTCCGTTGTTATTATTCTTGATAACTCAATTACGGGCATGACCGGTCATCAACAGAATCCCACAACGGGTAAAAATATCAAGGGTGAACCTGCAAACGCGGTAAGCCTTGAAGCCCTTGCAAAGGCAATCGGCATTGATAATGTTTGCGTTGTTGATCCTTACAACCTTGCAGAAACAAAAGAAGGCATTAAGAATGCACTCGAAGCGGACGGTCCTGCAGTTGTTATTTCAAGACGTCCCTGTGCTCTTCTTAAAACGGTCAAACATAATCCCCCTCTTAAGGTTAATACCGAAAAGTGCAAGTCCTGCAAAATGTGCATGAAAATCGGATGTCCCGCCATAAGCATGAAGGACGGCAAGGCACATATCGACTTTACACAGTGCCTCGGCTGCAATGTATGCAGTCAGCTTTGCAAGTTCGGAGCTATTGAATAAGAAAGGAGGATATAAAAGAATGAATAAATCAATTATGATTGTCGGTGTAGGCGGTCAGGGCACACTTCTTGCAAGCCGTATTCTCGGTGCTGCTTTGCTCGACTGCGGCTACGATGTTAAGGTTTCCGAGGTTCACGGAATGAGCCAGAGAGGCGGCTCGGTTGTTACATATGTAAGATTCGGCGATAAGGTATCCTCCCCCATCATTGAAAAGGGTGAAGCTGATATCATTCTTGCATTCGAGAAACTTGAAGCAGCAAGATGGCTTGAATATCTTAAACCTGACGGAAAGATTATTGTTAACACACAGCAAATCGACCCCATGCCCGTTGTTATGGGTGCTGCAGAGTATCCCGACGGAATCATCGAAGCCCTCAAGGCATCGGGTGCAGATATCGAAACCGTTGATGCACTTCCCATGGCGGTTGAAGCAGGAAGCTCAAAAGCGGTTAACGTTATTCTCATAGGTGCAATGGCAAAGAATATGACTGTTGTTGCAAAAGAAAAATGGATAAAGGCACTTGAAGAAAGTGTTCCGCCCAAATTCATTGACCTTAACATGAAGGCTTTTGAAATGGGCTATGGCATATAAAATGAAAAAGGAAGTGTTGACAATGAGCAAATACTATCAGCCTGAAATCGAAACCGCATCGGTTGAAGAAATTAAGGCACTCCAGAGCGAAAAGCTTGTCAAGCAGGTTAAGCGTGTATACGAAAACGTTGAGTATTATCGCAACCTTATGGATGAAAAAGGTGTTAAACCCGACGACATCAAATCCATTGATGATTTGCATAAGCTTCCGTTCCTTACCAAGGCAGACCTGCGTGATGCATATCCCTACGGTCTTCTCGGAACAGACCTTAAAAACTGCGTAAGAATCCAGTCAACAAGCGGCACAACAGGAAGAAGAGTTGTTGCGTTCTATACTCAGAACGATATTGAGCTTTGGGAAGAATGCTGCGCCCGCGCAATTGTTGCGGCAGGCGGCACAAACGAGGATGTTTGCCAGGTAGCTTACGGCTACGGTCTTTTTACCGGCGGTCCCGGTCTTAACGGCGGCTCTCACAAGGTAGGCTGTCTGACCCTTCCCATGTCCTCAGGCAATACGGAGCGTCAGATTCAGTTCATGCGCGACCTTCACTCCACTATCATTTGCTGCACGCCCTCTTATGCTGCATATATCGGTGAAACACTTAAGGAAATGGGTCTTACTCCTGATGATATCGACCTTAAGGCAGGTATTTTCGGTGCCGAACCCTGGACAGAAGAAATGCGCCGTGACATTGAAAAATCGCTTGGTATCAAAGCATACGATATTTACGGTCTAACCGAAACAAGCGGTCCGGGTGTATCTTTTGAATGCGAAGAGCAGACCGGTATGCACATCAACGAGGACCATTTCCTTGCTGAAATCATTGATCCCGATACAGGCGAAGTTCTTCCCGAAGGCTCAAAGGGTGAACTTGTTTTCACAAGCCTTGACAAAGAAGGCTTCCCTCTTCTCAGATACCGCACAAGAGATATCTGCGTTCTTTCAAGAAAGAAATGCTCCTGCGGCAGAACTCTCATAAAGATGTCAAAGCCCATGCGCAGAAGCGACGATATGATGATTATCCGCGGTGTAAATGTATTCCCCTCACAGATTGAAACCGTACTTCTTCAGGAAGGCTATTCGCCCAACTACCTTATCGAGGTAGACAGAGCAAACAACACCGATACACTTGACATTTCGGTTGAGCTTAATCCGGAACAGTTCTCAGATACGGTTAAAGACCTTGCCGCAAAAGAAAAGGCTCTTGCAGGTGCCATCAAAACAATGCTTGGCATTAATCCCAAGGTTCATCTTGTTGCACCCAAGACAATCACCAGAAGCGAAGGCAAGGCTGTCAGAGTTATTGACAAGAGAAAACTTCACGATTAATAAGAAAGGGGCATAAATATGAGCGTTAAACAGATTTCGGTTTTTGTTGAAAACAAACAGGGCGGACTTTACGAGGTAACCTCCGTTCTTAACAAAGCAAACGTTGATATCCGTGCTCTTTCAATTGCGGATACAACAGATTACGGCATTCTCAGACTTATCGTCAGCAACCACGAAAAAGCTCTTGAAGCACTTAAAGCTGACGGAATCATCGCTTCCGTAACCGATGTTCTCGGCATTGAGGTTTCCGACACTCCCGGCGGTTTCTCCGAGGCTGTAAAGGTTCTTTCAGATGCAGACATTACCATTGAATATGCATATGCTTTCATTACACGACACGAAGGTTCAGCTTGCGTAATCATCAGAGTTGAAGATAATGCAAAGGCTGCCAACATTCTCGGTAAAGCGGGCATTTCACTTATTGAAGCAGACAAAGCATTCAACTAAAACAAACATAATACCCGAGGCTTTCGGTTAACGAATGCCTCGGGTATTTTTATATTATCATATTATCAAGAACGGCAAATGCCTGCGAATAATCCTTCTCGGATTTAAAGCGGGTTATTCTTTTGAGAATATTATCGTAGAATTTAGGTTCTGTTTCGCTTTCCTTCATTTCCGCCTGCACCCGATATTCTTCAAAGCGATTTTTTAAAGCATGAAGAAATCCATCTTTTGTATAAATTCTGAATCTTTCAACCTCAAGCTCAAACGCAAGCTCTTCAAGCTCCTCCACGCAATCGGCTCCGTATTCCTCCGCCATTTTCCTCATTGTATCGCCTTCAAAATAATATCTTATTCCTGAAAGATATCCGAATGCCTTTCTTGCATCAAGATATCCCATTTTCATTCTTTTGGCAAACATTTCCTCACTGAAATCAAAAGCAGCTCCCAGATCTTCAACATCATATGGTCTTATATAAATCATTTCAGCACAGGTGATATCGTTTTTGTGACCTATACCCTTCATTGATGAAATATCAACAATGATCATTCTGTTATAGCCGTTTCTTAAAAGCATCCCCATAGGAGCATTATCATAAACACCGCCGTCAAGATACCGCTCTCCTTCCGGACCTATTTTACTCACCCCCGGCACTTTTGAAGATGCAAGAAGATAATCAACAAGCTGACCCTCGGGTATTTTATCAATAAACATTTCAAGCGGTGTAAACTCGGAAAGATGATAGGTTACCATTCCGAATTTAACATCGGATTTTCTGACCTTTTCTTCATCAATAAACGGTGCAATAAGCTCTTTGGTCGGAGAAGCATCAATTCCGCCGTTTCTAACAATTTCTTTAAACAAAGCAGGAAAATTCTTAAAGCTGAATAAATTTTCGGGGTCACGAAGCTCTTCTGTTATTTTTACTCCTTTATCAACGGAAGCATTGTCCCAAAGAGTTTTTGCATTATCAAAAGAATCAGCCGCAATCAGTGCGCCGTTTATTGAACCTATGGAAACTCCGACAACAGCCGAAAACTTTATCTCCAGTTCCCTCATAGCCTGCCATGCACCAAGCTGATAGGCGCCCTTTGCTCCCCCGCCGGCAAGGACAAGACCGTATTTTTTCATAACATCACCTCATTGAAGCAATATTTCAATTATATTTTACCATATTTCAGCTTTTTTTCAACATACAAAACACATATATTTGCAACCCCAAAGCAAAAAATCTGTTGACAATAAATTCCGTAAGTTATATCATTTAAAATATATTGATAAAAGGAAGGAAACTCTTATGAAACTCCCGATTTGCGTTGAAAAAAGAATGGACGAATACTGCTCCGTTATTGAAAAATACAGTCCTAAGCTTGCACAGCTTTACAGAAACTGTTATCCGAACACTCTTGAAACCGCAACCGAATTTATGCCTGACGGCTCAGTTTTTGTTCTTACGGGTGATATTCCCGCAATGTGGCTTCGCGACTCAACGGCAGAGGTTTCTCATTATATTCCGCTTGCAAAGGACAATGAAGAAATAAGAAATATAATCAAGGGTGTTGTTAAAAGGCAGAGAATGTATATTTCTCTTGAGCCATATGCAAACGCATACAAGAAAGAACCGAATGACCACAAGGAATTTAACGATTATCCCGAAAATCATCCGATAGTATGGGAAAGAAAATATGAAATTGACTCGCTCTGCTATCCCGTAAGACTCGCTTATCTTTATTGGAAAGCAACGGGCGACAACGATATTTTAGGCGAGGATTTCCTTGAAAGCACAAAAACAACCGTCAATCTTTGGAAAACGGAGCAGCATCATTTTGAAAAATCCCCCTACCGTTTCACAAGAAAGAACTGCCCCGAGCAGGATACAATTCATAACAACGGCATGGGCAATCCCGTCGAATATACGGGTATGACCTGGTCAGGATTCAGACCGAGCGATGATGCATGCAGATACGGCTATCTTGTTGCTTCAAATATGTTTGCGGTTGTTGTTCTCGGTTATCTTGAAGAAATGCTCGGCAAGGCATATCCCGATGAAAAAGAGCTTATCACAGACTGTATTACACTAAAAAATGAAATAAAAAAAGGAATTTCGGAGTTTGCTGTTGTTGAGCATGAAAAATACGGCAAAATCTATGCTTGCGAAGTTAACGGCAAGGGCGATTATTTTCTTTTTGACGATGCAAACGTACCGAGTCTTCTTTCCGCACCCTACCTCGGTTTCTGCACTTATGATGATGAAATTTATTTGAACACAAGAAGATTTATTTTAAGTAAGGATAATCCCTATTACTACGAAGGAAAATTCGCAAAGGGTGTCGGCAGTCCACACACACCTGAAGGATATATCTGGCACATCGCTCTTTCCATGCAGGGTCTTTCAAGCGATAATGCCGATGAAATCCGCGATATTCTCCATATGCTTGAAACAACAGACGGCGGCACGGGATATATGCACGAGGGCTTTGACGCAAACAATCCCGACATATTCACAAGAAGCTGGTTCAGTTGGTCCTGCGCACTTTTTGCGGAGCTTGTTGAAAAAGCGGTTGACAACAACATAATTTGAAAATTATTTAAGTTTTTTCAAAAAAAGACTTGCAAAAAACAAAACATTATGGTAGTATAATATGCGTTCGATAAGAACGCATATTAATATGCTGCTATGGCTCAGGCGGTAGAGCGCATCCTTGGTAAGGATGAGGTCGGCGGTTCAATTCCGCCTAGCAGCTCCAAACCCCTGAAACTTTTGTAGTTTCAAGGGTTTTTCTTATTTTCATGAAATTTTCAGACTGCATCCCTGAATCGCAATTTTTCAGTAAAGGATGCGGTCTGTTTTTTATTTATAAGATACTGAAGAACGATATAAGGCTTCGTGCATTGCTTTTTTTGCCGTAATGCTTGTTTGAATGCTTTTTCTCTGCAATAATATTACCCTCTTGTGTCTGTTGGCGATATTATAACACGGATATCCAAAAGAGTGAAGTTGTATTTTATAAAACACTTGAAAAAGCGGAATAATATTGATATAATAATTGCACCACACAAAATCAAATATGTTTACTCATGCAAGAAGTGGCATTTTTGTCTTTTGGCAAAAGTGCGGACTTCTATTTTCGCATTTCTTGTATGAGTGACGAAAGATTTTGTGTGGTAGCAAATCGAAGTTCGCATTTTTCGGTGTGTGTGACTTCGGTTGCACACACTTTTTTATTTTATGGGGAATAAAAATGTGTCAGCTTATTTTAAGGAGGCGAAAACGTAAATCTCCATAATAAAAAAGCAAATAAAACAAGAGGTGTTTTTATGAAGAAAAAAATTGCAAACACTGTTCAGTTGGTTTTATTAATCGCATCATTTGTTGTTTTAATTTCAGAAAACATTACAAATCCAAATACACTTTCTGCCATTACATTTTTACGTGACTGGACAGCAATACTCATCCCTATGTATGTTTTATACATACTCTGTGCCGTTATGTGTATAATTTCAATCATAGCAAAAAGTAAATATAAAGACGGAAAAGCTCATGTTGCCGTTCCAATATTGCTGTTTATTTATACAATGTTTTGCTTCTGTTGCTTCGAGTCGAGAGTATATAACTGTATGCTTATTGAAAGTGATTTCCCTATCGGACTTTTTGC
Source organism: Acutalibacteraceae bacterium (assembly GCA_045544115.1). Taxonomy (GTDB): domain Bacteria; phylum Bacillota; class Clostridia; order Oscillospirales; family Acutalibacteraceae; genus CAG-177. Next base: position 24,788 of record JAZPYI010000061.1, on the reverse strand, counting down.
CGGGTTACTGTTTGCAGTTATCGTTGTTGCATTTGCAAAGCGTTCATCATTTATTGCAGATTCAAAAGAATCACAGCAGACAGTTGTTAACAACATTCAAAAAACCACAAATGCCGATGAACTGAAAAAGTATAAAGACTTGCTTGACCGCGGCGCAATAACGCAAGAAGAGTTTGAAAACAAGAAAAAAGAACTTTTGGGCTTATAATATCTAACAGGGAGCGGCTAAACCGTTCCCTTTTCTTATATATCCCATTTGTAAATCGCATTTATAATCTTTTCCGATTCACCGGAAAGCTTTTTTGCTATTGACAAAAATCAACCGGCAGATTATTCTATTCATATATAGGGAGATGATTTTATGGCTAGAATAACGGCATTTTTTACTTCAATCATTATATTTTTCATTTCATGCTTTACACCTGCACTTCCCGAAGCAAAAACAGAGCAGGAGCTTGCAAAGCTCGGCGATATCTGCATCAACTATGAGCTTTCCGACAAGCTCTATGTGCTTGATTCTGCAACATTTAAAAGCAAAGATGAGCGCCATTTGGCGGTAGGTCTTCAGGGTATTGTTGCAAAAACAAATCCTCAGATTTTCATTGTTACAAATGAAATCTGCAACAATTATCTTGAAGAAATCGAAGCGAGCGGAATTGAGCTTATCCGCAACGATGAAAACGGAAATAAATGGACTGTTGAAACTCTTCTTAATAAGTTTAAATCATATATAACAGATTCAGGCTACGTTCTTTATCGAGAAAGCGAAAAAGCAGAAGGTTTGAATGCCGCAACAAACCTTGCTGCCCTTTATGGCTGGCTGCCTGTACCCGAAAGCCTTGAACAGCTCGCAATTGATGCGGGTCTTAGTCTTAAGGAAGACTTTTCCGATGATGCATACAATCTGATTTTTCAATGGAGCTTTTTTGAAAAATATAAGGATGAATTCAATTACAATGCAATTGTCAGCCTCAAATATGAGGTTACCGGTATTCGTGACCTTGCAATTCAGCAGGGATTTTATACCTTCTACATTGATGATGACGAGGACACCAATCTGCTCCGAGGTCGTGTTATGGAGTATGCAGGCGACAATGTTCCTGTTCTCGGCTGGGTAAAATATGAGGTTGCATTCGTTGAACAGGCTTCAAAGAAAGGCAATATTGCACTCCCCTCGGACCACAGCCATAACAACAGCTGTCTTGCTTCGTTCAGATGCGATATTCCCGAGCAAAAGCACAGCATTACAAAGGAACACACAGACACAAAAAAGCACTATTGCGCCATTGTTGTAAGTGACGGCGACAATCTTCAATGGATTCAGAACGGCTACGGCGAATTTTACCAAAAGCTTGCCCTTAAAAAGCAGTTTCCGGTAACATGGTCATTCCCTCCCCTGCTCGAGGAATTTTCACCTGTCACGGTTAAAAAGATTTATTCCGATGCAACCGAAAACGATTATTTCATGGCGGGAGTTTCGGGCGCAGGTTATATCCACCCAACGGAATATCCCTTCGATGCTCTCGGAGGATTTACGGATTTAACGGCAGCTTCAATGGCAAAAAGCAAGCTTGAATATGTCCAAATTCTTGACGGCACTCCCGATAATGAAATTGACGATAAAGTCCTCACCGACAGACTCGAATATTACGCAAGATATAATAACATCAAGGGCGGAATTTTAAGCCTCGACCCGGACAGATACGAGGGCGGCAAGGGCAGAATTTATTTTGTTAACGACAAACCCTTCATCAGTTACCGTCTTTCACTCTGGCACCCCGACGGCGAGGGTGCAAATGTTACAACCGAATGGCTTGATGAACAAGCAGCAACCGTCAATTCATATCCTGCGGATATCAAATCAATCAACGGCTACAGTGTTATCAATGTTCATCCGTGGACAGTCAGCATTGAAAATCTTGCATATTTCGTAAGCAAACTCGACGAGGATGTTATGCTTGTAACCCTTGACGAGCTTATGTCGATGATTGATCAAAATGTTCCCCATAATTATGCTAAACCGGAGTAACAAAAACGGGCGGCTCTATGCCGCCCATAATTTTATTTTGATTTGACAAGCTTATAAATTATCGGAGGCAAAACAGAAGCAGCAACCAATACTATGCAAAAAATAATATGTGCCTCCGAAAAACCTACCGGTCTTGTATTTCCGTAGAACTCTCTGAAAAAAGCCTCAAAAACAGATAATGCAGGCATGGCAGGAATCATAAACAATAATAGAACAAATGAAATATAATTCTCAAGTCCGAGACCCGAATATTGATTTATCCAAAGAAAAATAAAAGTAACCGAAGGGATAATCAAAAACAAATACGAGCCAAAGAAGATTGCGTCTTTAGAGTTTCTTTTACAAACTACGGAAATAACAACCGAATATGCAAGGAATAAACACGGAAATATCAAACTCAACCTTTCATTTTCCGTGGGAAGATAAATATAGTCAGCCAGAAAAGGCATTCTTCCCGCCGAAAAAACTCCCATAGACCAAACCGCTATTGTTATTGCCACACCGAGAAAAAACTGTTTTGTGTCAGAATGCTTTTTATTTGCCATATTACCACTCCTTTCCTTATCTTAATAATATCACATCGAGAATTTCATTGTATTACAGAAATATTAAGGTTAAATTACAAATATTTACAATATAAAAGGTGAGAAAATGAAAACCGAAATCAACATTATAGCTCATATTCACACAGATTTCACTTCAAAATTCGGCATACCCCGTCAAAGTGGCTTGGTCAATGAGCTTGAAGCAACGATTATATTTGAGCCTGAATACAGAAACCCCGATGCTTTGAGAGGGATTGAAGAATATTCTCATTTATGGCTTCTGTGGCAGTTTTCGGAATGTACGGATAAGGAATGGACTCCGACGGTCAGACCTCCGAGACTCGGCGGCAACAAAAGAATGGGAGTTTTCGCAACTCGTTCCCCTTTCAGACCGAACCCGATTGGTCTTTCAAGTGTCAAGCTTATCGGAGTTGAGAAAACAGAGAAATACGGTTATGTTCTTCGTGTTTCGGGCGCAGATTTGCTTGACGGCACTCCGATTTACGATATAAAACCTTATCTGCCTTATGTTGACTCTCATCCCGAGGCAAGCAACGGCTTTGCGCTTGATGAAAAAGAAGGCTCTCTGACGGTTGATTTTCCCGACGAACTTCTTAATATCATTCCGACCGAAAAGCAGGCGGCATTGATTGCCGTTCTGGCACAAGATCCCCGCCCCGGTTATCAGGATATCCCTGAAAGAATTTACGGCATTGAATTTGCGGGATTTGACGTGAGATTTAAGGTTGATAATTTTATTTTAACAGTTGTTGAAATCAATAATATATAGCCAAAACCCGAGGTATTAAAACCTCGGGTTTTTCTTATGGCTGTGGAACAATCGGATGATCTTCGCTGATATGTTCGATTGTTATAAAATTATTTCTCTTAGCATATGCCCACTTCATGCCGAATGCCCTGCAGGCACCGTCAATAGGCATATAAAGCTGACCTTCGTTGCCTCTGAAAACCTCTGCGCCAAGGTCAACATCTCCGTTATTGGTCACAGCAATATTGCTGCCTTCGGTAAACATCGCTTCTTTTCCGTAGATTTTAAGAGTTACCTTCCCCTTTTCACGGATATCCTCACCGCCTGCAAATCTTATCATCGTTGCAAACGCAACATACCATTTACCGTTCTTGCAAACTGCGGGAGTTGACATATTGCAAAGTCCGAGGTCAACACCCTTATAATAAACTCTCGTTCTTCCCTCCCCGAAAATCGGAGCAACTCTGTATGGGCGGATTTCGTCTTTTGCCTTATCAATCGAGAACTCATCAATTATTCTGCCATCATTAAGCTCAGAAATAATTGTTATCTTATCACCGTCAACCTCAACAAGTGCAAAGGAAGATACCTGCTCCTCATGAGGATAGAACGATGCGTGCCATACTTTGTCGGTCGTTTTTGTTCCTGGGGGATTGAAATTTGCGTTACCTAGTTCATAATGAACCGTTCCCTGAGAGGGTCTGTCAAATATTTCTTCATTCTTTATCGGGAATGAACGGGAAAAATTATGCTCGTGTCCCGAAAAAATCACATCAAGCATTTCTACAGCCTCACGCATCATGGGATAAGTATCATCATTCGCAAGATTCGGGCCTGCATAATATATCGGAAAATGGTGAGAACCGAATTTCCATGTCTTTCCGCACTCCGCAATATCCTTTTTTGCCCATTCATTCATAAGCTCGGGTTCATTAACACCGAAAACATTGAAATGAGCATTGCCGTAGTTGAAGGAATAAATTTCCGTCTGCCAGCCATCGGGTCCGTTCTTCGGATAAGAATATTCAAGCTGTGTGTTGAAAAATTCGGCAGGCTCGGCATAATATCTGTCAACCTCATTCGGGAAATACTCCCTGAAGCCTCTGTTGTCGTGGTTGCCGCAACTCATCATATATGGCAGGTGCTCCATTATACCTTTCATGCCCTCAAACATTGCGTTCCACTGGATTTCATGCTGACCGCAGTTCGTATTATCACCCGCAGTAAGAATAAACCTTACATCAGGATATTTTGCAAGCACATCTTTAAGAAATGTATTAAGAGTTGAATAATCGGGGTTATAGTGGTCATTGTCCTTCTGATGGTCGGAAATTGCTATAAATCTGAATTTTGTAAGATTTTCTTCTTCCGTATCAAACCAATATTCCGCACTGCGGTTTTCTTCACTTCCGCAGGTATAGTAATATCTTGTGCCGGGTTTAAGCTTTGAGGGTGTTGCCCAGAAAATATTGCTTGTGTTAACATCACTCTTAAAGGGCTTGACTATGGCATCTGCACGTTTCTTTTCTCCGCCCTTTTCGTAGTATTCAACATATCCCTCCTTGACTTCAAGGCTTGAGCGCCATGTTACGGTCATTGAGGTTTTAGCATCGCCCGAAATACTGACCATAATATGATCGGGTTTTTCTGTTGCAAGTCTTAAGTTAGGCTGTCTGTCCATAATTATTTCACCTTAATTCTGAAAAGTCTTGCGCCGTGGGAATTAACATCCGCTGTAAATTCTCCGTCTGTTACGGCATATTCCTCATGCTTCCACATATCCCATACGGAATAATTCATACCGCCCATTGCAATATCGGTAACATCAAATCTGATTTTTCTTGCTTCGTCGTCGGTATTAAAAAGAGCAACATACTTGCAGTTTTCACCCTTTGAAGTCCAGATGATTTCGCCTTTGCCGTCGGTTTCTTCTCTACTGAACTGCTTTGCGCCCCATGAATTTTTAAGCATATCTATAAGCTCTCTGTTTTGAAGAAGAGAGAGGGTAAATTCATCGTTGTCACGCATTTCGGCGCCTATCATAAGAGGTGAGCGGAATATTCCCCAAAGAGTCATCATGGTTATCTGCTCATCATGTGTGAAGCGGGTATATCTGTTTCTGTATTTTTCAAGCTTTTCGGTTATTTGGATTCTGCCGATGGGGAGCATATCACAATCGGGCCATGCACCCGGCTGAACATAATCCTGCCATGCATGGCAGCGCTCAAACATTGCATAAAGCTTGCTCCACTCATCCCAAAAATCGCCCGTCATGCGCCAAAGGTTTGCGTTTGCCGCAAGATGCTCATGCTCCCATACAGGTGCGGGACCCGGTGAAAGACTCAAAACCATATCCCTTCCGCAATTATCAATAGCCTTGCGAAGCATTTCAATTTCGCGGCGCGCGGAATAGGGATTGTCCTTCAAAAATTCGGTATTAGCTATATCATCACACTTTATATAGTCAACTCCCCAAGAAGCATAAAGCTCAAAAATGGAGTTATAGTATTCCTGCGCACCCTTTGCATCGGGGTTTATTCCGTACATATCGGTCTGCCACGGACAAACAGAAAACTGCTGTGCGATATCCTTAGCAGTTACACCGTCGGTGACGGTTTTCGCATTTGCATGAACAGCCTGACGGGGAATACCTCTCATAATATGTATACCAAACTTAAGTCCGAGAGAATGAACATAGTCCGCAATCGGTTTAAATCCCTTGCCACCCTGAGAGGAAGGAAATCTTTCGGGTGCGGGAATAAGACGGGAATATTCATCCATATAAAGCGGAGCAAAATTGTGATAATAAAAACTGTCTGCAGTAGGTTCTGACCACTGAATATCACAAACAATATACTCCCATCCGTAATCCTTAAGGTTTTTCGCCATGTAATCGGCATTCGCAAGAAGCTGTTCTTCATTGACAGCGGCACCGTAGCAGTCCCAACTGTTCCATCCCATAGGCGGTGTAAGTGCAAATCTCTTATGCATAGATTATAATTCCTTTCGGTAAACTCTTATTTCAAATTCTGCCTGAGTTTCAAGATAATCAAGATTATTAATTTTCTGCTGGTCTTCAATACCCGTTTTATAATAATACGGTGTCATTTTGAAAAGATTGCGTATCGCTTCATTGGAGTCAAGGCACAAATTCATTTTAACCTGACTTGTTTTTACACACGAAAAGTTTATTATTTCAGCATCGGGCACATCATTGAGATACGGTTTTTCGTATATAGCCGATTTTAATCCGAGAAGGTGCTTTTCCAAAGGAATAATTTTTATGAGATATCCTCCGGTTTTAAGAACACGGTAAAACTCATCATCCGCATCCGGAGAAAAAATGTTCAGTACCGCATCAAAGCTTTCATTCTCAAACGGAAGCTCAAAAAGGCTTGCAACGGCAAGAGGAATACAGCTTTTGCGTTTTGAAGCATATTCAAGAACATCCTTTGAGATATCAATGCCCGCAACGAAAAGCTCTTTCCCTTTTTCGGCATAATAATGCTTTAATCCCGAAGAATAGTAGCATTCCCCGCAGCCTGCATCAAGTACATCTCCACCCTCGGCAAGAAACTTTTCACACACTTTGCAAAGCTCATCACGCAGTCTGCCGTAATAGCCCGCATCGAGGAAATCACGCCTTGCCCTGACCATAAGTCGGTCATCTCCGTGCCGTTTCGCAGAGGATTTCTGCGACTGCAGAAGATTAACATATCCGAATTTTGATTTATCAAAACAATGCCCGTTTTCACAGCGATAAAGCTTTTCTTCTTCAAAAAGACTTCTCTTGCATACGGGACAAATAAAACTAATCATTTTTTAACCCTGTATTTTTCAATTTTTCTCATCATTGACCTGCCGACATCATGCATAAATCTTTCACAGGCAGGAAGCAAATCATTTGGGAAGCCGTCAAGAAAACGGTCAGCCTCATATGTAAAATTGCCCTTATAATCAATTTCACCGAGTGCATGAAGAATATCATCCCAATCCATATCCATCATATACGGAAGAGTATGGCTGTCGTTCACATTATCGTTATCGTGAATATGAAGGCATCCGAGTCTGCCGCCCATCTGACGAATCATTGAGCCTGCATTATCACCGACAAGACCGCAATGACCTAAATCGAGGCAGGCAGTAAAAAATTCGGGATCCAGTGCATCAACATAGCGATTAAAATCCTCCGCAACGGAGCAAACATTGGGAACAATTCTGTTCTGAATCTTGTCCCAGCCCCACATATTTTCAAGAGCTATCTTAATGCCGTAATCTTTCGCATAAGGCTCAAGTGAATGATAAAGCTCCATGTTGCGTTCAAACTGATTTGCACTGAATTGGACCGGATGAACAACGCATATTTTTGCATCAAGCAAACCGGCAATCTCAAGCGCTCTTTTAAGCTTTTCAAAAATCTGAACTGTATAAAGGCTGTCATATTCCTTGGCACTCGGGAAAGGTGCGTGCGACTGCTCAAAGGTTACTCCGTAAAAATCGGCAATATTTTTCAATGCCTTAACATGATTTTTATAACCCGAGCCGTTTAAAACATCATTGTCATCATCCATTTTGAACATGGAAAAATCAATGCCGTCAAAACCGCTTTCGCAGATAATGCGCACAGCTTCGGAATCACCGAGGCGCTCGGAAATTTTTTCGGTCTGATTAACAAGCTTCATGTTATAACCCCCTTAAAGGTAGTGTTTTTATTATAGCAGTTATATTTCACTTCTACAAGATAAATAAATGAAATATGTTAACAATTTTTTAATTGACTTTTAAAGAAAAATATATTAAATTATAAATTGGGAAATAAAAATACAGGGAGAGAGAAAATGGCTAAGGCAGAATACAGAAGTTCCATACGTTCAAAAAATCTTATTAAAAAGGCTTTGGCTAAGCTTATTCACGAAAAGGAACTGGCAAAAATCACGGTTTCGGATATTATCAGAGAAGCTGACATAAGCCGAGGCACTTTCTATGCACACTTTTCAGATGTAAATTCGGTTGTCACTCAAATCGAGAGCGAAGAAATGAAGAATCTCATGGATTTTGTTGACCGCTACGGTTTTGAAAATGTATGCACAAATCCCCAAACCTTTGTTACCCTTATGTGCGAATATATGCAACGTGATATTGAATATTACCGTATGCTTGCACAGTCAAACATACTTAACAATTTCATTTGGAGATTGGTCTATGTTTATTATGAACACTTGCTTGACAAGGTTCTTTCAACACACTCAGAAACAGACAGAAACGAAGCTGAGATTTATCTCATTTATATTACTTCAGGTGCAAAAACCACTATTTTGAGCTGGCTTAACGGTGAAATCAAGGGTACACCTGAGCAAATCGGAGAAAGACTCGGAAAGCTTATTACAATTTCTCAAAAATATTACGCAAAATAAAAAAATGACACGTTGCAGGTCAATGCAGCGTGTCTTTGTTTTTATAATCCTATAAGTCCGAGCAATCCGTATGAGAAAACACTCATAATGAGATTTGCAATAAGAACTCCAAGAGCAATTATGGGGAAAGAGTTTTTTATTCTTATATCAAGAAGAGCGGCTATCAAAGCACCGGTCCAGCCGCCTGTGCCGGGCAGCGGTATTGCAACAAAAGCAAGCAAACCCCAGTTGCGCCAGCGCTTGACTTTTTCGCTTTTTCTCATAGAGCGAACTTCAAGCTTTTCAATAAGTCCGCCGATTTTTTTGAATCTCTTAAGAAATTGAAAAATACGGCGAATAAAAAGAAGGATAAACGGTATCGGCAAAATATTGCCCAAATAACAAATGACAAAAGCTTTTAAAAGCTCTACATCGAGCAGCTTTGCAGCAATCATACCGCCCCTGAGTTCAAGAACAGGGAACATTGAAATAATAAATATTATAAGTTCCTTTGGAATTGTGCCCTGAAACAGTCCGACCAAATAATCGGTAATAGCTTCTGTCATTGCAATATTCCTTTCTCAACAATATTCTGCTCGATAAGAAAATCGTGAGCGCTCTGGAGTATGTTTCTGTCATTGATAAAACGGAGTGTATCCATCGCCTTATCAAAATTCAGCCAGATATAGTCCTCTATTTCTTCTCTTTGAATTGTTGTTTGAGTATCCTTTGTTTTTGCAAGGAAAATGGTAACGGATTTTTCAACCCTTCCCTGAATTGTGTATTCCGATTTTGAAGCAAACTGAGGCAGAATCTGAATATGAATTCCCGTTTCCTCAAGCACTTCCCTTATAGCTGTCTGCTCATGGGTTTCACCTTTTTCAATATGCCCCTTGGGGAATCCCCAATGAGTACTGCGTCGGTTTTTTATGAGCAAATAACGCACCTCATTGTTTATGATACGGTAAACCACCGCACCGCACGAACGCTCATAGAGACATTCAAGCTTATAGCTTCTTCCTTTTTCCGCAAATGCAACGGCATCTTCAATCTGATACGAAATAAATCTCATGCTTTTCGGAGCAACGACATAAACCGTGGGGCTGCCGTCCGCTCTTTTTATTGCGGCAATAACCCTGCCGTCGAAGGTTCTTACGGGATGATTGATACCCATGATATAAGCGCCGTGGGACATACTGTCATAACGCTTTTTTCCTTCTATAGCGCCGAAATTAAGCTGATAGACAAATCCGAATTGCCTGTTTACGGAGCGGATAGGGTTTGTAACCCTTACTCTGACATACTTGCCGAGCATTTAACCACACCTTTCAAAAGGTCATTAAGACCCAAGATAAATACCTATGTATTATACTAAATTTATCCCGCTAAAACAATAGTTTTATTAAAATTTATATAATTCCCAAATAAAATAATCATATGTTGAAAAAATTTCATTAATATTACAAAAGCTGTTTGATTCCCCTTGAATTTTACTATTGATTTATATATATACAATATGGTAAAATAATATATATTTTATCCTCATTTATGAAAGTGGTGGAAAAGATGAAACGAATACTTGTTGCCGATGACGAATCCCGTATCAGAAGGCTTGTCTGTGACTTCTTAAAAAATGCAGGATATGAAACGGTTGAAGCCGTTGACGGCAAAGAAGCAATAGAAAAATTCTTCTCGTTCGGCAGCATCGACCTTGTTATATGCGATATAATGATGCCTGAAGCCGACGGCTGGGAGGTAACAAGAAAAATCCGTGAATCAAGCTCCGTTCCAATTCTTGTTCTTACGGCAAGAAGCCAGGAGTTTGATGAACTCATGTCATTTGAAAGCGGTGCTGACGATTATGTCACAAAGCCGTTCAGTCCGGGTGTGCTTGTTAAAAGAGTAGAAGCCCTTCTGAAACGTTCACAAAACACAAAAGCGGAAAACGATGAAATCATATCCATAAACGGTTTGATTATTGATATCCCCGCACACACGGTTACTAACAATTTCAAGCCTGTTGAGCTTACAATAAAAGAACACAACATCCTTGTTAAGCTCGCCAAAAATCACGGCAGAATTTTTTCAAGAGAACAGCTTCTCGACAGCATATGGGGCATTGATTTTGTCGGTGACCCGAGAACGGTTGACTCTCATGTTGCGCGACTCAGAACCAAGCTCGGAGAATGGGGTGAAGCTCACCTCAAGACAGTTTACGGAGTCGGATATAAAATTGAGGTGGACAAATCTTGAAAAGGAAATTCTCTCGGTTCAGGCTCAGCCGAATAAGAATCAAGCTGTTTGCAACAATAATTGCGGTTCTTATTCTGTTCCTGACATTAATTGCAGTATCCAGCACTCCCCTTTTATTCAGGGTTTTCTCTTTTCACACATACAACAAGCTGAATGCTGCTGCCGAAGAAATAAATGCCTGCGCGCCCGGAACGGCAACCTATTATTTTGATTTGTATGCCGTTGCGGGAGATTACAGCATTGATTTTGAGCTTATAAATCCCGACGGTTCGGTTGCCTATTCTTCAAGCTACGGCAGCTCTGTTTACTCAAGTGAGCATTTTTCCTCAGGTGCAACAAGCTCGCTTTATGCAAGCTTCAAGCCTGTGACCGACAGAAAATATGCGGTTGAACGCGACAACTTCCGCATAATGAAGCAAGCTATTACAAACACGGAATATTTTGTCTGCAACCAACAGCTCGATTCAGGCGAAACACTGTATATTTACTCCGAAGTAGCTGATGTTGAAAACATAGTTATTGTTGCGGGCGATGTATATTCCTTTATCAGCATACTGATGGTAATCATCATGTCGCTGCTTATCTATTTGCTTGTTGCAAAATTCACAAAGCCTCTTGTTGAAATGAATGACATCACCAAAGACATGGCGGCTCTCAATTTTGAACGCAAGTGCGGAAATTACGGTAAGGATGAAATTGGCGAGCTCGGCGCAAGCATCAACACTCTTTCAACCGCACTTGACTCAACACTTATGGATCTTAAGGATAAAAACAGCCGACTCGAAAAGGATATTGAAAAACGCCATCAGCTTGACAATGCAAGAAAATCCTTTATAAACAATGTTTCACATGAGTTAAAAACACCCATTGCAATTATTTCCGGCTATGCAGAAGGACTTTGCGAAGGAATAAGCGATGACCCCGAAGTTATCAAAGAATACTGTCAGATAATCAATGACGAAAGCCAAAAAATGAACTCACTTGTTGTTGAGCTTCTTGAGCTTTCAAAGCTCGAAAGCGGTGCACAGCCCTTTACTCCCGAATATTTCCGTCTTGGCGCAAGAGTTCAATCTCTTATAAACCATCTTTCTCTTCTTTTTGAGCAAAATGGCATTACGTTCATCAATGAAATTCCCGAAAACCTAATCTGCTATGCTCAGGAAGATAAAATTGAAATTGTTTTAAAGAATTATATTACTAATGCCGTTTCTCACTGCTCGGGCGAAAAGAAAATCGTCGCAAGCACAAAAGAGCACAACGGAATGATTGAAATCAGCATTTTCAACACAGGAGAAAACATTGCTGAAAACGACCTTCCCGAGCTTTGGGACAGCTTTTACAGAGCGGACAAAGCTCACGGCAGAAGCGAAAACCGTTTCGGTCTGGGTCTTTCTATCGTAAAAGGCATCATGACTGCCCACTCCTGCAATTACGGTGTGAAAAATGTTGAAAACGGTGTTATTTTCACTTTTGAAGTTCCAAAGGATTCTGAATACTATGACCATAAACAGTAACTCTAAAAATTTTTTAATAAGACTTATTTCTGCCGTTCTGTGCGTATGCTTTGCGGCGGGATACCTTTCTTCGTGCTCCGGAAAAGAGGAAAGCGGAATAAAAACCGTTAAATCCGTTGCATCAAGAAACACTATTACAAATCTTTCCGATGATGCCTCCGTTCATTATTCCGCAAGCGAAGAAAGCTTTTCGGTTAAGGCTGCTTCCTCGGGTCTTATTGAGCTTCTCATTGACCCGAAAACAAATTCCTTCGGTATTATGGAAACAACACAGAATCAGCTTTGGAGTGCACTCCCCCTGCTGAATAAAACAGCCGACGGCGAAAAGCTTGTTAATGACTCAAGCATGGTTTCTCTAAAAATCATAGGCGGAACGGATATTTATTATCTCAATTCGCAGGATAATTCCGTTGCATACGGCAAAGCATCGTATATTCCCGTTGATAACGGTGCGGCATTTATTTTTGATATATTCGCAAATGAAGAAACTGCAGCAAAATCGGTATACGATAAAACCGATATCGGATTTAATGTTACCGTAACCGCAGTGTTAAAAGACGGCAGTATGATAGTTACCTGCACTCAATCAAACATCACGGGTAATTCCGATGCTTATATCGAAAACATTGAACTTCTCAACTATTTCGGTGCGTACAACGATACCAAAGACGGCGACTTTTTGCTTGTACCGGACGGATGCGGTGCAATAATCAAAACCTCAATTTATGATGAATCGTTTGAATCTCTTTCGTTTGATGTTTACGGAAGTGACCCCTCATCAAAAACAGAGGAAGAAACTCAAAGTGCAGTAATTCCCGCTTTCGGCATTAAGCACGGCAACACCGCTTTTGTTTCACTCATTCAAAGCGGAGATGCAGTTGCATCAATCAATGCCAAAAAAGCAACCCAAATCAGCGAATACAACATTGTTTATCCCTCGTTCAACATCACTCCCGTAAACTATGATAACGATACTCTTTATATCTCAAAATCATCATCAGTAAATGAACTTTCACTTTGTTACCGTTTCCTTGCAGGAAGCAATGCAACCTATGCAGGTCTTGCATCTGCATGCCGTGAACAGCTTATAAGGAACTCTGTGCTTTCAACAAAAACAGTTGATGTCGGAGATTATATGCCGTTCTATCTTACCCTTACGGGCAGTGCAAAAAAATCACTCGGACCTATAAAATATCTTTCAAATCTTACAACCTTTGAGCAAGCGAAGGATATGCTCACCAGGATGAAAAACAAGGGTATTAACAATGTCAGCATAAGATATACGGGGGTTTTTGACGGCGGGCTGGATTCTAAAGATATAGTTTCCTCCGATATTATGCTTCGCCTTGGCGGCACAGATAAGCTAAGCGAGCTTTATGACTATATTTCATCTCAGAAAATGAGCCTTTTCCTTGATGTGAATCTTTTTTCATCTTCAAGCGGTTTTTCAGGGGCTGCCGCAACAAATATCCAAAAGAACACAGCTTCATTCACCCCCGAAAATGAACTTGTTGATTTCATGGAGGAAAATGTAGCGGAAAGACAGCTGCGAAGCCTTAAGAAACTGAAAAACATCGTTGCCTCGGTACTCAGCGACACAAGATATTATTCCTTCTCGGGATATTGCCTGAATGACGCAGGCTCCGTCCTTTATTCTGATTTCTCATCCGACGGTATGCTCAGAGATGAAGCTGCCGACACGGTAAATTCTGCCATCGCTCCGCTTTCAACGGGTCACTCCGTTATGGCTGTAAGAGGTAATTTCTATATGCTTAAAAATGTTGACTCAGTTATCAACATTCCTCTCGGCACAAGTGTAGCGCAAAGCGGCGCATACCTTGCGGTGCCTTTTGTTCAGCTTATTCTTCATGGTATAACCGACTATGCGGGCGAACCTATAAATTCCGAAATAAATCTCAGCGAAACCCTTCTTAAAAACATTGAATACGGTGCATGCCCGCACTTTGAATGGAATTATGAATCCGTTATAAGCAGAACGGAAAAAGACCGCTTCTATTACGATAACACCATCAATGCTGCTGCAGAATTTTACACAGAAGCGAACGAAGTACTCAACGACCTCAGAGATGCCAGAATAACTGACCATTACGAGATTGAAGACGGCATTTTTTGCACGGAGTACGACACAGGCGCAAGAATATATGTAAATTACACAGACACCGATTTTTCGGTTCTCGGTGTTGTGGTTGAAGCGAGAAACTTTTTGAGAGTAAACTAAATTATATTATAAATCGGAGGAAATAATATGCCTTATATCAGAACAACAGTCAGCAAGGAGCTTACCGCCGAAAACAAAGAAGCTCTTAAATCAAAGCTCGGCCAGGCAATCGCACTCATTCCCGGAAAAAGCGAAGCATGGCTCATGCTCGCCTTTGAGGACAATATTGATATGTACTTCAAGGGCAATTGCAACGAAGAATATGCTTACCTTGAAGTAAGCCTTTTCGGAAGCACTTCAGATGCCGCTTATGACAGACTTACCGCCGCCTTATCTGAAATTATCAGCGAAGAGCTTGGAATTGACAGAGCAAACATTTATATTAAATATGAAGAAGCTGAGCATTGGGGCTGGAACGGCTCAAACTTTTAATTATGAGCGAAAAAAAGCATGAGCTGCTGCTGATTGCTGCGGCACTTATAATTTCAGCTGCCGCATTGTTGTATTCCGTTCTTGATTCTCCGAAATACAACAAGCTCGAGGCAATTGAAATAACCGCTTCCTCTGCTGAGAGTTCAACCTCTGCCGTATTCACCGGTAAGGTAAATCTCAATACCGCCGGTATAGAAGAGCTTTCGCAGCTCGAACTTATCGGCGAAAAGAAAGCGCAGGCAATCATTGATTACAGAGAAGAAAACGGCAAATTCAGAACTGTTGAGGAAATAACCAATGTAGACGGAATAAGCTCTGTTATTCTCAACAAGAATATAGACAGATTAACGGTATAACAAAAATTCAGGAGATAATATGGAAAGACTTGAAATAAAAAAGCTTTTTGAATTACCCGAAAACTACGCAGATAAAAGTGTTACGGTTTACGGCTGGATACGAACCCTGCGCGATTCAAAGGCAATAGGATTTATTGAACTCAATGACGGAAGCTGTTTCAAAAGCATTCAGGTTGTTTTTGAAGCATCAAAGCTTGAAAATTACAAGGATATTGCAAAACTCAATGTTGGTGCGGCTGTAAAGGTAACGGGTATTCTCCTGCTTACTCCGCAGGCGAACCAGCCCTTTGAAATTAATGCCGATGAAATATCCGTTGAAGCTCTCTCAACCCCCGACTATCCCTTACAGAAGAAAAGACATTCCGTTGAGTTTTTAAGAACAATTGCTCATCTCAGACCCCGCACAAATCTTTTTAATGCTGCATTCAGAATCCGTTCCGTTGCGGCATATGCAATTCACAAGTTTTTCATTGAGCAAGGCTTTGTTTACGCGCACACACCCCTCATTTCTTGCAGCGACTGCGAGGGTGCAGGCGAGATGTTCAGAGTAACAACTCTCGATCCGGAAAATCTTCCCAGAACCGAAAACGGTGAAGTTGATTACAGCGAGGATTTCTTCCAGAAGCCTGCATATCTCACGGTTTCCGGTCAGCTTCAGGCAGAAACAATGGCTCTTGCTTTCGGAAAGGTTTACACCTTCGGTCCAACTTTCAGAGCCGAAAAATCCTACACTCAGCGCCATGCCGCGGAATTTTGGATGATTGAGCCTGAAATGGCTTTTGCAGAGCTTTCCGATGATATGGACGTTGCGGAAGCTATGATAAAATATGTTATCAAATATGTTCTTGATAACTGCCCGCAGGAAATAGAATTTCTCAACAAATTCGTTGACAAGGAACTTGTTGACAGACTGACAGCTGTTGCAAATTCGGAATTTGGAAGAATATCCTATACGGAAGCAATAAAGCTTCTTGAGGAACACAATTCCGATTTTGAATATAAAGTAAAATGGGGCTGTGATTTACAGACTGAGCACGAGCGATATCTTACCGAGCAAATTTTCAAGAAGCCTGTTTTTGTTACCGATTATCCAAAGGAAATCAAGGCATTTTATATGCGTCTTAATGATGACGGAAAAACCGTTGCCGCCTGCGACTGCCTTGTTATGGGCATAGGCGAAATTATCGGAGGAAGCCAAAGAGAGGAGCGCCTTGATTTACTTGAATCAAGAATCAAGGAGCTTGGACTTGACCCCAAAGACTATGACTGGTATCTTGATCTTCGCCGTTACGGCGGAGTTAAGCACAGCGGCTTCGGTCTCGGCTTTGAAAGACTTGTTATGTATTTAACGGGCATTTCAAACATCCGTGATGTTCTCCCCTTCCCGAGAACAACAGGCTCGGCTGATTTTTAAGTTTTAAAAAAGTCATCCCGCCAACGAAATATCGTTGGCGGGATTTTGCTGTATTCACTTTTTCCGTTTTCGATTAATTATATGCTTTCCTCAGAAAACATATCCTTTCCCGAAAGCACACAAACAGCAACCGTCATTGTGAGAATAGCAGCTATAGCTGTTACTTTTAAAATAATCATTGTTTTGTCCCCCTGATTTTTATTGCAGTTATATTATAACCAAATAATTTCTAATAAAAAAGCGGGAAAATATTTAAGAATTTCTTAAGATAAAAAAATTAAGTTGATAATGTAATAGTGTATGTTATAATTAATTAGAATAAAAGACAAACACTTTTCAACCGAATATATTATATTCATCGCATATGATTATTAAATTAAAATATACAGGAGCCAAAAATGAACGGAATAAGATTCGCAACAGAAAAAGATACAGAATTAATTCTCGAATTTATAAAAGGACTTGCGAAATACGAAAAGCTTGAAAACGAAGTTACCGCAACTCCTGATTTATTGAAGGAATGGATATTTGAAAAGAAAAAAGCAGAAGTCATTTTTGCAATTGATAACGGTAAAGAAGTCGGATTTGCTCTTTTCTTCCATAATTTTTCCACATTTCTCGGTAAAGCGGGAATATATCTTGAGGATTTATTTGTTCTTCCTGAATACAGAAGCAAGGGACACGGCAAGGCTCTTTTAAAACAGCTTGCCAAAATAACAGTTGAAAGAGACTGCGGCAGACTCGAATGGTGCTGCCTCGACTGGAACAAACCGAGCATTGATTTTTATCTTTCTCTCGGTGCAAAGCCAATGGATGACTGGACAATTTACCGCATGACGGGCGATGAACTTATAAATTTTGCAAAATAAATTACGGACTGTATCGGTATGATACAGTCCGTTTCTGTTATTTCAGAGTTGCGTTCAATCTCTTTCCCGTTGCTTTTACAATGAAATAAACCGTAAACCATACTGTAAAATATATCACAACGAAAATCGCAGTAAATATTCCGATAACACCCCATTCAAAAGGTATCCACGAATTAAGAATATAACAAATTACATAGACGGCATACAGCATTCCAAAATGGCAAAGCAATGATTTAGGCAGCGACCAATGCTCAATCTGATTAAACACACTTGCCCCTGCCTGAACAAAAGCAAGAATATAGGTTGAAACTATGCCGAGCAGAATCTGTCCTGTGCTTATGCCGAAATCATCAAGAGTTTTCTCCAATATAAAAAATATTATTCCGAGTATAATCGGTCCGAAGCCTCCGAACATCAATCCTCTGTGTAAAAATTCTTTAATATACTTATTCATTATTTAACACCTAACCTTTCTTTTACCAATTTCAGGTTCCTTCTTGAAACATAATCTCTGTAGCCGTTTTTGAATGTAACCGTGAGCATACCCGAAACAGATGTATCAAATTTTTTGATTTTTTTAATATTGGCAATACACGACTGATTGATTTTTACAAAGCCGCTGCCGAGCATTTCTTCAACCTGATACAAACGAAGCTTTATTTGCAGTCTGTCTTTTTCGGTTATAGCATATACTTTACTGTTCTCAACCGTAAAGCAATACACTTCCGAGGGTGACAGTCTGTACACCTCACCTTTTGAATACCCGACAAGCTCCTTTTCATTATTATTTATAAGAGCCTCTATATCCTCAATAAGCTGCGTTTTTTCATGAACAAAAATCAAAACCTCCTCTTCACGTTCTTTATCAATTGTGATAATGCATTTCATAAGAAGCCTCCTTACATCTGCATGATATTATTTTATTCAATAAATTTCAAGCTTTTTGAAGTATTCGGTCACCCCGATAAAGCATTCGGCAAAAATCATAATTTTTTTCAAAAAAAGTATTGACAAAACAGTTAAGTACCGTTATAATAATGATAACGATAATGATTATCGTTATTAACAAGGAGGTGGCGAAATGCAAAGACACAGTAAGCAGCGAGATGCGATACTCGAAAATCTATGTTCACGGTATGATCATCCCACAGCCGAGGATTTGTATTTTTCACTAAAGCCTGCCATACCGGCATTAAGCCTTGCAACGGTTTACAGAAATCTCTCGCAGCTTGAAACCGACGGAAAAGTAATCAGAATAGGTTCAGGCGGTACAGCAAGGTATGACGGCAATGTTTCACCTCATTACCACCTCTCCTGCCTCGGATGTTCAGGCGTTGTTGATATCTTTCTCAATGACGACTGCGGATTAACAGAAAAGGCAGCGCAGATTTTTGACGGAACAATTATTTCACATTCCGTATTATTCACAGGCTACTGCTCCGAATGCTCAAAACAGCTCGGATAGTAATAAATAAAAAAAATTAAATTTATATTTTGGAGGAAAAATGTTATGAAAAAGTTTGTATGCTCAGTTTGCGGTTATGTTCACGAAGGTGACTCAGCTCCCGAATTCTGCCCCCAGTGCAAGGTTCCCGCAGAAAAATTCAATGAACAGAAGAGCGGCGAAATGTCATGGGCAGCAGAACACGTTGTAGGTGTTGCAAAGGGTGTTAGCCAGGAAATCATCGACGGTCTGAGAGCTAACTTTGAAGGTGAATGCTCAGAGGTTGGTATGTATCTTGCAATGGCAAGAGTTGCTCACCGTGAAGGTTATCCCGAAATCGGTCTTTACTGGGAAAAGGCAGCCTATGAAGAAGCAGAACACGCAGCAAAGTTTGCAGAGCTTCTCGGCGAAGTTATCACCGACAGCACAAAGAAGAATCTTGAAATGAGAGTTGATGCCGAAAACGGCGCAACTGCAGGCAAGTTTGAGCTTGCAAAGATGGCTAAAGAACAGGGTCTTGATGCTATCCACGATACCGTTCATGAAATGGCTCGTGACGAAGCAAGACACGGCAAGGCATTCCAGGGTCTTCTTGAGAGATATTTCGGTTAAGGCTTTTAAGAGAGGGGCATTGCACCCTCTCTTTTGTTTATAATAATGATGTATAATAAGGAGGAATAATAAATGAAAAAATATTTGGTATTATTGGCATCGGCTGCGCTGCTCTTTGCTCTGCTTGCAGGCTGCAATTCAGAAAACAATAATCCCCTGCCCGTTGAATCAACAACGGCTGTTAGTGAAACACAGACACCCGAATTAACCGTTGCGCCTACGGAAGCAACTGAAGCACAAACAACACCTGAAACAAAACAGGAAGAAAAAACCGCTCAACCGCCCACAAAAGCAGTTGAACAGTTAAAAGAAAAAAACACAAATAATAACACTCTTGATAAAACAAAAGAGACTGCTAAACAAACCGAAAAAGCTGTTAATTCCGATGTAAAAATCACAAAAGAAGAAGCAAAAAAAGCTGTTCTTACCCATGCAGGTCTTGCAGAAACAGACATAAAATTCTACAAAGCAGAGCTTGACAGAGAAAGATACGGTCTTGTTTATGAAATAGAATTTGTTTCAGGAAAATACGAATATGATTATGAGATTGATGCAGAAAGCGGTAAAATCATAAAATCGGAAAAAGAATTTAATGACTGATATCACAGAAAAAGCGCAAGGCTGATGCCCTGCGCTTTTAATTAAGATTGTTTTACAAACTCTGTTTCACCATCAATGAATTTCGGGAATCCGTTCTGAATAACAGACAATACAGAAGCATCTTCATTCAATTCAAGTGTACTTTTAAAATCAAATCCCATACCACTAATACGAGTAACCAAAACTTCATCAGTTACTTCCCACTCTAAATTGTATTTGCCATCTTCTGTTTTGAACTGATATTCTCCAATACCACCCTTATTGATTGTGAGTCGGATATTTTCAGTTTCCCATACACCAATATAATTAGAGTTATCATTTTTATCTAATGTATCAGAATTGGTTTCTGAATTTCCTTTTCCACAAGCAACAAAAGACAAGCACATAACAACAACCAAAAATAATGTAATAAGTTTTTTCATAATATACACCTCGCTCTTTTTATTAAGGCATAAACATTCTCATAAGTACACCGACAACAAATAAAACAGATCCTAAAATTGTAATCGGAATGAAACCACTGACCAATCCGACTAAATCAATGATAATCGAAACAATTATCAATACCATACCCATAGTTTTACCCTGTCCTGAAAAAGACTTACTGCTGTCTGCAACTTTTTTCTGTGGAACAACCTCTGACGGATCAAGCATTATTTTTATTTCTTTTTCCGCAATAGGAGAAGCTGTTTCACCGACTTTATTTCCGCAGTTATGACAGAATTGCGTTCCGTCTTGCATTTTGGCTCCGCACTTAGAACAAAACATATTCTATCCTCCTATTTATTTTGCTTTAAATCCCATAACTTTTTTTAGCATTTTTGTTCCTGTAAGAGGAGTTACCAATTGCGGACCCGCACCCTTAAATACAACATTACCATCCGCTTCAACAGCTTCAATAACTGCGCCGAAACGAGTGTTTTTTGTTTTGCCGAGCGGATTGCGGGTGCTTGCAACCAATTCGCAATAAACCATTCCGTTGGCACCCTCTTCATAATTTTCAAGTTCTCCAAAAGTTGGGTTAAAACCAACAATTAAAGGGTTAGCTGTCATATACAAACAAAATCTTTCATAAATAAAATCTTTTTTCGATTTAATAACAACAGTCTCTTCAACAGAGGCTGCTGCAGAAGCACTTGCAACGGAAACTTCTCCGACTCTGTTACCACAAGCAGAGCAGAAAGCTGCACCATCTTGAATTTGATTACCACATTTCACACAAAACATATTTAATTACCGCCTTTCTTATTTTATCGCTATTATAAATCATTTTTTGACTTGTGTCAATAGCGCGGCGCGATTATTACAAGGTTTAATGTTTGTATAAATCACCATAGAATATAGGTAAATAATAATTCAGGGTGATTATATGAAACATGAATACAGAGAGCTTTATGAAAAATTCGGATTGAATGTTGTGTTTTACCGCAAAAGGAAAAAGCTTACACAGCTTCAGTTAGCTGAGCTTGTCGATATTGACAGGAGTCATATAAGTGCTATCGAGCTGGGTAAAGTAGGTGTATCTTTTGATGTTATATTCAAGCTTTGCGAAGTTCTTGAAATAACTCCAAAGGAATTATTTGATTTCAGATAGTTAAGCTATACAAAAGGGGAACAGATTAATTTCTGCTCCCCTTTTGCGTTATATTTTATTTTCTGTTTCGGTTATTGCTTTCAATGCCGATTTTGCAACTTCGTGCAAAGCATTGTCTTCAAACGGTGATTTGAGTCCTGCACCTTCAATTAATTCACTGAGAGATATACCGCCTGTTTTCTTAAGAAAATCAACATATTTTTCAAGTGCATTGTCAAAATCCACTCTTGAAAGTCCGAGAAATCCGAGTGCAACACACTGCGCAATACAGTAATCAATATAATAGAACGGGCTTTCATAGATATGCATTTGATACTGCCAGCGTGTGCCGAGTTCAAGATAAGGGATTCCTTCAAAAGAAAGATACGGTCTGTATTTCTTTTCAAGCTTCAGATATTCCGACTTGCGTTCATCAGGTGTAAGGTCCGGATTTTCATAAACAATGTGTTGAAATTCATCAACAATGGTTCCGTAAGGAATAAACGAAAGTGCGTCAACGATATGCTTATATCTGTATTTATCCGCTTTGTCGCCAAAGAAATCATCCATATATTTATGGCAGAGAAACTCCATACTCATGCTGTGGCACTCGTGAGTTTCCATGCCCGTAGGATAATCGGGCTCAGCATATTTGAACATATAATCCGCTGCCAGAGCGTGACCGAATTCGTGGGTGATAACATCAATATCTCCGCTTGTGCCGTTGAAGTTAGCAAGGATAAACGGCTGCTTGTATTTTGCAAATGTGGTGCAGTAACCGCCGCCGAATTTGCCGTCACGGGCTTCAACATCAAAGGCTTCTGCATCGAGCATTCTCTGCATAAAGTCACCGATTTCGGGCTTCATATCGTGATACATTTCGAGTGCGTTCTCAAAGATTGCGGGTGTGTCAATGACGGGTCGGGGCATTTCACCCGTAACACTTATCGCATCGTCATAGTACATTATTTTATCAAGGTCAAGACGGTTGCGAATTCTTTCTTTGAGTTCAGCAACGGCAGGAACAATATCTGTTTCAACACTCTTTCTGAATGCGGCAACCATTTTTTCATCGTAGTCTACCCTGCCCATACGGTAATAGCCGAGTTCAACAAAGTTTTTATAGCCGAGTTTGCGGGCAATCTGTGTTCTGATTTTGACAAGACCGTCAAAAATTTCGTCGAATGTGTCGGCATTCGCTTCCATCGTTTTGCCGATAGCCTCTGCGGCTTTTCTGCGGACATCACGGCTATCATCTTCTAATTTACCCCTCAAAACGGAGAGGGGCATTTTTTCGTTCTCAAACTCAAACGCAAGCTCGCCCATAAACTTTGAGTAGCGTGTGACAAGTGCGTTTTCAGCCTGCAAATCCTCGATTACTTCTGTCGAAAATGTTTTGAGCGACATCTCAAAGCCCTTGAAAACTCTGGGATTTATAAGTTTTTCGGCATCTGCTCTGTAAGGAGATTCAAGCATCGCCTTTTTGTATTCATTCTCAATCTCGGAGAAAAGCGGCATTGCGTTATCGTAATAATCCATCTCCGCATTGTAAAATTCATCCCTTGTGTTGAGAGTGAATCGGCAGTTTGCAAGTGATGCGGCTGTGTCAACATCTTCGCTGATTTTGTTATATTCATCCCTCGCCGCTTTCAAATCCTCTGCGGATTTCGCCGCCTTGATTTTTGCAATTATCTTCTCTGCCTGCTCTTTGAATTCCTCTACGGTAATTCGCTGATACGGCATTTCGGAAACTTTCATTGTATCTCCCCTTTTGTTGGTTTTTAACAGTTATAGTATACTATGGAAAGGGTGATAAATACAACATTAATTTTGATATTCAGTAAAAGCATGTAAGATTTAAAATCCCAAAAATCTTTCTGAACAAGGAAAACTTTTCATTTCATCTTCCTTTCAATGTGTTCTTCCCATCGGCTGCACCGTGATTATATTAAGTCTTTTTGACAATTCATATACCTTTCTCTTGACATTAGTTTGACAAAGCAAAAAGATGAAAATGAGCAGGATTTCTCCTGCTCAAAATTCAATAAGAAAATCAATTGTTTAATATAATACTACCGTAAATTTTGCCCCGCCGTTTTTGCTATCTGTTACGGAAATTTCGCCGCTACAGAGGGTCAGAATATTTTTAACGAGTGCAAGACCCAAGCCGTTGCCTTCGGATTTATGGGAGCTGTCGCTCTGATAGAATTTGTTGAAAATATGCTTCTTTTCTTCGTCGCTTATACCGCAGCCTTCATCTTCTATGGTGAAGGTTATTTTACTATCTGCTCTTTCCAGCTTCATTCTTATCAAGCCGTTTTCGAGGCTGAACTTGATTGCATTGTCGAGAAGATTGTTCCACACGTGGAACATCAGGCTTTCATCGCCCGTATATTCAATCTCATCCAAATCAACATCAAAGTCAATTTCCTTTGCACTCCATTTTGGTTCAAGAAGAACGATTGACTGCCTTATCTGCTCATCAAGACGGTAGGTTGTTTTCTTTGCCTGAATAGCCTTGTTATCAACCTTTGAAAGCAGAAGAATGTTGCTGACAAGCTCTGAAAGACGCTTTGTGTTGAAAAGTATCTTTTCGATATATTCGTTTTCTACTTCGTCAATGTTTTCGGTGTTCTGCAAAAGGGTTGCATAGCCGTCAATCGCAGTTATCGGCGTTTTGATTTCGTGGGAAACGTTTGAAACGAAGTCAGTTTGCAGAGTTTCGGTTGCGCCGAGCTCTTTTACCATAAGATTGAAATTCGTGTAAATATCCTGAATTGCTTCAAGCTTGCTTTCGGTTTCAATC
>JAZPYI010000060.1:0-118315 GCA_045544115.1 Acutalibacteraceae bacterium | reverse complement strand
TCTAAACACAACCTTCGTCGTGTTCAAACCATTCTTAGAGCATTAATCGCTCGTGATGTCCATCTGACATCTTGTTTCTCGTTTCACGAGAATTACTGCTGTACTTGAAGTACATACTCAAATTAATCTTCAAGGGTTTTTTCTATCAATCGTTGTTTAATTTTCAAGGTGCGTTGCACACCGTTCTTGCGGAGTGCTTGACTAATATATCACAACAAAACTAGTTTGTCAACACTTTTTTTGCGAGATTTTCATTCAACTTATCAACTTGTCCGAGTGTTTCTTTTTGGCTTTTCTAATCTGTTTTTTTAATTCTAACTCTATTGTTGCAGTGTATTGATTATACTATCTTTAAATTTAAGACTTTATTCTTTATTCCTTCAATTAACTCTACTATTTTAAATCTCATCTCATATTTAGCGGGTGTGCTTATTATCTCTGCACCTTTTTCACCCAATATTATTTCTGTATTTGTTTTTTCTGCTGCCGCAGGAATACACAGCGGAGGAAACATCACACACCACCAGTTATGACCGCTTCCGTTTCCGAGAACAACCTTTAAAGCAAGATATTCCCCTGCAGGCAGAGTAAAGCTCTCATACTTACGTGTTTGAAAATACTCCTCCGCAAGATAT
Source organism: Acutalibacteraceae bacterium (assembly GCA_045544115.1). Taxonomy (GTDB): domain Bacteria; phylum Bacillota; class Clostridia; order Oscillospirales; family Acutalibacteraceae; genus CAG-177. Next base: position 117,680 of record JAZPYI010000060.1, on the reverse strand, counting down.
ATTTCTGCTTTATAATTAAATCCGTTTTCCGAGAGAACATTATTTGCCGTTTCAATCAACATTTGTTTTTCTCTTTCAAGGATTTCTTCTGCATTTTCGATATTAACGGTACCGTCAAAAATTTTACTTCCGCAATTAAGAAGAGCATCTCTGACTGCCAACTTGATTTGCTGGTCAGCATCGCTGTCTGAATTAGCGAGAACATGAAGTCTAATTACATTATTTCTTATTTCCTTACATTCAACTCCGAAGCCTGCAATTGAGAAAAGCATTGAAATTATCAGACCGAGCGCAACAGATATCTCTGCCATTTTAATTTTTTTCATATAATAAACCGTCCTTTTATGTTGTAATAACATTCTTGGACGGTTTGTTTTGTTTTATTCAGTTTGAAGGTCAAGTCCTCCGATTTCATCACGGGCTTTAAATACATATCCGTTTTGACTTAAAATATCAATATGCGAAAGTGCCTCTCCCGTACCGAGTGCAACACAATTGAGCGGTGACTCCGCAACAGTAGTTTTAACACCGGTTTTCTTTTCTATCATTTCATCAATACCTCTGAGCAATGCACCGCCGCCGGTAAGGCGGATTCCCGATTCACAAATATCAGCAGATAATTCGGGAGGAGTAAGCTCAAGCACGGAACGAACATTTTCAGCTATTGTTTCAAGATGGGGACGCATCGCAAGATAAGCTTCGGTTGAGCTGACCTCAATGCTCACAGGCATATTTGTTATAAAATGCTTACCTTTTACAGTAAGACCGAGTTCAACATCACGAAGATATGAACAACCGATTTGCTTTTTAATAAACTCACCGGTTTTATCTCCGAGAATAACATCTCTCTCTCGTCTTATCTGGCGTACAATTGCTTCATCAAGAGCATTTCCCGCAACCTTTATAGAACGTGAAACGGAGATACAACCCATTGTTATAACAGCAATATCCGTTGTACCGCCGCCGATATCTACAATCATTGTTCCGACAGGTCTGTTACTGCCAAGACCGGCGCCGAGTGCCGCAGCAAGCGGTTCCTCAATAAGACATGCCTTTGCTGCGCCCGCTGCAGTAACAAGATCAAGAATAGTTCTTTTTTCAAGACTTGTTGCCATTGAGGGTACGCAAACAACAACATTGGGCTTAAACACCATGTTTTTACAAATCTTTGACAACACATAGCGGAGAATATGCTTTGTAGCTGTAAAATCGGAAACAACTCCGTGAAGCATGGGCTTAACAACACGAATTGAATCGGGATTTTTACCTATCATATCCCACGCACGTTTACCTACACCGATAAGCTTACCGCTTTCTTTTTCATAGGCGGCAACACAAGGCTCGGTCATAACTATCCCTTTACCTTCGACAAAAACAACAATTGAGGTTGTTCCGAGGTCTATTCCTATATTTGCACCGAGCACGGTTTCACCGCCTTTCTGTATTATAAATGTAATATTATTTTTTCTTTTTATAAAGAGTCAATGCAAGTGCTATGCAGTAAATCTCTTTTGCGCCGTGAAGCCACAGCATTTTGGCACACTCGTTAAGAGTTTCACCCGAGGTTGATATATCATCGCAAAGCAGGATGGTTTTATCCTTTACTTCCGACGGATTTGCAATATCAAAAACACCTGTAAGATTTCCTTTACGAAGCCAATAAGGTATATCATGCTGTTTCTTCGTTTCATAAAGCTTTAAAACAACACCTGATTTATGCTCAATTCCAAGCCTTTCGGAAATACCTTTTGCAAGGTAACGGCACTGATTATAGCCGCGCTTTTTCCTGCTTTTCTCTGTCATAGGAACTTCGGTAATATAATCGAAAGAAATATTCCCAAATCTTTCTTTAACCGTTTCAGCCATTTCAAACGAATATGTTTCATGATTTCTGAAACCGTTACGGAATTTAAAAACGTGTACACCGTGCCTAACGCAGCCATCATAATAAAATGGTGCAGCGATACCGTCAAAATAATTTTCCGAACCCTTGCATGTACATTTATCCTTTTCTCTTCCGCATTTTCTGCATACCGTTCCGTTTATTCTCGGCAGCTCACTTTCGCACTTACCGCACATCATCCGGCTCGAAGAAATAACCTTGCCGCAGTATGCACATCTTCTCGGAAAAAGGGATAAAATCAAAGTTTCAAAGGTTTTTTTCAATTTTCTTCACCAAGCATTATAAAACTCTTAAGTGCCGAATAACGTTTCGCCTTACTGTTATTCGCAACCATTCGCTCAACGGTATTTCTGGAACCGACAAGAATCATCAGTTTTTTTGCACGGGTTACAGCTGTATAAAGCAAGTTGCGGTATGCAAGCTGTTCAACAACACCCGTCACAGGCATAACCACAGCCTCAAACTCATTTCCCTGACTTTTATGAACCGTTACGGCATAGGCATGCTCAAGTTCCGTGCTTCCCTCAAAGGGATATTCTGCAAGCTTATCATCAAAGCGAACATATAAAATATGAGCGCCTTCATCTATTTTATCAAGAATACCTATGTCACCATTAAAAACACCCAGACCGTCTTTTTCCGATGACGACCACGGTATATTATAATTATTTTTTATCTGCATCAGCTTATCGCCTTCGCGAAAAATCCGCTGACCGAAGGCATGCTCCCGCTTGTGTCTTGCAGGAGGATTAATTGCTGCCTGAAGATATTTATTGAGGGTTACTGTTCCCGCTTCTCCTTTTCTCGAAGGACAAAGCACCTGAATATCATCTGTGGGCGAGTATTTATAGGCATTCGGAAGACGTGTTGAACAAAGCTCCGTAACTGTTTTTGCCGCAGAAGCGGGCTGAATCCTTTCCATAAAGAAAAAGTCCTTGTCCGTTCTTGTTATCTCGGGAAATTCACCCTGAACGATTTTATGAGCATTTGTTACGATAAGACTTTCCATAGCCTGACGAAAAACTTCTTTAAGTTCAACAACAGGCAATGCTTTTGAATTAATCATATCATGAAGAACATTTCCCGCTCCTACGGGCGGAAGTTGGTCGGAGTCGCCTACCATTACAAGTCTGCAGCCAATGGGAAGTGCATCAAGAAGGCTTGAAAAAAGAACAATATCAACCATCGAAAGCTCATCTATGATTACCGCGCCTGCACTCAAAGGATTTCTCTTGTTGCGTTGGAAAACAGGTCTGTCATTTCTGTCCCATTCAACCTCAAGCAAGCGGTGAATAGTCTGAGCTTCTCTGCCCGTAAGCTCACTCATTCTTTTTGCTGCACGTCCTGTCGGTGCGGCAAGAGCAACCTCAAGACCCTGACCTTCAAAGACTTTTAATATACCACGAAGAGTTGTTGTTTTACCTGTACCGGGTCCACCGGTCAAAATGAGTATCCCTCTTTCAACGGCAAGTTTTATTGCAAGGCGCTGCATATCGTTATAGCAGACACCTCCGATAAGCTCGGCATGATTTATCTGCTCATCAATATTTTCAAGACATTTAGGGGCAAAGCGCTTCATGAAAAGAACGGTATTTGCCGCTTTTTTCTCTGCATCGTATATTTCAGGCAGAAAAATAAATTCTCTGCCGTAAATTATATCGGAAACAAGTTGATTTTGCTCAACAAGCTTATCAAGACGGATTTCCGCATCATCCTGCGAGCATCCGAGAAGCGATACACACGGAGGAATAAGCTTTTCACGGGGCAGACAAGTATGACCGTTATAAAGATTATGACGCACAACATATAAAATACCCGCCGAAACTCTGTATTCATCCGCCGGAGGTACGGGTAGTCTTCCCGCAATATTGCAAGCCTTTTCAAAGGTTATACCTATACCCTCGGAACAAAGAAGATAAGGATTCCTTTCAACGGTTTCAACCGCTTTTGAACCGAAAAGCTTAAAAACTTTTAGACACTCTGCCGTAGTCATTCCGTATTTTTCAAGAGAAATGAGTGCTTCTCTTTCCGCCGCACGTTTTCTGAATTCATCGGATATTTCCTTTGCCCTTTCCCTTGAAATACCTTTAATTTCAGAAAGGCGGCTCGGTGCATTCTCAATAATGCTGAAGGTTTCTTCACCGAAGCGCTCAACAATTTTCTGCGCTGTTTTTTCTCTTATCCCTTTGATTATTCCCGATGAAAGATATGAAAGCATTTCCGCTGCGGTTTCAGGCATCTCACGCACGCAGCCTTCTATTTTAAGCTGCTTGCCGAAGGTTGGATGCACCGACCATTTCCCCGTAAAGGTTACTCTTTCTCCGCAGTAAAGATCTCCTGTATTACCCGTAGCAGTAAAAAGCTCACCGTCACTTGAAAATTCAAGAACAGTGTAGCCGTTTTCGGTATTTTGGTATGTTATGTATTCCACAACACCTGTTACTGTAACAAATTCTTCCATATCAACCAATAATCAAAAATAATCTGCAAAGCATGATGTGCCGAGTGAATCTGTAAGCCGAGTTCTGTCATTTAAGGCAATTATCTGTCTACACCGTACATTGCTGCACGGCTTTAGCCACCCGTCGGAGTATCGCCGAGCAAGCGACGGAGCAAAGCTCCTCCCCCGGTCGGTGTTGCTTCGGATAGGGTTTGCAGGGCTGTGCGGTTCCCCGCACGCCGGTGAGCTCTTACCTCGCCTTTCCACCCTTACCTGCAAAGCAGGCGGTATATCTCTGTTGCACTTTCCCTAAGGTCACCCTCGGCGGCCGTTAGCCGTTATCCCGCTCTGTGAAGCTCGGACTTTCCTCACGTAGCCAAAAGCTGCCCGCAACTGCCCAACTCACTCGACACATTCGGTATTATTTTAAATCAGCTTTTATTAAAAGTCAAATAAAATATATATTTGTTAAAAATATTTTACATTTAGCCTATTGTATATCCGCAAAACTTGCGTTAAAATGTTGAATATAAATAGTTGGCGAAAGGATAGACTAATGGAAGACATATATATTTCAAAGAAAAGGCGGCAGTCGGATGAAATCGACTTTGTATTTTTGGACGAGCCATCTCCTCCTCAGATACCTGAAGAAGAACCTCCAAAACCCCCAAAAAAGAAAAAGCACCGTTTGGTTAAATTTATCGCAAAGCTTCTTGTAACTGTTTTTTTGTTTACCTCTGCTTTTATTTTTGTTTTTGCGGCAATGTCAGGTTATACGAGAGAAGACCTTGAAGCCAACGAATACGTTTCATCATTTGAACTGAAAAGCAGTCCGTTTGTTTCCAACATACTTCTTTTGGGTGTTGACGGGAATGCCGAATCCTCTTCCCGCTCGGATTCAATGATACTTGTTTCCGTTGACTTTGCACACATGAAAATAAAGCTCACATCTTTTCTTCGTGACAGCTGGGTTGAGATACCGTCAAAAGGAAAAAAAGCAAAGCTTAATTCGGCTTGCTCCTCAGGCGGCCCTCAGCTTGTTGCTGATACCATTGAATACAATTTCGGAGTTGATATTGACCACTATGTAATGGTTGACTTTGATATGTTCACACAGATTATAGATTCTCTCGGCGGTGTTACTGTTGAGGTCACAAAAAAAGAAGCAAATTTTATAAACAGCACAACAAGACAGACTGTTGAAAGTGGTGAAAATGTTACCCTTAACGGAGATGAGGCTCTTGTTTACTGCAGAATAAGAAAGCTTGACTCCGATTATATGAGAACATACAGGCAAAGAAAAGTTATTTCTGCTCTTATTAATCAGGCAAAAAAAGCGGGCATTTCTGCACTCATAGAAACAATGAGCAATGTTTTTCCGCTTATCAAAACTGATATGTCTGCTCTTGAAATAACAGGACTTGCATATAAAGCAGGAATCGGAATCGCTGCATTTAAAATTGAACAGAACCGTGTTCCGATTGACGAACACATGGAAGTAGGAACAAAGAACGGTCAGTGGGTTGAGATTGTTGATATTGATGCCGCAAGCGAATATCTGCAGGATTATATCTATACAAACAAAATAAAGATTGAGGAAGAATAATAATGGATGTTGTTTTCAGAAAATTCAAGCCCGAGGACAGAGAAATTTTCTTTACCATGGTCAAAAAATTTTATGCACCTCCTGCCGTACTTCATTTTCCGTCGGACGAGGTAATGATGTCAAGCTTTGATGCTGCATTGGATATGCCCGAACTTGTCAAAGGCTACATTTTTGAACACGGTGAAAAACCTGCCGGTTATGCGATTGTTTCGATGAAGTTTGAAACTGAAGTAGGCGGCATGGCGGCATGGATTGAAGAGCTTTTTGTTGAAGAAGATTACCGTTCATGCGGAATCGGAAGTGCGTTTTTTGAGCATCTCAAAAAGGAGTTTTCAGGAAAAATCAAGCGTATACGACTTGAGGTCGGAGATGAGAACGACGGTGCAAAGCAGCTGTACAATCGACTGGGATTTGAACCGCTCGACTACCGTCAAATGGTTATAGACAAAAATTTTTAAAGGAGAATATTTATGAAAAAAATAATATCAGTTATACTTTCGTTTATTCTTTTCTTCCCGTCATATCTTTTCAGTTTTCTCCCGAAAAACATTGACACAGATTTTACTTTTGAAAGCGGTGCTTCGGAGGGGAAAATCATGCTCTGTAATGAATATATACCGGTTGAAACAAGCGGCGAATTTAAAAAAGACGGCTCATTTGTCTATGATTTAGGCAAAGCGGAATGCGACTGGTTCAACTATTTCGGAATAAAATACAAAACAGATTCATACACAAAAGGAACAATCACCTACATCATGAATGCCGAAAAATACAGCGAGGAATTTTTCCTTGAACCGAGTGAATCAGGAAGCTTCTGCAGCTTTATTGACGGCATGCTGAAAAAATACAAATCAAACAGGCTTTGTTCCGTTGAGTTTGAGCCTCTAAATAAAGAATCCGGTTCATTTTCACTCGAAGGAATCGGACTGTTCAACCGCGAAATTCCCGAAAGAGAGGTTTTCATTCAAAACGGAGAATACAAGCTTGGAGTTGACCTTTTATGGGGCGGTGCATTGAGTTACCTTGAAGATTTAAACTCAAATGTTGAAGCAGTTAAGGTTGACGGAAGAATTTTTGTTGATTCAAAAGCTTCGGAAAGATATAATTCCAAATCAGTAAATAACAACGTAAATCTCATAAACAGATTTGACCCCGGCAGACTTGTTCAGCAATCATATTACGGTACATTTGGCGGAGGATACGAGTGCGGAGATTTCATGGGGCAGAAATGGAACTATAATCCCGTTCAGGGCGGCAACCAATTCGGTGAAGCAAGTAAAATAGTTGACATAATTACAACCGACAGCTCTCTGTATATTAAATGCCGTCCTCTTGACTGGGCAAAATCAGCAGAGTATATAACTCCGTCATATATGGAAGCAACATACACTCTAAAAAACAGTCTTATAGATGTTTCATGCAGATTTGTTGACTTTTCGGGATATGACAGTGTAACAACAACACAGGAAATGCCTGCATTTTATTGCATTGAACCGTTCAACAGATTTGTATATTACGGCGGAGAAACACCGTGGACGGGCGATGAAAATCTTACCTATGAAAACAAGCTGATTTTCTGGCCTGATGCAGGATATCCTAATTTTATTTCAACCGAAAACTGGGCGGCTTTCATCGGTGAGTTTGATAACAGTTTCGGAATCGGAATTTATGTTCCGAGCGAACCGTCCTTCCTTGCAGGAGTTTATGAAAGAGAAAAAACAACCAACACAGACCCCTCCGTTGACGGTACAACCTCATACATTGCGGCTGTAGAAACAATGGAATTTTCAAGTTTTAAGCCGATGGAATACAACTACAGCATATCAACAGGAACCGTTACGGAAATGAGAAATGCTTTTTCAACAGTAAAATAAGTCAAAAACCGCCGCAGACATAAAATCTGTGGCGGTAATTTTTTATAACTGTGCAAGTTCCTTATAATTATCCTTAAGCGATGAATAAAGCTTTGAATAGAGTTCAAAATTCTTTGAATATTTTTCGCTGTTTTCCGAAACGGGAAGATACTCTTTGTCGCTGTACTTAACCATTGTGTCTGCGGCTTCATAGATATCGTCATAGAGGCCGGCACCGACGGCAGCAAGAACGGCAACACCGAGTGCAGGACCTTCCTTTGACTGAATCGTTTTTATATTAAGGCGGAACATATCACCGAGTATTTCTTTCCACAACCTTGACTTTCCGCCTCCACCCGTAACAAGCATTGATTCGGGATTGATTCCCATTTCATCAAGCACTTTTAGACAGTCCATAAGTGAATATCCGACACCCTCCATTACCGCACGGATAAAGTGCGCCCTTGTGTGCATTGCGGATATTCCGAAAAATACTCCTCTGCAGTCAGGATCAAGATGAGGTGTTCTTTCACCCATAAGATAAGGAAGATAGAAAAGCTTTTCGGCGCCAATCGGAATACCCGCAGCCTTTTCGTCTGTTATCTTATAAACATCATCATCCTTAGCAAGGCTTTCCTCGGTTTCGGCAAGGCAGAACTGATTCTTAAACCATTGAAGAGAAAGACCTGCCGCCTGAGTAACACCCATAACGTGCCATTTATCGGGAACGGCACAGCAGAAGGTATGAACCCTGCCCATAGGGTCAATTTTGGGTTCATCTGTATGCACAAAAACAACACCCGATGTACCGATTGTTGTAAATGCCTTGCCGTCACGGATAACGGCAGTACCTACTGCGGCTGCCGCATTATCGCCAGCACCTGCAACTATAAGAGTTTTTTCCGGAAGACCTGTTTCCTTTGAAGCTTCGGAGCTTACATGACCCGTAACCTCAACAGATTCATAAACCTTTGCAAGTAAGGCTTTATCAATCCCGAGTTTTTCGAGAACTTCATCCGACCAGCAACGATTTTTGACATCCAGAAGCTGCATTCCCGAGGCATCGGAAACATCGGTTGCAAAGTCACCCGAAAGTCTGTAGCGAAGATAATCCTTGGGAAGAAGGATGTGTCTGCACTTATCAAAATTCTCTTTTTCATGCTTTTTAACCCACATTATTTTGGAGGCAGTAAAGCCTGTAAGAGCCGGATTTGCGGTAATTTCGATAAGTTTTTCCTTGCCGATAATTCTTGTTATATCCTCACATTCCTCCCCCGTTCTCTGATCACACCAAAGAATTGCGGGACGAATAACATCGCATTTTTCATCAAGCATAACAAGTCCGTGCATTTGACCTGAAATACCGAGAGAAAGGATATCCTCAGAATTAATTCCGCCGTTTTTGAGAACTTCATTAAGGGTTTCTTTTGCCGCAATCCACCAAAGCTCAGGCTCCTGTTCCGCCCAACCGTTTTTTGGCTGTGAGAGCGGATATTCTCTGTAAGCAGATGCAATAACATCGCCGTTACGGCTGAAAACAACGGTTTTGAGACCCGTTGTACCCAAATCTATACCGATAACATATTTCATATTATCACCCAAACATTATGTTGTTGATTATGCTTTCAAGGTATTCCTGCTTACCCGAGCCGGGATTTTCGGGTTTACCCATTGCGCAGGCATAATCGGAAAGCTCTTCAAGAGTAACATTACCGTTTCTGATTTTTTGACCGATTTCACTGTTGAATGAGGAGTACTTTTCCGCAACAAAGCCGTCAATTCTGCCGTCCTCAATAATTTCTGCAGCCTTGATTAGTCCGAGTGCAAAAGTATCCATACCAAGGATAAAACCGAGGAACATATCCTCATGGGTGTTGCTGGGTCTGCGGTTTTTGGCATCAAAGTTAAGACCGCCGTTTACAAATCCGCCGCTCTTAAGCACCTCATACATACACATTGTTGCTTCATAGACATCGAACGGAAATTCATCGGTATCCCATCCGAGAAGAAGATCACCCTGATTTGCGTCGATACTGCCGAGCATACCGTTAATTGCGCTTACACGAAGCTCATGCTGGAAGGTATGACCTGCAAGAGTTGCGTGGTTTGCTTCGATATTCATCTTAAAATCTTTATCAAGACCGTATTGTTTAAGGAAGCCGATAGCGGTTGATGCATCAAAATCATACTGGTGCTTCATGGGTTCCTTCGGCTTGGGTTCAATATAGAAATCACCGTCAAATCCGATTTTTCTGCCGTAATCAACAGCAAGACGCATAAGGCGCGCAATATTTTCCTGTTCAAACTTAACATCAGTGTTAAGAAGAGTTTCATATCCCTCTCTTCCGCCCCAGAAAACATAACCCTTACCGCCGAGTTTAACTGTTAAATCAAGAGCCTTCTTGACCTGTGCAGCAGCAAAGCAAAAAACGTCTGCGGAATTGGTGCTGCCCGCACCGTTCATAAAGCGGGGATCAGAGAACATATTTGCAGTTCCCCAAAGGCATTTAATGCCCGTTTCGTTCATCTTTTCAAGAATATAATCGGTAATTTCGTCAAGTCTTTTATTGGTTTCATTGATATCATCCGCAGCAGGAACTATATCCGCATCGTGGAAGCAGAAATATTCAACACCGAGCTTTGACATAAATTCAAAGCCTGCATCAACCTTTGCCTTTGCGTGTTCCATTGTACCGGGAACTGCGCCAAAGGATTTTTCAGCGGTATCTCTGCCGAACATATCGGTTCCGCAGGCGCAGAGGTTATGCCACCATGCCATGGCAAATTTAAGATGCTCGCTCATCTTTTTGCCCATTATAATACGGTCTTTATCATAGTATTTGAAAGCAAGAGGATTTTTGCTTTTGGATCCTTCATATTTAATTGCGGGAACATTAAAAATTTCGCTCATTCCGGTTACTCCTTTTATAGAAATAATATTATAAATTATTATAGCAAATGTTTTCTGCCTTTTCAACAAGTTTATAAATAAAATAACCATCGTTGAAACGATACAGACCGGTCCGATAAAAATGCCCGAAGCGGAACCTTCGGGCATTTCAACACATTAAATTTTAACCGTAAACCGAACTTAATATTTCTTTTAAGGTTTCGGCATCCTCACTAAATTGTGCAAGACTGTCGCCTTTTACAAACTCTAAAATATAATCGGTATTTTTGCAGTTATTTTTTAAAAGCTCAATATATTTTTTCCATTCGCTTTCACCTTTTTTCAGGCTATGCCTTACTCCGAGCTTTCCCCAATGGAAAACATGAATTCCGTTAATATAATGAACAACCTTTTCAAGATTCTCAAAATCTGCCTTAACTCTTAAAGGCTGCCAATAGGTTGCAGCATTATCACGGTTAACCGCTTCAAGAAATTCAACAGATGATTCGCCGTTATCATTAAAAGTTCCCTCATGAAATTCAAAAGAAAGATTTATTTCTTTTTCTTTTGCCATGTCACAAAGTATTCGGGTTTCTTCCTTGAGGGTTTCAAAAAGCTTTTTATCCGTTTTATTACTCGAAGCCGTTCCAAGCCAAAGACGAACTCTTTTGCAGCCGATTTTTTTGGCAACGCGAAGAATCTTTTCAAACAGCACAAAATCCTTTTGACCTATTCTGTAATAGCTGCCGTAGGAAATTGCTTTTATACCGTATTTTTTTTGCAAAGCTATTATTTCTTCAAGCGCATTTTCATCATCGGGCGGAAGATGAATATCCCCTCCCCACTCGATATATTCAATGCCGTTTTCTTTGGCAGCAACACAGACTTCTTCTCTTGTTAGCTTGCGGAAGGTAACACTTGTAAATCCTATTCTGTACATATATTACTGTCTTTCTGCCGAATAGGCTACTTCTATGCTCTTTTTAAACAGAAGGTAATCGTATTGAGGTCGCCAGCTGTTACCCGTTTTAACATCGGCTTTAAAATCATCTTCGGAAAGGGCGGTGTTAATTACCGTAATACCCTTAAGCTCATCGCCTTCTTTATAAACGGTATCCCAGAACGCATGGTGTCCGATATAGGTTACACTCTCAGGAATATAGATATAATTCATCGCCTGATTATAGCTGAACGCATCTGAGCCAATATATTCAAGACCTTCGGGCAAGGAATTATAAACCTCACCAAGTGCCTCTTCGCTTGTGAAATGAGTATCGGTTACCTCGTTTGCAGGCCTATAGCTGTAAATGCCCTCAAGAAGAGGTATTTCAAAAAAGCCGAGAGTTTCGATTGTTTTTACACCTTCGGGGAGATACACATTCTTCATGTTTGCATAGTTAAAGCAAAGCTGACCGATTGTTTCAACCGATGACGGAACAACATATGTGAGAACATCTTTAACATACTGCTCATAGTTTGCATCCTCTGCAGAAGGCTCGATTCTGTAACCGTTTTCATCATACTTTGCATGACCGTACTTTTCGGCAAGATATGTATCATGATCACAGGGTCTGCAGATAATTTCAGTTTTATCCTTATTAAACAAAACACCGTCAACATCGCAGTAATTGGGGTTATTTTCATCAACCTCAATCTGACGCAAAGCCCAGCATGAATAGAATGCCTTGGGGTCAACATACTCAACCTCTGCACCGATATTGATAACCTTTATTTTTTCGTCGCAGTTAAGTGCATATGCACCGACGGAGATAACCTTTTGAGTTTTATCCTTTACAATATTGAAATTGGTGTTTACATCGGGGTTTTCGCGATCATATTCAACGCTCGAAACATAGTCAATATCAAGAACTGTCATATATCCTGTATTGCTGAATTTTGAAAGCTCAACACCTATTTCGGTTTTCTCATACTCAAAGGTATCCTTTTGAACGGTTCTTACACTGAAATAGCAGGAAATAGAAACGGCAACTATAATTACAAGAGCAAAAATCACCTTTTTTATTCCGTAATGTTTATAGGGCTTGTTAATATGAGGAGCAGCAAGACCTTCTACCTGATAGGTCCATATTTCATCTTCGGGAATATCGAGATGTATGGGTTCTTCAACGGGAATCTGTTTCTTTACTTTTTTACTCATATTATCACCCCTTATCCTTTATATCCGCCCGAAACGGTTACGCCTTCTTCTGCAGCTTTCTTTTCGGTTACTTCGGCACGGCGCTTGAGAACCTCCATAACCATATTCTGTTTCTTACTGTCATAATCCCAGAAGAGGTACGGAATGGTCATAAGTGCAAAGCCTATAACATCAACGATAATTGGTATAACAATTATATTTCTTCTTGAATCATCAATAAAAAGAACATCCCAGTTGCTGTTAAAGCCGTATTTAAGAAGCATGAGAGGAATAATAAGACCGACAAAGGAAGTTATCGGACCGGTAAACCAGCCAAAAACACCGGAGAAGCTTTCAAGACGTTCGCCCGAGAGATACATCTGATAGTCACCGATACGAACATTCATATCGTGACCCGCCGTTGTGGGAACAGTCTTTGTCATTTCCATAAAGAAGAGAACAACAACGCATATTGTTCCGCAAAGAGTAAGATTATCGCCGCAGAACCACATTGCACAAGCAATAAGTCCGTTACCGATTGCTCTTGTAAGCTGATAGAAAATCATAATCTGCTTATATGAAAATCTCTTGAGGAAATAGGGAGAAAGCAAATCGGGCGGAGTTCCCGCGAAGGAAATGAGCATAACAATAAGACTGTAAGGCAGACCGCTTAAGCGGAAGGTATAGAAATAAAGAATAGTAACAAACGGAAGCATACCGTTTCCGAGAGAGTCGATAAGACCGACTATTGTATTGATAAGAAGATACTTATTATGAAGAACTCCGAACATTCCGTCCCAGAATTTAATCTGAACCTTCTTTTCAACGGGAGGCTGAGGTATTCTTTCCTTTACCTTACCCGCAAAAATCATTGTAAATGCCGCAAGAGTGCAGAAAGTAATGGGAATAACATATCTGTAAACATTAATATCTGCCCATTCATAACGAAGTGCACCGATAACGGCAGGAATGATTATGCCGACAATAGTATTGAAGAAATGGGAAAGCTTTACGGGATAGCTTCTTACGTAGATTCTTTCCTGGAGATTGGGGCTGATGCTTCTTGTGCAGGTTTCAAGGTTATTGGCAAAGCCGAAAACGTTATAGGTTGCAAAAAGAAGATTTGCCACCCATACTCTTGTTGCAACATCGGGAATGTTGTAAACGGGAAGCCAACCGATAAGGATAACCATTATACATTTAGGAACTACATCGCAGTAAAGCGAATACTTATATCTGCCGAATTTTGGAAGAAGCTTCTTGCGCCAGAAAATATTTCTTGCGCCGACCCATCCTGTATAGAGGAAGTGGGTGCCGAAGGTTTTGAAGCATGCCGTGGCATTCATGCCCTCAAGCCCGTTAAGATATGTAATAAACGGACTTGTCTGATTAAACAGCAGGGAATAGTCAAACAATATCGTTGATATTCCGAACAGCATCATCAAAACATAAACAAAATAGAATTTTCTTTCGGTTTTCTTTGGAAGAAATCCGAGATTATCACATACAAACCACCACATCAGCGCCGAAATATAGCCGAGAGGCATATTCAGAATGCTGATAACGGAGAATGTCAGATAAGGCAGCTTATAATGGTGCATGATGAGATAGCACGAGGAGAAAAATCCTATGTATTCAAGCACCTTTGAGCCTGCGTAGTTGCTTCCGACGGCAAAAAGGACATCCCTGTATTCTTTATACGGAACGTATTTTCCCTCAGCGGGGGTATTCCAATGCGTTTTGATTTCGGTAAACAGCGATTGTACTTTGGCAATCAGACCGTTCATGCATATCAGTCCTCCTTTATATGAAATATATGTTATCATAAAAAGAATATATTTGCAACAAATTTGTTAAACTTATACGATATTCCGATTTATTGTGTATTGCTTTTATAACAAAACCTATATATAATTTACTTGGTTGTTAAACCCGATAAAATATAAAGATTGGAGAAAGAGTATGGCAAAAATTATTTCAATTCCTCTCGCGATTATCATGAGCATCGTTTCGCTTTTCTTCCCGTGCACAAAAAATGAAGTCGATACCGACAAGTGGAACACAAACTATGCTTACATTTATGTTCACGGTCTATCAGGCTGGGGAAGCTATGATGCCGCATATAAAATCATGCCCTACTGGGGAATGTTTAACGGAGAACTGATGGGCAAACTTGAAAAATACGGTTTTGACTGCTATGCCGCTTCGGTTGCTCCCGCATCAAGCGCATGGGACAGAGCCTGCGAGCTTTATGCTCAGCTTACCGGAACCGTTGTTGACTACGGAAAAGAACACAGCGAGCGCTGCGGTCATGAAAGATTCGGTGAGGATTTTACAGGCAGAGCTTTGATTGAAAAATGGGATTCAAAAAACAAAATAAACCTTCTCGGTCACTCCTTCGGAGGCGCAACAATAAGAGTTTTTGCAACTCTTATGGCAAAAGGAAGTGAGGCAGAAAAGGCCGCAACAGCTGCTGACGATATTTCCCCGTTCTTTACGGGCGATAAGGAAGATTGGATTTATTCATTAACGGCTCTTGCCGCTCCCCATAACGGCACAACCGCTTACGGCTTTGAAAACTCCATGCCCGAAAACACAGATACCGCCGCATATGATATGTTCATCGACCATGCTCTTGAACTTAATAAAAATATGGTCACAAGTAAAAAAACATATTATTTCTCATTCCCCTGCTCTTCAACCGTTAAACAGTCTGACGGAACATACAAGGTTGATAAAAGCATTACGGAAATACTTTTCCAGAGCAGTGCGGATGAAATGGGTGCACTTACGGGAACTACTCAGGGCGGTTATGTTGTTGATGAAACGTGGCTTGAAAATGACGGACTTGTCAATACAATATCCGCTGCCGCACCCTCAAGCGCTCCGACAAAAGCCTTTGATGCAAACAATATTACAAAGGGCATATGGAACATAATGCCCACCTATCAGGGCGACCATATGTCGCTTCAAGGCGGGCTTCTTAAGGCTAATTCTGATGTTGAAAATTTCCATGTTGAACACCTCAACATGATAAACTGCTTATAATCCGTCGAATATTTCTCCGTGAATTTCGCTTACATAATCAACGGGAATAACGGTTGCGTCACTCATCGTTATTTCTCGGCTTAAAATATTGATTTTCTTTAAATATCCGGTGGTGCTTACATATGCACCGCCGGATTTCTTTTCATCCGGCTTAAAATGCACAACGGTTATTACAGGCTTTTCTTCCTTAATATCAATAAGCATATGAAGCTTTGCATCAAGCATTTGCTTTTCGTCTTCACCAAGCTCAACAAAAGCATCGGTAAGCCTTGCCGTTTCATCAAGAGCCGCATTATGACCAGTAAGTGCAGAAAACGGGCTGAACTGTGCCGCGCGATCAAGCATTGACATTGGGGGTCTGGTTTTGGAAACATGATGAGGAAGATTTATTATCTCTTTATATTTTTCATTCATTTATGCTTTATGACCTCCGATCTGTCTGTTGCGATCCTTTGCGGTTGCACCCTCTTTATAATTCATCCCTTTAAGAATAGCATTTTTACCGTATTTATGCTTTATTTCAACAAGTGCATCCTGCATTCTTCGTTCACGGTCAAGTTCAGCTTCAAGCACGGCTTTTTTCTCATAATTTTCAAAAAAGCTAAGCTGTTCCGGTATTTCCTCCTTCACGGCATCCTCTTCTCGGATAACATTGCAAGCAGTGAGATTAATCCTGCGTATGAGCAGGTTGGGGTTAACAGACTTATCAAAAAGCTCTGTTACAGCATCGGTAATAAGACGTGTAGACGAAGTCTGCCTTCCGATATTTGCCGTTCCTCTTGCATGCTTTGGAACCTCTCTGCCGTAAAAGTCGGTTTTTATTTCACCCGAATAAGCCTTTCTTCTGCCTATATCCGTAAGATTTTCTATATCATAACCGATAACAAGCACAAGCTGATTTGTAACAAGCTTTTTTTCAACAAGCTCCAAAGAAAGATTATCCGCCATCTCCTTTGCAATAAGCCTTGCTTTTTCAAAGTTATACGGCATCTGCAAAACCTGACCCGTACTGATGCTGTTGGTCTGCGGCTTATATGCCTTAATTTCGGCTATCGTGCAAGGCTCCCAGCCCCATGCGTGGTCAATGAGAAGCTCAGCATTTATACCGAAAAGTCTGTAAAGCAAATCCTCGTTTTTAATTGAACACAAAGCAACATCGCCCATAGTCAGCATACCGTGCTTTTCGAGCTTTTCGGATATTCCCCTGCCCACTCTCCAGAAATCTGTAATCGGTCTGTGACTCCAAAGGCGCTCTCGGTAGCTCATTTCGTCAAGCTCGGCAATTCTGACACCGTCCTCATCGGCAGGTATATGCTTTGCGGTTATATCCATAGCCACTTTGCAGAGATACAGATTTGTGCCTATGCCTGCGGTGGCGGTAACACCCGTTTCCGCAAGCACCTCTTTTATAAGCATACGCGCAAAATCATGTGCCGACATTTTATTGAGTTTAAGATAATTTGTTGCATCAATAAAAACCTCGTCTATGCTGTAAACATGGATATCCTCGGGAGCGATATAACGAAGATAAACCTCAAAAATACGGGTACTGTATTCTATATAAAGCGCCATTCTCGGCGGCGAAACAATATAATCTATCTCTAGAGAAGGGTCCGCTTTAAGCTTATTGGCATCATATGATTTTCCCGTAAATTTTTTATTCGGAGCATTCATTCTTCTTACGGCATTGACAGCCTTAACCTGCTGAATAAGCTCAAACATCCTCGCTCTGCCCGAAACCCCATAGCTTTTCAGGCTCGGAGAAACGGCAAGACAAATAGTTTTTTCCGTTCTCGAAGGGTCGGCAACCACAAGATTCACTCTCATCGGGTCAAGCCCTCTCTCTTTTGCCTCAACACTTGCATAGAAGGATTTAAGGTCAATTGCAATATATATTTTTTCACTCATCCTTCCGCACCTCCGAATAATTTATGCTTTTATTATATCAAATCAATACTGTTTTTTCAATATATTTTTGAACATTTGTTCTGTAGGCGGCAATAAAATCGGCGGGAGCAAGCCCCCGCCCTAAAGTTTGCTTTTATGATTCTACATTTTCGGGAACGATTTCCTCTGCTTTTTCCTGTTCATGATTACGGTTTACATCCTCTTTTACAAGGCGGTAAACTGCTGCCGCAACGGGAACACCTATAAGCATACCCCATATACCCATAACACCGCCTCCGACGGTTACTGCAGCAAGAACCCAGATACCGGGCAGACCGATTGATGAGCCAACAACCTTGGGATAAATAAGGTTACCCTCAAGCTGCTGAAGAACAACTATAAATATAAGGAAAATCAAAGCCTTCATGGGCGACTCCATGAGTATAAGAAAAGCTCCGACACCTGCTCCTATAAATGCGCCGACAATGGGAATAAGAGCGGTAAATGCCGTGAGCGCACCTATCATCGGAGCATACGGCAGCCTTAAAATTATCATGCCGATTGTACATAGTGTTCCGAGAATAACGGCCTCCGTACACTGACCGACAATAAAACGGTGAAAGCTGTCATTTACAACACCGAGAACATGGGTTGATTTTTTTAACAATTTTTCGGGAATATATTTTTTTGCTACTTTTTTCACTTGACAGACAAGACGATTCTTATCAAGAAGAAGATAAAGCGCAAATATAAGTCCGAGAACGAAATTCGCTAAAACGGAGAAAATTGAGGTTACGGCAGTAACCGCTACATTCATCGCACTTCCGAGTCCCGATGTTACTGTTTCGATTATATCGTTAATTCTTGATTTCCAATCAATCGAGGAAATGGTATTGATTAAATCTTTTGAAATAAAGTCAATTGTTTTGAGCTTTTCGATAAGCATATTTATTGCGGCAGGTACCTCTGCAACAAGAAGCTTGATACAATTGACAAGCTGCGGTGCAATAAGAACAACTATAAGAGCAACTATACCGATAACCGTAAGTATTGACCCGATAAGGCAAACGGGACGACGGCTTTTTTCAGCTATTTTCTTTTTTGAATCAGGAAACCAATGTCTTTCATAAAAATCCATAAGAATATTAAGAGGATATGAAATAACAAAGCCGAACAAAAGCGGTGAGGCGGCTGAAAATATTGTTCCGATAACCCCCGAAATATTTGTCCAGTAATGAATTAAAAGATAAAGCCCGAAAATGCTCAAGCCTATTTTTAGAAGGGTTTTGTTTTCGATTTTTTTCAAAATTATCCCCCTTGTCATAGAAAGTTAAATAAAATATATAACATATTTTTGAACAAAGTGTTAACAAAAACAGATAATTTCATTTTGCGTTACATAAAAATAAACAATTACGTATATTGATTTTAATATTCTGTTGTGATATGCTGATTACATAACATTTCAGGAGAGTTTTTTATGAGTAAAATTATCAAGGCTTTTCTTGCAGGTCTTATACTTCCGTGCCTTGCGGCTATGGGTACTCCGCACAAATTCAAATCAGCTAAATTCAAAAGAGAAGCTCCCGAGCCTTTAAAATTCGGTGCGGACGGCAAATTCAGAATTCTTCACCTTACGGACATACATGATGTTGAGCCGATAATGGACGATGACGAAAACAGAGAGATTCCCGAAAGCCGTGACAAGGAAACATTAAACGTTATTGAACAGGCTGTTGCAAAAACCAATCCCGATCTTGTTGTTTTCGGCGGCGATAATATAAGCGGCTACTGGGAAGAATTTACATATGATTATGTTCAAAGCACGATTTGGAAAATAACCGAACCGATTAGAAAAAGAAACATCCCCCTTTGCGTGGTTTTCGGAAATCACGACGGTGAAGAAGGCTTTCACACCGAGTTCCAGATGCTGCAGTATATGGAATATCCGAACTGCCGTTCCAACCTCAATGATGCCGATATTTACGGCTGCGGAAACTGCTGCGTAACGATTAAAAGCAGTGACGGTAAAAAGGATGCATATGCAATATGGCTGATTGATTCAAACGATTATCAGCGCAATTCACAGGGCGGATTATCCTACGACTGCGTTCACGATAACCAGATTGACTGGTATGAAAAGAGAGCGGAAGAACTGAAAAAAGCAAACAACGGCAAACCTTTACCCGCTATCCTTTTTCAGCATATGCCGGTTCAGCAGGAAAACGATAATTTCAAAGAGGTTACAAAAAACGATGAATATACATTTGAACGTGACGGAAAATATTTTAAATTCGGACATGAAATCATCGAAGGAAGAATAAGAGAATGTCCCTGCCCGCCTAATCTTGAAAACAACCACAGACATCAGTTTGAAAGCTGGAAAAAGACCGGAGATATCGTTGCGGCATTTTTCGGTCACGACCATGTAAATGACTTTCATATTAATATAGAGGGCATAAATCTTTATCAAACTCTCGGTGCGGGATATTTCACTTACGGAAAAGAACGTGGCGGCAGACTGATTATCCTCGACGAAAACAATCCGAGAGAAATATATTCCGAATCGTTTGAAATAGAAAGAATAACCGATACAAAAATATAGCAAAGTCCTGTTTATTGTACACAACACCGAGTAAAATAAAGATATTGAAAGGAGTTGGCATTCATGGCAAAATCGCCCCACCAGAAGCTTAAGCTGCTTTATCTTGTAAAGTTTCTTATGCAGCATTCCGACGAGGAGCATCCCGTCAGCACGGCTCAAATAATTGAAGAGCTTTCAAAAAACGGCATCTCGGCAGAAAGAAAAAGTATATATGACGATATTGAAGCTTTAGGTCTTTTCGGCATTGATATTATTCAGGTCAAAGGCAAAAACGGCGGATATTATATCGGGGAGCGCGATTTTGAACTTCCCGAGCTTAAGCTGCTTGTTGACAGCATTCAATCATCAAAGTTTATTACTCAGGATAAAACATACAAGCTTATCAAGAAAATAGAGAACCTTGCAAGTGTTTATGACGGTCAGCTTTTACAAAGGCAGGTATATGTTACAAACCGTGTTAAAAGTATGAACGAGAGCATTTACTATGCCGTTGATGTTATTTCGGATGCCATTACTCAAAATAAAAAAATCCGATATAAATATTTTGAATATACGGTTGAGAAAAAGCACCGCTACAGACATGACGGAGCATTTTACGAGGTAAGCCCCTTTGCCCTGATATGGGACGATGAAAATTATTATATGCTCGCATGGGATTCGGAAGCAGAAAAAATGAAGCATTACCGTGTTGACAAAATGGAAAAGGTCGCACTTACGGAAAGCGAGCGTGAAGGAACAGAAGAATTTAAAGCTTTTGATATGTCCTCCTACACAAAAACGGTTTTCGGAATGTTCGGAGGAAACGAGCAAAAGGTTAAGCTGCGCTTTGCAAATCACCTTGTCGGCGCCGTACTTGACCGCTTTGGCAGAGATACCATAATTATCAAAGACGGCGATGAACATTTTCTGTTTACGGTAAATGTTGTTGTAAGTCAGCAGTTCCTTGCATGGGTTTTCGGTTTCGGAACGGAAGCTGAAATTATTTCGCCTAAGGATGTCCGTGAAGAAATGAAAAAGCAGGCTTCTCTCGTTGCAGATTTATATAAATAATACAGTAAACCCGCCTTGCACAATGCAAAGCGGGTTGCTTTTTTACCAACGGTTTTCTACATATTCACACCATGTAAAAAGATCTTTAATTTCAATTTTGGTTCCGTCATCAAGAATAACGTCACCGTTCCAAATTCCGAAAATCTGATGGCAGTTCATTCTGCCTATCAAGAAATTAACATCGGTATGGTTATCAAGAGTCGGAGTCATGGTCATGTTGAATCTGCCATCCTCGGAAATAAATTTCCATTCCTCCAAAAATCTGCCCTTCGGAAATTTTTCAACATCAACCGCACCGATTTTATGAACCTTTCCGTCATAAAGAATACAGGTTTCGGTCGCATTGCTTTCATCTCCTATAGCCCATGTGATTTCAAATCCCAAAAGATGATTTTTGCCGTTTTCATCGGGAACATATGTTGATGCGCTTCCCCAATACCATACCATTCGATGAGGAGTATTTACCCTGCCCCAGTCAAGAGTACAGAAAGTATTTTCCTTGGAAAACTCATATGTAAAATCATCAATTTTAAAAACTGCGTCGCAGGGCATACAAAACTGCTTTGTGGTCATGAAATATTTTGTATTGTCGCCCTCAAAAGGAAGAACGGTTGTTATGTTTTCAAGACCTGGCATGATATCCATTTGAGCATGGCATTCAACAAGCTTTCCGCCGTGCTTCTTTTTGAACCAAAGAGTTCTTTCGGTTTCTTTTGTAATAAAATCAAATTCCGCACTGCCGATTTTATCTTTATAGCGGTTGGGAGCATCTCCCTTTGCGGGAGGAATGTGTTTTTTTCCTCCTAAGAAAAGCTGCGTTGCATCAATAATAACCTTGCCGGTCTCAAGGTCAACAAGCTTCGCTCCGACATAACCGCCCATATTGATATTTGCAAAACTGATAAGCATCTGCATTTTGCCGTCGGTTATATTATAGAAATCCCATTCCTTGCGGCTCATGATGCCTGTTTTAACATAATCTCTGTTATACTCAAACACATTTTTTCTCGCCCAGCCCTTTGCTATAAGAGTTCCGTCAGGTGCAAGAAGAGGTGTGCTTTCCGTATATTCGGTCTGCTTTGATTTTTCCTCCCAATCCTTAAATGGCTTATATGTTCTCTTAAGTTCAACACTCATTTCCATCTCTCCCTATTACATTTTACCATATAAAGCTGTCGGGTACATCCTTTCCGAATTCCTCGCACGGCTCTTTTGAAAGCTCAAAACTTAAAATGCCGCCATCGGTGATTTCCGAATAATCAAGATATGCCCTTGTAATATTTTTGCCGTTAAGACTCATTGAACGTATATACGGAAATTCCAGCGGATCTTTATCGCACACAACCTCAAAGGTTTCCGCAACAGCACATGAATGATACGCGGGATCAAGCTTTACTTTTGCCTTTTTAAACAGCGGTGTATTCACAAAATATGCCTGATATCCGGGGCAAAGCTGTGCAAAGCCTATTGAAGAAAGAACATACCATGCAGAAAGCTGACCTACATCCTCATTTCCGCAGAAGCCGTATGCTCCCGTTCTGTATGCTTCCTTTTGAACCTTCCTTGTCCAGTACTGAGTTCTGTGCGTCTTGCCGAGCATACTGAAATAGTGGGTAATATTGTGGCAAGGCTCGTTTGAATGGTTATAGTCATCATTCCACAGTTTTTTCAAATCGGCTCTTTCAAAAAATCTTTCAAGAAGCTTAAGAAAACGTTTTTCGCCGAACAACCCGCTCAAGCCCTTTACATCATAAGGTACAAACCATGACTGCTGATAAATATTGCTTTCAACGCAGCCGTTATCGTCATATCTGCTCTTTTCAAAAACGAACCGACCGTTATTGTGTCTGGGTGCCATAAAGCGGAGCAGGCGGTTATAGTTTTCACCGTAGCGCCTTACTCTGCCCATAAAATATTCTGCATCTTCTTTTTTGCCCATAGCTTCTGCAAGCTTTGACATTGTGTAATCCGCAAGCAAAAATTCAAGAGTATCGCTTAGCTTTTGGGGAACATAACAATCATCTTTATATTGCTTACAGTCCGGTCTCAGAGAATGAAATTGCTTCCCGTAAAACTCGGTTTCACCAAGGCACGATGCCTTTGCAATCTCATATGCCTTTTCGGCATTGACCGTTTTTATTCCTTTAAGATATGCATCAGCAACAACTATCAAGCCGGGATCGCCGACCATGCTGTGTGAATCATTTCCGAGAAGCTCCCATCTCGGGAAGGCAGTATTTCTGCATTCTGCAATTTTAAGCAGAGAGTTTACCGTATCCTTTACCATATCCGGTCGGATAACCGCAAGAAGCGGAAACTCGCTTCTGTAAACATCCCATCCGCTGAATACCGTGCGGTGAGTATATTCATCGGTTTTATATATTTTGCCGTCAATTGAAAATCTTCCGTCTGCATCAGCTGCGTAACGGGGGTCAAGAAGTGTATGGTAAAGGCAGGTATAAAATATTTTAAGATCTGTTTCGTCGCTCCCCTGCACTTCAACAGCATCAAGAACCTTTTCCCATTCATCGAGTGCCGCATTTCTCATTGCATCAAAATCAAATCCGAAGCTTTCTGAATCAAAGTTCTTTCTTGCGCCTTCAATATCGGTATAAGAAATTGCGCATTTTATTTTCAGAGGTTCTTTCAGGTCTTCTCCAAAGACAACAAGCAAACCGATATCCTCGTGTTCAAGCTTTTTTATATCTTCATCGGCAAACTCCTCATTCATAAAAAAGCGCATGCTTTTTGCAGGTTCGGATAATTCACAAACGAAATACAAATCATAGGAAATTTTTCCGCCTCCCCTACCGAGGCCTCCGCCTGCGGGGGTACAGTGGATTTTGCCTTCAAAACGTCTGTCGTTTATAATTTCAACCTGCTCATAATCAGCATGACCGCCGATTCTGCGGGAAATATTAAATATCACCCTTGCGTCGGTTTTTTCAGGATATGTAAAGCGAAGCATACCTGTATACATTGATGAGGTCGCTTCTGCTTTTATTCCGTAGCGCTTAAGGTTAACGGAATAGTAACCCGCCTTTGCAATTTCCTCATCGTGAGAAAATTCGGATTTCCAGCCGAGAGTTCCTTTATTGAACGGAACCTCAGCATTACTGCCGCTTCTCAAATCGGTTTCTCCGACTACAGGCATAACCTGAACATTTCCTAAATCACCGTACCAACCTATACCGCTCATATGATTGAAGCTGAAACCTTCTATTGATTTATGGCAGTAATTATAGCCTGTGCCGTTATCCCCGCCGGTCACGGTATCAGGGCAAAGCTGCACCATTCCTCCCGGAACACAAGCGCCCGGATGAGTTTTTCCGCCGCCATGCCAGCTTTCCTCCTGCTCATCACCGACGGTACCGATAATAGGATCAATATAATCTGCTTTATTCATTGTATCACCCTAAAAATATATTAACTTAGATATATTAGCACAAATTTACAGATTAGTCAAAACATATTATTGACCTCCGCTTTATCGGTGGGTATAATTAACGAAAAAGGAGTGTTCGGCATGGATAATAAACGGTTTTCAACACATATTGAGCTAAAAAAAATAAAATTAAACGACCCCTTCTGGACAAATAAGCAGGAGCTTGTCCGAAAAGAGGTTATTCCGTATCAGTATGAAGCCTTACACGACAGAATAGAGGGTGCGGAAAAAAGCTATGCAACAGAGAATTTTATAAAAGCAGCTAAAATCGTAAAAGCTTTAAATGACGGAGAAAACGTACCTACATATCCCGCCGACAAATGGCATTACAACGATAGTAATGCGGACCCGAATGCTTTTCACGGCTGGATTTTTCAGGACAGCGATGTGTATAAATGGCTTGAGGCTGTGGGATATTCACTTTCAAATCATCCCGATAAATTTCTTGAAGAAAAAGCGGATAAAATAATTGATTTGGTCTGTGATGCACAGCTTGAAAACGGTTATCTTGACACACTCTATATAATAAACAACCGCGATGAAATTTTCTCAAATTTAAAAGATTTTCATGAGCTGTACTGCTTCGGACATCTTACCGAGGCGGCAGTAAGCTACTATAATTCAACAGGTAAAAGAAAGCTTCTTGATGCCGCATGCCGATTTGCTGATTTAATCTGCAATACTTTTGGTAAGGATAAAATCAAAGGTTACGGCGGGCATGAAATTGCGGAAATGGCTCTTGTAAAACTTTATGACGTTACGGGCAAAAAAGATTATCTTGAAACCGCCAAATTCTTTATTGATGAAAGAGGAAAAAAACCTTATTATTACGATACCGTACTCGGTAAGACAACTATTTATGATAATTACCATTATAATCAGGCGCATTGTGAACCGAGAAAACAGCATGAAGCCGTAGGTCATGCTGTGAGGGGTGTTTACCTCTACAGCGGAATGGCAGATGTTGCAAAGCATTATAATGACGATGAACTTTATATTGCTTGCAAAAAACTGATTGAAAACATAATGCATCAGAAAATGTATATAACCGGAGGAATCGGATCAACTGTTGACGGGGAGGCTTTTTCCTTCGATTATGATTTACCGAATGACCTTGCATACAGCGAAACCTGCGCTTCAATAGGTCTTATATTTTTTGCACGCAGAATGCTTGAAATTGAGCCGAATGCAGAAATTGCGGATACAATCGAAAGAGCCTTATATAACACTGTCTTATCAGGCATGGCAAGTGACGGCAAGAGTTTTTTCTATGTAAATCCTCTTGAGGTTCTTCCCGAGGCATCGCATAAGGATTCAAGAAAACGTCACATAAAGCCCGTTAGGCAGAAATGGTTCGGCTGTGCTTGCTGTCCGCCTAACCTTGCAAGACTTATTTCATCAATCGGTGAATATTGCTTCATGGAAAATAAGGACTTCCTGTTTATTCATCAGTTTATCGGATGCGAAGCTGAAAGCAATAATGCGGATATGAAAATTATTTCTTCATATGCGGAAAACGGCAGAGTTTCGATTGAAATTTCACCTAAGAAAGAATTTACTCTTGCAGTCAGGATTCCTGCATGGTGCGATAAATATAAGTTTTCGCAGCCGTGCAAAATCAAAAACGGCTATGCATATTTTGATATAAAAAACGAAACTGAAATACTTGCTGAATTTGAAATGAAGATAAAAATGATAAAATGCTCAAACAGAGTGAGGGCAAATATCGGAAAAACAGCCGTTACAAGAGGACCGTTTGTTTACTGCATTGAGGAAGCGGATAACGGAAAAAATCTGCAGATGTTAAAAATAAACCGCTGTCCCGATTTCAGAACAGACGGCGATGCGATTTATGCAAAAGGTTTCAGAGAAAAAGACTGCAATATCCTTTACAGTGAATGGAATGAACCCGAGCTTGAAGAAACGGAAATAAAGCTCATACCCTATTACAAGTGGGGCAACAGAGGAGAAAACGAAATGAATGTTTATATATACATTAACTAACACTTTCCTTCAACAAACCATTTGCCGTGGTTATCCTCGTAAATAAAGGTTTCCCTGCCGTTAATCTGCACGGTATAGCGAATTTCGCCGCCTCCCACATTACGTGAACAGCATCTGCAGCGGTTGAGTAGCCTTTCGACGGTATATACAGTGCCGTCCTCCCATTGAATGCGCAAAGGTCTGCGCTTGCCGTCTTTATCGACAAGCACATATACATCGACAAACACTTTTCTGACCATTGCGCTCCCTCCTTGCTGTTCCGAACATTTGTTCTGCTTCAAGTTATATAATATACCCTTTCCAGAGAAATGTCAAGGGGAAAATACAGGTAAAAAAATTGCTCGGAATGCATATACACTCCGAGCTTTTTTGTTGTTTTATTTTGCGGGGGGAACATTGATTTCAAGGTCAGTAAGAGGGAATGAGCAGCAGGGATGAATGCATCCGAACTGATAATCTGCAAGGCGGCGGTATTCGAGATGCTTGGGAACATAAACCTCGCCCGAGATAAGATGTGAATGGCAGAATCCGCATTCGCCGCTGCGGCATCTTGAAGGTGCGGAAAGTCCGTTTTTCTCGATTATCTGCATAACCGAATCGGAGGATGAGCCGAAAATAATATAGGTTTTATCCTGAATGGTAACTGTGATTTTTACTCTTTCGGGAACACCTGCGGGATAATCGGGCTGTGAAGCCGGATTATGGAACTCGCCAAACATCTCATGACGGATATACTTCTTTGCAAGATTCAGCTTTTCAAGCTCCTTGTCAACAAATTCATACATCTGCTGAGGTCCGCAGAGGAATACGGAATAAGCTTCATTTTCGGGAGCATATTTTTTAATAAGTTCAGCCGTAATAAAGCCTTTTTCGGTACCCTTAACCTTTTTCTTTGAGTCGCTGAGAACGTGAACAACCTTTATCTTATCACATTTTTTCTCAAGCTCTTCAAGCTCCTCACGGAAAAGAATACTGTCATAGTCACGGCTTCCGTAAAGAAGAGTCATTTCAAAATCTTCGTCACCGTCCGCAATTGCGTTTGCCATTGAAATAAACGGAGTTATGCCGCTTCCGCCCGCAAGGCAGATGACCTTTGCGGCATCGCGGAGAGGCTGATATTCAAAGTTACCCGACGGTGCGGAAACTTCAACATTTGCACCGACAGTCCATGTGTCAAAAATATATCTTGAAACGAGTCCGCCGTCAACAAGCTTGATTGTTAAAACATACTTACCCTCAAGAGAATCCTTGGGTGATGATGAAATTGAATATGCTCTTGTAACGGGCATACCGTTAATTGTTTCAAACACGGTAAGATATTTGCCTGCGCCGAAATATGCAAGCTCTTTCGTTCCTCTTTCGGGATCGGGAACAAGGGTGAAGCTTTTGCAATCGGGTGCCATATCCTTAACCTCGGCAACCTTAAGATACTGGCGCTTGGGATGAAGCGCACGGGCAATTACGGTTGCATTATCCGGAACCGGAGAAAGCTCAGCGCTTGCGGAGTCAAATCTCTCCTGTCTGTCTTTAAGAAGAGATACAAAATTTCTTGCTTTTAATTCTTTGAGTTTGCTTGCCATGTTATTTGCCCTCCTTAAGCTTCTTAATAACTATGCCTGCCGCTTTTTCACCCGTGTAATAAGCGCAGCCGTAACCGTCGCCTCTCTCCTGCGATGCGCCGCAGAAGAAGAAATTATCAAACGGCTGATCCTTCATATACTGAACGGTTCTGGGAATCATGCTGTCCCATTTTTCAAGCATATAGCCGTAGGGAGTGCCCTGAGGAGTGTTAAGATAACGTGCAAAAGTAGGAGGAAGAGCAATTTCTATCTCTTCAATATAAGGTGTTATGGAAATATTGAGAGCCTTTTCGCAGGTTTCAATCATATCCTTTGCAACCTTGGTTTTGAATTTCTTATAATCCTGAGGCTTGACATCTTTCATAACATCGCCGAAGGTCATCGTGGTCAGGAAAAGCTGACAGGTTCCGTCAGGAGTACAATCGGGAATAATTTCATTAAGACAGTTTATAATACAGTAACCGCTGCCGTAGCCTTGTGCTGCATCATACTGCTTATCCGAATCCGAATCGGGAGCAATAAACACGGAATAATCGGTAATTCCGAGTTCTTCCTTTGTAACATTCATGCCGAGATATACCGTTGTAAGACTGCAGGCAGTCTTTCTTGCATTGAGCATTTTAATCTGTTTTTCAGGAATATCCTTTTTATCTAAAAGATCGTTGAACACCGCATAAGGATACGAATTACAGATAATATATTTGCCGTAAACCTCTTTTTCGCCGTTAATAACAACTCCTGCAGGCTTTCCGTCTTCCATAATAATCTTTGTAACCTCGGAGTTATACCAGATATCTCCGCCGTAATCACGAATAGACTTATCAATCGCAAGGCTCATTTCGTGGCTTCTGTTATGAGGAATACCCGTACCGCTTTTAATATAGCTGTGGAGAACGCACATATAATAAAGAAAATCAAACTGTGAAGCGGGAGAGCCCATATAGCACCAATAGGTATTGAAAATATCCTGTGCCTTTTTAGGCATACCGAGAATATCAAGTCCCTCTTTGACAGTGCATGTTGTCATACGCATAATATCAGGCAAATCTTTAAGTACACTCGGAAGCTTTCCGGGATTATCAAGGCATTCAAAGGCATTGAACATACGGTTCGACAAATCAAATGCAGTCATACAGCTCTCATATGAACCGGGCACGATTTCGTCGAGCTTTTTGGCAAAATTATTGAAGCCTACAGGCATACGGGCATCAACAGTTACCTCAACACCGTTTTCGTTGATAAAAGTATCCTTATCTCCTTCCTTTGCGGGAACAACAAGGCGGAAGGTGGAATTATGCTTATACCAATCAACCTTTGCATCAATTCTGTTAAAGATTTCTTCAATTGAACCGGTGTCTTCCGGAGTTCCTATACCCGCAAGCTCATGGAGTGAGGGTTCAAATTCAAATCTGCCTCTTACAAACGAAGAAGCGGAACCGCCGGGGATATTGTGTCTTTCAAGAAGAAGAGTCGAAAGACCTGCCTTGGCACAGTTTGCAGCCGCCGCAAGACCGCCGTTACCCGCACCGATTACGATAACGTCATATTTTTTCATAATTCAGCCTCCGATTATTATTTTGCTGACATATATGATAATTTTAACACAATGTATTACGGAATGCAACAAATTTTAAGTTGACAATAATTTTATATCAAAATATAATATTTTTTGTAACTGCAATCAACACAGTTGCATAAAATATATATTTCCAAAACAAGGAAGTGACCGAATATGCCCGAAAAATTTCATAACATAGGTATTCTTGCTCATGTTGACTCGGGCAAAACCACACTCACCGAGCAGCTTTTGTTTCTGACGGGTGCAATCCGATATGCAGGCAGCGTTGATGCGGGAACAGCCGCAACGGACAGTCTTTCCATCGAAAAGCAAAGAGGCATTTCGGTGCGCAGCGCAACTGCATCAACCGAATGGCAGGGAGTTACAATTAACATTATCGACACACCGGGACATACAGACTTTGCAGGCGAAGTTGAACGTGCGCTTTCCGCACTTGACTATGCCGTTGTTATCGTTTCGGCTGTTGAGGGTGTTCGTGCTCATACGGAAAACATTCTCAAATCTCTTGATGCCGCAAAGCTCCCAAGAGCAATTTTTATAAATAAAATCGACAGAGCCGGCTCCGATACAAATTCGGTTATAAACGAACTGAAACTGATTTCTCCGCAAGCACACCTGATTCTCTCGGAAATCGAAAATGAAGGTGAAACCAACACTTCGGTAAAAATAATTGACGAAAAAAAGCTTGCTTTCACAGCGACCGAAGCCCTTGCCGATATCTGTGACGAAGCGGCAGATGCATATCTTAACGAAGATATTCTTTCCGAAAACCGTGCAGCAGAGCTGATATGCGAGAAAATTTCTGACTGCAAACTGACTCCTGTTGTTTTCGGAAGTGCAAAATATTCAATAGGTATAAAAGAGCTTGCAGATATGCTTGTAAAATTCATGCCATGCTCACAACGCAGGGCAACAGATGAATTATGCGGAATTATTTTTAAAATCGAACATAACAAAGCTCTCGGAAAGATTTCGCATATAAGACTTTTCGGAGGTGAAATTGCGAACCGTGATGAAATAGAGCTTTTCTCGCCCGCTGATAAAAGCATCATGGATTCAGATGCCGTGGAAATCGAAAAAAAGCCTCCCGTAAAGGAAAAGGTATCACAAATCAAAAAATTCTGCGGTGCAAAATATACAGATTCGGGAATTGTAAGAGGCGGAGATATTGCTGCCGTCTGCGGATTGCCTTCGGCAAAAACCGGTCAGTTCATCGGCTCGCTTGCCGTAAGCGAATCCTCAAAGCTCGTAAATCCGTTTCTGCGTGTAAAGGTTACTCCGTCAGACTCCGACCCTTTGAAAATTCCTGCACTTGCACAGGCTCTCGGTGAGCTTTCCGACGAAGAGCCGTACATAGATGCAAAATGGGAAAACGGTCAAAAGGAAATAACCATAAGCACCACAGGTAAAATCCAGCTCGAGGTGCTGGATAACCTGCTGAAAGAGCGATACGGGATTTGGGCAGAGTTTTCTCCGCCGACCGTTATTTATAAAGAAACCCCCGCAGGAACAGGCTATGCCCGTGCAAGCTATACAATGCCGAAGCCGTGCTGGGCGGTGGTTGAATTTCTTTTTGAACCCATGACGAGAGGCTACGGTGTTTCATATCACGGCAGGCTACCGTCAAATCAATGCTTTTACAGATATCAGTCACATATCCGCTCTTCCTTCAGCACCTGCCTTGAGCAAGGTCTTTACGGCTGGGAGGTTACGGATTTCAAATGCACTCTTGTCGGCGGTGAACATCACACAATACACACTCATCCGCTGGACTTTTTCGTTTGCACTCCTATGGCATTTATGAACGGACTTTCTCAAATCGGCTCAACGATTTTGGAGCCTCTGCTAAAAGTAAGAATAACCGCACCGGAAGAGCTTTCGGGAAAGATTTTTTCGGAAATAATCAAAATGGGCGGAGAATACGATTCACCCGTTATCCGCTCAGGCATCATCAACATTGAAGCAATCGTTCCCGTTGCAACATCAATGGATTTTCCTGCAAAGCTTGCCGTTATTTCATCAGGAAGAGCTGTCCTCTCGCAGTCTTTTTACGGCTACAGAGAATGCCGTGACGGGCTGGAGCATATTAATCCCAGACGGGGAGTAAATCCTCTTGACCGCTCAAAATGGATTCTTTTTGCAAGAGGCGCTTATCAGACAGAATAAAGCAACAAGCTGACCTTATGAGTCAGCTTGTTTTTATCTATTTAATTCCATGTTTACCGATTCATATTTTCCGTTGCCGTTATCGGCTGTAAATATCATAACATTTCTGTCCCATTGGACGGAATAATTTCCGCTTTTTATTGCACAATAACCGTCATCTGTACTGAAGTTTCCGATTCTTTTAACAAAAAGAATGTTTTTTCTTTCATAAAAATTTATTCCTCCGCCTTGAAGCCATGACCACTCCCCCGCCGTCACGGTATACTTTCCGTCAGGAGAAGTAAAATCATAGTATGTATAAGGTCTGCTGAAAAAAGAAGAAATCCCGACACACCAGAACATTGCAACCGAAATCATCAGACAAATAACAATTTGCAAAAACCTATGTTTTTCTTTTTTCGCAATTGCAATAATTGATATAATTATCAGGCATATTGCTGCGCAAATTAGCATAATCCGCATTATTGCATCGCCGCTTATATTTCCGATAAGCATCACCGATTCATCAAATTCCTGAATCGTATAAACCAAAGCGGAAGTAAAGGTAAATACAGCTGTCAATATAATTAATATAATTTTCATTCTTTATTCCACAACCATCTTCCGATATATTTATTTATATTTGAGCTGACAACTTCCGTTTCACCGTCTTTTTCAATAATGTGTACGGAACCCATTTGTTCAACATACTCATAGCCTTCGCTTTCAATAATTTGCGTAAATATTTCCTTGCTGTTTTCCGGGTTTGTAAGAACAGCTCTCGGAGAATCGTTCACCTCAACATACTGCTCATCAAAAATCCATATCCGAGCATAGCCTATACACCCTTTTATCGGGTTGAAGGTTCTGAATTTATCATATGATGCAAAGCAGGAAATTACAATAAGCACTACCGCAACGGCACCGATAATTATTTCTTTATGTTCTTTTTTCAACGCAATCACTCCATGATTATTTTTCAACAATATTTTAATTTCAAAACTTTGAATAATTATTAACATATTCTTACAAATTTCTTACAATTTTTGTTCACCGCAGCATATAATAGAATGAGGTGGTATGATGAAGCGCAGACGGTTTTACGCAAGAAGGAATCCGTGGATTTTCAAATCCGTTTGTGTTCTTTTGGTTTTACTTACATCCGTCTTGCTTCTTGATGCAAAGCTGCGGCCTGCTTTATATGACCTCGCGGTGCTTGAAGCATATGCCGTATCGTCAAAAACGGTTAATTCGGCAGTTGAAAAAATCCTTTCGGAAAATGCTCCCGCTTATTCGGAAATAGTAAGCATAAATTATTCGGAAAACAATACCGTAACGGGAATTACGACAGATATCGTTAAATTAAATCTTTTCAAATCACAAGTTACAAATGCAATTGATGCGGAGTTTAACAATAAAAAAAACACGGATATTACGGTTTCTCTCGGTACCGCAAGCGATATTGCTCTTTTTTCGGGGTGGGGACCTTACATAGATGTTGCTGTAGGCTTTTCTTCGTCTACACAGTCCGATTTTGAGAATATATTTACAAGTGCAGGCATAAATCAGACACAGCACAGCATTATGCTTAACATCGAAACATCGGTTCTGCTTACAATAGCCGGAAAACGAATACCGCAGACGGTCAAAACCTCATTTTGCATTGCACAAACCGTTATAGTCGGCTCTGTTCCCGATGTTATGGTAGAAAGATAAATTGTTCTTGATTTTTATACGGTTAACAGTTATAATTTGTTTGAGTATAAAACAAAGAGGAGAAAAAGCATGAAAACAAGTTTCAAAAAATTCACCGCACTGCTTCTTATTGCATTAATTTTATGCCTCGGTGCCTGTTCGGATAACACAGCCTCATTTACAGGAGTTGTTGAAGTTCCCGTTGACGACTTCACCTCTGAATTTGTGTTTGGCGAAAACGGTCTTATCGAAAAAGAGAAAAAATATTATGATAATAAAGAAAAACAATATGAATATTATGAGTGCTATGAGTATAACGAAAACAGTCAAATTATAAAACGTTATGCAACCGACCTTGAAGGAAACATTCTTGAAAAGCACGATTTCTTTGAAATGTCATACAACGAAAACGGCGATATTAAAAAAATTACAAACAAAGAACTTCTCTACAATTTTATTTATAATGATGACGGAAGTCTTAAAGGCTACGCAAAGTATGAAGGTACACAAATTGTAAGTGCCGTTTATTATGAATACGATGAAAACGGAAGCTGTATCAAAGAAATTTACGAAACAGCAGACAAAAAGATTTCCGATACAACCGTTTATACATATAATGAAAACGGTGCCGTTCTTTCAAGCACAACAAAAAATTCAAGCGGTAACGCAGTTTCCGAAAAAAGCTTTGAATACAATGCCGACGGACTTGTTACAAAATTAATCAAAGAGAAAAACCGTGAAATCAGAACAACCGAATATGAATATGAAAACGGTGTTCTTGTTAAAGAAAAAATGACCATTACACCGAACGATGCATCGGCAGATCCGAGATTAAGAGAATATGTAACAACATATGAATATTTCGGCAACGGCAAGGTCGTAAAATTCTCCCGCGCAAGAGACGGCGAGGTTTACATTACCGATGCTTATTCGGCAGATGAAGCAAAAGGAAATTTTGCAGATTTTGAAAATATAATTACTCTTTAATTCACAATTACCCGAATGAGCGCATTCGGGTAATTTTTATATATATTTAGGGTTGAAAAAAAACATATTATATGTTATTATAATAAAACTTATAAAGAAATATCAGAGGTGAAAACGATGATAATGGGTGAATCCGCCGAAAACTATCTTGAAACCATACTCATGCTTAAAGAGAAAAAAGGTTCGGTACGTTCGGTTGATATCGCAACAGAGCTTGGTTTTTCAAAGCCGAGTGTTTGTGTCGCAATGCGAAACCTCAGAGAACACGGATATGTTACCACCGACAGCGACGGTCTTATTTCACTCACCAAAAGCGGTCTTGAAATCGCAAAAAATGTTTATTGCAGACACGAAACCATAACCAACTGGTTAATTAAAATCGGCGTAAGCTCCGATCAGGCAGCAATTGATGCGTGCAGAATAGAACACGTTATCAGCCAGGAAAGCTTTGAATGCCTCAAGAGATTTACGCAGGAAAACTGAAGCTGAAACGGGGTCGATTATATATCGACCCCTTAATGTTGTTCAATTTGTCTAAAAAGCTGAACAAAAGATTTTAATTTAGCATGGTAAATCGCTAATTGACTAATACAATAAAGTGTGCTATACTGTCAGCATACTGAAAAAATTAACGGGAGAATATTATGGACGAATTTCTTGCTACACTGTCTAAGGAAGACAGCCTTACATATGAGCTTTCCATGCTTTATAAGCAGTGGGGCTATAAGGAATACAGAATGGCAAAGTTTGAAGAATACAGTTTTTACAGCGACAACAGAGATTTCCTTTCGGGAAAAGGTATTCTTGCGTTCAACAATTCCTACGGTCGCCTTATGGCATTAAAGCCCGACATTACTCTTTCAATTGTAAAAAATGCCAAGCTTTCGGGCGCTCTCACCAAGCTTTACTACAACGAGAGTGTTTTCAGAATGACGGACAGCTCCATGGACTACAAGGAGATTAAGCAGACAGGTGTTGAAGTTCTCGGCACAAAAATTGACGAATATCTTGTCACTGAAGTTCTCATGCTTGCGGCAAAAAGCCTCAAAACGATTGACAAGGACTTTGTTCTCTGCGTTTCACATATGGCATTCATCCCCTCTCTTCTTTCCGAGTTCAACATAAGTGCAAACACAAAGAAAGAAATGATAAACTGCATCAAGGGAAAAAACATTCATGACCTTCGCTCCATTTGTGAAAAGCACGGAATTGACAACGAAAAATCCGAGCTTCTTTCAACTCTTGCAGGCATAAACGGAAAAATATCCGAAATTCTTCCCGAGCTTTGCCGCCTTGCCTGCAACGAAGAAATGAAGAAGGCTTGTTCGGAGCTTGAATTTATAGCAGCTTCACTCAAAAAAAGTGATCTTGCAGATAAACTTATGATTGACCTTTCCGTCCTCAACAACACCGAATACTATAACGGAATAATTTTCCAAGGCTATGTTGAAAAGGCTCCCGCAGCCGTTCTTACAGGCGGAAAATATGATAAGCTTGCAGGAAAAATCAGAGAAAATACCCAGGCAATCGGCTTTGCGGTTTATCTCGACAATCTTAATTTTTACTACAAAAAAGTGCGTGAATACGACAGCGATATACTCATTCTTTTCGATTCCGCAGATAAGAGTGTATCACTTCTTTCGCTTGTTGAAAGCTTTGTTGAAAAAGGCTTTTCCGTCAGAGTTGAGCATACCGTTCCCGACGGCTATAAGGCAAAAACGGTTTACGCATTTGAAAACGGCGCATTAAGGGAGGTTTGAGCATGCTGAATATAGCTTTACCAAAGGGCAGACTCGGCGATAAGGTCTATGAGCTTTTCGCTTCAATCGGCTATGACTGCAGCGAGATATACAGCGATAACAGAAAGCTTGTTTTTGAAAATGAATCAAACGGTGTGCGTTATCTTCTCGTTAAGCCTTCCGATGTTGCAATTTATATCGCTCACGGTGCGGCAGATATCGGTGTTGTAGGCAAAGATATCCTTGAAGAGGGCAATTTTGATATCTATGAGCTTCTTGACCTTAACCTAGGCAAATGCAATATGTGCGTTGCGGCACCGAATAATTATACAGAGGATTTTGACCGTCCTTTAAGAGTTGCAACAAAATTTGTCAACATAGCAAAGAATTATTATATATCACTTAACCGTGAAATTGAAATAATCAAGCTCAACGGTTCAATTGAAATCGCCCCCCTTCTCGGTCTTTCCGATGTTATAGTTGATATTGTTGAATCGGGCAAAACTCTCAAAGAAAACAATCTTCGTGTTTATGAGCAGATTATGCCCATAAGTGCCAGACTTATAGCAAACAAATCCTCATACAAGTTTAAGGGCGATGATATTGATGCTCTTATGGAGAAGCTCAAAAAGGAGTTGGCAAAATGATTAAGATAATTAATATAGACAGTGCCGAAAAAAGCGAAATCCTCACCCGTGATATCAAGCTTGAAAGCGGTGTTGAAGCTATTGTTGCCGATATTATAAAAAATGTAAGAGAAAACGGCGACAAGGCTCTCAAGGAATACAGCCTCAAGTTTGACGGAGCGGATATCAAAAATCTCCGTGTAACTCAGGAGGAAATTGATGCCGCATACGAAAATGAGGATAAATCACTTATCGAAACCCTTGAAATGGCCAAAGCAAACATTTGGAATTTCCACGAAAAACAGCTTCGCAAGGGATTTGAAATTAACAACGGTGACGGTACGGTTTCCGGTCAAAAAATAACTCCGATTGAAAAGGTCGGAATTTACGTTCCCGGCGGTACGGCAAGCTACCCTTCAACCGTTCTTATGAACGCAATTCCCGCTAAAATAGCAGGAGTCAGCGAAATCATTATGGTAACTCCGCCCGACAAGCAGGGCAACATTCCTTCTGCTATTCTTTGCGCCGCAAAGATTGCCGGAGTTGACACAATAATTAAAACAGGCGGCGCTCAGGCAGTTGCGGCTCTTGCATACGGCACGGAAAGCGTGCCCAAGGCAGATAAAGTGGTAGGTCCCGGCAACGTTTTTGTTGCAACCGCAAAGAGAATGCTCTACGGTCTTGTTGACATTGACATGATTGCGGGGCCGAGTGAAATTCTGGTTCTTGCAGACGGCACCTGCAACCCCGCTTTCGTTGCTGCTGACCTTCTTTCGCAGGCAGAGCACGATAAGCTTGCAAGCGCAGTTCTTGTTACGGACAGTGAAAAACTTGCATATGCGGTTCAGGCGGAGCTTGAAAAGCAGATCCCCCTTCTTCCCAGAGAAGAAATTGCGAGAGCATCAATCGAAACAAACGGCAAAATAATTATTGCCAATAATCTTGAGCAGGGTGTTGAAATCGCAAACGAAATTGCACCTGAGCATCTTGAGGTTTGCGTTGACGACCCGTTCGCACTTCTCAATAAAATCAAAAATGCAGGTTCTATCTTCCTTGGCAAAAACACACCCGAAGCATTGGGCGACTATCTTGCGGGAACAAACCACACTCTACCCACATCGGGCACAGCAAGATTCAGTTCTCCCCTTTCGGTTGACGATTTTGTAAAGAAGTCACAGTATATATATTATACCGAAGAGGCACTCGGCAAGGTTAAAGACAACATTGTTCTTTTTGCAAACCGTGAGGGACTCCATGCTCACGGCAAAAGTGGGGCAATCAGATTTGAGAAATAAGGTGAACCCATGAGCAGATTTCTTTCAAAGAATTACGAAAAGCTTGTTCCCTATACTCCCGGCGAGCAGGTCAACGAAAAGGTTATAAAACTCAACACCAACGAATCCCCTTTCCCCCCTTCTCCGAGGGTTAAAGAGGTCCTTGGTGAAAATGTTATAGACAAGCTCAATCTTTATTCCGACCCTGAACTTAAGGAGCTTCGCTGTGCGATAGCAGAGCAATTCGGAGTAACACCCGACATGGTATTCTGCGGCAACGGCTCGGATGATGTTCTCGCATTTGCAATTATGGGATTTTGCGGCAACGGCGGCAAGCTTTGCTGCCCTGAAATTTCATACGGTTTTTACCCCGTTTATGCGGATATATTCGGTGTAGACCTTGAACAGATACCCCTCAAAGACGATTTTTCCATTGATGTTAATGACTACATAGGCAAGGGAAAGAATATCGTTATTGCAAACCCCAATGCTCCGACCGGTCTTGCTCTCTCGTTTGAGGATGTTGAAAAAATTATCTCTTCAAATCCCGATAACATTGTTATCATGGACGAGGCATATATGGCATTCTGCGGTGAAAGCTGTATGGAGCTTGTTAAAAAATACGGTAATCTGCTTGTTACTCGCACATTTTCAAAAAGCCACTCCCTTGCAGGTTTAAGAGTCGGATTCGGAATTGCTTCCAAAGAAATCATTGACGACCTCAACAAGCTTAAATATTCATTCAACCCCTATAATCTCAACACATTGTCAATAAAGGCTGCAGCGGCAGCAATTGCCGATAACGAGTATTATGACGATAAAATCGCACAAATAATTAAAAACAGAGAATATACCGTTTCGGAGCTTAAAAAGCTCGGCTTTAAATGCACGGATTCAAAAGCAAACTTTGTTTTTGTTTCGAGTGATAAAATTCCTGCTGCTTCTCTTGCGGCTGAGCTTCGCAAAAAAGGCATTCTCGTAAGATACTTTAACAAAGCAAAAATTGATAATTATCTGCGTATAACTATCGGCTCCATGGAAGAAATGCAGGCACTTATCAAAGCGATTAAGGAAATAACGGAGGGTTAAGATGAGAGAGGCTGAAATCAAAAGAAAAACCAACGAAACAGATATAGAGCTTTGGCTTAATCTTGACGGTAAAGGTAACAATGA
This sequence comes from Acutalibacteraceae bacterium, assembly GCA_045544115.1. Classification (GTDB taxonomy): domain Bacteria; phylum Bacillota; class Clostridia; order Oscillospirales; family Acutalibacteraceae; genus CAG-177. The sequence goes on along the minus strand of JAZPYI010000060.1, from coordinate 78,014 downwards.
AATAGATACGGGATGCGGATTTCTTGACCATATGCTTGAGCTTTTTGCACGTCACGGCAGAATGGATTTAAAGGTTAAATGCGTAGGCGATACTCATGTTGACTATCACCATACGGTAGAGGATGTCGGAATAGTTCTCGGTCAGGCATTCGCAAAGGCTGTCGGTGAAAAAAGAGGTATTTCCCGTTACGGGAGCATTCTCCTTCCCATGGATGAAACACTTATTCTCGCAAGTGTTGACATAAGCGGCAGAGCATATCTCAATTATGATGTTCAAATTCCTACTCCTGCGGTAGGCGGTATGGATACAGAGCTTATCGAAGAGTTCTTCATTTCATTTGTAAGAAACAGCGATATTACGCTCCACATAAAGCAGCTCGAAGGCAAGAACAGCCACCATATAATTGAAGGCATATTCAAGGCAGTTTCCAGAGCACTATGCAAAGCTGTTTTTGAGGATTTGACCCTCGGCGGCGAAATTCCGTCAACGAAAGGACTTTTATAATGATTGCAATTATTGACTACGGCTGCGGCAATCTTTTTTCGCTTTCCTCATCACTCGAAAGCCTCGGTATCGAGTGCAAAATAACCGGTGACAAGGATGAAATTGCGGCGGCAGATAAAATAATACTTCCCGGAGTAGGTGCATTCGGCGATGCCGCAAAAAAGCTCCGTGAACACGGCATGGACAAGCTTATTTGCGAACTTGCAGCGGAAGGCAAGCCTATTCTCGGCATCTGCCTCGGAATGCAGTTCCTTTTTGAAAAAAGCTTTGAATACGGTGCTCACATGGGTCTTGGTCTTATCAAAGGCTATGTAGGTGCGCTTGAAGGTCAGATACCTGAAGAATTAAAAATTCCTCATATGGGCTGGAATAAACTTAATCTTGCAAAAGATGACCCGATATTCAAATATATAGTCCCCGGTGATTATATGTATTTCGTCCATTCCTTCTATGCAAGAGGCTGCATTGAAAACACTCTCGCATTTGCGGAATACGGGGTTGCCGTACCTGCAGTAGTAAAGAGCGGCTCGGTTTACGGAATGCAGTTCCATCCCGAAAAGAGCGGTGCAAAAGGACTTGCTCTTCTTAAAGCATTTTCAGAAATATAAAGGATGAATGTTATGCAGATTTTTCCCGCAACGGATATACTCGGCGGGAAGGTAGTGCGTCTTACAAAAGGCAACTATAATCAGGTTAACATGTATGCTGATTCCCCCGCCAAAATGGCTCTTGAATTTATAAAAGACGGAGCAACCAATTTACATATGGTTGACCTTGACGGCGCAAAGGACGGCGCCCCCGTTAACTTTGAAGCTATCAGAGAAGCCGCAAAAATCAAAGATTTATTCATTGAAGTAGGCGGCGGAATAAGAGATATGAAAAGAGTTGAGGACTATCTCTCGCTCGGTGTTAAACGTGTTATTCTCGGCACGGCAGCTATCCGCAACTACCCCTTTGTTGAAGAGGCTGTTAAGAAATTCGGAAATGCAATTGCCGTAGGTGTTGATGCTAAAGACGGCTTTGTTGCCGTAAGCGGTTGGCAGGAAACGACAAGTGTTAAATCTGTTGATTTCTGTAAAAAACTGCGTGACACGGGAGTTTCAACCGTTATTTACACCGACATTTCAAAGGACGGTATGCTTTCAGGAACAAATCTTGAGGTATACGGTGAGCTTTCCGAAATCAAAGGTCTTGATATTGTAGCCTCGGGCGGTATAACCTTTATTCATGAAATCGAAAAGCTTCGTGACATGAACATCTACGGTGCAATAGTCGGTAAGGCTGTTTATGAAGGCAAGCTGAGCCTTAAGGATGCACTTAATGCGGCGGAGGTAAAAGTGATATGATAACAAAAAGAATTATTCCCTGCCTCGATGTACGCAACGGCAGAGTTGTTAAAGGTGTTAATTTTGAAGGCATTCAGGATGTTGCCTCCCCCGTCGAGCTTGCTCATTTTTATAATGACAGCGGTGCGGACGAGCTTGTTTTCTATGATATTACAGCTTCATTTGAGGGCAGAGCACTCTTCACTGATGCGTTAACACAGGTTGCAAAGGAAATTTTTATACCATTAACCGTAGGCGGCGGAATTAATACTCTTGACGATTTCGACAGAGTTCTTAAATGCGGTGCAGATAAGGTTTCGGTAAACTCAGGAGCAATAAAAGACCCTTCTCTTATCGAAAAAGCCGCAAAAAAATACGGTGACCAGTGTGTTGTTCTTTCAATGGATATAAAGCGTGTTGACGGCTCGTTCCATATTTTCAGCAAGGGCGGCAGAATTGATACCGGCATTGATGCGCTTGAATGGGCAAAGATGGGTGAAAACAACGGTGCAGGCGAATTGGTTGTTAACAGCATTGACACAGACGGTGTAAAGCAGGGCTTCGACCTTGAAATGCTTCAAAAAATCAGCGACCTTGTTTCAATTCCCGTAATCGCAAGCGGCGGTGCAGGCAAAAAAGAAGATTTCCTTGAGCTTTTCAAAGCAGACTGCGCAGATGCGGGTCTTGCCGCTTCAATCTTCCATTTCAAGGAAGTCAACATCATGGATTTGAAGCATTACCTTAACAATAATAACATAGAGATGAGGATATAAAAATGATTGAGCTTAAATATAACAGCGACGGACTTATTCCCGCAATTGTTCAGGATCACTTCAGCAAAAAGGTTCTCATGCTGGCATATATGAATGAAGAGAGCCTTGAAATCACTATAAAAGAAGGCAAAACCTGCTTCTGGAGCAGAAGCCGTCAGGAGCTTTGGAGAAAGGGTGAAACCTCCGGAAATACACAGCAGGTTGTTTCAATACGTACCGACTGTGACAAGGATACCCTTCTCATTGATGTAATAAAGAACGGTCCCGCTTGTCACACAGGCAGCGAAACCTGCTTCTTTGAGGATATCGTTGCACCTGAAGCTGAAAGCTTCTCTTATGAAGGTCTTTACGAAATGCTCGTCGGCAGAAAGGTAAATAAAAAAGAGGGTTCATATACAACTTACCTTTTTGAAAAGGGAATTGATAAGATTCTTAAGAAGGTCGGTGAAGAATGCACTGAGGTTATCATCGGTGCTAAGGGCGGCGACAAGGCAGAAACCGTATACGAAATTGCAGACCTGCTCTATCACATCACCGTTATGATGATTGAAATGGGCATCAGCCTTGAAGAGGTTACGGCTGAACTTGCAAAGCGACACATTGTTGACCACAAGGTTAAGCAGGAAAAGATGCAGTAAACACAACATTGACTATTTATATAGGATAAATTACACAATATTTGGTGATTTTTTTAATTGACATATCCCCCGTCATTCTGTATAATAAATACATAAAGTTTACATGACTGACGGAACAGCGGAGCACCGCATGGGAATGTAAACATATGCTTTAAATTATTTAAAGTATAATATGCCGACCGTCTGGGCTATTCAGTTTTTGTTAAGCTGAATCAGCCCTTTTTTGTTTTTTAGGAGGTATACACATGGAGCATAAGAATTGGACCGGATTTAAAGCCGGTGTATGGCATGAAGAAATCAATGTCCGTGATTTCATTCAGAAAAACTACAAGGAATATAAAGGCTCTGATGAATTTCTTTCCGATGCTACCGAAAGAACAAAGGGTCTTATGAAGAAGCTTGAGGCTCTTTTTGCCCTTGAGCGCCAGTTTGGCGGTGTTCTTGATATTGATACCGCAACCGTTTCCTCGCTTACAAGCTATTCTCCCGGATACATTGATAAGGATAACGAAATTATTGTTGGTATGCAGACAAACCGTCCGCTCAAAAGAGGTGTTAACCCATTCGGCGGTATGAGAATGGTGCGTCAGGCTTGCGAGGCTTACGGATATAAGCTCAGCCGCAAGGTTGAGGAAGAATTCAGATTCAGAACAACTCATAATGACGGTGTTTTCCGTGCATACACAGATGAAATGCGTCAGGCACGCAAATGCCATGTTATAACAGGACTGCCTGATGCATACGGCAGAGGCAGAATTATCGGCGATTACCGCAGAGTTGCTCTCTACGGAATTGACAGACTTATTGAGGAAAAGAAAAAGGATAAAAACGAACTTACAAACCAAGCTTTCAATACCGAACAGATTCGCCTTGACGAAGAGCTTTTCCAGCAGATTGCTTTCCTCGGTTATCTCAAAGAAATGGCAGCAATGTACGGTTTTGATATCAGCCAACCTGCAGCAAATGCCCGCGAAGCAATTCAGTGGACATACTTTGCGTATCTCGGCGCCATCAAGGAGCAGAACGGAGCTGCCATGTCACTCGGCAGGGTAAGCACATTTTTTGATATATATATCGAGCGCGATATCGAAAACGGCATTCTTACGGAAGAGGGTGCACAGGAGCTTATGGATGACTTTGTTATGAAGCTTCGTATTGCCCGTCATCTTCGTACTCCCGAATACAATGAGCTTTTCGGCGGCGACCCGATGTGGATAACAGAAGCTGTCGGCGGCATGGGTGAGGACGGCAGAACTCTTGTTACAAAGAACAGCTACCGTATGCTCAATACTCTTTACACTCTCGGCTCATCTCCCGAACCGAACCTCACCGTTCTCTGGTCAACTGCTCTCCCCGAGAGCTTTAAAAAATTCTGTGCAAAGGTTTCTAAAGATACAGACTCCATTCAGTATGAAAACGACGACCTTATGCGTCCGATTTACGGTGACGATTACGCAATCGCCTGCTGTGTTTCAGCGATGAAGGTTGGCAAGCAGATGCAGTTTTTCGGTGCCCGCTGCAACCTTGCAAAGCTTCTGCTTATCGCAATCAACGGCGGTTATGATACAACAAGCGGTATTCATATCGGTCCTCAAATGCCCGTTATGAGCGGCGATAAGCTCAATTATGACGAGGTTATGGAGCGCTTTGACATTTACATTAAGTGGATGAGTAATCTTTATGTTAACACCATGAACATCATTCACTATATGCACGATAAGTACGCATACGAAAAAACACAGATGGCTCTTCACGATACGCAGGTTGAACGTTTCATGGCATTCGGAATTGCCGGTCTTTCGGTTGTTGCAGATTCACTCAGCGCAATAAAGTTTGCAAATGTTAAACCCGTTAAGGATTCAAAGGGCTTTATATCCGAATTTAAAACAGAGGGAGATTTCCCGAAATACGGCAACGACGATGACCGTGTTGACCTTATTGCCAAAGACATGGCTCACCGCATGATTACGCAGCTTCGCAAAACTCCGACTTACCGCCATGCAATACACACTCTTTCCGTGCTTACAATCACCTCAAACGTTATGTACGGCAAAAATACCGGCGCAACTCCCGACGGCAGAAAGGCATCCGCACCGTTTGCACCGGGCGCAAACCCCATGCACAACAGAGAGGAAAACGGCGCTCTTGCATCGCTTAACTCAGTTGCAAAAATCAGCTATGATGACTGCCGCGACGGTGTTTCAAACACTTTCTCAATTACTCCCGAGGCACTCGGAAGAACAGATGAAGAAAGAGTTGACAATCTCGTTTCCATTCTTGACGGCTATTTTTCAAAGATGGCTCATCATATCAACGTTAATGTTCTCAACCGTGAAACACTCATGAAGGCATACGAAAATCCCGAGGATTATCCCAACCTCACAATCCGTGTTTCAGGCTATGCCGTAAACTTCAATAAGCTTTCACGCGAACAACAGCGTGAGGTTATCAGCCGCACTTTCCACGAAGCAATATGATGGGAAAAATACACTCAATACAAAGCCTTGCAGCCTCGGACGGTCCGGGGCTGCGTTTTGCGGTTTTTATGCAGGGCTGTCCTTTGCGCTGCGGCTGCTGCCATAATCCGGACACATGGGATTTCGGTGGCGGAAAAGAATATTCCGCGCAGGAAATTTCTGAAAAGGCTGCAAGATATAAAAGCTATTTCGGCAAGACAGGCGGAATAACAGTTTCGGGCGGTGAACCGCTTATGCAGGCAGATTTTGTAAAAGAACTTTTCATCCTTTGCCGTGAGGAAGGAATAAACACCTGCCTTGACACCTCGGGTTGTATTTTAAACGAAAACGTCAAGGAGCTTCTTTCTGTTACTGACAGAGTATTGCTTGATATGAAATATACCAACAGTGAATTATATAAAAAACACGTCGGCTGTGAAATGGAGAAGGTTTTCGATTTTCTCGGATATCTTAATAAAAACAAAATCCCCGTCACACTCCGTCAGGTTATTATTCCGACTCTCAATGATAACGAAGATAATATAAAAAAACTCAAAGAAATTGCAGATAAACATGAATGCGTTGACAAAGTTGAACTCCTTCCGTTCAGAAAGCTTTGTCAAATAAAATATGACAACATGGGTATAAAATTCCCGTTCGGAGATATTCCCGAGCCTTCAAAGGAACTAATGAACAAGCTTGAAAAACTGATATAAAATTTTACCCCTCGGTGAAAAATTATTTCACCGAGGGGTATGTTATTATCAAACTGTTAAAAGTCCTGCATCAAGAACAAACTGTGAACCGGTTGCATAGCGAGCCTTATCGCTTGCGATATAGTCAACAAGATGTGCAACATCCTCAGGTTCAATCCAGGGAACGGGAAGAAGATTTCCTGCTGAACGTTCTGCGATTTCAAGAGGAGTTGAACCTTCAAGCTCCGCAAGACCGTCATTCATGGGAGTATTAACACCCGTGGGATGAATGCTTACAACTCTGATATTATAGGGAGCAAGCTCAATTGCCCAGGCTTTTGTAAGACCTGTAAGACCCCATTTTGAAGCGGTATAATGAGAAAGTCTGTTGCCTCCTCTTAAGCCCATTGTTGAGGAATTATTGATAATAACACCACTCTTTGCCTTCATCATGTGAGGAGCAACTCTGCGGGTTACCACAAAGGGACCCTTGAGGTTAATATCAATCATCGCATCCCATTCTTCATCCGTCATTTCGGTTATGGGCGCATATGCGCAGATACCTGCATTATTGAAAAGAATATCAATTTTCCCAAAAGTCTTTATCGCTTCGTCAACCGCCGCCGTAACGGAAGCATCATCTCTTACATCGCCCGTTGCGATAACAGCTTTTCTGCCGAGAGCTTCAATTTCCGCCTTGAGGCTGATAAGCTCATCACTTGTGCCGAATGAGTATGCAGGGTATTCTATCTTTTTTGCAACATCAAAAGCAACGATATCCGCACCCTTAGCCGCAAGTGAAAGAGCAACCGCTCTGCCCTGTCCGTGAGCTGCGCCGGTTATAAACGCAACCTTGTTATCAAAATCACCCATTTTAATTATCTCCTTTTTTCTGATAATTTATAAGAACCTCATCAAGGGGAACTCTCGCAACGGTATTGAAAAGGTTTGTTGCGTACATAATTCCCGCAAACGAAATGAGAAGAACTATTTCTTCAACCGAAAATTTTTCTGCAAGAGCAATATATATTTCCTTGGAAATATGGTGAGGATCTGATGTTATCGCCGCACCGAATTTTGTTAAAAGCTGCTCTGTTTCGGTAAGAGTCGGATTATCGGGGTCATCGCCCGAATCAATAAGAATTTTTCTGAAAAAAGTTGAACAGATAAGACAGTCGTTTCCCGTCGAAATAGCAAGAGAAAATATCGAAATTGCTCTTTCTCCGATAATGGGAACAAGCTGGTCATAAAGAGTATACCATTCCATATATGCCTTGAATGCAGGTACATTATGAAGCAAAGTGCGCTTCATGTTGGTTATTCTGCCGTGCTTTGCAATCTGGTCTTCGTATTCCCTTCTGACTTCTTCGCTTGAATTATCATACTCTGTCATGGGTAAATAAGCCATACTTTATCTCCTTTATATTATATTGGTTTTATTGTTTCATTGCCTTGCTGTTCATAACGAAATTAAGAACGTGCATTGCATTCTGTTGAAGCTCGCCTACTGTAATTCCGTTTTCCGCGGCTATACCCTTTTTAACCGAACCGTCGGGCTTACGCACTCCCGCTCTGTTTCCGCCCGGCATAAGAACATTTACACCTGAACGGATACGGTATGCTTGATCTTTGATTTGCGGAAATTCGGGTGACTTCGAGGAACGCATCCACCAGTCAGTCATTATGTTGCCTCTATAGCCCCATTCATCGCGGAGAATACGAACACAAAGGTCATAGTTATAGTGACCCCAAACACCGTTTATTTTATTATAGGATGTCATTATATTCTGCGGATTTGCGGTTTTTACACATATTTCAAAGCCTTTGAGATAAATCTCACGCAGAGCTCGCTCCGAAACTCTTGAATCGTTATAAATTCTGTTTGTTTCCTGATTATTGCAGGCAAAGTGCTTCGGACAAGCCGAAACTCCCGCAGACTGAACACCCTTTACAATTGCGGATGCCATAATACCGGTAACAAGAGGATCCTCGGAGAAATATTCAAAGTTTCTGCCACAAAGAGGATTGCGGTGAATATTCATACCCGGTGCAAGAAGAACATCGGAGCCTACTCTGACCATTTCCTTGCCAACCTCTCGGTAAAGAAGCTCTGCCAATTCAGGATTCCATGTGCAGGCAAGCTCCGTTGCGTTCGGAAGCAGAGAAGCACCCGAATTGATTCTGATGCCAGAAGGTCCGTCCGTAGTTGTAACAGCAGGTATGCCCTTATCACGCAGCGACTGAAGAACACCGCCAAAGGTACCGGCATTACCCGCCGCTCCGAGGGGACTGTTCATAACATAATCACCTCTGCTTATTGCTTCAAGCTCATCTAAATCGAGCTGTGCAACAAACTGCTGCATGGTGATTTTTCCGCTTTTTACATCTGCAAGCTTATGTCCTCTGTCTCCTGTTTGAAGAAGTGTTTCGGGAATATTATCAAGAATAATCTGCTTAAGGTCATATTTTGCGGTGTTCACGGGAACAGTTTTGACTTCGCCGTTAACAAATTTAATTCTGTCAAAACTTTCAGCAGGTGCGCATACCTGCTTGCATCTTATGACTATCTCACTCTTTTCCTGCTCATATTCGCAGCAAAGAGAGGCTGAACGAACATCGGTACCGAGATAGATTTTATATATACCCTTTTCAAGAATATAAGCAAATTCTTTTTCATCATCATAGGATGCCATATCGCTGATATTGAAAGAAAGAGTAATTTTTTCACATTCATCGGGTAAAAGCTTCTTGGTTTTCGCGAACTTAACAAGCTCTCTTGCGGGCTTTCCGAGTCTGCCGCAGGGGGCTTCGTAATAAATCTGCAAAACCTCTTTACCCGAATATTTTCCGATATTTTTAACATCTGCGCTTACGGTAAGAGTTTCACGGTCACAGGAGCATTCAATATTCTCAACCGAAAACTCCGTATAACCCAAACCGAAGCCGAAAGGATAAAGAACCCTATCCTTAGCAAAGGATTCAAGTCCTCTGTAGCCAACATAGATGTCCTCGGTATAATTATTAAATCTTCTGTCACCGAAATCTTTGCTGCTCGGATAATCTTCATAACTTTTTGCAATTGTATCGGTAAGCTTGCCGCTCGGAGAAACATCACCGGAAAGAACGTCTGCAATTGCGTTGCCGCTCTCCATACCGGACTGCCATACATAAAGAATTGAAGAAATCTTATCGCCGTAAGCATTAATTTCCGCCATATCCATTATGCCGCCGCAATTAAGAAGAAGAACAACCTTTTTAAATTCAGCAGTTACGGAATCAAGAAGCTGCTTTTCGGTATCTGTCAGATAATAGCTGCCCTTTTCAAGCTTGTTTTCTCTGTCCTCGCCTGCCGACCTTCCGATAACAACAATTGCTGTATCGGACATCGAGGCAGCTGTTCTTGCCATTGAAAAATCAACCGGCATTTCTTCATAGCACATGGGCCAGTGACCCCAGAATCCGTCATCAACGGGATTTGCCTCTCCCCATTTTTCATAGGTTGTTGCAAGCAGCTCATTCACTGCGATTTTTCCGTTGTTTCTTAAGCCTTTCATAAGACTTACTTTATAAGGAACTTTAACATCGCCGCCCGAGCCGTAGCCTACATAAAAATAATCATTCTGCACTCTTCCGAAAACAGAAACCGTTCTGCCCTCAGTTATGGGAAGAACATTATCCTTATTTTTCAGCATTACTATTCCTTCGGCACCCGCTTCACGGCAAAGCTCGGTCAATTTTTTATCGGGAACAAAATCCTTACCGAGTGAACCGTCGGATGTCCCTTGAGAGGTTGCGGCGGTAACATAATTCACCACCTTACCGACAGTCTTAAATATCTTTTTCTTTAATTCACCCATTTTATCACCCCAAAGTATAGATTTTCCAATACATAATATACCATGCAGGCAAAATTATGTCAATGAAAAACAGGTCATCGGATTGTTTTCCGACAACCTGCATTCTGACTCAAAAGAATGATTTAATTTTGGCAATCAAACCGTTAACAAGCTTTACAAACCACCTGAAGATAAAAGGCACTGAATTGTTTTCGGGCATATCATCCTCTGCGGTTGCTCCGCTGTATTCTTTAAGAACGGTTACTCCGAAGGATTTCTCACTTGATTCAAAAATATTACTTGCATCTGAATATGATACGGTAAGCTTATCATATCCTGCATTTTCAGCAGAAACGGTTACATAAACAAATTCACCGGGAAGAAGGGCTTTTTTGCCTGAGCATACGGGATTCACAGTATCGTTTTCACTTGTTACCGCATTGATAATCACAGTATTTTCCTTTGAAAGATTCTTCACTTCCAAAGTATACTCGCTTCTTTCGCTTTCCAAAAGAAGGAAGCTGCTGTTGGTATTTATAAATCTGACGGAAATATCGGAGGTGGGAGAGGTTGACTCGATAAACTGCGGAAACTCATATGATGAATACGCATCCTTGATATTATCGGTATAAAGCAATTCTTCAACAAGAGCAAGAGATTTTTTGCACCATTCAACCTGACCGTGGAAAAGTCCGTTAAAAACCCATGTTCTGTCAGGCCAATAACCTGCTGAAATATCAACCGTTCTGTCAGGCGAAATATGGTTTTTGCCGGTATTCACCGCCTGCTCATAGCTCTCGGGGAATGTTTCGCCGTAAGGCGCACATATAGCACCGCATGAATACTGCATATCAACAATGGCATCCGAATACTCGTTTGAGGGAGTTACAATATCAAATCCCGTACAAGCCTTTATTGATATTGTTGACCCGTTCTCCGTTGCTTTTTCAAAGGTAGCCGTTATGTTACTCATAAATCCGTTATGGAAGTTTTTTACTGCTTTTATAACCTCGGCATTCTCTTTTTTATCGAGAAGAACAGAAGCTCTTTCTTCAAACATATCAATAGGAACCATTTGCCAGAAGGCAATACATGGAAGAATGGCAGGAAGAATGCATTGAAGCTTTCCTATATCAATTGCTCCCGTAATAAAATCGCCTTCAAGAATAGAAGAAAGACCTGTAAAATCAGCCTCTATATGAAGAATATCGCTTAAAAGAGATAGAATTACAGGGAAGTTAAGAAGGGTCTGACCGGGTGTAAGCAAATCTGAAACGAAGGTTGCACCGCCAAGCACAGGAGTATCAAATATCACTTTATCTGTCTGTTCAAGCTCTGCATATTTATATAAATACTGACCTACGACAAGACAGCCCTGACTTACTGAATAGATGCTAACTTTATCTGCGCCCGTCATTTCAAGAACATCGTCAATATATTCTTTAAATTCATCTGCAACCAAATCATAGTCCATGCGCCAGTCATACATGAAGTTAAATACATTTTCATCGCCTATACGGTCGCCGATTGACTCCATATCAAGAAACTCGGAACCCGTATACGGAACATAATCGAGCATATCCAGTTCTTTAAATGCGGCAAGAGAAGTGTTTTCTGCTCCGCTGATAATCGGCTTAACATCATATGTTGAAGAGCCATCCGGATTAACACGGACATTTTCCATTATTCGGGATACAATTGCCGCAAGCTGAACAACATATCCCTCGTCCTGCATCCATATCTCAAGCTCCGATAATGCTTTTTCGATTGTCAGCTCTTCATTAATACCTATTGCATCAAGGATGGTATCCATGGAAGGCGGAAAAACTGCTTCTCCGTCAATTGCAAGTGCAGTTGCGCCGAATCCCGAAACCATAACAACAGGTGTAACTTTCTCTTTGGCGGCTGCGAGAGGCATAACGGCCAAAACCGTTGTAACTGCCATAATTAAAGCTATTATTTTTTTAATCATCTTAATCCTCCAAAAATATAGTTATGCATATTATTCTTCACCGTTTAAACAACATAGTCAACCGCTATACTTGCTTCTCTTACGGCATGCATATGTTTTTTAACGACAGAACAGTGATAAGGGTCATTCTGATAGCTTTCAAGAGCCGACTCATCATCAAGAAGAACCTCAAGAATCAGGTCATATGAGCGCTCGGAATGCAAAAAGTCAATACCTACCGTTATACCGCGAAGCTCCGGAACATTTCCCTGCATTGAAAGAAGAACCTCTTTTGCTTTTTCGCATTCGGCAAAGCTGTTATCCTTCAGTTTAAAACAAACAATATGCTTAATCATTGCAATACTCCTCTATTTTAATCATTAATATTACAGAAATGTTAAAATTGTAACACATTCCGACAAAAAATTCAAGATTTTTTATAAAAGAATAAAACAAAAATGCTGTATTACAAAGATATCAAATCTCATAATACAGCATTTTCAAAACTATTTATTTTGCTTTTGCTTCACAGTAAATGCAGCGATAGGTTTTTGTTGCGGGATCGGTAAGCTTGAAAACATGGGGCAAATCCTGCTCCGTTGTTGTTATGCAACGGGGATTTTTACATTTTATAACATCTTTAATCTGCTCGGGAAGAGTAAGCTTTTTCTTTTCGCACAGTATGCCATCCTTGATGATATTAACGGTAATATCCGAATCAATATAGCCTAAAACATCAAGGTCAACCTGCATATCCGAGTCAATTTTAATGATATCCTTTGAACCCATTTTCTTACTGTGAACATTTTTAATAATCGCAACGGTGCAATCAAGCTTATCAAGCTCGAGATGATAATAAATCTCCATGCTCTTGCCCGCTTTAATATGGTCAATTACAACACCGTTTTTTATTGAATCAATATGCATTTATTCCACCTCCAGAAGCTTGAGAATGAGTGCCATGCGGATATATTTTCCGTTAAGCACCTGTCTGAAATAGCAGGCTCTGGGGTCGGAGTCAACGGAGGTATGAATTTCGTTAACTCTCGGAAGCGGATGAAGAATTGAAAGATCGGGCTTTGCGTTCTGAAGCTTTTCGGGAGTAAGAATATAGCTGTCCTTAAGTCTTAAATAATCCTCTTCATTGAAGAAGCGTTCCCGCTGAACACGGGTCATATAGAGAATATCAAGCTTAGGCATAACCTCTTCAAGATTAGTTGTTTCGGTGTATTTTATTCCGTCATGAGAAAGAATACCCTTCTTAAGGTAACCGGGAAGTGTTAATTCCTCGGGAGAAATAAGAACAAATTCAATACCCGTATATCTTGAGAGAGCTTCGATAAGCGAATGAACGGTTCTGCCGAATTTAAGGTCACCGCAAAATCCGACGGTAAGATTATCAAGTCTGCCCTTTTCGCGTTTAATTGTAAGCAAATCAGTAAGAGTCTGAGTGGGGTGGTTATGACCGCCGTCACCCGCATTGATAATAGGGACACTTGAAGCCATGGATGCAACAAGAGGCGCACCCTCCTTGGGGTGACGCATTGCAATAATATCCGCATAGCAGCTTACGGTTCTTGCAGTATCGGCAACACTCTCGCCCTTAGAGGCTGAAGAGGAATTTGCCTCGGAAAATCCAAGAACCTGACCGCCAAGCTCATACATGGCAGCTTCAAAGCTTAAACGTGTTCTTGTTGACGGCTCAAAGAAAAGAGTTGCAAGCTTCTTATATTTGCACTTATCCCTGTATTTAACGGGATTTGCAATTATATCTTCTGCAACGGCAATAAGCTCGTCTATTTCATCAAGTGAGAGCGAAAGAATGTCTATCAGACTTCTCATTTTGCTCCCCCTATCCAGCTTTCGTCGGAGGGGTTGTTTCTGAAAGCTATAAGGCGTGCAACATCCTCGGGCTTAATATAGCCGATTTCGGCAGCAACCTCTGCTATAACATCAAGATTTGTAAGACTTATGTTCTTAACTTCAGCTGCAGCAAGTCTGTCAAGACCCTTCTTCATGCCATAGGTGAAAATGCTTGCGATACCGAGAACCTCTGCGCCTGCTTCGCGAAGAGCTTCTACAACCTCAATAACACTGCCGCCTGTTGAAATAAGGTCTTCAATAACAACAACCTTCTGACCCTTTTCAAGCTTGCCTTCAATCTGATTTCCTCTGCCGTGGTCTTTTGCGCCTGAACGAACATAGCCCATGGGCATATCAAGCATATGAGCGGTAATGGCTGCATGAGCGATACCTGCGGTTGAAGTACCCATAAGCACTTCTGCATCGGGATAATACTTCTTAACGATTTCCGCAAGACCCTTTTCAACATCCGTACGAACCTCGGGAGCGGTAAGAGTCAGTCTGTTATCGCAGTAAATGGGGCTTTTGATACCGCTTGCCCATGTAAAGGGTTCTTCGGGACGAAGAAAAACGGCACCGATTGAAAGTAAATCTTTTGCAATAAGCTTTTCCATATATAAAATCCTCCTGAGAATAATTTACAAATTAACCTACAAATTCTGCAACGCATCTTCTGTAAGCCGCAACGGGGTCTTCTGCTGCTGTGATGGGTCTGCCGACAACAATATAATCCGAGCCGAGCTCCTTTGCCTTTGCAGGAGTTGTAACTCTTACCTGGTCGCCGACATCACCGTCTGCAAAACGCACGCCGGGAGTTACGGTAAGGAACTTTGCGCCGCAACGGTCATGCACCTTTCCTGCTTCGAGAGGTGAGCAAACAACACCGTCAAGACCTGCCTTTTCGGCATTTGATGCATAGTGCATAACAACCTCGTCAAGGGGCTTATCAATAAGAAGCTGTTCTCTCATTCTTTCCTCACTTGTAGATGTAAGCTGTGTTACAGCGATAAGAAGAGGTCTTGTGCCGTCAGGCTTTGTAAGACCTTCAATTGCAGCCTGCATCATTTCAATTGTGCCGCTTGCGTGAAGATTTGTCATATCAACATCGAGGTTGCTGAGAACATTCATAGCTTTTTTAACCGTATTGGGAATATCGCAAAGCTTGAGGTCAAGGAAAATCTTATGAACTCTCTCCTTGATTTCCTTAACAATCGAAGGACCTTCCGCATAGAAAAGCTCCATGCCGATTTTAACATAAGGCTTTTCATCTGTAAACTTATCAAGAAAATCCATTACTGCCTGCTTGCTGCTGAAATCGCAAGCTACGATTACGTCTTTACCCATTGTAAGCACATCCTTTTATTTCATTAAAATTATTAACACCGTATTTTGCCATGACTTCGGGAAGCTCATCTATTATTTCCTTGCAAACATAAGGATTTACAAGGTTTGCCGCTCCGACCTCAACAGCTGTTGCACCCGCCATGATAAACTCAAGAATATCACGGGCATTTGATACACCGCCCATACCTATAACAGGCACATTGACTGACTGACTGACCTGATAAACCATTCTTAACGCAACCGGCTTTATTGCCGCACCTGAAAAGCCGCCCATTTTATTGGCGATAACAGGTTTTCTTGTTTTAAGGTCAATTCTCATTCCGAGAAGTGTATTTATAAGGCTGATACCGTCTGCACCCGCCTCCTCGCAAGCCTTTGCTATGGAAACGATATCGGTAACATTCGGTGAAAGCTTAATTATTACAGGCTTTGTTGTTACGGCTTTAACTGCTTTAGTAACCTCTGCAGCCGCTTCGGGAGAAGTTCCGAAGCTCATTCCTCCGCCGTGGACATTGGGACAGCTTATATTGACTTCAAGCCAACCGACCTGCTCCTGCTTATCTATCATTTCGCAGGTATATGCATATTCTTCAAGTGAAAATCCGCTGACATTTGCCATAACGGGCTTTGAAAAACATTCAGCGAGCTTAGGAAGCTCATCGCTGATAACCTTTTCGACACCCGGATTCTGAAGTCCGACCGCATTGATCATTCCGCTGTCGCATTCTGCAATTCTCGGAGTGGGATTGCCGAAACGAGGCTCCTTGGTTGTACCCTTGAAGGAAAAAGTTCCGAGGCAGTTAATATCATAAAGCTCTGCAAATTCATAACCGAATCCGAAAGTACCGGAAGCGGGAATAATCGGATTATCAAGCTCGATTCCGCAAAGATTAACCTTTGTGTTTACCATATTATCTCCTCCCTTTCGAGTACGGGACCATCCCTGCAGATTCTCTTATTACCGTATTTTGTTTTGCATGAGCAGCCCATGCAAGCGCCGAAGCCGCAGCCCATTCTTTCTTCAAAGCTGTACTGACCGCTTGTTGCCGCAATCTTCTCGATTGCCTTGAACATCGGCATGGGTCCGCAGGTAAAGAAATAGTCATATTCAAGGTCTTTGAGTATATCGGTTACAAAACCCTTTGTACCATATGAACCGTCAACGGTTGAAACGCACACTTTTGCTCCGAGCAACTCAAATTCTTTCTCATAAAAAATCTCATCTTTTGTGTTGAAACCGAGGATGACCGTTACATCCCTATCCTCAAGAAGAAGCTTTTTGCACAGGTTATACATCGGAGGAACACCTACACCTCCGCCTATAAGAACAGCTCTTTTGCCGCCTTTTGAGGTATCAAATCCGTTGCCGAGTCCGCAGAGAACATCAAGCTTTTCGCCAACGGGAAGCTTTGCCATTGCCTCCGTTCCCTCTCCGACAACCTTATAGATGATTGTTATTGTACTTTCATCGTAATCGCAGATTGAAATAGGTCTGCGAAGATAGAAGCCGTCAATTTGAATGTTTATGAACTGACCGGGTGCCGTTATGTGAGATGTATCACCCTCAAGCCTCATTTCATATATGTCCTTTGTCAAGGGCTTATTGGAAAGTATTTTATAAATTCCCCTATTCATTATTTATCCCCCTTTTTCCATGCTATTTCACCGTTTCGCACTGTCATCAGGCATTCGCCGAACACCTCATAGCCTTCAAACGGAGTTGCCCTTCCTTTTGACAGAAAATCATCGGGATTGACTTTATATTTTTTATTTAAGTCAAACACGGTAAAATCGGCAGGCATTCCATTTTCGAGCGAGCTGTTAAAGCCGAATCTCTTTGCGGGATTTAAGCTCATAAGCTCGATTAATTTATCCAATGTTATGATATTTTCTTTTACAAGATAAGTATAGAGCAGCGGGAAGGCGGTTTCAATTCCGACTATTCCCATTGCGCTGTTTTCAAGACCTCTTCCCTTTTCCTCCTCGGAATGGGGAGCATGGTCAGTTGCAATCATGTCGATAGTGCCGTCACATATTCCCTCAATAAGAGCAAGCCTGTCACTCTCATCACGCAAAGGCGGATTCATTTTAAACCTGCCGTGCTCCTGCAAATCCTTGTCGCTCAGAATCAGATAGTGGGGAGCTGTTTCACAGGTGACATCAACCCCTGCCGCCTTCGCTTTTCTGATAAGCTCAACACTTTCCTTGGTTGAAATATGGCAGACATGATATGCACAGCCCGTTTCAGCTGCAAGCTTCAAATCGCGCTCAATTGGTTTCCATTCGCTTTCGGAGCATATTCCTCTGTGACCGTGTTCCTCGGCATATTTACCCTTGTGAATATATCCTCCACAAAGCAGAGAGTTATCTTCACAGTGAGCAACAATCATCTTGCCGAGAGATTTTGCCTTCAGCATTGCCGCTCTCATCATTTCATCATTTTGAACACCCTTGCCGTCATCTGAAAAAGCGCAGACATAAGGAGCCATTGCTTCCATATCGGAAAGAGCCTGTCCGTTCTGACCGACGGTTATTGAACCGTAGGGCTTAACATTAACAACAGTGTTGTTTTTTATCAGTTCAAGCTGAATACCAAGATTTTCCATGCTGTCCGGAACGGGGTTTAAGTTAGGCATTGAACAAACGGTCGAATAACCGCCTCTTGCACAAGCCTTTGAGCCTGTTTCCACCGTTTCTTTATAAGAAAATCCCGGCTCTCTGAGATGAACATGAACATCAATAAAGCCGGGAAAAACAGCACAATTATCAAATTGAAAAACAGTACCCGAAGCACCGCCGAAAACGCCGCCTGAAACAGAAATATCTACGGGTGTATCCTTACCGTATTTTTTACAGCCTTTAACAGTAAAACTCATAGTCTTTTCCTTTCAACATTACTTTATTAAGTATACCATAATGATTAAAAAAGTCAACAGCTAAAAGAAAAAATAAAGTATATAGTTTACACTTGACAAACAGAGAATGTTGACATAAAATTATATATTATTGTTTTTATATTTAGGAGGATGGATATGGGAATGACTATAGGTCAGAAGCTGATAAAGAGCCATCTTGTCAGCGGCGAAATGATACCCGGAACCGAAATCGGTCTTAAAATCGACCAGACACTTACTCAGGACGCAACGGGTACAATGGCTTACCTTGAATTTGAAGCAATGGGTGTTGAAAGAGTACGCACTGAGCTTTCAGTTTCATATATCGACCACAACACTCTTCAGAACGGCTTTGAAAATGCCGATGACCACAGATTTATACAGAGTGTTGCCAAAAAGAGAGGTCTTCTTTTCTCAAAACCGGGCAACGGCATCTGCCATCAGCTTCACCTTGAGCGCTTTGGTAAGCCCGGCAAAACTCTTATCGGTTCGGACAGCCACACTCCCACAGGTGGCGGTATAGGTATGCTTGCAATCGGTGCGGGCGGTCTTGACGTTGCCGTTGCCATGGGCGGCGGTACATACTACACAACCATGCCGAAAATGACACTTGTCCGCCTTTCAGGCAAGCTTTCACCCTGGGTAGGCGCTAAGGATATCATCCTTGAGGTTCTCCGTATTATGAGTGTTAAGGGCGGTGTAGGAAAAATCATCGAATACGGCGGCGAGGGTGTAAAGACTCTTTCCGTTCCCGAAAGAGCTACAATAACAAATATGGGTGCAGAGCTTGGCGCAACAACCTCTGTTTTCCCCTCAGACGAAATTACAAAGGCATTCCTCAAAGCTCAGGGCAGAGAAGACGACTGGACAGAGCTTCTTCCCGATGCAGACGCAGAATACGATGAAATCATTGATATTGACCTTTGCAAACTTGCTCCCATGGCAGCTATGCCTCATATGCCCGATAACGTAAAAACCGTTGAAGAAATCGGAAACATTGAAATCAGCCAGGTTTGCATCGGCTCATGCACAAATTCATCTCTGCTTGACCTCCTCAAGGTTGCTGCTATACTCAAGGGCAAGAAGGTTGCTCCCAACGTAAGCCTTACCATTTCACCGGGTTCAATGCAGGTTCTCAATATGCTTTCACTTAACGGTGCGCTTTCAGATATTCTCTGCGCAGGCGCAAGACTTCTTGAATGCTCATGCGGACCCTGCATCGGCATGGGTCAGTCACCGCAGTCAAAGGGTGTTTCACTCCGTACCTTCAACAGAAACTTTGAAGGTCGCTCAGGTACAGCAGACGCAGGTATATATCTTGTAAGCCCCGAGGTAGCCGCTGCATCGGCTATCACAGGCTATCTTACAGACCCGAGAACACTCGGTGAGATGCCCGAAATCAAAATGCCCGAACGTTTCATCATCAATGATAACATGATTGAAAAGCCCGCATGTGTTGAAGAGGCTGACAGTGTTGAAATCAAGTACGGTCCAAACATTAAACCGTTCCCCACAAGTGTTGAATTGCCTGAAAGCATTGAAGCCCCCGCAATTCTCAAGGTCGGTGACAACATCACAACCGACCATATTATGCCTGCAGGAGCAAAAATCCTCCCCTACCGTTCAAACATCCCTTTCCTTTCAAACTTCTGCTTCAAGCAGTGCGATGAGCATTTCGCGGAGCGCTGTAAGGCAGCAGGCAAGGGCTTTATTATTGGCGGTGCAAACTACGGTCAGGGTTCATCAAGAGAACACGCAGCACTTGTTCCCCTTTATCTCGGAATCAAGGCTGTTATCGCAAAATCCTTTGCAAGAATACATTGTGCAAATCTTATAAATGCAGGCATTATGCCCTTCACCTTTGCAAATCCCGATGATTACGATAAGATTGACACTGATGACATTCTTGCTCTGAACAATATCAGAGAGAACATCAAGAACGGTGCGAAGGTCGTTCTTGAAAACATAACAAAAGGCGAGAAATATGAGCTCTCATATGATTATTCCGACAGACAGACCGCAATGATTCTTGACGGCGGACTTCTCAACTACACAAAGAATATCGGCAAATAAGGAGATATAAAAATGACTGAAGTACAGATCAAGGCTGCTCTTGAAAAGTTTGAAGCTCTTATCAGAGAACAGGACGCAAGAAGTGAAGCTATAAAACAGCAGGGCGATTTCATTGATTATTCAACTCTTGATAAACTCACAATCGGTGTTTGCGGCGGCGACGGAATCGGTCCCATCATCACAAACGAAGCTGCAAGAGTTCTTGAATTCCTTCTTAAAGAGGATGTAGAGGCAGGAAAAATCGAGTTCAAAACTATCGACGGTCTTACAATTGAAAACCGTGTTGCAGTTAACAAGGCAATTCCCGATGACGTTCTTGAAGAACTCAAAAAGTGCCCAGTTATCCTCAAAGGACCCACAACCACGCCACAGGCAGGCGATCCCTGGCCCAATATCGAATCGGCTAACGTTGCAATGAGAAAGGCTCTTGACCTTTTTGCAAATCTCCGTCCCGTTAAGGTTCCCGAAGAAGGCATTGACTGGACATTCTTCCGTGAAAACACAGAGGGCGCATATGCTGTAGGTTCAAAGGGTGTTAACATCACTGACGACCTTGCAATGGACTTTGTTGTTACCACAACAGAAGGCACACAGAGAATCGCAAGACTTGCATATGATTATGCAAGAAGAAACAAGAAGGACAGAGTTTCAATCATTCAGAAGGCTAACGTTATAAAAACAACAGACGGCAAATTCCTTAACCTCTGCAAGGAAATCGGCAAAGAATATCCCGAAATAACTACCGATGAATGGTATATTGATATCACAACCGCAAAGCTTATAGACAAAAAGAGAAGAACAGACTTCAAAGTGTTTGTTCTCCCCAATCTTTACGGCGATATTATCACCGATGAAGCAGCAGAATTTCAGGGCGGTGTAGGAACCGCAGGCAGTGCAAACATCGGCAAGAAATATGCAATGTTTGAAGCTATCCACGGCTCTGCTCCCAGAATGATGAGAGAAGGCAGAGGCAAGTATGCAGACCCCTGCTCAATGCTCAGAGCAGCCGTTATGCTCCTTTCACATATCGGCAAGCAGAAAGAGGCAGACAAGCTTGAAAGAGCGCTTGATATCTGCATGTATGAAGAAAAGAAGCTTAAGATTACAGGCAGAGCAGACGGTGCAACCTGCGAAGATTTCGGCAATTACGTTATGGAAACTCTTACAACTCTTTAATTCAATCACGCAAGAAGAAATCCCCGAGAAGGCTTAAAACCTTTTCGGGGATAATTTAATAATTACCTTAATTATTCGGAAGAATCTGTGTCTTTTTCACACTCTTCGTATACAAATTCCCATTATTATCATATGCCAGTATCATGGTATAATTATCAAGACTTTCTTCGGTATACTGTCCGAACATTTCCAAAGCATCGCTTTGCATACCCGCAAATGTATCACCGTTTTCTCCGTAGTCGTCCGATCCCGAAACAGCTTTCACTATATATGAACCATCAACAGTTTGTATATCATAAATATATGTGGCAGGACATTCAGAACCTGTGAAATATTCAACGAAACAAGCGATCATTTCACTTTCAGGCAAATAAACATATCTGTATGTAGGATACAAGTATCCCAAGGCAATCGGATCATCACTTACCTTGACCTCATTATAGGTTTCAAAATCTTCCGGTTTGAATTGCCTTGCCTCCGAACCGAATCTTTCGGAAAGAAAACTGTTTATTTTTTCAATATCAGTTATAACAAAACAATCCGACTCGCTCAATGAAAAAGGATTTTCAGATATTTCTTTTTCCGCAGCTATATATTCGGGAGAATCATTATCATAGCGTTCAAAGAACCAGTTATTTCTCGAAACCTGAACACAACACAAAACATCATTAATAACTTCGTTGGGTGTACCGTTCCAATTATCGTAATCATCCAATCCGAATTTCATGGGAACAAGCCTTGAAATATTCATTAATAATTCTTCTGAGTAATTTTTCTCGAAGTCGGTTTTCTGAATTGTAAAACTGTATTTTTCATTTTTTATTTTAATTGTTTCAGTCTTTATTACAGGTTTCGCTTGCGTTGTTTTTTCTTTCTTTGTTACTTCTGCAGTAATCCCGTTTGTTTTTGGTGCATAAGTTACGGACGCACTTGTCGTTGAACTCTGTGCTTCATCATTCAAGCTGTTATTTGCGCAACAATTAAAAAGCATAACCACGATACACACAATACACAAAAACGAAATAGTCTTTCTCATTTTTACACCTCCGTTTTTTCTTCAATTTAATTATAAATCAAACAAATTTAATATGTCAAATTACAAAAAATTATGCTATTATTACATTTATGTAACCAAAAAACTCAACTCCCGATAAGACTTCGAGAGTTGAGTAATTTTTATTTATTGATTATCGGTGTTATCACGGGTTTGCCTTCACGGTCAAGCAAAGGGGTTAATCCGCCTGCATAACCGCTTGAAACGAAGAGATAGTTAACTCCCGTTTCTTTGTCAACATAAATCATGGTTGCACTTAAATCCTGAGAATAAACCTTTTCAAATCTTTTCTCTTTAGCCATTGACATCTCCTCCTCAGCTGACACTGTAGTCGCTTGCCATTTCGAGATGAGCATTTTCGCCGGAACCTTTAAGCCTGTAAACATTATCCCTTGGCGGGCAATACATTTCAAGCACTCCTTTTTTCGCACCGCTGACCATAAGCATAAACTGAGTTATTGCAGGAATAAGAAGCGAAAAATATCCTTCATGGGTAACAGAATTCCACATTGAAAAAGCAAAGGTTGCGCAGTTTCCGCCGAATCCCCAATAATTGGGATAGCTGAGAAGTCTGTTATGGAGTGTGTCAAGCTCATCGGCATCAAGCTCGGTTGTCTTTGACCACACCTTATCCATACGGTTTTTGGTATTTTCCTTATATGCTTCTATATTATAGTAGATTCCCCATCCGTCATCAACAGAAAACGAGAACACACCTACAGAAGTTCCCTGACCTACCGGCACGGTATAATGACCAACCTGTATCGGCTCATCGGAATTATTGTGAACATATATCCAGGTATGACCCGAAATCGGCCATACATATATCGCACTGCAAATTGAAAGGGTAGCAACACATCCGTCATCGGTATCTGTTTCTTCAATTACTTTCTCCGGAGAATCGGTTTCTTCAGCCGGAGGGATAATATCTTCAGAAACAAGGGTTGTAGGTTCGGAATTTTCAGTTGCAAAAGCAGCCGAAGGAATACCGAAAACCATTATCATGGCAATAAAAACAGATATAATTCTTTTCATATTATACACTTCATTTCTTTTTTATAATTGCACCAACGACACCCGCCGCAACTGCTGTGCCTGCAAGAACGGCAGCTTTTGTTTTTTCAAGCTCATCGGCATCCCAGAAATATCTCATTTTTGCGCTGAGTCCTCTTCCGCAAAGATCCGCATAATTGAAGAAATAAGTTATATAATCAGCGGGATTCATCTCGTCGATTTCAAATATCCTTACCCCTCGCATTTCGCCGCCGTAGCAGCGGAAGGAAGCACATGATGTCTGAATAAAATCTATTCCTTTGTAGTTGCCCTCAAAGCAATTCACATGGTCGTGTCCCGAAACAATTCCTTTTACATCTCCGCATTCAAGAGCAGCATCAAAAAGCCCTGCCGAATCCTCAAGAATACAAGGATATTCACGCATTATTCCCCTTGCCATATCCGGTCGAAGACGACACCAGCCTTTATTATGAGTAAGAACCGCGCCAACATCATCGGGTCCGCACATTTCAACAAGATTTGTAATTTCAGGCAGAGGAATATGAGCAAACATAAGCGACGGTACAGGCTCTCCGCCGTTTTCCGCCTTAAGCTTTGCCGAGGTTTCTTTGTACCATTCAACAGTTTCAGGCTTTATGGCTGTGTAGCATTTATCCTCACGTTTATCATGCCATGCACTGTCGAGCATCCAAAGATTAAACATTAGCTTTTCACCGTCGCGGGAATAGACGGGAATATTATAGGTATCGCAGTCAACCTTTCCGTTTCTTGTGTTCATAGGCAAACACATGGAATAACTGCGGTAAATATCAGCCTGCTCATCCTTTGAAACAAGATTCATATCGTCATGATTGCCGTAAATCATGGCAAACGGAATTTTTCTTTTTTCAAGAGGAGCGCAGATATGATGAATGGAGTCCTTCATTATCTGCAATGTTGCAGCCTTGCCGCTTGCAATCTTACGGTCTCCGATTCTGGCATCAAGAAGATGATTGCCGAGGATGTTGTCGCCTGTAAACAGCACAAGGTCGGGCTTTAAAATGTCATAAGCATTATCGAGCATTTTAACCATAGCTTTGCGGACATACTTCATATCCTGCGTATCGCTGACCTGCATAACAATAAGCTTACCCGAAGAATTGAATTTTACTGCATTTGAATTTTTCATAAAAACCTCTTATTTGCCTGCAAGGCGCTTTTCTCGTTCAACAAGGAACTTTGATTTTCTCGGAACAACAAAGGTTATTCCCTTTTCTATAAGCTCAAATGATGTGTCGGTTACAAACTTACATTCGCCGTCAACATTTACGGCTGCGGGAGAATCGCTGTGGATGGTAAGCTTTTTTCCCCTCTTGAAGGTTGTTATATCCCAGTCAAGATGCTCTCCTCGCTTATACTTATTGAGAAGAGTTGCAAGCTTTGCTCTGCTTATGCTTGCTTCAACAATAACAAAATCAAGAAGTCCGTCATCAGGCTGGGCTTCGGGACCTGCCATAAATCCGCCGCCGTACCATCTTGAGTTACCGCAGAAGCAGAAAAGGCAATCCTTTGAAATAACCTCGTCATCATCAATTGTTATCGTAAATTTATTGTGGAATTTTCTCATAATCGCATAAAGGCAGCCGATATAGTATGCACCTTCGCCCGTTACAAGGGGAAATTTTTTGATTTTACCCTGCATTGCACAAACCTCAGCATCCATACCCATAGAACACTGATTTATGGCAATTTCATTGCCGCACTTGATAAGGTCAAGCTCAACGGGTACACCTTCAATCTGGTCTTCAAGCTCAAGGAACTCCTCCTGAGTACCGAAAAGACGGATAAAATCGTTACCGGAACCGAGGGGTACAACAGCTACCTGAACATTCTTATATCCGTATGCACCGTTAACCACATCATAAAGAGTGCCGTCACCGCCGCAGGCATAAAAACGAAGCTCCTCACCGCTCTTTGCTCTTTCCTCAACATACTCAATGCCGTCACCTTTTTTCTCTGTGATATACATTTCATAGTCAAGTGAGTATTTCTTGGCAACCGCCTCAATCTTTGCTTTGATAAAATCAAGCGATTTGCCCTGACCCGCAGCAGGGTTGATAACAAAAATGTGTTTCATTTCCAATCTTCCTCCCTTTATTTAAAATACATAAACAACTGACATTTTATCATACCGTTATAAAGTTTTCTTCTCTTATCGGCTTTTCTTCCGAAAGCCTTTTCAAACTCCTCATCCGGACTTATTATGCTGTAAGACCAGCCTTTTTTCTGTTCAAAAACCTTTCCCATGGATTTATAAATTGCTTCACACTCCGTAATATCAAGCAATCTTTCTCCGTAGGGCGGATTGCAAATAACCGTTCCCCTTTCGGATTCGGGCGAAAACTTTGCAACATCGGCAACCTTGAAAGTTATTTTATCGCCGACACCCGCTCTTTGAGCATTTACTTTGGCAATTTCAACAGCCTTTGCATCAAGGTCAGAGCCGTATGCCATAAAATCATCACACGGACGGACAAGACTCCTCGCTCTTTCTCTTTCTTCTTCCCAAACATTTCTCGGAATAACACCGAAGCGCTCTGCCGAAAAGCTTCTGTTTATTCCCGGTGCAATATTTGCCGCCATCATTGCGCCTTCAATAAGAATTGTTCCTGAACCGCACATGGGATCATAAAGCTTATGGTAAGGTCTTAAATGCGAAAGACTGCAAAGAGCTGCCGCAAGGGTTTCTTTAATCGGAGCATCGTTTGCATCAAGGCGATAGCCTCTTTTGTGAAGTCCGTAACCCGAGGTATCAATAAGAAGTGAAACCTTGTCCTTCATTATTGAAAACTGAATCTGATGAACGGGACCTGTTTCCTCAAACCATTCTATTTTATATTTGGATTTAAGCCTTTCAACAACCGCTTTTTTGATTATCGCCTGACAGTCACGGGTACTGAAAAGCCCGGAATTGATTGAGTAGCCCTTAACAGGAAAAGCATCAAGTGCGCCTATCCATTCCTCCCATGCAAGAGCCTTTGTTCCCTGAAACAGCTCCTCAAAGCTTCTTGCCTCAAACGAACCGACAAGAATCTGCACTCTTTCCGCAAACCTTGAACAGATATTTACCCTTGCAAGAATGTTTTCATCACCGCTGAACAAAACTCTTCCGTTTTCCGCAGCAACATTTTCCGCACCAAATTCTTTAAGCTCCCCTGCAATGAGGGATTCCATGCCGAGAAGGCAGGGTATAACAAAATCAATTCTCATTGAAAAATCTCCTAAAAAAGGCGGGAACCTTTTTGATTCCCGCCAATATTCAATCAATCATAATTTTCTGTTATATGATTATTCAATCTCAGGTGTGATAAGACCGTAGCCTCCGTCATTGCGCTTATAAACTACGCAAACTTCTCCGATTGATTCTTCAATAAACACATAGAAATTATGGTTTACAAGATTCATCTGAAGAATTGCTTCGTCAACCGACTGAGGTTTAAGGTTTACGGTTTTCTTTCTGACAAGCTCAAAATCAACTTCCTCTGCAATATCAGCTTCATCCGCAAACGCATCAAAGCTTGCCGCACGGAGCTTCTTTTCAATTCTGGTCTTGTTCTTTCTGATTTGTCTGATAAGGGTGTCAACACATTTGTCGAGAGCTTCGTTCATATTTTCCGCTCTCTCCTGAGCCCTGAAAATCATGCCGTTATTCTTAACGGTGATTTCAACCGATTGTGATGACTTCTCAACAGTTACCGTAACTTTCGCCTCCGTATCGGAGCCGAAAAAGCGCTCAATTTTGGCGAGCTTCTTTTCTGCATGTTCTTTGAAAGATTCTCTGGGTGAGCACTTGCGACCTGTAATTGTGATTTTCATATAGTCATCCCCTTTTGTAGCTATTGAAGTCTTTGACTTCATCTATATTGTAGCATAAATGCACAAAAATTGTAAAGGGGTTTTTGAAAATTTTTTATAATTTGTCTAATTTATTTAACAATTTGTTCAGATTACCATGCTTTTATGGCGGGTAACATGGCATCCTACATTAATCGCAACGGGTAAACCCGCTATATGAGTGGGTCTTGCTTCTATAGCAACACTCAGAGCAGTTGTTTTTCCTCCGAAGCCCTGAGGACCTATGTCAAGAGCATTTACTCTTTCAAGGATTTCCTTTTCCATTGAGGAATAATATTCATCAGAACTGCACTCACTTACATTTCTGCAAAGTGCTGTTTTCGCAAGCAAAGCACACTGCTCGAATGTGCCGCCTATTCCTATTCCAAGTACCATAGGCGGACAGGGGTTGCTTCCTGCGGTTCTGACCGATTCGACAACATAATTAATTATATCCTCTCTTGTTGCGGAAGGGGTAAACATCTTTAGACAGCTCATATTTTCGCTTCCGAAGCCTTTGGGGGCAACGGTAAGCTTTATTTTGTCGCCGTCAACTATGCGGGTATGAATAACCGCGGGGGTATTGTCACCTGTGTTAACTCTTCTCAAAGGGTCTTTTACAACCGAACAGCGAAGATATCCTTCGGTATATCCTCTTGATACACCTTTATTGACCGCCTGCTCAAAGCTGCCGCCGACAATATGAACCTCCTGACCGATTTCAGCAAAGACAACTGCCATCCCCGTATCTTGGCATATAGGAATATCAAGCTCTTTTGCTGCCTCGATATTGTCTTTAAGGGTCTGCATTATACTTATCGGCAGAGCATCGCACTCACAGCCCGCGCAGTAATCAATTCTTTCCTCAAGGTCATGCGGGAGCTGCTTATTTGCTAAAATGCACAAATCTCGCACAGTCTGCTCAATCTCTGCCGCTTCGACTTCTCGCATCTTATCACCCCTTACCTATTCTTGATAAACATCAAAAAACGGAGGCACTGCCCCCGTTTGATAATTACTTTGCACCTCTGCGGGAATAACCTGCACTGCCTCTTTTTGAGTCACTTGCTCTTTTGAGGTCAGTCATTTTTTCATCGCTTATTGCCTTAAATCTTGCCATCATATCTTCAAAAGACTGCTTTTCACCTGCGGGAGGAGCAGAACTCTTCTGACCGTTCCAAACATTGGGAGCCGAACGTTTTTCATTTCTCGGCTTCTGAGGAGGTCTTTGAGGACGCTGTTCCTTTTCCTTGGGCTGCTCTGACAGCTTTCTTATTGAAAGACTGATTTTTCCGTCAGGAGTAACAGAAATTATTTTTGCCTTGACTTCCTGACCGACGGAAACATGCTCCCTGATATCCTTTACATAGTTGGGAGCAATTTCGGAAATATGTATCATACCGGTTTTTCCGCCTTCAAGCTCCACAAATGCTCCGAAATCAGTTAAGCCCGTAACCTTGCCGCTTACGATTGCACCTTCTTCAAATTGCATACAGTAAAAATGTCCTTCCATAATAAAATGTGTTTATAACCAAACTGAAAACAGTTTAATATACAGATGAATCGTAATACACTCTCTCGTCCGGCTTAGCATAGCCGTATTGCTCTCTTGCGATTTTCTCAATATAATCCGACTCGTTGCCTTCTTCAATCAGCGCCTGAAGTTCATTGTTTTCGTCAATCTGCTGCTGATACTGCGCTTTAAGATCCTCAACGGTGTTTTCCTGCGCACGCACCTGCACCTGAAGGCTGATTAAGGTCGCAACAAAGTAGCATACCAGAGCGCAGAAGAGCACCGCCAGTATGATGCTGTGTTTTCTGTTTTTAATCTTTTTAACAGCCATTTATCATCAATTATCCTTAAAAGTATTATTTTCTATATAACCGTTAAGATTATACACCATACTTCTATGCTTTTGCAAGTCAAATTTTACTTTTTTATTAAATTTTCTTAATATTTTTTTGGAAAATGTGTTGATTTTTCGCAATTTACGATTAAGAAGCCTTTTGAACCTGATAAAAGGCTTTGAAACCACACAAAAGAACCGCCTGACGGAAGAAATTATCAAATTGCTGATTTTGATTGATATTTCGCCAAAAGAAAAATAATATATAAGCCAGCCGAGCAAATCTCCGAACATAACATAAAGCCTGATTTTACCGCTGTCAACCACCAGATTGAAGCTGAAAATAAGGAAAGCGCACACAGCAAAATACATTACATCCATAAAAACGGTAAATGATGCGGATTTTGATATTATCAGACGCAAGGTGCGAAATACGTCATAAAGTATTCCGAGCAAAAATCCGAATCCGAGAGAAAGCAGGAATATTTCCGTTTGAACGGACAGCCCTTGTATATACTCCATTTATCGGAATACCTTGCTGAAAAATCCGCTGCTTTTCGGTGCTTCATCCGAATAGATAAGAGCAGCGATATTTCCTTCAACGGTAAGCTCTCCAACCTCAACACTCAGTCTGTTAATATGCAAATTACTGCCCCTGACCGTCAGTTCACCCATATCGGTAAAAACTATCACGGTCTGCTCATCAAAGCTGTCCACATCGGATACACCTGATACTGTAAGCATTCTTCTGTCCTCAAGTACAACATTATGCGGCATTGACTGCATTCTTTTTTCTTCTGCCATATAAAAACCTCCTGAAACATATTCAATAAATGATATGCTTCGGGAGGCTTGTTTATTCTTTTTATAAGGGCTTAAACATCGTTGCGGCAGTTTCTTTTGTTGCATGCTCGGAAACACTCAAAACCTCAAATCTGCTTGTGTTTGATCCAAAGGTTATTTCAATTATATCGCCAACCTTTACATCATACGATGCTCTTGCCACCTTGCCGTTAACCGTAACATGCTTTGCATCACAGGCATCGTTAGCTACGGTTCTTCTTTTGATTATTCTTGATACTTTAAGATATTTATCAAGACGCATAGTTATCACTCCATAGTGTAACGAAAAAAAGGGTCGCCGTTAAGCAACCCCATTTTCAGTAAAATTATTTTGCAACCTTTGCCTTGAGAGCAGCGCCAGCCTTGAAAGCGGGAGCCTTTGTTGCGGGAACTGTGATTGTTTCGCCTGTTCTGGGGTTACGAGCTGTCTTTTCAGCGCGCTCACGAACTTCAAAAGTACCGAAACCGATAAGCTGAACCTTCTCACCTGCTGCGAGAGCATCAGCAACTGCTGCAAATACAGCATTAACTGCCTTTTCAGCACACTTCTTTTCGATTCCTTCGTTCTTTGCGATTGCGTTTACGAGTTCTGTCTTATTCATTTTTCTAACTCCAATCTTTTTTGTTTTCTATTTTACAAATACACAAGGTATTCATATTCAATTAATCAACTTGGCTTCATCCCAAAGTCTGTCAAGCTCTTCGAGAGTTGAAGATTTCATATCAATTCCGCGTTCGTTCGCAAGCTTTTCAACGGTTGTAAATCTTGCAAGAAACTTATCGTTTGCGAAGGTAAGTGCCTCCTCGGCATCGGATTTTATGAATCTTGAAACATTAACTGCGGAGAAAAGAACATCACCAAGCTCTTCAGTCATGTTGGCACTGTCATTATTTTCAACAGCCTGACGAAGCTCACCGATTTCTTCCTGAAGCTTATCGAGTGCACCCGAAACATCGCTCCAATCAAATCCGACATCGGCGGCTTTCTTCTGAAGCTTGGTTGCACGCATGAGAGCGGGAAGCTCTCTGGGTACACTGAGCATTGACTGCGCTGTTGTTTTCTGACCCTTGGTTTTTCTTTTGATATCATCCCAATTTGTCAGAACATCGTCAACACCCGAAATCTTTGTTTCTCCGAAAACATGCGGATGACGTTCAATCAGCTTTTTGCAAATGCCGTCACACACATCATCAAAATCAAATGCACCTTTTTCGGTTTCCATGCACGCATGGAAAACAACCTGCATGAGCAAATCGCCGAGTTCTTCGCAAAGAAGGTCATTATCATTCTTGTTGATTGCCTCTATAACCTCATAGGTTTCTTCTATAAGATTTTTCTTAATGCTCTCATGGGTCTGCTCTGCATCCCACGGACATCCGCCCGGTTCACGGAGCAACCTCATTATTTCAACAAGGTCCTGAATATTATAACTCTCTTTGCGTTTAAAATCAACCATTTTTCTCACTCCCAAATATGCGCAAACTCTATTTTACCCCAAAAGTCCATATTTTTCAAGGGTTTTTGCAATTTTTTCTCCTTTGGGCAAAACAGAAACATCTTCACGAGCAACACCCTTGAACAGAAGAAGCGAAATTACATATACAATAACAGCAAGACCGACTGAAATTACGGTTGAAACAGTACCCATGTTGAGAATACTTTCTGTATTTCCTGCAGGGAAAATTTTTGAAAGCAAGCCGTAAGAAGCAAAGGCGGTAACTCCGCAGAGAGCAGCGCAAATAAGCGGCTTTACAAGAATGGATGCCCAATTAACCTTTACTTTTGAAATACGAAGCAGTGAGGTAAGATTGCAGGCAACAATAACAACATAGAAAAGTATTGTGCCGACCACCGCACCGTAAACGTTTATCTTGGGATTGCCGACAAGAATAAAGTTACAGGTTATTTTGCATATTGCGCCTACGACAACAGACTTAACGGGAATATCGGTTCTGCCGATTGCCTGAAGCATATTTGTGATAGGTGTTGAAACAGCCATAAGTGCCGTTGCAATACCGTATGCGACCATAATGGGTGCAACAACCGAAATAGCATCCGAGCTTGAGCCTCTGCCGTAAATAAGTGTAAGAAGCGGTGTAGCGAGAGCAGCCATACCAAAGCCCGCGGGCAGACCGATAAGCATGCATATTCTCAAAACAAGCTCAATTGTTGACTTTATACCCTTCTTATCCTTAACTGCCCATGCAGCTGCAAGTGCAGGAAGAGCGCTTATGCCAAGCTGAAGGGTAAGGTTCGGAATAAGGTTTCTGAAGTCAAGAGCCATACCGTATGAACCCCAAAGATATTTTACTATCTCTGCTGAGTCGTTGATATTAATTCTTGAAAGTCTTACCGCTTCATTGATAGCCTCCGAATGCATCTGCAGGATTGTTGCAGAATCTGTTTCGATGGCAGAGGTAAGTCTTGACTGAATTGTAACGGTATCAACAAGATTTGTTATGTTAAGAATAAGAGCACTGATAACCATGGGAACGGCTATCTTTATCATATCCTTTGCAAGCTTATCAGCAGGAGCCGATTTTTCGGAGTTGACAAGCTGTGTTCTTGTTATGCCGTCACCCTTAACCTTATAATATATGGTAAGAAATACTGCGGCAGCCAAAGAGCCTATGGTAACACCCATAACGGCACCCGCTGCAGCCCACGGAGTAATTACACTGTTTGCTTCGGCAAGACTTGTTACTTCATTACCGAAAACTGTAGCGGAAACATTCCCTGAGGCAAGCATTCCGCTTTCATACTGATTCATGCCCGTCTGCGTTACAAGCTTTGCAAGAACAAGACCGACAACAAGCTTACCGAGGGCTTCAACAACCTGCGAAATAGCGGTCGGAGTCATATTTCTCAAGCCCTCGTAATAACCTCTGTAGGTTGACATATAACAGCAGAAGAAAATGGAGGGAGCAACACAAAGCACCGCAGGAAGGCTGCGTATATTGGCCACATAACGTGCATAGGGATATGCAACCGCGAGAAGAATGAGTGTTCCCGTAATACCGACAATAATAAACAGACGCTGGGATACCTTGCGAATCATTCTCGGCTCTCTGTAATTTCCGAGAGCGATATTTTCGGCAACCATTCTTGAAACCGCAACGGGCAAACCGGCCATTGAGATTGCAAAAATAGGGGTATAAATCTCATATGCCGAGTTAAAATAGCCTCTGCCTGCCGCGCCTATCATATCGGTCAGCGGGATTTTGAACAAAAGACCGATAACTTTAACGAGCAAAACGGCAAACATAAGCATCATTGCGCCGTTTAGTACCGACTGTTTTTTTCCTGTAGCCAATCGGCTCACACTCCTTTTTCTGTTATTATTTTCACTTAACCCGTAAATTCGCGCAAAAGCGAATCCTCGGGGAGAATTGAATAATCTGTATTTTTGAAAAGACTGAGTTTATTAATCAAAAGAGCTGCCTTTTCTCTGTTTTCACCGTTGAGGGCTGACTGTAAAAGCTTCGTTGCCCTTTCTTTGAAGACACAGGGCTCACACGGATGAAACGAATTGATTTTTATATCAGCATTTCCTTCAAACGGAAAAAGGTATCTGTCCTCGCCCCTCATTACACTCTGCCAAATTTCAAAAGTTCTCTCAACAGAAGTTGAACGGAAGCTGTAATCCCTTACCATTCGTCTTATAAATCTCAAATCTCTTTTTGAAAGAAGCACGCTGCCGTCCTCTTCATAGACTCTTGAAGATACACTGACATAAATTTTATAAAGGCTGTTTTCATCAAGAGTTTCGGTTATAACAGGATTCAGTGCATGAAGCCCTTCGACGATTATAACATCATTTTCGGAAAGTTCAACCTTTTTTGCATTATTTATCCTTTCGCCGGACTTAAAATCAAAAACAGGAAGCTCTGCTTTGCCCTTTCTTATAAGCTCACCGAAGCAAAAATGCAAAAGCTCAATATCAAGTGCCTCAACACACTCATAATCCGGCTTTCCGTTTTCATCGAGCGGATAGCCGACAGAATGCGGATGGTAGAAATCATCAAGAGAAACCGTGTAAGCTCTGCCGCCCATATAGCCAAGCATTTTGGAAAGCAGATTTGCGGTTGTTGTTTTCCCCGATGAGCTTGGTCCCGCAAGCATCACTATTTTTTTACTCTTGTCGTCAAATATATTTCTTGCCGCAACGGACACCTTTGCATGATATTCTCTTGAGCATTCCTCAAGAAATTTTTTCGGCTCAAGTGCAAGATTGTTTATTCTGCCGCATGTGTATTTTTCATTCATTACATTAATATCAATCATACTTAATCACCCTATAAGATTTAGTATGACAAATAAAAAGCCTTTATTCCGTTTTTGCGTTCGCTTATTTTGTCAAAACCGGAAATATATTCATATGGATATTTATAATTAAAAATGCGTTCAACATTATTTGTGTTTTGGTTGCAAAGCTTTGTTACTCCGCCTGCACCAACCGCAAGCACGGTATGGCATTCCTCCATCATAAACACATTATAAAGACATTCCTTGCCTGACTTACACCAACCGACATTTTCAAGGTTGCCGACGCATTTACTTTGTCTGTACATATAATAAGGTGCATATCCGCTTGCATAGAGCCTTTGTGAAGCATGTTCAAGCATTCTCTTTGCTTCATTACCGCCTGAAACTCCCGCTCCCGAGGCATTAAGCTCGGAGGAACGTTTGAGTGCAAGGGTATGTACGGTAATATTTTCGGGAGAAAGGGATATAGCAGTATCAATGCTTGAACAGAAATCCTCATATTTTTCATCAGGTAAGCCCGCAATCAAGTCCATATTGATACTGTCAAATCCGTAAGCCTTTGCAAGCTGATAAGATTTAACTGCTTGTTCAACACTGTGATTTCTGCCGATTATCTCCAGAGTTTTCTGATTAAAGGTTTGAGGGTTTATGCTGATTCTTTCCACATTGTGAAGCTTTAGTATGCGAAGCTTTTCGGGAGTTACTGTATCGGGTCTGCCAACCTCAACGGTATACTCCCTTAAAACGGAAAGGTCAAATGATTTTTCAATTGCGCCGAGAAGTCTGTCCATCTGCGGTGCTTCAAGAACTCCCGGTGTTCCTCCGCCGAAATAAATGCTTTCAAGCTTTAACCCGAGCTCTTTTGCAATTGCACCCGTAATTTCAATTTCCTCTGCAAGCTTTTCAAGATACTCCGGCAGAAGCTTACGGGCATTTGCATTTGCAATTGAATGGGAAACAAACGAG
This sequence comes from Acutalibacteraceae bacterium, assembly GCA_045544115.1. Classification (GTDB taxonomy): domain Bacteria; phylum Bacillota; class Clostridia; order Oscillospirales; family Acutalibacteraceae; genus CAG-177. Next base: position 42,621 of record JAZPYI010000060.1, on the reverse strand, counting down.
CAATAGCTGCATCTTGTCGGACAAAACGGAATAGATACATAAAGGCTGAAAGAGTTATTCTCCGAAAGAGCAACTATTTTTTCTTCTGCTGCCGCAACAGTCTGAGCAAGATTCGCTTTTTCGTCACTGACAAGCAAATCACGGGTAAAATACTCCATTGCACTGTCTGCACCCATCTGCTCTGTCAAACGAAGCATGAGCTTTGACGGACGAACTCCGGTAAGAACACCCCAAGGCGGAGTATAACCCGTTATATCGGAAAGAAGCTCAAAAATGAGCTGCGCCGTTTTAAGCTCACTTTTATCACGAAGCTCAGCATCCGAAGCAAGAACGTCTGCTTTTGCGGATTTTGATATGCCGTCAATACATACCTCAACCTCAATGAGATTTCCGCCGTCAACAGGACTGCATTTTGTAACAACGGTTTTTTCATCCTCGCCGTCATTTCCGTAAACTATATTAATTTTTTCGTTGGGGTAATATACCCTGCAAAGATTTTCGCATTCATAATGGAAATCGTGCCCGAAAATTCTTAATATCACTTATTTTACCATCCTTCTGATATACCAATTGCGTGTTCTTTCTCTTTCGAGAGTTGTTTCTCTGTTATGACCCGGATAAACCTTGTAGTCGCCGTCAAGTGCGATAAGTCTTTTTAGGGATTCAATCATTTTTTCATCACTGCCGTCCCAGAAATCGGTTCTACCCGCCGTCATGCAAAACAGAGTGTCACCGCTGAAAATAATTCTGTCTTCTTCAAGTATGTAACACACACTTCCGTTTGTGTGACCGGGTGTACTCATAACCCTGATTTCGCTTTCGCCGAGCTTTAGAATATCACCGTCTTTGACAAGAATATCCGCACACACAGGCTGATGAGGCTCAGGGAAATTACCTTCCGCAAGACTCTTTTTAGGGTCAAGAAGATGCTCACGGTCGCATTCATGAATAACGACCTTTGCACCTTTCTCTTGCTGTAAGCCGTATACACCGCTCACATGGTCAAAATGCCCATGAGTAAGAAGGATATATTTAAGATTAACATTTTCTTTTTCAAGGATATTTTTGATTATTTCACCGTACCAGCCCGGATCAATAATTGCGGCTTCATCGGTTGTTTCATCAATAATCAAATAGCAATTTGCAAAAATTTCATGCTCAAGCTGAATCTGTAAGATTTTCATATTTAGCCTCTCTTATCCCAAATATCGGTATCCATAACGATTGTTACCGGTCCGTCATTTTCTATTTCAACCTTCATATCAGCAGCAAAAACTCCCGTTGCAACCTTTGAAACACCGTTTTCACGCAACTTTTCACAGAAATATTCATAAAGTCTGTTCGCCTCTGCAGGAGGTGCGGAATCGGTAAACGAAGGACGATTCCCTTTTTTGATATCGGCACAAAGCGTAAACTGCGAAATAACAAGAATTTCACCGTTAATATCAATTACACTCTTGTTCATTTTTTCGTTTTCATCCTCGAAAACACGCAGCCTTGCAACCTTACCCGCAAGAAGCTCCGCCTGCGACTCCGTATCGCCGTTCATAACACCGAGAAGGACGTTAAAGCCCTTGCCTACACTGCCTTTTATTTCACCGTCAACACTGACGGAGGATTTGTTTACTCTTTGAATTACAGCTCTCATTTTTTCTCCTTATATACCGCTTCTTTCAATACTCAACACACCGTCAATTTTCTCTATTTTGGAAACCAATGAGTTAAGATGCTCAACTCCGTTTACAGAAACGGTAACCATAATAATCGCTCTGCCGTCCTTGGTGTTTCTTGTGCTGATATCGTTAATCATTATACGCATATTGGCGAGCATACTCGAAACATCGGCAAGCAAGCCTATTCTGTTAAGGCAGTAAAGCTGAAGAGTACACTTGAAATCTTCACGCACCGCACTGTCCCAATAAGCGGTTATCCAGCGCTCAGGCTCCCCTGCCTTACTTATATCCTCAGGTACATTGGTGCAGTTTCTCGTATGAATGGAAACACCGTGACCTCTTGTAATAAAGCCGATGATGTTATCACCGGGAAGCGGATTGCAGCAACGTGAAAACTTGATAAGACAGTTATCAATGCCCTCAACGATAACTCCTTCCTTACTCTTTGTCTTTTTCTTGGCGGGAGATATCGTAATAACAGGCTCATCGCTCTTATTGAGCTTGCCGTAATCCTCTTTTATTTTCGGCATAAGGCGCATCAAAGAAATTCCGCCGTAGCCTATTGCTGCATAGAAATCATCAATGCTCTTACAATGCTGTCTTTCGGCAATCTTTGAAACAAAGTCATTATATTCGGCTTCATTGAGTCGGATAAAGTTGCGTTTAAATTCTCGTTCAACCTGAGTTTTGCCTTCAATAACATTTTCTTCTCTGCGTTCTTTTTTGAACCATTGTCTGATTTTACTTCTTGCCTGACTGGTTTTAACAATATTGAGCCAGTCACGGCTGGGACCCTTACCTTGCTGTGAAGAAGTCATTATTTCAACAATTTCGCCCGTTTTAACATTATAATCAAGCGGAACAATTCTGCCGTCAACCTTTGCACCAACCATTTTGTTGCCGACTGCGGAGTGGATAGCATATGCAAAATCAACAACCGTTGCACCCGACGGCAGACTGAAAACATCGCCCTTGGGTGTAAATACGAATACCTCTTCGGGTACAAGGTCACTCTTGATCGTGGTTACAATATCCTCAACATCCTCGGTTTCGCTCTGACTTTCAAGAAGCTGTCTTATCCACGCAAGACGTTCCTCGAATTTAACCGTACCGTTGATGCCGAGCTTATATTTCCAGTGAGCTGCAATACCGTATTCAGCAGTATGGTGCATATCCCATGTTCTTATCTGAACCTCAAAAGGAATACCTTCTTTACCGAGAACGGTTGTATGAAGCGACTGATACATATTCGGCTTGGGGGTTGAAATATAGTCCTTGAATCTGCCGGGAATTGAGTTGAACATATCATGAATAATACCCAGGCAGTTATAGCAGTCTATAACCGTATCAACAATTATACGCACGGCATATATATCGTAAATCTGGTCAAAGTTTTTGTTACCAATATACATTTTTCGGTAAATACCGTGAACAGACTTAATTCGTCCGCTGACCTGCGCATTCGGAACAATGCCCTTGACTCTTTCTTCAATTCTTGACTGAACATCCGCAAGAAACTCATGGCGGGTTTTGCTCTGCTTTTCAAGCGACTCGCCGATTTCATTATATGCCACGGGGTCAAGATAGCTGATTGCAAGATCTTCAAGCTCCTCTTTGATAGGTCTGATACCGAGTCTGTGAGCAATCGGAGCATAAATCTCACTCGTTTCTCTTGCGATTTCTCTTCTTCTTTGTTCAGGCTTGAACATAAGAGTTCTCATGTTATGAAGTCTGTCGGCAAGCTTTATGATGATAACACGGATATCCCTTGACATTGCAATAAGCATTTTACGGATATTCTCCGCCTGCTGTTCTTCTTTTGTGGGAAGCTGAATACGTACCGATTCGCCGCCGTCATCCTTGGTCTGGATAGGCACCTTGCCGATCTTTGTAACACCCTCAACAAGTTCTGCAACGGTTTCACCAAATTCTCTGCTGACATCCTCCTTTGTCATATCGGTATCCTCAACAGTATCATGGAGAATAGCCGCAACAATGGAAGCCTCATCCATACCGAGGCTTGCAAGTATCAAAGCAACACTGAGCGGATGCATGATGTAAGGCTCACCCGAAAGGCGCTTCTGCTCCTTATGAGCATCTGCAGCGATACGATATGCTTTTCTGATATGGCATATTTCATCATCGGTGCATTCGCCTTTTACGAGTCTGAGTATCTCCTGCATACACTCGTCGGGAGTTTCAAATGTTCTGTCAGTTGACTTTAAAATGTCTTTCATAACTATCCCTCATCAATTAAGGAAGCTTCTTATCCTTTTCATCATCGCCGAATCCTCAAGGTTTACCTTGGGCGGATTATCAGGCACATAAATCATTCCGTAAATATCTGCAGCAAGTATGCCCATTTCAAGCATTATTTCAATAATTGCCGAAATTTTTGCGAGATTTTCTCCGTCATCACCCAGACGCACACAAATTGCTTCACAGTATTTATCCTTAAGAGGCTTCTGCTTTATGCATTTATACACTTCAACCTGAAGCTGTCTGTCTGGAAGAAGCTTTTCGGCTTCTTCGGCAGTAAGTTTTTCGTTTCTTGAAAATTTATCAAAAAGTCTTATTGAAGCAAGAACCTTTTCTTCATCGGTATTTGAATGTCTTATGCCTCTTACGATTACAGAAACTCTGGTATCTCCGTTATAAGTGTTTTTATCGAGATTTACGGCAAGGTCAACAATGTCGCCTCTCTCAAACGGAAAAAGCTTTTCAGGCATTCCGAAATAAACAACACCCGTTCTTGCTCCGTTTTTTGAAACCATCATTCTTATATGCTTACCGTCGGAAACACCCGCAATATCTTCAATCCGCACCCCGAAAAGTCCGAAGCAAGGCTGCGGATTTCCCGCGCCAAACGGCTCAAGAAGACTCATTGAGTTGAGCATTTCAAGGCTCAGAGAGCCGGGAAGCAGCTTGCAGTCGATTTTCTGAACGGCAAAAGGCATTTCTTTATCCTCTGCATATTCATTAATCTTTCTGCGGAAGGCATCAATATCCGAAGAAGCAAGACCGATACCCGCCGCAAGAGTATGTCCTCCGAAATGGTCAAGATGCTCCGAGGCATATTCTATTGCATCATAAATTGAAAATCCTTCTATGCTGCGGCATGAGCCTTTGGCATTTTCACCGTCACGGGAAATAACAACACTCGGTCTGCCGTATCTTTCGGTTATTCTTGCGGCAACTATGCCTATAACTCCTTGATGCCAGTCTTCTCCGTCCACAACGATTATTTTGTCATTTATTATATCCGTTTCGTTTATCATCTTTTCCGCTGCATGATAAACCTCGGTTTCCGTACTCTGCCTTAATGCATTCATCTTCTGAATTTCATAAGCAATAAGTTCTGATGTCTTATCATCATCGCAAAGAAGAAGCTCAAGAGCTTTGTTTGCGGATCCCATTCTTCCTGCCGCATTGATTCTCGGGCAAACAGTAAAAGCAGCCGTAGATGCGGTAAAAAGCTTATCAGAAATACTTGCGGATTCCATAAGTGCATTAATACCGGGACGGGGGCAATCATTAAGAATGCGCAAACCTCTGCGGACCATAACACGGTTTTCACCCGTAAGGGTTACAACGTCACCGATTGTTCCGAGAGCCACCAAATCACCGTATTCCTCGATAAGAATATCGCCGCCATCTCCCTCAAGAGCACATACAAGCTTAAACGCAACACCTACACCTGACATTTCTTTGAATGTGCTCGGGCAGTCAGGTCTGTGAGGATCAACAACAGCATAGGCATCAGGAAGAGTATCGCCGACCTTATGGTGGTCGGTAACAACAAGGTCAATTCCAAGCTCCTTTGCCCTGATTGCTTCGTTTATTGCCGAAACACCGTTATCAACGGTAACAATAAGCTTAACTCCTCTGTCCGCAAGCTCCTCTATCGCGCCGATGTTGAGTCCGTAACCTTCGGTAAGTCTGTCGGGAATATATCTTATGGCATTTGCGCCTCTGGTTTCGAGATAAGAGTAAAGCAGGGCTGTTGCGGTAACGCCGTCCGCATCGTAGTCACCGAAAACACATATCAGTTCAAAATTATCTATGGCTCTGTTTATTCTTTCGGCAGCCTTACTCATATCCGCAATTGATAGCGGAGAAACAGAGAGAGGGGCATCGTAATCCATAAAGTCATTTATTTCGTCTATATTGTCAAAGCCTCTGGAAGTAACAAGTAAAGCCGCAAACGGGTCAATGCTCAATTCCTGAGCAACCTGCGCCGCAGTATCCTTGCTGCTCTTTGAAACTATCCACTTCTTACGTTTCAAAACTTAATCATCCTTTGTATTATCTCAATATCTTGTTATTATAACAGTTATAGATAAATAATGCAAGATATTTATTAAATATTAACAAAGGCATCTGCAAAAAGCAGATGCCCTTCAGACAAATTATTTGTTCATAAAATCAAAAAGTCCGTGCCAGTCATCACGGCTGAAATAATGATTTCCACTGCGGTAGCAAAAGCCGATGTTTCCGTCATTCAGATATTTACCGGTTTTGAGATAATCCTCTTCTCCGTAAACAAAGCCTTTTTTGCCGTAAAGCTCATAGACCTCCGATGCAGCCGCACAGCACAAAAACTGCGATTCGGGACCGGCCCAAATATCGTTTTCGGCAGAGGCAATATGTACTCGCCGCGGAGCGATTAAGGCATGAAGAAAATGCTGGTCAAACGGTGTTTTATCGTCCTTATCCCTGAAATTCTCATAGTTTTTACAAAACCAATAGTCAAAACGGTCAAGAATATCACCGATTTTTTCACTTTTCGGATGCTTGCCTCTGTTAAGTGAATCGCCGCTGCAGCCGGAACAGTTTGAATGTGCCGCCGAAAAGCGTTTATCAAAAGCAGCCGTTAACAGAGCTGTTTTTCCGAGCCTTGAATGTCCGCAGACACAAATATTATCCTTATCAACCTCTTCACGAGTCTGAAGATAATCCATAACTCTCATTGCCGACCATGCCCACATAGCGATTTTACCGGATGAAAATTTCGTTCTTTCTGCGTTCTTATATATCAACCCTGCAAGACCGTTTGTGAAATCGCCGTCATCGCTTGTTACATCCTGATAACAGAATGAAGCGCAGGCAAATCCGTTATCAATTATCTCTTCTGTAGGCATATATTTATCAGGCACACCGGGTCTGAAATTTATATGAACGAAAGTTTTGATTTTATCCCCCTTCGACGGGTAAACATAATTCACGGGAAAGCTAAACTTTTCACCGTAAACTGTACTTATTATTTCAAGCTCAATAAAAGTTGCCTTTCCGGCGCAGAAACGTTCATCAATTTTTTTTATTTTATATTCTATACTTTCCGGATAATCGGGAAGATTTCCGTATTCACATTCGAGCATGATTTTTTCAACCTCAGGGCGAACTGTGCTTTCCCATTCTTCAACATTTAATGCCCTCTTTCCGCCGAAATCCAATACCGACGGAACACCGAGCTTTTCAAGTTTTTCTTCTATCATATTATCACCTTCCTGATTCCTGTATAACTTCATTATAAATTGTTTCGGTGTTTTGTCAACAGAAAAGACCGCACCTGCAGGTACGGTCAATTGTTCTATTTCATATTCAATTTTTTGTTCTGCTCACAGCCGCTTGCCGACAATCTTAAGCATAATTTACTTTAATTGCAGTTTGACAAGCTCTTTGCAGACAAATCATATTTATCTGAGTTCACTTTCAAAAACTGCTGTTCTTATCTGTCGTTACCTGCGGCTGCGAGCTGATGTTCTGCAAGGTACATCGGGTATCGCCGCCTTTCTTTTATTCACTTTGACAGTTTTTTGACCTGTGACTTACAATCTATGGTCAAGAGGATTTTCAAGAGATAAAGACCTTTTTAAGTTTTTAATATATCCCAATATTTTTTGTTTTTTATTCCAGGTCTTATTAATTTTACTCTTGTTCCTTTCCTCGCTTATAATATAGCAGTTTTATTGGCATTTGTCAATAGTTTTTTTGGAAAAAGTTAATAATTTTTAGATATTTTTCACTTATCAAGATTTTCTATTGACTTGAAAGATTATTGGAGTTAAAATAGAACCAACGGAAACAGAAAGGACATTTATTTAATGAATAACGAAGAATACACTCCTGATATAGTAAGTATAGTTGATGAAGACGGAAAAGAGCATATTTTTGAAGAACTTGACAGAATTGAAACAGACAAGGGCAGATATGTTGCGCTTCTTCCGCTGCCTGAAACTCCCGATAAAATAACCGATGATGATAACGAGCTTATCATTCTCAAGGTTGAGGAAGAAAACGGAGATACCTATCTCTGCCCCATCGAAAACGATGAAGAATTTAATGAAGTAGGTCAGGCATTTGAGGAAAGGCTTTCTGAAATGTTTGATTTTGAAGAGGAATAATATTTTATAATTTATCAAAAGGCATATTTCTCTTTTATGAAGCAAAAATAATAACCCCTGCCTTGTGCGGTAACTTGCAGTCAATATGTAACCCAACACACAATAATAGGGAGCCTTGCTCCGATGGCGGATTGCAGACCTCCCGCTTTTTCAAGCGGACGAAGGGAGCGTGAAAGCATTGGGCGGTACCCACCTGCTATAAGAGCAGGTTACAATCGGCTGCATTCGGCTTGGCGGGGATATTTATGCAAAAATTATCTGACAAATTTCCCGGAGGGACTATAAGGTGCAAAAGCTTTTTAATGCTGATCTGCTTGATATAATGCCCGTTGAAAGAGGCTTTGTTTATGCCTGCAAGGAAACAATGCCCGACGGCGAAGAAGCAATTGCTTTTTATATATACAATCAAGAAATTGATATATTTGAAAAAATCCCCGTACTGACATACATAAATGCAAAATTCGGAGAAAACGGACCCAAAATCGCACATGCCCTCGGAGATTTTGTTACCTGCAGCATTGTCAATCTGTCCGGCAACATCATTGCAGCATCATATTCCGACGGTACTCTTAAAATTGTAAGCAACAACGGTGAGCTGATTGCGGAAAACAAGGTGGAATATCTCGGAAATCCGGCTTGTTCTCCATCTTCAAACGGCATGGATTTATGGTTTGCCGTTCCGGATTCAAATGCAATTATCAATTATTCCGTAAAGCATGACAGAATTGAATTTCGCATCGGCAGCCCGAAGGAAAAGGCATTCTGCCATCCCGTTGACGTTTCGGTTTACGATAACAAGCTTTTTATATGTAATGCCAATTCATATAAAATCAGAACAATCGGTTTTGATAACTACAATGTTGCCGATTATTGCATTTTCAATGAACCCGTAACAAAATATTTCCGTGTAAAAGATACTGAATATGCGGTTATGCATTCGGGAGTATACAGTTTATAATTTTTTGCCTGCACAAAATCGTGCAGGTTTTTTGTTTCCGTAACATTTGTAACAAATGTTGTTTTTTTGTAAAAATCTCAGCCGTCATTATTGATTTTTTTATTTTAGCATGATATCATATTAAAGAAATGTTAAATTTGGAGGGATATCATGAAAACAGCACTCGAATACAGCAACAGTTTTGATATCAAAAAGCTTGGCAAATACTGTGTAAAGAACATCACAAGAATCTGCAACGAAATCGGTCCCCGCAAGCCCGGTTCGCCTGAAGAGCTTAAGGCTCAGCAGCTCATGGCAAAGGATCTTGAAAAATCCTGCGATGATGTTCAAATTGAAGAATTTAAGGTTCACCGTCAGGCATTCATGGGATTCATCCCCTTTACCGTTGCCTGCGCAGTGGCAAGTGTGTTTACATATGCTTTCGCAAATCCCGTTATTTCTCTTATACTTGTTATTCTCGGCTTTATTCCCCTGCTTCTTGAATTTGTAATGTATAAGCAATTTATCGACCCTCTTTTCATAGGTCATCCCAGCCATAACGTTATTGCCAAAAGAGCTCCCAAGGGAGAAACCAAAAAACGTTTTATAATCGTCGGTCATGCAGACAGTCAGTTTGAGTGGACTCTCAATTACCTCCTCGGCGGCATAGGCATGAAGCTTGTTCTCATCCCCGCTGTTGTAGGTCTTGTTGCAGACCTTATCATCGCAATCATCGGTATTGTATTCGCAGGCACAAACGGCGCTCTTGAAGCTGCAGAACCCCGCTGGCTCATGATTCTCGGCTTTGTTGTGGGCTGTGTATTCATCCCCTTCCAGCTCGGCTTCCTTTTCTTCCAGAACCCCATCAAAAGTGTTCCCGGTGCAAACGATAACCTTACCGGTTGCTATGTAGGCATGGCGGTTGCAAAAGCTATGGCAGATACTGACACAAGACTGGAAAACACAGAGCTTGTTGTTATTTGTTCAGGCTCCGAGGAAGCAGGTCTCAGAGGTGCAAAGGCATATGTTAAGGCTCATGAAAAGGAGCTTAAGGAGGTTGAAACCTGCGTTGTTGGCGCAGATACATTCCGCGACCTTGAGACTATGGCTGTTTATGACAGAGATTTAAGCGGTACTCTTCAGCATCATTGGGGTGCAAAGCACCTTGTGCAGAACGCAGGTAAAAACTGCGGTTATGACCTTAAATTTGAGTCAATATATATCGGTGCTTGCGATGCCGCAGCATTCACTCAGAAGGGTATACCTGCAACAGGATTTGCAGCAATGGACCCCACTCCTCCCCGTTACTATCACACAAGACTTGACAATGCAGATAACCTTGTTCCCGAGGCTATTGAAGCGGGCATCGAAATAATGCTTGAAGCTGCTTGCATGTATGATAAGGAAGGACTTCCCACAAAATAAAAGTAATTATCACCAAAAAACCGCCGTTATTTTCGGCGGTTTTTTTATTGAATTATGTTATATCTTTATGATATTATTATATAAATTGTTTAGAATAAAAGGAGTGTTGATATGCACACCATAAAACCGCACATACTCAAGGATGATATGTATAAGCAGCTTAAGCAATACTGCATCCTTTGCAAAAAAGACATACCCGTATGGGAATATACCCGCGGAATGTTCCTCGGCGACAGATATGAAATGGATGACTTCAAAGACAAAATAAAATCCGGCGATATCTGGTATGCAGGATATGATTCTGCGCATTTCTTCAAAGCAAAAATTACCGTTCCCGAAGAAATGGACGGTCTTGAAATCCGTGCAAAATTTGCCATAGGCGGTGAAGCACTCGTTAAGTGCAACGGACATTATATCTCGGGCTGCGCTTCAAGAGACTCCATACCTGACAGAACTGAAGTTGCTCTCGGTGTTCACAAGGCAGGCGAGGTTCTCGAGTTTGAAATTGAAGCAACCGTTGACTCGATGAGCTTCTGTGATGCCGCAATGGAAGGTGCAAAGCATGCTGAATGCCGATTCGGCGAAACCTGCATTTTTGTTGTTGACAAAGAATGCGAGGGTTATTATATTGACCTTCAGGTTGCATTCCAGGCACTTGACTATATAAAAGACGAACATATTCACGCAAAGGTTTATGCAGCTGTTGATGACAGCATGCATATGGTTGACTATGACTTTGATGAAGCAAGGGTCAGAGAATCCATAAAGGAAGCAAGAAAATATTATCTTTCAAAAATCGCTTCAATTGACTGGTCTGCACAGAGCAAGGTAATCCTTACCGGTCACAGTCATATTGACGTTGCATGGCTCTGGAGAATCCAGGAAAGCATCAGAAAGAGCGCAAGAACATTTATGAACGTTACCTCGCTCATGGATGTTTATCCCGAAATGACATTCGGTCAAAGCCAGGCTGTTCTTTATCAGATGATGAAAGACCATTATCCCGAGATTTACGAAAAAATCAAGGAAAAGGTTGCATCGGGTCAGTGGGATATCTGCGGCAACGTATGGGTTGAGGCAGATACAAACATTGCTTCAGGCGAAGCACTCATCAGACAGGTACTTTACGGCACTGAATTTTTCAAAAATGAATTCGGCAAGGTATCAAAAACATACTGGCTGCCCGACTGCTTCGGCTTCACATGGGCACTTCCTCAGATTATCAACGGCTGCGGAATGCAGAATTTCATAACCTCAAAGCTTTCATATAACGATACAACAAAGTTCCCCTACAGTATGTTCATGTGGCAGGGTAACAACGGCGACAGAGTTTATGCTCACCTTATGCGTCCCGCTTACAACTGCCATTATAATGTCGAAGAAATAATGACCGTTGATAATGAATGCAACAACAAGAATGAACTTAACACAGCCATGAGTATGTACGGTTACGGTGACGGCGGCGGCGGTCCTACAAGAAATATGCTCGAAAGAGGCAGACGTCTGCAGAATTTCCCCGGTCTTCCCAAAACAGAAATCGGTCATGTTGATGATTTCTTTGAAACCTTCAAAGGACACGAGGACGAGCTTCCCGTATGGAACGGCGAAATGTTCTATGAAAATCACAGGGGAACATTCACAAGCCAGGCTTTTGTTAAAAAGAACAACCGCAAAGGCGAATATCTTTTCACACGTGCAGAGATGCTTTCTGTATTTGCCGAAAAATTCCTCGGCAAGGAATATCCCAAAGAAGAGCTTGAAAAGGGCTGGAGAATCCTTATGACCAACCAGTTCCACGATATTCTTCCCGGTTCATCAATTCATGAAGTATTTGAAGATTGCCGCAAGGATTATGCCGTAATGAACAAAATCGGCGAGGATATCTTCAACGGCGCATTAAAGGCTCTTTCAGGTGCGGTTACAGCCGACAAAAACAGCATCACCGTATGGAATCTCACTAACGCAAAAAGCTATGAGGCAATTGAGATTGAGGGTGTTCCTGAGGGAATGTATGCCGCAACAAAAGACGGACTTTCACTGCCTTCCGCATATATCAACGGCAAATTCATGTTCCTTCCCGACTGCCTTGAACCCATGAGCTGCAAAACCTTTATTCTTAAAGAAGGCGAATGCATCTATTCGCCCGTTGAGGCTGCTCCCGATATGCTCGAAAACGCAAATCTTACCGTTAAGCTTGATGAAAACGGCATTATCACAAGCATTTATGATAATGCAAATAAGAGAGAGGCACTTGACGGCAGAGGAAATATTCTCACGATTTCACTTGATAAGTGCGTTCACGAAACCGCATGGAATCTTGAACTCAACTATCAAAAAAAAATGTGGGAGCTTAAGGCAGATAAGGTCGAGGTTGTTGAAAGCAATGCCGTAAGAGGTGTTCTCCGTGCAACTTATACCTTCAACAAATCAACAATAACTCAGGATATAATTCTTTATCAGAACGGTGAAAGTGTTGTGTTTGATACAACTGTTGACTGGCATGAGAGCGACAAAGTTCTCAAGGCAGGCTTCGATGTTGCAGTTATTGACACCGATGCGACATATGATATCGCACACGGCGCAACCAAGCGCCCGACACATTGGAACACTCTCTATGATTTGACAAGATTTGAGGTTGCCGCACATAAATGGGCTGACCTTTCAGAGGGTGGCTACGGCTGCAGCATCATCAACGACTGCAAGTACGGCTATGATATCCACAACAGTCATATGAGAATTACTCTTATGCGCGCCCCCACCTGTCCTGACAGAACGGGCGACCACGGCATCAACACCTTCAAATATGCCTTCCATCCCCATGCAGAGGACTGGAGATTCGACACCGTTCAGCAGGCTATCGCCTTCAATGTTCCTCCCGTTGCGGTTTACAATACAGAAGAGAACAAGGGTGTACTCGACGGAGAAACACGTTTTATTCTCGCTCTTGACGACAATGCCGCTGTTGACTGTGTAAAGAAGGCTCAGGATGGCAGAGGATATATAATCCGTGTTGTTGAAGAAGAACAGAAGAGAGGTCTTCGTTCAATCAAGCTCGGATTTGATGCCGAAAAGGTTTATGAGTGCAACATGATTGAAGAGGATAAGGAAGAAATTTCCGTAAGCGACAATACATTTGAATTTATGCTTAAGCCCTTCGAGGTTAAAACCTTCCGTGTAATTTAACATTTAAAAATATGCCGGAGTTCAAACAAACTCCGGCATATTTACTGTTTCAACCGATTTACCTTCCGAATCATAAAAGCGGGCAGTAACCGCACCGTCGGGAAGAGCAAAAGCAAATGGCTTTTTGCTGTCAATTTTTATTTTTTCACTTCTTTCGCGGTAAAAAACTTCAACTTCGGATATACCGATTTTATTCATGGAACAATAAGCATATGTTTCATTGAAGCAAAATGCCGAAACAGATTCATCCATATATATTTTACCGCCTGCCTTAAAAAAATAACCAAAGCTCAAACCGCTGTTTGGCGCATAAACGGAAAACACATGCTCATCAAGACCTTCGGGATAAAAAACCATAACGGCAATTTCCTCTGAAACAGACTTTGAAACAAGCCACTCCTCATCAACCCGCTGTGATTCACGGGCATCGGCTTCAAGCTTATCCGCCGAAACACCGATATTATCACGAACAAAGAAAAAGCCAAAAACAAATATTACTCCTATAACGGCAATACATAATATCTTTTTCATAAAAACACCCCTTCTCTTTATACCTCGAGTATCTATGCATATATTACCATACATTGATACTGTTGTCAAGAGAAAGGGTGTACAGCTTATTTATAAACAAACTCGTAAACCTTCGCCCATGAACGGACTCTTTTGGCATTCCATTTTTTAGGCATCATGGCACATGCCGCTGCAGCCTTGCCCATACTTACACCGCAAGCAATAAGTTTTTTGAGAAGTTCGGGATCATTACATACCTGCTTAGCCTGATTTATCAAAGCTCTCGGATCAATATTAACACTTGAAAGACCTGTGAAATCGGCACCGATAGTCATTAAATCCTCTGTCATTATGCCCTTCTCAAAAACATAATCAACCTCTTCGGGAGTAAGGTTAAGGAGCAAAAGTTTACCGCAAGCAAGAGGCGCAAGACCCGCACCAAGCTCCTTATAATAACCCTGCTGATATTTCCAGAGTGTTTCAGCAGTAAATACCTGTTTTTTATCGGCAATAATTGCATTTGCAAGAATCCTTGATGCTTTCAGGCTATTGGCAATACCTGAACCAATAAGAGGAACTGTCATAAAGGCAGAGTCACCGATGGCTGCATAACCGTCAGCAACCATAATTGAAAGGGGTTGACGAACCGGGATTTCAACAAACTGACCGCCTCGGAGTATTTCCGTACCGAGTCGGGGATTTGTTTCACGCAGAAAATCCGAAAAATGCTGAACATCCTCCAAAGTAAAATCACTGAAACGACCCATAAGAAGGTCGGTATGGTCATTTTCGGATGCCACCCAATTAACTCCAAGCTCACCGCCTGAAAAAAGCATAACCTTAAACTTTGCCTCAACAGCTTCCTCGCTTGCAACATTAAAAAAAGCACGGTAAATTGTTATCTTTTCGTTTCTCGCAGGTTCTTTTTCGATACCAAACTCATCAGGGAGATTCATACGCACAGGAGAATTCATGCCGCAGGAATCAATTATAAGATCGCCGTAAACATCACCTTTTTCAGTTCTGATACCTGCAACTCTGTTACCGAGAATAATCGGACCGAGAACCTTGCATTCATATTCAATCTTAACACCGCATTCAACTGCATGCTTTATGAAGTGCTCATAAATATCCTTGCGCTCCATTTTTATTTCAAGCTTATCCTCCGGGACATGCTGACGCAAGCCCTTTGTCATTGAAGGTCCGAAAAAGGTCATATCCTCTTTATATTCAAATTTATCTTTCGGGGGCATAGGTATTCCTGCCACGGTGAGAGCATCCGGTGCAAAAATATCGGTCCAATCATAACCGAGAGTACCCTCTTTTTTCTGCTCATAAACCGTAACGTCGAAGCCGGCTCTTGCAAGAAGCGCGGCTGCGGCAATACCTCCGTGTCCCAAACCTGCAACAATAATTCTTTTGCCCATAAAAAGCTCCTCTCCTCATGTGTAAAATTATATTACCATACAAAAAAAGAAATATCAATGTGACAAATGTAACATATTGCATAAAATAAACGGTTCACGCAAAGCTGCGTGAACCGTTTATCAAAATTAAAATTACTTTATGATTTCCTTTGCACTTGCAACAAGACCCGCAAGTCCCTGAATATCGCTGGGAATAATAAGCTTTGTTGCCTGACCGTCGGCTGCCGTTTCAAAGGCTTCAAGGCTCTTAATTGTAAGGTAGCCCTGACCGGGTGCAGCTTCATTGATAAGCTCAATAGCCTTTGCTCTTGCCTGCCCAACCTTAAGAATAGCCTCTGCCTCACCTTCGGCTTCTCTGATTTTTGCTTCCTTAATAGCTTCCGCAGCAAGAATTGCACTCTGCTTTTCAGCTTCCGCAGCAAGAATCTTACTTTCCTTCTGACCTTCGGCAACAAGTATTTTACTTGCCTTTTCACCTTCCGCGGTAAGAATAGCTTCACGGCGCTGACGCTCTGCCTTCATCTGCTTTTCCATTGCATCCTGAATTTCCTTGGGAGGAAGGATGTTTTTGAGTTCGACTCTGTTAACCTTGATGCCCCAGGGATCGGTTGCTTCATCAAGGATTCCCCTGATTTTTGCATTGATAATATCTCTTGAGGTAAGGGTATGGTCAAGCTCCATTTCACCGATGATATTACGAAGAGTTGTTGCGGTAAGATTTTCGATAGCGGAAATAGGTCTCTCTACACCGTAGGTAAACAGCTTGGGGTCTGTAATCTGGAAGAACACAACCGTATCAATCTGCATGGTTACGTTATCCTTGGTAATAACAGGCTGGGGCGGGAAATCAACAATCTGCTCCTTAAGAGAAACCTGCTTTGCAATTCTCTCAACAAAAGGAATTTTAATATGAAGACCCGTCTGCCAGGTTGCGCTGTATGTTCCGAGTCTTTCAATAACATATGCCTTGGACTGCGGAACGATTTTGATGTTTAAAACAACAATCAAAATAAGGAAAAGTGCGAGTAAAATTAAAATAAATCCGCCTAAAAATTCCATAGTCATTTCCTCCTGAATTCTTAATTTATTTTTAATTAATTCTGCGCCTTGACAATGAGCTTAACGCCTTCAATTCGTTCAACGGTAACATGCTCATCTTTTCTGAACACTGAGCCGTCCGCAGAACGCGCCGTCCAGGTTATGCCGTTAACATGAACCTGACCTTTTCCCGCAATATTATCAATATCCTCGGTAACAACGGCAGTCTGACCGATGCATCTGTCGGCATTGGTGGGCTGAACTGTTTTTTTCGTGGCTTTTCTAACGAGAGGACGGGTTGCAATAAGAGCAACAACGGAAACTGCAATAAAAATTATCCATTGCAGCCATTGCTGCAAGCCGCAAAGCTCCGCAATCAAAGCGGCTGCCGCACCTGCGGCAAACCATATTGTTACAAGCTGAGCGGTTACCGCCTCAACGATGATGAGCACTACGAGCAGAACAATCCAGAAAATCAGCATTGCGTATTCCATAAATTCTCCTCCTCCATAGTTTTACCCAAATTATATTGAGTTTATATTTATTTTATCACCTTTTCATTTAAAACACAATAGTTTGCAATATCTGCGGGCGAATTTTACAAATTGTACATAAATCAGTCCAGCAAAATTGATACTGTATTATAAACAAATTCAAAGGCTTGCCTAAAAAACGGTTTTGACAAAACAGAATAAATCCATGCAGGACAAATGCTCTCAAGTCGGCTCTTAAAGCCCTTTTCGACAAAGCCCGTTGACTCGACCGCCTCACCGTTATCAATCATAATATCGAAATCGGTAACACACAAGGGATTTACGGCACCAAATTCAATATAGCTCACGGTTATTCGGGCAGGCACAGCACCGACCTCAGGTATTTCACCTTTGAACGGTATTTCTGCCGTTTCATTGGGTTCAAGAGTACCGATATCGGCAATGTCAAAATATAAATCAATGCCTTGTGTGTTCACCGCAAATATTTTTATGCTTTTTTCGGTTGAAAGGTTTTCAATAATCAGCTTTGAATCCTGTGAGGAAAGATATCCCGTACCGCTTTTATCAAATTTGATATGGATACTTCTTGATGAATGGTTCGAGTATTCAAACTGCGGATATTCCGGGTCGGTATGAACATCCTTTATTTCATCTGTAAGCAAAAGCTTTGTAACAAGAGAACGGGTATATTCTTCGTAATAATATTGGCCGTGATACTGACCGTCAACAAACCATGTGTTCTCGGGAAGATATGCACTTGAGGCATCAACCTCCATAGAGGGTGATATATGATTATGATCCGGATCTGAACACGATGTTTTAACTCCGGTATAGCCGTCTGCAAACCTCATTCCGAATGGCGCACAGGTTGCACCGCTTACGGCATATGCAGGAAGGACAAGATCGCCGTTAAGTCTTCCGCCCAAGGCAAGCTTACTGCCTGTTGAGCAAAGAATAGCAACATCAATACCGTTTGCCTGAGCCTTTCTTAAAATTTCGGGAATTGCAGGCATGATTTCATAATGAATCTTATCCGTCTTTTCAATAAGCTCCTTGCTATCAACGGGATTGAGAAAATCCGCCTTCAGCTTATCATACAGTTCAACAGAACAAAGCGACCATATACTGCCCCAATACTTTAAGGCGCTCATCATGCTGCCGCTCGCACTTGAAACAATATCATTTATGCTCTCAAATTCAGAGTTTTCAAAAAACCTTGCAATATCGCCTTCACCTGCAAGAACAGTTTCCAAAAACAGAGCAATATCGCTTATCGGGAAATCAATTTCTCCTCTCAGAAGCTTATCGGGAATATCGGTTCCTCCGATTGCCGGAACACTCGTTATAAACTTGCTGACCGAAGAATCTCCGTAGAGATAAAGATATGTTGAAGAAATAAGACCGCCGTAGCTCAAGGCAAAAATACGCACTTTATCGGAGCCTGTATATTTCTTTATGTCCTCAACAAAATCATTGAGCTGTGAAGCAAGTGTTATTGCATCAAAACGCGAATCATACTGAAACATGAATATTTCCGAAGGGTCATAATGCTCTGCAATATACTTGCTGAAATTCACCTCGTACATATTCTCTTCCAAGCCGTTTGCAAGCATATATTCAATATTCGATGTTGCGGGATTATTGGGATAATGAGAAACATTATAAGCTGATGTTCCGTCAGGATTAAAACGCAGTTTTTCAAAAACAACACTTGCACCCTCACCTATTACCTTGCCGAAATCTTCGGTTCTGCCGATTAAAGCGCCTGCAAATGTTTTCAGAAATCTCGGCAAATCATCGCCTATTCGGTCGGTAACCTTATCCAAATCAAGCCGCCAGAGCTTTTCTTCATTTTCCGTACCGTATTCATAATAAAGCTGTGAGCAAAGAAAACCTGAAATAAGAATAATCGGATCATCACTCTTATCTTCAGCCGAAGCGCCGATACAAAAGCATGAAACAAACAACACAATACTTAAAATCAGCGAAATTGCTTTTTTCATATGCTCCACTCCTTTAATCGGTATTTCTTATAATAAAATTCTATCATATAAAAATATATGTTTCAAGAATCAAATTTAAAATATCTATTGTTTTAAACCAAATTTGGTGTTATTATTTGTACTAAGATAATCTCCGAAGGGTGTTTTAAGAATGAACGAAATTTTCAAAGGCATTCCCCTGCCCGAAAAAGAAAAACCAATCGAATATTACTGTGCAAGAGGCGCATATCTGCTGATTTACGAAAACTGCTCGAAGGAAGATTTTGAAAACGAGTGTTCATCAGCCGAAAAAAGCGGGTTTTCCCTGTTTGACAGCTTTGATATCAAAGGCAATTACCATAAAACATTCCGCAAGGATATAATGCTGCACATATATTATTGTGAAAACGAAAATAAGCTCCGCATTATCGCAGACCCCTCAAAGGAATGCTACAACACAGCCCCTGAGAATAAAGGTGATTTCTGCGAAACAACTCTGTGGCAATTTGAGGTTGACCATTCACTCATCGACTGCGGAATGTGTTACATGGTCAGATGCTCTGACGGAAGCTTCTTTGTTATCGACAGCGCACATATGTACTCCGTAAATGATGATATAAGAATTATCGAGTTTCTCACAAAAATAAACGGCGGTAAAAAACCTGTTGTCGCAGGCTGGTTTTTATCACACGCACATGAAGATCATATTGCAAAATTCCTTGATATCATTGAATATCACAAAAAAGAAATTGACATTGAAGCCGTTTATTATAATTTCCCCGATGCCCATCACAGAGATTATAAGTTCTGGGGCGAATGCAATCTCGGAATGGCTCTGCGCTTTGAAAGAGTAATGAACGAAAACCCGGATATCAGAAAGATTAATCTCCATACGGGACAGCATTTCTTTGTTCGCAACCTTGAATTTGTAACTCTCTGTACCCACGAGGATATTTATCCTAACTCATTCAAGGATTTCAATAATTCTTCAACAGCGATTATGATGTTTGCCGACGGAAGCAAGGTATTATTCCCGGGCGACTGCTCTGCCGAAAGCGACAAGGTTTTGGTAGGAAGATACGGCGATTACCTTAAATGTGACGTTGTTCAGATGTCGCACCACGGTCATTCGGGTACATCTCCCGAATTTTATCGCCTTGCCGATGCGGAATGCGTTCTGTTCCCGATAACGGAAATCAAATTCTACGAAGAGCTTCCGAGACAGGAATCAAACAGAGTAGCAATGGATATAGCAAAAGAATATTATATAGCATCAAACGGCACGGTTGAAATCCCCCTGCCCTATGTTTTCGGGCAGACGATAATTCATCCCGATGAAACATTTGAGGACTTCAACGGTATTTTTAACCTTTGGTGTTATGAGTATACGGATGAATACAAAGAAAAGCTTTACAATGAGTTTCTTGAAAGAAGTAAAAGATAAATATCGGTATCAAAAAGGAGTTCCCTCTTCATTTGAGGCAACTCCTTCTTCTTATTTCTTAAATATTTTGTTTACCATTTCCGCAAAGCTGTCTTTTGTGCAATAAATTTTTTTGAATTTACCGCTAACATACTTTTTGATTATCAGTCCGTCATAAAACTTGTTTCTTATGTTTATGCAAATCTTTTCCGAAACTCCGCTGTTGATATACTCAACCTCATAACCCTTTATCACAGGAATAAAATGAGTATCAGTTATATTGTTGTTCGATTCAAAAAATTTTTTTAATTCATTTAAAAAACAGGTGCATCTTACGGAACGGTAATAATAGTCTTTGGCAATCGGAAGTTTGCTCATAATTATACCAATGGAACAGAGTGGTCATATACGGGATACCATTTCGATGAACCGTAGTTTCTTGCTCTGAAAAGAACTTCGTTCTCATAAACTTCCATCTGGAAGCCCATGCCGCCCCAAGGCACACCATAACGGTTAACAATCATGTATGTAGGAAGATTGATGTAGTTAACACCATTATGGGTTTCAACGCATGAAAAACCGAATACATTCTCAACAAGAGGTCCGTTGATACCTGTGTGAACATGACCGCTGATGAAGAACACGTTTTCGTATTTTTCAAGGATTGACTGAACCGCATCGCTGTTATCATCAAGTCCGCCGTCGGGATAAATGATATCCTGACCGTTTACACCCTCAACGGGTACATGGCAGATAACAAACATCGGAAGTCCTCTGTCTGCTGCTTCAGCAAGAGAATCATCAAGGAACTGAATCTGCTCGGGTGTCATATCAGGGCAATCCCATGTGTCATCACCGTCATCGCAGAGAACAACAAATCTGTAGCCGTCGATATCGGTCTTGTAATAAGCCTTTTCAATAGTTTCTCCGTTGGGGTTAAGCTCATTGAAGGTTTTTACAAAATGCTGTCTTGCTTCTTCCTGAGTAATATCTTCAACATGACCTACATCATGGTTACCCATGGCGATAACCCAGTTTTCGGCACAGCCGCTTTCATCAATAATGTTGAAAAAGCTTGTCATTGAAGCGCTGTCACCGTAGTTAGTGAGGTCACCGGGTACGATAAGTGCGTCAATGGGGTCAACGGAGCGTTCAAGGTCATTGAGACCGTTTGCCCATACCCATTCACCGATAGGCCAATCAACGTCGATATGAATATCGGACATAATCGCCGCATTCAGAAGACAGTTATCATTTTTCTCCGCAAGCTGAAGAACATCAAAGCTTTCAAGAAATGCACTTCCGGGAAAAATTGTAAGTAAGGCAGAAACAATAAGTGAAATAACTGATTTAATTGCAAACCACATAAAAAACATCCTTTCTGTAATAAATTAATCGTGGGTAATCCAAAATTCACAAAACATAATTCCCATAACGGGTTCGCCAAATTCAAGGTCAACGCAGCCGTTGTGAATAACCTCACGGGGAATTATGTATTCTGCAGTTTCAAAATCGGGAGCAAGCATAAGGGAGTCAAACTCCTCATCCTTTTTGCCGCCGAACTGTGCGCCTTCATAAATCACAATACCGTTCGCAGTAATCTTGTGACCCTTAAGAGCTTCATTTTTCTTGCTCATAAAACTTATTTTCAATTTATAATCGCCGTCGTAATCAAGCCCGCCTACTTTGCATTTAAAGGTAAGATTATCATAAACCTTGAACATTGCAGTCGGCATTGCCCCTGTATTTACATTCGGTCTGTCGCCCTGGAAATTCATGTAGATTTCACCCGTCTGCGAAGCTCCGCATTCTTCAAGTCCGTTAAGCGCAACAGAAAAATAATATTCATCGCTGCGAACTTTATTTCGGTTGACAACGGCTTTCATAATTTCTTCGGGATTTTCCTTTTCCGAAGCATAATCAAGTCTGCCGAGAAGCCATTTTCTGTCCGTAACGGGCAAATCTATTGTTTCAAGTATCGCTCCCCTCTCCCAGTTATCGGCGCAATAATTCTCAATATCACTCTGCAAACCGATAAGGTCAAAAAGCTTCTTCGCAAGCTGTGTTATGTCCTCTCGCTGTTTTTTATAAGTTTCTTCAAAATCCGTTTCAAGGATTTTCCTTGCAGTATCAAGTCTGCCATTCATGATTTCTTTTTCGGCAAGCTTAATCAATCCAAGCTCGAAAATTCTTCTGCTGCGAAGCACCCAATCGCACTTGGCTCGCATAAGAAGCTGCAAAAATCTCCAATTCTCATTAAGGAAGGGATATTCTTCGGAAAGACCTTCAAAGGTTTCAAGTGTTCTGTCTATTGTCGGATTTTCGGCAGGGTCGCACTGCCAGTTAAGCTCAAGAGAAAGGATTCCGTCAGCAATTCTTTCCGCATGGGCACCGTAGAAAAACAATCGGCTGTAATCAAGCAGAGTTGTTCTCAAATCACATTCGGGATTATAATCCATATCAGCCCAAACAGCTTTGTTCACGTCGTCCGTTATACCCTCAGAATAGCTGACCGAACCTATAACATATCTGCGGGTAAGGCGGTGAATCTGACGGTATTCACGAGGTCTGGGATTTGTACATTCACGGCTCAATCCCGTTGTCAATGCAAAGTGCCAGTCATCTCTGTCAAAATGAACGGGATATTCACATCTTACGTTATGAGTTATATCGGGATAAAGTCTTATCGGATATTTTGAGGGTAGTCTGCGGCGAAGAGTTTCAAGGTCAAAGGCATGGTTAGGGCCGTGAATAACACCGTCTATTCCCTCGGGCAGTTTTTCCATTTCTTCAATAAACTCTTCACCCCAAGTCGGAATGGAGTGCGGCTGCTGAGCTGAAGGCCACATCTGTGCATTCGGATGCGATTTTTTGAGTACCTTTGAGATTTCTTTACATCTTAAAACAAATTCGTCAGGATAATATTCACCGGGATCGCCTCCCGGCGGAAAAACAACATCCAATCTGGGAATCGTTTCATATAACCTTCCTCTTCTTTCGGCAGCCTCGGCAACGGTTTCGCCGTCATTGTTCGGATGCCACAAAGAAACATCAAGGTCAAACTCATCTGCCATTTCGGCAGCTTTAACAAGAAACTCCTCCTCGTCATATTTCATAAGCCTGTTTCTCTTTGAAACACCGCGTTCATACGGAATATGCTCAACGGTATTTGTTCCGAAAAACATCATATCAAGATAATATCTGCGGTAATCGTCATATGTCCATGCATCATAGGTATTCGGAGTTGTTCTGTAGCCGACCTGATGACCCCTTATGGATTTATCTGCACGGTAAATCCCCGTTATATCCTCCGAAAGAGAAGGCACTCCGCATACGGAAACCAGCTTTCGCAGAAACAATCCAAAGCCGTAAATAAAACCTCTTATTCCGCTTGCCGTAACAGTAACCGCAGAATCATCAACAATTATATCAAAGCCATCCTTCGGGATATCGGAATTTGTTATAAATTTAAAATTTGCTTTTTCACTGCATTTATCAGGAACTGTATTTGTCCTTATCCTTATTTCTTCGCAAAAAAGCTCCGATGCTTTTTCAGCGGCTTCAGTATCGGCAAAAATCGAAAAAGCTTTAAAATCAATCATTTCCATTCTCCGTTTCTGCAATTAATTCCTGTTTCTTTGCTTCCGACCTTGAATTTCTGTGCTGTTCAAGCTCAATCAGCATCTGTTCCTTCGTTTTACCGTGAACGTTGAACAGAAGAAGTGAAAGTCCGTAGCCGAACCTTGCCGCTGCGGGAGCAAGACAGAAGATACCCCAAATTCCCTTAAGCACCTTCGGGTCTGTATGAGGAACAACGTTTCCGTAAACATCCTTCTGCGGAGTGAACTTAATCCAATCGAAAACCGCACCCGAAAGCAAAGCATGAACACTTGAAGAAAGCTTATTTACATAGCCTGAAACAGCATTTACTATACCTTCGTTGCGTATGCCGGATTTCCATTCAAGATAGTCATACATATCGCCCTTGAGAAGCGGGTCACAAACACCCATAATATGATTCGGAAGACCGCAAACGGTAAGTCCAACGGTTATAATAACAAAATCAAGCCAGTAATTACCGGTCGGCTTATATCCGATAAAATAGAGAACGGTATATGCAAATCCGCTGAAAAGTCCTGCTGAAACCGCGGTCGTTCTCAACCCGAACTTTTTGATAATTGCAGGAGCAACGGGAGTAATAACATAGTTGGGAATACCGGTGAAAAGGCTGCAAAGCAAACGGTTTGAAAGCCTGCCCGTGCAGTTAAGCCAGAAGAAATCCTCAGATGCGCCGCCGACGCCCTTTATTCCGCCGAAGAAGTTGGAAAGCAGCAAAACGGCAAGAGGTCTGCAGGTAAGAATAGATTTTGCAGATTTCCAGAAGCCGGTGTTCTGCATTTCTTCTTTGGTTGCAATCGAAACTCTTTCACGCATTGTAAAAAAACCGTAAATTGCACCTGCAACAGCTATAACAACAAAGAAAATCGAAAATCCCGAATATACCTCGGGCTGAGTTATTGCATTTTTTGTTGCGCCGGGTACAAAATCGACAAAAACGGGTACAAGTGACGGCAGCCAAGTAAAAAGATTTACAAATTTTTGAGTTGCGATAAGAGTGCTTCGCTCATTGGTGTTCGGAGTTATGTTATAAAGCAAAAGCTCCCAACCGCTCAGATATGAAAAACCGATTCCGTAAATAATCGTGGCAACAAGTGCGTAAACAAATTTCTGACCACCTGTAAAGCTTCCGGGAACCATATAAAAAAGTATTGAAGCGATAGCCCAGAACGGCATGGGAAAAATCAGGAAGGGACGAAGTCTGCCCCATCTTGTTCTGCATCGGTCAATTACGATACCCGAAATCGGATCATCAAGAGCATCCCATATAGTAGAAACAGTTCCGAGCAATCCGAATTGCTTGCCCGTAATCCCTAAAAAACTCATCATAAAATACTGTTTTGTTGAGCCGATAAAGCTTGTGAGGTTGTTTATTCCGTAAGAAGTGAGCGCAAATGCGGCAATCTCCCTCGGGCGCACCAATCTTTTGGCTTCACGGGACTTTTGTTCCGAATCAAGTTCAACAGCAGCATTTGTTTGTGCGGACATATAATCAACTCTCTTTCGCGTTAATTTATATTTAATAAATAATAACATATATAAAACAGATGTGTCAATTAATGATTCAATGATTTAAAATATTGACAAAAATCAGGTAATATTTTTATGCAAGATGCAATATAATATAATTACAGATAAGCAAGCTAAAGCAGCAAAACACCTTTCCGAAAAATATTTTTAAATATTTCAACAAAACCTATTGACTTTTTCTTCAAAGTGTGTATAATTATAAAGCACTCAGCAAACAGATATCGCGGAGTAGAGCAGTTGGTAGCTCGTCGGGCTCATAACCCGGAGGTCGCAGGTTCAAGTCCTGTCTCCGCAACCAATAAGAAAAGCCTTGAAATGCTTGTAAATCAAGCACTTTGAGGTTTTTCTTTTTTTATTCTTATTTTTCAAAATGTCCCGTTATGTCCCCTCTTAACGAATATTTCTTTTTAAATTCAAGTCAGATTCAAGTCAAAAAATCGGGCAGGAACACTCCTGCCCGTAAATTTTTAATAATAATTATTAACAGCTGTATTTACAGCTTTGAGAAGGGAGTCCTCATGGGTTGAAGGAAGATCACAGTTATAGTGCCATATCATAACCCCGCCATAACCGTTGCAAATTGCATATTCCGTTTTCTTTTCAATAACATCGGGAGTATTAAACCAAAAATCCTTGTCGGTAACATCACAATGATACCAACCGTTTTCGTCAATGGAATCGTAACAGCCGTTATAACCGTACCAATATGTTGACATATCCGTAGGACGGGAATAAAAGGGAAGTCCGATATTCACCTTTTCAAAAGGCAATCCGTAAAGACCTACTCTGCGTGCAAGCTCCGCCGTGCCGTCATAGGTAGCATGCCTGCCTTCGCTATCAATGAAATCATATGACATAAGCTCAAAGGAATCAATCGCACCGATTGCAGCCGTTGAAAATTTTATATTCCAGTCATTTCCCGCTACACCGAGAGTATAATCACCGAGCTTTTTATCAAGCGAAACAAGAAAATTATTGTAGTAATGCCATGCTTTAAGAGAAATCGGATATTCGTAATCAAAATGAACACCGTCAAAATCATATTTATCCAGAACGGCAATAATATTATCCTCCAGAACACCGCTTGTAAAAGCTTTATTGTGTTCATCGCTCTGGGCTTCCATCTGTTCTTCCCAAACATTTGAATCTGTATGACCCCACGGACCAAGAAGATTGAGTGTGATATTTATATCCCGTTCGCCGATTGCATCTCGTATGTTTCCGAGAGCTGTTTCGAGCTTTTCTTCGTCGTATATTACCTCACCCTCACTGTTGAACGAAGCGCACTCAAAGAGAATAACATCGGTAACAATATTGAAATCCTCGGCATATAAGCTGTCACGGGACTGAACATAGTCACCTCTTATATAAGTTGTGACCTTAAAGTCATCAACCTTTTTGGAGTCACCGCCTGTTCCGAATCCGAAAAAGCTCATTATTATAGTTACAAGCGCTGTAAAAAATGCCGCTATTCTTTCAATAAAAACAATCATATTCACTATCCTTTCGTTGATTATTTATTCGGCAGAACAAAGAGAATAATATTTTTCCTCAAGCTCTTCATAGTGCGTATAATTTTCCGCTTGTTCGACAAGGCTCACGGCATCTGTATAAGGCTTTATTACCCTTGAATAAACTGAAGCTGCTTTAAGATATGCACGAAGCTCCTGCTTTACCTTTATGCTCTCAACAAATCCGACGGTATCCCTATTGATAAGCTCTTCCTTTACCGATTCATCGGGAGCATTTATGTTTTCAATGCCGTATTTTCGAATAAGTGCCGCCGATTCTTTCTTTGTTCTTGCATTTTTAATCGCATCGGAGCGGATTTCCTTTTCCGATTTTGTGTTTTGGGGCAATTTCCTTGCAGCTTTTAATTCCTCACGGGCATTTTCATAATAATAAACCGTTCCGTATAAAATATCATTCTGAGCTTGAGCAAGCCTTGCTTTGCCCGCATCGGTAGAAAACTTATTAAGGTCTTCCATGATAATGGCTGCTCTTTCAATTGCAAGGTTTGTTTCCTTAATTTCTTTTTTGACCGATTTGGGTGAATGCCTATCAACAGGCTGTTTTTCTTTTCCGAAAAGCCCCTTTGCTTGAAGTATTATCTCCATGGCTTCCGAAAGCTCGGCATCATCGAGAACTCCGAGCGAATAGTCTTCAAACATTGCACGGATTTTAAGAACACCGACATATGCCTTGTGCTTATTCTCTGTTAAGTCATAGAAGCAGAATGGAATAAGGTTCAAAAGCGCACCCAGCGCCGAGCAAAGAATAAGCACCTCAAAAAGATTGTTTCTTATTGTATCATCATAGAGGACGTTATAATCATCAAGCAGACCCATTTTTTCATAAATGGCGGGATAGACCATTCCGGTAAAAAAGCTTATAACCGTACCTATCATTCCGAGCGGTCCGAAAAGACCGTCTACTCTTACACCCGTTTTCCACTGATGATAATCCCTCATATCAGCACTTATATTATGCTGAACAATATTCCAGAAGGTATTTATAAACGTATTGAAATACCAAAGAACGCAGATTAAAATCAGGTTTTTATATGTAAAATAAAGAACAATAAGAACAACAATATTTATGGAGTTTGCCGTGATAAGCAGATTTCTCTTACCCATCGTTTTGATGGCAAAAGGTGCAAGAAGCATTGACCAAAGCGCAGCATTGCCTATAACCGTATTTGCAACACCGAGCATTGATTGATATTCACCGCCGTATGCATAAACGAACGACCAGCCCAGAACAACACCGTAGCCCGATTCAAGGAATACCACCCATGCAGCAGACTGAATAATCCAATAATATTTATTCTTTGCAACCTCACGGATCGCATCGAGCATTCTGACTGGTTCAGGCTTCTTTTTCGGAAGAATCAGCCTCTCCTTGACCTTGCGAAAGAAAACCGTGCTGATTACAAGACCGATAATTGTGAAAACAGGATAAATAACTCTGTATGTCCATATGTTGTTAAGCCCCCATGTCCAACCTGCAATCATGGGAATAAACAGATTTGTTATGGTAGGTGCAAGAGAATAAATAACCTGCGATATGCTCATTACATTGGCTCTTTCCTGAGCATCGGGAGATATAATCTGCTGGAAATATGTGTAGCTTTCATTATAAAAAGACAAAAAGATATTCAGCAGAAGATACATAAACCAAACAGCAACCGCTTTGGTTATATATTCCCAATTTTCATAAGGAAGCCAGACAAATATAAGCGAAATAAGCACTATGGGGAAACCGGTGCGTTGAATAAACGGCAGAAATTTTCCACCCTTGAGATTGTGATTATCATAGTACCAGCTTCTGAAAATACCTATGGGAATCCCCACAATATTTGCTACGGTAAGCATTATCTGCAAATCCATCGGTCTTAAGCCAATGCTTGCACCTACAAGAAAATTTGAAGCATTAAGGCCAATCGCGGAAGCAAGAAGAGTTGTCCAATAAACACCGAAGCCTGCTCCGCTCAGACTTGCAACCTCTTTATACGGAATATAGTTACCTTTCGGCGGAACATCCCAATATTTTTTCGCAAGACCGACTGTATTCTTTATTTTTGATACAATGGATGTTTTTGTTTCATTTGCCATAGTTTATCCTCCGATTCTTATTTTAATATCAAAGAGGTAAAGTGAAGCGGTTCATTCCTGCTTCGAGCCTGCATTTTTCCTTGCCGAAAACAAACTCAGCGGGCTGATTTTCGGGAATAAATATTTCAAATTTAACCGCTTCATCTGTTTTTCTGTAAGAAACAGAAACCTTTCCCGTTTTAAATGTTCTGAAGCCTTCAAGGCTGCCAATTTGCTCAACAAGCACGGGAGAAATAACGATTTCAGAATATCCGGCGCAGCCTTCCTTTGCACGGATTCCGAGAAGATAATCATAAAGATAAGCCGTAACCGCACCAAACATGGGATGATTATGAGAACGGTCACGAAGCGAACAAGGCCAATATTCCCAAAAAGTGGTTGCACCCAGCCGCTTCATTTCTCCGAAGGAATGAACGGATTCGGAAAGCATCAGGTCTGCAGCAAGCTGACCGTCACCTTTTTCAAACAAAACCCTTGTCAGAATATCCGTTCCGAAAATACCCGTATCATATCCGCCGAGCTTTTTATAATCCTCAACCGTATTTTTATATGTTCTTTCATCGCCCAGACCGATATCAACGGCAAAAGCATTTGCGCCCTGCTGACCGCCGAGAAAATTGCCGTCCCATTTATTGAAATATGCAGACATAATCGCTTTTTTTCTTTGAACAATTCTTTCTTCAAACATCGGAATATCATCGTTTTTTCCGATTATCCTTGCAATTTCAATACATCTGCCGAGTGCTTTGATATAAAAATAATTATTAACATAAGGCGCGGGCAGAACAACGGAAACGGGAGTGCACCAATCTCCAAGGCACCATTCCCCTTCCTTGTCGCTGACAATAAGATTTGAATCCGAATGCGATTCAAGATAATCGAAATAGCGCATCATATTCGGATAGCATTCTTCAAGCACGGATTTATCGCCGTAATGCATATAAAACTGATAAGGCACTTCCACTATTGCACAGCCCCATCCGCCGGGTCCTCCGCCTGAACGCATATAAGGCGCAGTATACTGAACATGACCTGTGAGCTTATCCTGACAGTCACATATATCGCCTATCCATTTGCGGTAAAAGCTTTCCGTATCAAGAATATTCATTGCCGCATGGCAGGCAAGCTGACCGTCCCCCGTATATCCTCTGCGTTCAAGATGAGGGCAATCCGAAGGAATACCCGCATGCATATTTGTAAGCTGTGTATTAACAAAAGTATCATGTATCCAGTTGAGAAGCTCATTATCGGACTTGAAAGCCGAAACAATATTTGCATCGGTATGAACAACCTCAATGCATTCGGGTACGGCATTACCGTAAAGAGCAAAATATCTGAATGCAAACCAAGTGAACATAGGACGCACGGTTCTTACTATGCCGTCACAGACAAATTCAATTCTTTGATCCTGAGTAAAATCGGGATTCAGCTCACCGTCAGCCATAATTTCCTCTGAAAGCACAGCTGTCACCTTTTCACCCCTGCAGCCGTTGAGCTTTATAACGGGATATCCGCTTATGTTTTTACCGCAGTCATAAACCGTATATTCTCTGCATTTTTTGATTTCTTTAGCATTGAGTATTTCGCAAACCTTGTCCGCCTTGCAGTCGGTAAACAGGTAATCGGTATCAAGAGGCTTTACGGCAGATGCAAATTCCCATTCTTCATCATCAACATTCTCCGAAACAAGTTCGTTATTCACGCAGGTGAAATCCTGCATTTCGTATTCCGTAAATTCATATCCCTTAACATAGCTTGCAGCAATTTTGTCACTTTCACCCGAAACAAAATCAAACAAGCCGTTTTCATCCTCGCCGAAAATTCTCCAGATTGCCTTGGCATTTCCGAATCTTGATTCCTCGCGAAAGGTATACCAGCCGCCGCCGAAATGAATTGCAATAACATTCTCTCCGTTTTTAAGCATGGATGCAATATCATATTCGGGTACATAAATCCTGTGACCGCTTATGACCTCATTGACGGGATAATTTTCTCTTTTCTCAAAATCCGTGTTAAGCGGCAGAAACAAATCGCTGCCGACTCTTTCTCCGTTTATGTAGCAATGAAAAAAACCGAGGCCTATAACTCTGAGAGTTGCTTTTTTTATGTTATTAACCGAAAATCTGCCACGCAGCACAAAAAAGCCGTCATCATTTCCCATGCCGAGCCATTTTGCCGACGAAAACATTTCCTGCCGATTCATATATCCACCTCTTATTTATAATTATGCCATTCGCTCGAGTGCCTCAGGAGTGATTTCATACCTTGTTTCTTCCCCCGCCAAAAATTTTTCAAGCTCCTCCATCATATAATAAGCCATTCTCTGCGGCTCATTACCCGTACTGCCCGCAATATGAGGAGTAAGAATTGCATTGTGACACCAAAAAAGCGGACTTATATACGGAAAAAGCTCATTTTTAAGAACATCTGCAACAAAGGTTCGTGACGGATGAAGAACAAGAGACAAAGCAAGCGAATATTCCGCAACCTGCGCTCCCCTGCCTGTGTTGATAAAGGTTGAATGCTTTTTCATCCTTTTAAAAAGTCTGCCGTCAAATATATTTTCAAGCTCAGGCTTGTTGGCAAGATGATTGCTTATAATATCACATTCGGAAAAAAGTGTTTCAAGGTCAATCAGCTTAACGTTAAGCTCCTGCGCTCTCTCTTTTGAAACAAAAGGATCATAGGCATATACCTCTGCATCGAGTGCCTCAAGTCTTTCGGCAACCATCTGACCGATTGCGCCGAGTCCGACAAGACCTATCTTGCAGCCGAAATTGCCGCTTGCAGAATTTGCAAATCTGTGCGAACGAATCGGAAGAATACGATAATATTTAGCAGACTGAAAATACCCCTTTGCCGCAAGAGTAATCTGAGCAAAAGTATATTCGGCAACAGGTACGGCATTTGCGGCAAATGCGCTGAAAACCTTTATGCCGCTTTCAAGAAAAGGTTTTGCAAAATACTGTACAGTTCCCGCCGAATAGAAAACAGCTTTAAGCTTAGGCATATACTTTGCAATTTCATCTTTTGTGAATTTCGGCATTCCCCATGTTGAAAAAGCGACCTCACACCCCTTTAGAAATTCCGCGTTTTCCTCAAGGTTCTTACGGCTTATTCTCGGAGAAAGCTCTCCGAATTTACCAAGCTTTTCAAGCACTTCTTCTGTATATACCGTTGAAAATTTATGACTGTTTGCTCCGAAAAGCGCAATTTTCATTATCCGTCGCCTCCCTTTAATAATTAAGTTTATCACACAAAACTTCATAAAACAATATATTTATTGAAATATGATATCCGATAGTGTATTATAATTTACATAAAGAATATTCAAGGGATGTGTTATGATGAAAAAAGGGTTAAAAGCAGTTATTGGAATAATAATTTCGGCAGCTTTGATTTTCATACTCGGAATAACAAATACCGTACCCTATTTCGCGGTAATTCCCGATATGGTAAAGGTGGGAATTGATTACGTTTCGCTGAAAAAAGACAAAAATGCCGTTACTGAAAAAGAGCTTGCCGCAAAACTCGGAAACGCAGCTTCACATCCCTTTATACTTGCTGACAAGGAGTGCTTTGAGAAGATAAAAAAGGAAGTAAAAAATAATTCCTTCACTGATTACACAAAGAAGCTTTATGACTCGGCAATAAAAAACGCAGACGGTCTTCTGGACACCGATACCTACCCCGTTTTGGAATATGCTCTTGATGAAGAGGACAGCATACTTCCCATTTCAAGGGAAGTCACAAACAGAATTATCATTCTCGGATATGCATGGCAGATAACAGGCAGCGAAAAATATGCGCAGAGAGCATGGTCAGAGCTTAAAAATGTTTGCACATATGACGATTGGTGCAATTCCCATTTTCTTGCAACCGCTGAAATGGCACTTGCCGTTTCAATCGGTTATGACTGGTTTTATGACTATCTTGATACCGAACAAAAAGAGCTTCTTTCCGAAAAGGCATGGGAATATGCTGTTGAACCCGCTTTGAACGGCAACCACTGGTTTACATGGTCAAAGAACAACTGGAACAGCATTTGCTACAGCGGAATTGGTATTGCCTGCATGACCTTTGCAGAACACTGCCCTGAAAAAGCAGCAGAATTTCTTGCCATGTGCTATAAAAATATGCCGATAGCCTTTGAAAACTTCACTCCCGACGGCGTTTATTCTGAAGGACCGGGCTACTGCCAGTCAGGCATGAATTCAATTGTTTATTTTATAGCTTCGTCAAGAAACCGCTTCGGTACGGATTTCGGAATGTCCGAAATTGATGGCTTTAAGGAACTCGGATATTTTCCGGTTTACATAACATCGCCGACAGGAATGTTTAACTTCGGAGATAACAAAGCGGAGCAATGCTTTTCACCCGTGCTTCATTGGTATGCCGATGAATATGATGCGCCTCTTTTAAGTTCTTATCAAATGAATGACACTCCCGAAGAATTTGTTAAAAACAGCTCGGATATCACAGAAAGAAACGGCAGCGGCAAAGAGGATGCGCTTTCATCTCTTTGGTACAACAGAGATTTTGCAAATCAAAATACCGATTTCAGCAAAGAGCCTCTTTCCGTTCTTCTCAAGTCCGATGTCGGTCAGCCGCTTGTGCTTATGAGAAGCGGATATCTCGATAAAAACGCAACCTATGCAGCGATAAAAGGAGGATATAACTTTACAAATCACGGCGACCTTGACATCGGCACCTTTGTTTTTGATTCCATGGGTGAAAGATGGGCAGAGGAGCTTGGTCCCGGCAGCTATGACGCGCCGAATTATTTTCTAAACACACCCGCAGGCGGAAGATGGAAAAACTATTGCAAACGCGCCGAGGGTCAGAATACACTTGTTATAAATCCAAATGCAACACTTGATGACCAATATGTACTTGCAAGATGTGATTTCACCTCATTTGAAGCTGACGAAAACGGCGGAAAAACCGTAATTGACATGACTGATGCTTACAGAATGAACGGTGCGATAAATGTTACAAGAGACTTTGAGCTTTACAACAGCCGTTCATGCTTACGTATTACCGACAATGTTAAATGCCTTGTACCGAGTGAAATTTATTGGTTCATGCATACCAAAGCCGATATTAAAATCTCCAAAAACGGAAAGGATGCAATTCTAACTCTTAACGGAAAACAGTTGGAGGCAAAGCTTCACGGCGACGGTGTTTTCTCCGTAATGAATGCCGAAGCACTTAAGGGCAAATATGAATATGATGCCGAATATACTGACATAAAAAAACTGACGGTACATCTTGAAAACGCAAAAGCCGCTCAAATAGTTGTTTCGTTTGAACCCGTAATTTAACAACAAGACCGTACAACCCGAGGCTGTACGGTCTTGTTGTTATTTTGCCAAAAAGTCAAAAGCTTTTATACCGCTTACGGAATGTTTTCCGTTAAACACATCAATATGCAGCTTATCCTCAGCACCTGCCAAAGAATAAATGCGCTTTATTTTTTCGTGAGCCTCTTTGCTTGCTTTTATCGGAAAAAGCTTATCCTTTATGCCCGATTCAATAAGCAATTCTCTCGGTGCAAGAGATGAGGCAAAGTCGTATATCTCGCCCGCTGTAAGAATTTCGGGAATATAATTATCCGGACAATGCCAAAGAGAAAGAATGCTGTCACGAAAGGTGTTTACATATCCGCTTATAACAATTTTTCTGAATCTTTCGTCAAGAACAGAAGCATAAAGAGCGGTAAGTCCCCCGCCCGAAATACCCATGCAGGAAAGCTTTTCTTCACTGACATGATTTTGCTTTAAAAGAATATCGGCACAAACAATCGCCTGATAGACACGCATTGATGCAACTGTAAGTCCGTAAGGCAGAAGATGGTGTGAAAGCTCTTCGCATGAGCTTATATAAAAAGGCTTTTTCAAATCCCTTTTAAGCCTCGCCTCTCCGAATCCGAAGAGTTCGGGTGCGGCAACAATACAGCCTCTTTTTGCAAGCTCAACAGCGAAATTCTTCTGATAATTATCAATATATCTTATACGTTTTTTTCTGCCCCGTTTTGATATACCGAGAATGTGCCTTACTCCGTAACCGTGACCGCAAAGAGCAACAACGGCAGATGCGGATTCACTCACATTCTTCGGCACAAGCAAATAAACAAGACTGACAAGTCCCTTACAAATTTCAACAGAATATTTCTGCATGGTAAATTCATTGAAATCCAAAGGTGCGCCCTCCGGAACAAGCTTATAATCAGCAACCTTATCGGGAATAGCCTCGACATTAAATATCTCTTTTGCTTTTTTTCTGATATCATCGCTTGTTTTCAAGACTTCCTCCGATGAATTTACGCAATCGTAAGGAGATGCATGAAGCTTATCATAAAGATTCTCCATAAACAAATCAGGAGAATAAGGACTGCTTTTCATAGATTCACCTCATGCTTAAAACTCAATTCTTTCCGTCGGCTTTGCCGATTTACTGTCTGTACCAACCAAAACGGTATATGATTCATCCAGCTTCCAGTTGCCATTTGCGGTATCGTAAAACTTAATATCATCGAGTTCAACCGTAATTTCGGCATTCACCGTTTCTCCCGCTTTAATGCTTACCCTTTTAAAGCCCTTGAGAAGCTTAACAGGTCTGTCCTCAGCGGTGTTTCCGCTTGAAACATAAACCTGAACAACCTCATCGCCGTCAACAGTGCCGACATTCTTAACCTCCGCTTTAACGGTAAAAGAATCGGCATTTTTGTTAACAGAGCAATTTCCGATTTCAAACTCTGTATATGAAAGACCGAAGCCAAAAGGATACTGCGGCTCAATTCCCTTTTTATCAAACAAAGTATAACCGTGATAATAGCCGTAATCAATTTCCCTTTCTTCATCGGAAATATGCAAAAAAGAAGGATAATCCGTTTCATTAAATGCTATTGTAAACGGAAGCTTGCCGCCCGGATTTACATCGCCGCTTATAATATCCGCAAGTGCATTACCGCCTTCAAGACCGCTGTAGAAGGAAAAAAGAATTGCATCCGCCAAATCCGTCCATTCCTTGATTACATATGCACTTCCGCCCATTATATTAACAATCAGCTTTTTGCCTGTTTCGGATAATGCTCTAATAAGTGCAACATCCTCGGGAGGGATTCTCAAATCCGCTCTGTCACCGCCTGAACCCTTGGGCTTTTTCTTGACATTTCCGAGATTTACAAGGAACTCGCCCTCCTGAAGCCAGTCACTTCCGACACAGACCACGATATATTCGCTATCCTTTACGGCAGCCTTAGCCTTTGAAATATCACAGCCGTTATAAACCGCAACATTCTCCTCCCCGAATCTGTTTTTTATTCCTTGATAAGCCGTAACGGCATAGGGACTGTAAACATTGCTGCTGCCGTGATCACCGACATTCACCTTGTTCGCATATCTGCCCACAACGGCTATTTTTTTATTATTCTCAACAGGTAATGCTTTATTGCTGTTCTTAAGCAGTACCGTACCTTTGCCAGCCGCAAGACGCGCCAACTCGGTATGCTCCTTCGAGAGTATAACAGACTTTGGTTGAGGCTTATATTCAGGCAGGGTTTTGATAAGGGCTTTCAATATTCTTAAGGCACATAAATCAATATCTTTTTCCGATATTTCTCCCTTTTTCAGCTTGTAATTGAGAAGCGCATAACGGAAATAATACGGCATTTCCATATCCATACCCGCCTTAACACTTCTTGCCGCATCGTAAATACCATAAAAAAAGTCTGAAAGAGTAAAACCCTCAAAACCCCATTTATTTCTTAAAATATCGGTTAAAAGCTCCTTATTTTCACAGCAGTATGTACCGTTTACCTTATTATAAGCTCCCATTATTGACATTGCGCCTGCATCAATACACTTTTTAAAATGAGGCAAATATACCTCGTGAAGTGTTCTTTTATCTGCCCTTGCATCAACCTTGAAGCGTAAATCCTCAATGCTGTTAAGCGCATAGTGCTTCGGGCAGGCAATAATACCGTTTTCCTGCATTGCCTTAGTCAAAGCAACACCCATTTTACCAAGAAGAAACGGATCCTCACCATATGTTTCCTGCGCTCTGCCCCACATGGGATTACGCAGAAGATTTATGCACACACCGGCATAAAGGTTTGCACCCAATGCGCTTGCTTCCTTTGCAAAAGCCTTTCCGATTTTGTATTCAAGCTCATCGTCAAAGGTTGCACCGCGAAGCATAGAAACAGGGAAACAGGTACATTTACCCATAACAATTCCTCTTGGACCGTCTGTAAAAAGCACGGGAGGAATGCCGAGCCTTTTACAGCCTCCTGCAGGATAAGCCTCTCCGTTATAATATCTTCCCTTTGTCAGAGTGTTTTTTACGGTTACACCCATGGCATGGCCCTGCATGAGGCGCATTTTTTCTTTAAGAGTCATTTCGCTTAAAAGCTTTTCGGCGACCTCTGTTAAGTTTTCACTTACGGGATTCTTTTTATAAAGCTCAATGGCCTGATTAAAATTCATTATTCCGCCTCCGACTTAAATATTCATAAGATATTTCTCAAAAGGTTCTTTAACCACGGGCACGGGCTTTGTTTCCTCAAAAGATACTATTCCGCCGTGCGTAATTGTTAAGTATTTTCTGTACGAAGCATCCTCTTTTACGATTTCTCCGTTTCGTATAAAAACAGCGCCGCCGCGGCTTCCCGTCAGGCTCATTTCTCCTATAACCGTTTCAAGAAGCACCTTTGCGCTTGTGAGCATATCCTTATCATAAAAATATTCGCTCATGGATTTATGCCTTAACGGAAATTCGGATAAAATGCCGGTTATTTCATCAAGCAGCTCAGAGCATTCCTCTTTGTTGCGAAGAAAAGCTGCTGAATTGCTCATTTCTGTTTTTATATACGAATAATCAACTGAACTGTCTGTTTTGAAATTATTCTTTAAGGCTTTATATTTTTCAATAAGATTCACATCAAAATATACGCAATTTTCACTCTGATTTTTAATTTTACTCTTTATATGTTCAGCGCATAAAAGGCCACTGACCTGCGTATCGTTAAGTGCCGTTCCGCCGGGTCTTGCAAGTCCGAAGGTCCCCGCAGCCTCACCTATTACATAAAGACCCTTTATGTCGGTTTCGCAGTTATTGTCGGTATATACACCGCCGTTGTTATGCTGAGCACAAACAGCAATTCTCAATTTTTGCGTATACAGGTCAATATCATGACTTGAATATACTTCTATAGCCTTTGGATTAAGCTTTTTAAGACGTTCAACGGGAGTTGAAGCTTCGGCATTGTTTTTCAAAAGATAATCCTTCGCCTCATCACCCAAACAATCAAAAGAAAAGCCTTCGGGGTTTCGGGTATAATCAAGATAAACCGCTCTGCCGTTTTTTATTTCGTTATGAACGGCAATATCAACTCTTGAAGAATTGTTTATTCTCTCACAGCTGAAGGGCCATTGATAGCCTTTAAGGAAAATACAGTTATACATTTCCTCTGCAGAAGAGAAATAAGCATTCAGAAATTCTTCTTCATTGCCGTTTTTATCAATGCTTACAAATCTCGGAACAACCTGCATAAAGCTTCCGGAAACATTCCAGCGGAAATCAACGGATGCCATTCCGTATTGCCATTGTGAAAAATTACAGAGCTTAACACCCGCATCAACCAAAACTCCGGTCATTCCGTGCTGCGATTCGGGATAAACAGAGTTCTCATAAATGCATGCAGGCGCACCCGAAGCACAGATAACATTTTTTGCCCAAAAGATTTCGACTTCATTTGTTTCGGTATTCAAAGCCGCAATACCAACGGCTTTTTCACCATCTTTTATTATTTCAATAACCTGTCTGTTATCAAAAAGCGGAGTTCCGTTTCTTTTAAGCACAGCTTCTTCAAGCTTTTCCGTCATCACCTTTGAGGTTAACGGTCCTATTGATGTTGCCCTTACCGTATTATCATGGTCGGTCTTGTAGCCCGGATAACCGCCGAACCCGTCGGTAGGAAAACCGACGCCGTAGTCACAAAGTTTTAAAAAACAGCGAATGCTGTTTACCGCCTGAAGATACATTTTTTCACCGTCGCAGCAGCCTGAAGAATAAATATCACATGCCATTTTATAAGGACTGTCCTGCGAAAAACCGTCCATGGAAAGCTTGTAATAGGTCTGCTTGTCGCTTCCCGTGTTTCTTGAAGTTCCGCCCAATCTGTTTTCGGTAATAACGGCAATATCGGTTACATTTTCTTTAAAAAGGCAATCGGCTGCGCCGTAAGCTGCCGCACCGCTTCCGATTATTACAGCATCATATACTTTACTCATAAACACCTTACATTAAAACCGCCGTCGCAGTCAATTACGGTTCCCGTGCAAAAATCAAAGCATCCCTTTGCAATTGAAGAAACGCATTTGGCAACATCCTCGGGCTTCCCCATTCTCTTTATGGGAGTAATTCCGTTTTCTATCATTTTTTCGTATTTCTCTTTGACCTTTGCTGTCATATCCGTTTCAATAATTCCGGGTCTGATTTCAATAACACTTATTCCGTATTCCGCAAGTCGCGCGGCAAAAAGCTTGGTTATCATTGATATTCCCGCCTTGGATATGCAGTATTCTCCGCGGTTCACCGAAGCCGTATATGCTGACATCGAGGAAATATTTACAATTCTCGAAGTACCGTTTTCACGAAGCAAAGGAATAAATTTCTGCGTTACAAAAAATGTTCCTCTTAAATTTATATCGGTCACAAATCCAAAATCCTCGGGAGTGATTTCAAGAATATCCTTTCTTTCCTTAGGCGCAACTCCCGCATTGTTTACAAGCAAATCAATTTTGTCTGTTTTTTCGTTTACAAAAGAAACAAGCTTTTCAATATCGCCGATATCCGAAATATCGCAGGGAACAAAGTTTACTTTATCGCCGTATTTTTCGCAAAGCTTAACTATTTCTTCACTTTCGCTTCTTGCTGAAATAAAAACTGTAAAGCCCTCTTGCAAAAGCTCCTTTGCAATTCCCAGTCCGATCCCTCTGCTGCCTCCGGTTATAACCGCTGTCATTTCTTTCACCTCTTCTTCACTTCGCCTTATCCAAAACATATTTTTTATAGTAACTCATATAAACTTCCGAATCTCTCACGGGACATCCTGCAACGGTACCCGCTCTCATCAGAGATGAGCATTTGCTGCATTTAAGGCAAAGCTTATTTTTATCAAGTCCGCCCTTTTCAAGATAATCCTTATAAAACATGGGATAAGCAAATGTTAGTCTTCCGAAGCCGGCAAAATCAGCGACACCCTCGCCGATTATTTTTTCGGAATACTCCATAGCTTTTTCACCGAGATAAGAAAGACCGGACGCGACAAAGCTGATATCCCTGAAGGTTTCACTCAACTCCTTGGTTACATTATAAATTCTCCTGACTCCCGTTTCGCCGTCCTCAGGCGCATTTATGCAGGGACGGTTGATATGCGGAATAAGATAAGGATTTCCAAGTGTAAGATTTATAAGTCTTATGCCTTTTTCATAAAGACCGTTTATTATCATTTTTGTTTCGGTTAAATCTATATTATTATTTTCGTCAACACCATAACCGTACGGAAAAGGAAAACAGTCGCAAGCATTAAGTCTTGTTGTTACAAAAAGAGCTTCATTCACGGCTTTTTTCACGGCATCTATGCATTCAAAATAAAGCCTTGTTCTGTTTTCCAAGCTCCCGCCGTAAATACCTTCTCTGTTTTTCGCACTCAAAAACTCATTAAAAAGATAACCGTGACAGCACTTAACATCAATTCCGTCAAATCCGACTTCCCGTGCAAGAACGGCAGCGGCATAATATTTTTCCGAAACGGTTTTGCAATAATTATCACTTGCTGTAACATAAGGCTGGTCTTCCTTACCTTTTTCCCAAAGAGGATTTCTGTAAGCCACTATCGGAGCGGGTATACCCTCAGGCTTACTGAATCTGCCGCTGTGGGTAAGCTGAACAATTATTATCGGTTCAAATCCGTTTTCGCGCATTGAAGTATCTTTTATTTCTTTAACAAGAGCTTTAAAAGAATCTTTTGTTTTTTCATTCAGAAAAAGCTGACGGGGGTTTGCTCTGCCTTCGGCAGAAACAGCAGTTGCCTCAAACCAAATAATTCCCGCACCGCCCTGAGCAAAGCGCAGATACCTGCGGCGCGTAAGCTCATCAACCGCACCCTCATATGTTCCGTCACAGCCCTCCATCGGGTGAAAAACAATACGGTTGGAAACAGTTTTTCCGTGTATTTCTATAGGCGAATTTACAATTGTTTTCATAACAAAATCACTCTTTATAATGAATTTTTGAAGTAAGTCTTGTTTTTTCCAGAAGCATTACCAGCACGGGAATAACGATTATCTGAATGATTATACCGGGGATTGCGTTTGTTACAGCGCCTGCCCAAAAGGCGGTAAACCCGAATTTGGTTGCATCAAGACCCATGCATATAAACTGAACAAGTCCCCATGCAAGTCTTCCCGTTACCATAGCTATAAGAAGAGAAAGGTATATGTAAAGCTTCTTTTTCGGGAATATTCGGTACATAATACCCGATACAAAACCATATACCGCAAGCTCAAAAGCCATTGAAACAGCATTCGGAAATAAAACAGGCATACCGAGAGTAACCGAGCGAATCAGCGGTGCAACGAAGCCCGTAAGCATTCCCCACGGTGCGCCGCATACATAACCGCAAAGAATAACGGGGATATGCATGGGACAGAGCATCGCTCCGATTTGCTGAATCTGACCGGTAATAAACGGCATTACATATGCAAGCGCCAAAAACATAGCCGATAAGGCAATATTTGTTAATCCCTTTTGTTTTTTCATAAATATCCTCTCTTAGGTACAATCCGCTTAAATAAGCCTTTGATAATTTGTTTTTATTATAAAAAGTATATCAAATGTATATTGCTTTGTCAATTAATGCCGATTTTCACTTGCAGCTTATACAGGAAATCCATATATGTTACCGTTAATCAAAGTATGAATAAAAAGCACAAAATTTCACTATAAAATTAATACTGAAACCTGCTCATTCCAATAAATAAAAATCACCGATTGCTTCTGTAAAAACAGAACTCTCGGTGATTTTTTGCTTTCATGAGATTAAGCTCAGCAATAATAATTACCCCTAAGAACACATTGTTCATGCACCAAATTTCTGAGAGGATTAGGTAGTGCCTATATTAGACATTCAATTTGGAGGAGCATGCAAGTATCAATTCCCCAGAGGGGATTAAGTAGTGGCTTGAACCCGTTTTTTTCATTCATCATTTTGTATCAATTCCCCAGAGGGGATTAAGTAGTAGTTCACGATGATGTATATGCCGCTTTTTATTATGGTATCAATTCCCCAGAGGGG
>JAZPYI010000059.1:0-12117 GCA_045544115.1 Acutalibacteraceae bacterium | reverse complement strand
CTCAACATTTATTGTGAAATATTTTGTCATTTTGTTATAAATGCTTTTGTCACTTGGTTCATCCGACAAAAGCTCTGCAAGAAGTTCTGAAGTAACAACACCTTTAACAGAAACCTCGTTCCTATCTTCCGTAGGATTACCGTACAGAGATGCTTGACGGATTTCATCAAGTTCTTCTTTCCAACATCTGATTTCAAAAGCATCTCCGACATTAACAAAATGCTCGACGATCTTTCGCCACCAATCAGACGATATTCTGTTATCTGTCATTTGTAAACCGATTACGCCCATAAAACACCTCCATATAATTATTTGATACAGTTATTCCCAATAAAATCGTATCATATAAATATGAATTTTTCAACAAAAGAAAAATGTTAAAACTTCTTGACATTTGTTTCTGAAATCCATATAATAAGAATGTAAAGAGTTCTTTACTTTTTGGAGGTGTCAAAATGAAAAAACTTTTCAAAAAATTAGGCTTTCACAAAATGGATGAAATGGAACAGCATATTGCTTTCAAAGCACAGCGAAACGCCCTTGTTTTTCTTTTGTTTGCTTTATTTATTTGGACTTTATACGAATCATATAAAGTTTACACCTTCCATTCTGAATTAAATCCTTTTCCTTGTTTCCTGCTTGCTGCAGCATCGTGTATTCAAATTTTTTCGCAGCTTATTATGACGCACAATGCAGTCAAGGATGATGAAGAAACTCCCAAAACTTCACCCGTATTAAAAACAGTTTTAATCTGCTTAGCTGTCGCCGCAGTTATTGTTACAATTGGAAGCATTATAGTTCTTTCGGTGGTAAAGCTATGACAAACAGAATAAAAGAATTACGAAAGCAACAAGGATACAGACAAGAGG
Source organism: Acutalibacteraceae bacterium (assembly GCA_045544115.1). Taxonomy (GTDB): domain Bacteria; phylum Bacillota; class Clostridia; order Oscillospirales; family Acutalibacteraceae; genus CAG-177. Next base: position 11,248 of record JAZPYI010000059.1, on the reverse strand, counting down.
ATTTGGCAGAAGCATTAAATGTATCCCGACAAACGATTATTGCAATCGAGAATGATAAGTATAATCCTACTCTTGAATTGGCAATGAAACTTGCACGATATTTGAATACAACAGTAGAAGAACTCTTTATACCAGACATATAAAAAACTGAGGTCTTATAAGCTGAAATAGTATATTGATGGCAGACATAAAAGTGTCTGCCATCATTTTTTATGATAAAATAGAGAAAAGGATATGAAAGAGATTGAAAGACCAAAAGGCAGAACAAACAAAAATCAAGTATTAATATTTTTTTGAAACACATATTCAAATCATGTTGAATAAAATTATACATTCTGCACTTTTATTCCATATTGAAAATATAAATCAGTTAAAGTATAATAAAAAACAATTCGTATTATTTGAAGGAGAGAGAAAATATGTTACAGATTTTACAGAGAATCATTGCTGTTATCCTTTCTTCATTCAGCGTTTTTACAACATTTGTAAGCGGCTTATCCTATGAAGAATTTGATATATTTCAAAATGTTGTTTACGGCGAAGCTGAAAGAAATGTGATGGATATTTATGTTCCGGAATCAGCCTATGATAGCAATCATAACGGTGTTATTCTGTATATTCACGGTGGTTCATGGACGGGCGGTAACAAAGAGGATATGGCAGAAAAATGCAGAAGATTTTCGAGAAAAGGCTATATTACGGCAACTATGAATTATACTTTGTATTCAGACGGTCTTTTTGGCAAAGTGACGGCACTTACGATGTGTGATGAAATCGGAAAGGCAATCGAAAGAATAAAAACTTTTTCAGATGAAAAAGAACTTAATATAACAAAACTTGCTGTTTCGGGATATTCGGCAGGAGCGCATCTTTCGATGCTTTACGGATTTTCAAGGTCTGAAGACTCTGCAATTGAGCTTGTTTTCACGGCAAATCAGGTTGGTCCGTCTGATTTTCATTCAGAGGTATGGGGAAGTCTCGGTCTTGCAAGTATGCTTTCCGGAATTGAAATTACTGATAAAATGATTGAAAACGGTGACGCAGAAGAAGTGATAAACCTTGTGTCTCCGACAGCTTATGTTACCAAAGACACAGTTCCTTCAATTCTTGCATATGGCGGAACGGATATGATTGTTCCTTCAGGCAATGCTGAAAGGATAAAATCTGCTTTTGAAAATGCGGGTGCAGTTCACACATATATTCTTTATCCGCTTTCAAATCACGGACTCGGTCTTGACCCTTTGTGTGAAATGGAATACATAAATACTCTTGAAGATTATTGTAAGGAGTATTTCGGATATTAAATTTTTTACAGAAAAAATATATATCCTGATTTGAATAAGTCTTATACTTTATTTTCAGAATAATTTGAGTTTTGTATTTGGAGGAATGGGAATGAAAAAATCGGTCAAAAGAGTAATTTCATTGATTATGACCATTGTGATTTTCTTAACATCATTTTCTTGCATCTGTGCAAATGCAACCGAAAATGATTACGAGTATAATGATTATCCTTTGATTGTTGTCCGTGGATTTGATATTGTGAGTTTTGCTTATGAAGACGGAAAAGAAATTCTTGATATTAAAATACCCGAAATAATATCGGTTGCATCAAAATTCCTTTTTCAGGAGTTTTTCTTCTTAAAGGATGCTGCAACAGATACACTGTTGTCTTATGCAAATAAACTTTTCGGACCTATGGCCAGTGATGAAAATGGCGAACCGATATTCAAGGGTGTACATATCCCGCAATTTTATACCTCAACTGCTGAATTTGATATATCATTATTCGGTAAAAAACATGCTCAGGGACTTATTCATGAATCTGTTGATCAATTGGGCGCAGAAAATGTATATGTTTTTACCTTTGACTTCAGAAAAACTCCCGATGTTTATGCACGGGAACTTGACGAGTTGATTGAAATTGTAAAAAAAGAAACCGGCAAAAATAAGGTTAATATTGCTGCAACAAGTATGGGATCTGTTGCTCTTACAGCGTATTTCTATTATATCGGATATGATAAAATCGACAGTGCGGTTATTCTTTCCGGAGTTCATAACGGATCAGATTTTGCCGGAAAATTATTTACAGGAAAACTTGAGGTCAACAAAGAAACAGTTGTAAATTTCTTTGATAGCCTTGCTGAAAGTCAGAGTCCGTTTGTAAAAATATTGTTGAAAGTTGCAAAAACAATCGGTTTATATAATTTTCTTTCAAATATTGTTTCGGATGTTATAATCGATCATCAGAATGAACTTTACGAGGGATTTCTTCGTCATACATTTGCAACTGCACCGGGTACCTGGGCACTGTGTCCCGATGAATATTTCGACGAAGGCATTGAATATGTTTTTAATGGTGTTGAAGACAAATATGCTGTTGTAATTGAAAAAATCAAGGGATTAAGAGATTTTATATTTTCAACAGAAAACATCTTAAGCCGTGCTTACGAAGAGGGCGTAAAACTTTCTTATGTTTCAAACTACAGCCTTGGTCTTGTTCCTATTTATGAGGGTTCCGATGCTCAGGGAGATTTGATTGTTTCAACATATATAACTTCTAATTATGCAAAAGTTGCACCGTATGGAAAGCAGCTCGGTGCTGAAGAACTTGCCAATGTTGAGCCTGAGTTTATTTCGCCGGATAAATCAGTGGATGCTTCCGCTTGCCTTTATCCTGAATATACATGGTTTATAAAAGATGCAATTCATGTCGGATGCAGTTATGAAAGTGAATTCGCACGTTTTGCTATTATGCTTGCAACCGGCAAGAATCAGCCTACCGTTTATGATAACGAATTATATCCAAGATTTTTAGAAGTTGATAAGAATCAGAATTTTATAAGATGAAAATCCAAAAAATTAAAAAGATAAATAGATGGTTTAGGGTTATACGATTATGGGCAACATCGTCGCACTCGGTTTTAATAAAATAAACGGCTTGATAAACAAGAATTTGTATAAGCAAACAATAATTTACACTGCATAAGAAGTTAATAAAATACATTTTCAAAAAATGCAGGCAACATATTTGTGCGATGTTGCCTGCATTTTTTATTTTCACCTATTGACACCGAGAAAAAACTGATATAAAATATTAACGAACATTTGTTTGTTATAAAATTAAAAATATTTTTATTTTTTCGTCAATTTTCAGGAAAAATTTTTGCATTCTCATTCCATTATAAGTGAGGGCAAATATTTTTTAACTTTTTGTAAAAGCAGGAAAAATATACTCGTTCTCATTCCATATAAAGTGAGTGGAGCTTTTCTGAAGCAATAGTTTTTGAACAAACTGTAAATTATTTAATTTTCAGGAAAAATTTATTCAGTTTCGCTCCTTTATAAGTGGAAGGATAAAAAATCTTCGTAGTGAGGTGATGCAATTATATCGGACAACCCTAATTTCAGTTATATCGTTAAACTCCCGAATCAGATAATAACCATTCCGCAGGACAGTCATCTTGCGTGGCTTCCGTTGTTTTACGCTCTACCCAAAGAGCTTGTAATAAAACGGAAGGATTATCTCAACATTCCGAGAAATCCGTATGAAGTTCTTTACACGGATAAATATAATTATCTGATTAACGATGATGTGTTTCTTCAAATAATATGGGAATCTTATGCGTGGTCGGTGTGGCAATTCATTCAGGTTCCCCGCCGTGACGGATACGGCAATATACCCGGCAAATGGACAGACTATTCGGGTGATTTTCCTCTGTGGCGGTTGTGCTTTGTGATTCAGAATTACTTCCGAAGAAAATTTGAATATGAAATGGAATGGAGTTTTCAGAAGCTGTTTATGATGCCGAGAGAAATGCAAATCCCGTGGCTTACATATCAGCAGTTCAGCAATCTCATCGGCAATCTTACGGATATGATTGTTGCAGAACAGAACTGGCAACCAATGATTGATGAAGTGTGGAAAAACCGTCAGATGGAAGATTACAGCGAACGCAAAAGCACATACAAAAGAGATTTCATCAACAAGTGGTATTGTTCGTGGGACAAAAAGAAAAGTCCGATTTTTCTTGATGAGGCAATCAAATCAGGAGAAGAAATCAGCGAAGAATTACTCGTTCAGTTACCATCGCCCCGTGAAGATTTTGAAACAAGAATTCTTTCAAAACAAAAAGTCGAAGCGTTCTTTGAAACGCTCGACGGAAAAGACAAACGGATTTTGCAGATGCGAATGGACGGTTGCACTCTCGAACAGATTGCAAAATTTGCGGGATACAAAACACCGAGTGCCGTTTACAAACGCATACAGAAAATCGCAACGGCATACGAAGATTTTGTTTCGAAGAAGTACGGAGAATTTTTGGACATCCACTCAAAGAAAAAGAAGAAAATTAAACAAGCAGACAAAGACAGTCACGATTAAATTCGTGGCTGTTTTTTGATGCCCGAAAGGAGATGTTAAGAATTGAAAAAATAGCAAAAAACCGAATTGAAGAATCGTAAATGACCAACGCATCGTTTTGAGAAAATCCATTGGATGAAACAGTGTTTTTTACGGTTCTTGAACCGAGAAAAAATTACAAAAATCAGCCGATATCCGGCAGAAAGGAGAAACTATGAAAACAGGATTAACAAAACGTCAGAAAGATACTGTTATCTGTTTCAACGAAGAAAGTGACATCATCGATGTCCGCACGCACAATACGGATTTACGAAACAGACTTTCAGAATTCAGCGAACAGTATCCCGACTGTTGCAAGCTGACGGACGATGACGAACACGGCGGATTGCTTTTTGAAATTCAGAAAGGCAGATTGAGTTTCAGACTCACCGCACCGTATTCGGAAGAACGCAGAATCAGTTTGAGTGAAAATGCGAAAAAACATGGTATAAATCACGATAAAGAAAGTTGAAGAAATAGTTTTGAGTATATGTGCGGTTGTTTTTCATATATATGTGTGTTATAATTTTTTGGGAAACTTAATCTTGCACAACAACTATTATTCAGGGGGTGTTTTTATGGATTTAAAAGAGTTTTATTTTCAAAACATAAAAAAACAGCGAATATCATTACCGCTTTTTCGATTCGATAAATAACATTAATAGAGTTTATAACGTGTTTACCGGATATGAAGAAATATTATCTGATTTTGAGTTTGAAGTATACGATATTGAAGAAGCAATACTTAAATTCAGAGAATTATGTCAACCAGAAGTTTCTTTTTCTGATGGCGAAAAAAAGTGTTGGTTCTATCTTATAACTTATTACTTGTTCAAGATGGGATATGAAATAAAAGAGTTCCCAAGAGTATTAGCTCGGCCTCCTGTAGATCCAAGCGATTTTACACATGTCGAAATTAGAAATAGAATTCTTGCTCTGGGTGGCGACGATAATGGAACTGTCCGTTATGCAATCAGGCGAGCATTTGTAGCCAATCTTACCTTTGAACTCAAATCTGCTCATATAGAAATAACCGATTCTATTGACCAAAAGTTCATCGAAATTTCAAATCGTCAAGCGTCATTTAACAATATGACAAGTGAAGAAAAACTTGCGGAAATAGCTAATCTTATTGAAAACATGTTAAAGAAGGATGGGAAATTTATTTCCATAGATTATTCAAAAACATGTTTTGAATATATTGACGAGGAGACCGTAAAAAATTATCGTCAAAAACTACAGTGCTTTAGGCACTCATCCGAGAAGTCGATCAAGGAACGAGAATCTTTTTCAGATGAACAAAAATTATTTTTAATTGATTTTGGATTGGTGATAATTAAGGTTATATACGCTGAATTGTTTAAGAACGATTGAATTGTACAAAAACTAAGAAACCGTTTCACTTTTAGTGAAGCGGTTTTCTTATACCCTAAAACAGAAAGAAGGTGAAATTAATGTCAAAGCAAAATCTGAAAAACAAATCCATTGACGAACTTCGTGAGATGAAAGCGAAGGGCGAAGCTGAACTGAAAGTGTTACATAACAAAAGCAAATATTATGAATCACAGATAAATTTACTGACACGAAAAGAACGCACTCACAGACTTTGCACCCGTGGAGCTATGCTTGAAAAAATTCTCGGTTGTCCCAACGAACTGACCGACGAGCAGGTTGAAGAAATTCTGAAAATTGCGTTTCAATCCGAAGCAGTCGGCAGGGCGATTGAGCAATTCAGAGAGAGCAACAAAAACACCACTTTGTAAAAGTGCGCAATTATACACCGTTGACGGTGTCATTGCGATTTTCTTCAAAAATACTCGGAACACAGTTCCGCTGATTTCATCAGACAAGGGTTTTACCCTTGCGTTGCTTTGCAACTATCCCCAATAAAAAATATAGGAGCGTGATAAAAATAGCTTGTACCCATTTTCAAATATCAATACAAAAGCGGAGTGAAAATAAATCCGCTGTTGCAGGGGCCGCTTACCAAAGCGGCTCCAAACTTTTCTCGGAATATGATAACCGAACAAAAAACTATACAAGAAAACAAAGCGAAGTCATCCATTCCGAAATTCTTCTCCCAACCAACGCACCCGAAGAATATCTCGACAGAGAAACTTTATGGAACTCTGCCGAGAAAGTTGAAACTCAATGGAACTCTCAACTCGCCCGAAAAATTATCATCGCACTTCCGAGAGAAATTCCAACCGAGCAGTATGCAGAGCTTGTCAGAAGTTATTGCCGTGAGCAATTTGTTTCAAAAGGAATGTGTTGCGACTTTGCCGTTCACGATAAAGGTGACGGCAATCCGCACACACATATTATGCTGACAATGCGAGCAATTGATGAAAACGGAAAGTGGCTTCCGAAGTGCAGAAAGGTTTATGACCTTGATGAATACGGAAACCGTATCGGCGAACACCGTGAAGATATTGTTGATTGGAACAAAAGAGAAAACGCAGAAATCTGGCGGCACGCTTGGGAAGAAAAAGTTAACGAATATCTCGAAAAGAATAACCGACCCGAAAGAATTGATATGCGTTCTTATGAACGTCAGGGAATAGATTTAGTGCCGACTGTTCATCTCGGTCCCGCTGCATCGGAAATGGAACGCAGAGGTGAAGTAACAATCCTTGGCACTCTGAATCGTGACATTGTTAAATTCAACTCTGTGAGAAAACATTTGCGAAAAGTGCTTGCGGAATTGAAAGAGTGGATTGAAGAAATCAAAAAAATTCTATCCGAACTCAAAGAAGAAAAAGAACCGACCATTGCAGATATTCTCATCGATTATCTGAACTCCCGACAAGAAGCGCATAACGGTAAAAGCAGATATTTCTACAACAAAGACCTTGTTGTGGATTTAAAACAAGTATCACAAATCGTCGCATTTCTTCAGGAACGTAACATCACTACCGCAGATTCTTTATGGAAAATGATTGAAGAAGTATCTGCAATTCAAAGCCGTATCGACACCGCCGAAGAAAAAATCAAAGAACTCAAAAAAGGAATTAAATTCCTCGGCGATTATGTAAAATATAAATCCGTTGCAGATGAATACAGCAAAAAGAAATTCGGCAGAGATAAATTCAAAACCGAACACAGCAAAGAGTTAAATTCATTCTACAGAGCAAAACGGTGGATTGATGAAAATCCGAAATCCACAACCAAATCATTGAAAACTGAACTCGAAAAACTGCAAAAACAAAAAGCCACCGACGAAGCTTTAATCGAAAGCAATTACGGCAGCCTTGAAGAACTCAAACGAGCAAAATATATCATTTCGGTTGTTATGGCAAATGTCAAAGCATCAGAACAAAACCAACCTCAAAATGAAAGACAAAATACCAAAGCACAAAATCAAAATATTGAATAATGAAAGGAAGATTTTTATGAAAGAAAATATTTACGAACCCACCGAATACAATTATGACCCTTACGATTTATGCGAACTCTACGAACCGATTTTTGAGCCGCCCGAATCCTTCATAGAAGAATGTGAGATTTATTGGTCAAACATCAGCAAAATTATGAGAAGGGTTTCACAGCAAAAAATCGGACATACCACATATATCGTAACAACCAAATTTTCAGGCACAGAAAAAATTTTCGATAAAGTTAAGAGAATGATTTTTGATGATAATGAGGAGGTTTCCGGGTGACAAACGAACATCTTTATGATATAATCGAAACGGACACAATAAAAACGTCAGCTGACTCACCCGAAAAGGAGGACAACACAATGAGTCAGCAAAAAATTACCATCCTTTATTGCCGCCTCAGTTCTGAGGATTCATTGGATGGCGAATCGAATTCAATACATAATCAAAGAGAATTCCTTACGAAATATGCCGCCGATCACGGTTTTACTAACACCAAAATTCTTGCCGATGACGGTTATACCGGAACCAATTTCAACAGACCTGCAATACAGCAGGCTTTTAATATGATTGAGCAAGGACTTGTCGGCACATTCATTGTTAAAGATATGAGCCGATTCGGCAGAGATTATCTTCAGGTTGGTCAATACACAGAGTTGTATTTCCCGAGCAAGAATATCCGTTTCATCGCAGTAAATGACGGTGTTGACAGTGCGAAAGGCGAAGATGATTTCACACCGTTCCGAAATCTGTTCAACGATTTCTATGCAAAAGATACAAGCCGAAAAATCCGTGCGGCATACAAGCACAAATCAAACAGCGGCAAGCATATTTCCAATGCTCCCTACGGCTACATTGATGACCCTGATGAAAAAGGAGTATGGTTACTCGATGAAGAAGCAGCTCCCGTTGTAAAAAGAATTTTTGATTTGGTTCTTGAAGGAAAAGGCATTGAGCAGATTGCAAGAATCTTGCAGAACGACTGCGTTCCGATTCCGAAAGCATTGTATGCAAGACGGAAAGGAACACCCGAACCCGAGAATCCGTATTTGTGGTGTACCGAAACAATCAGAAATATCATTTCGAGGCAGGAATATACGGGATGTATCTGCAATTTCAAAACCTACTCCAAGTCATACAAACTCAAAAAGCGATACAAAAATGAAACCGAGGATATGGTTATCATTCCCGATGCACAGGAAGCGATTGTTACTCAGGAACAATGGGACAGAGCGCAGGAACTTCGTCAACACAGAAGAAGGCAGACGAGCACGGGCAGACAGAGTTTATTTGCTGGGTTGCTTTTCTGCGGTGATTGCGGTCACAAGCTGAACTTTATGACTGCACGCAGATATGACGAAGACCAAGGCAGATATATCTGTTCCGAATACAGAAGCGGAAGAGGTTCTTGCAGTTGCCACTTCATTCGTGAAATCGTAATCAAAGAGCTTGTGCATAAACATCTGAGAGAAGTGCTTGCATACATCAGAGAAGATGTCGAAGGATTCCGTGAAGAATGGATTGCTCAAAAAGAGCTTGAAAAAGGCAAAAGCATAAGTGCCGAGAAAAAGAAGCTTGAGCAGACACAGAAAAGGATTAACGAAATCGACTTTCTGATGCAAAAGCTGTATGAAGATATGGCATTCGGCATAATGAGTAAGGAAAGATACGAGAAATTCGCAAAGAATTATGAGGAAGAACAGAAGAAACTGGAAAAAGAGTTTTCAGTAATGCAGACGCAGATTGAGAAAGCCGAAGCTGTGATAAGCAACATTGATTCTTTCCTCAGCTTGGTTGAGAAATATGTAGATATTCCCGAACTTACACCGAAGATAATCAACGATTTCATAAAGAAAATCGTTGTGTTTGAAGCGGAAAAGATAGACGGAAAGAGATATCAGAGAGTTTATATTTTCTTCAACTTCGTTGATGAGATTGACATTCCTGCTTCATTCTCTCTCGACATACCGCTGATAAAAGCAAAATATGCGGTTCTTTGCCACGGTCTTGACTTGGCTTCATAAACAAAATTCACCAATGGTTCCTTAAGAGTGTAAATATACCCACTCGCCCTGCTTGCAAAGTTAGTGAACGGGTGAAACCGAAACGATTTGCAAGCAACTTTTGGCAAGCTGTATCCACATTTGCCTTGCTTGCCAATTTAGTAACAGGTGTAAATATGTGCAATTGGCAAAGCAAGAAATGCAAATGTTACGTAGGTTTGCACTGCTTGCCAAAGAATGAGCAAGCAGCAAAAAAAGGTGTTTATCAATAAAAATTTATATAAAATCAGCCTGCAGAATTGTAAAAATCCGCAGGCTGAAGTTCTATTTAGATTAAATTATGTCGTATCTTCTGTTTGTAATTTCATATCCGTAATCAACAGAAGTAAAGTTGCCGTGAGTTCGTGCATAATCGCCGTGCTGAATATCATCGAATGGCAATGCACCTTTGTTCAATATATCATTGGTTACGAAAGCAAATATTGTGCGATACAAGTTTTCGTTTTCTTTGCCCTCAGCAAAACGGATTGCACAACAGTTGTTGAGTCGAATTCCGTGAACTTCATCGATGCCGCATCCGGCAACAGCAATCAATTCTCCGTTTTCAAAAACTCCATATTCAAGATTGTTTTCATCGAGATAATCTTTTTCGTTGAGCAGGTGATTTATATAACCGTCTTTTTTACCGTCTGCCCATTTGAGAATTAATTTTTTATCGGAAGAATTAAGCAAACGGATAAGAATTCCGTCAGGTAGTTTTGCTTCAATCGGTTCACCAAAATATAACGCTTGCGGTGTAACTTTCAGCTTTTCTTCAACTCCGTAAGATTTCAGAATTTCATAAATTTCTGTTTCATCTTTTGTTGAATAAAATGTTTTTCTTTGCGGAAATCGTTTTATCCATTCCGATAAAAGTTTAAAATCATCCGTCATAATTTCAAGATAACTTTTACCGTTTCCGTTGTCACCGATTCCGATAAAACCGTTTTCAAAATTACCGTTCGGTGCGGCGATTTCAAAACCGCAATATTTGATTGTTGTGCAAAAGTAACCATATCGCTTTGCATCTTTTTCAAGAAGATAATCAATAACGATATCGGAATCAACAAGTTGAAAATCGGGGTTGCTGTGAATGAAACGGGAAGCAACAGTTTTGTCTGTTATCTCACCAAGATACATTATCTGATTTTTTGTTTTGGAACGGTACTCGCTCGGAGTAACTCCGTATTTTTTCTTAAATGCTTTTGTAAAGCCTTCGTGAGAATCGTAACCGAATTCAAGAGCAATTTCCAAAACGGATTTGTCTGTGGTACGAAGCAATTTTGTTGCATTTTTTAAACGGACATAATTCATATACGCTGTCACGGTAAATCCCGTGTGAGTGAGAAATATGCGATTGAAATAATCAATGGAAAAGCCTGCGTTTGCGGCAACATCCTCAACGGATATTTTGTTGTCGGCTG
>JAZPYI010000058.1:0-9681 GCA_045544115.1 Acutalibacteraceae bacterium | reverse complement strand
CACACAGGTTTCATACCATGCTCAATTTCAATATCAGTAAGATTTTGCTTGCAAACCCCTAATTTTTCACAAATGAAATAATTGCTGATATACAGTGTTTCAAAACAATATTCGTTAACAATAATAAAAGGTCTTAAAGGTTTAACATCATATCCGGTTTCCTCTTTAAATTCTCTAACACAACATTCTTCAAGAGTTTCACCTTTTTCAATGCCGCCTCCCGGTGACATAAAGACATTGGTTTTTTCTTCATAAGAAAGCAATATTTTTCCGTTCTCAACAATTATACCTCTGCTTGAAACTCTTTCTCTTTCGGACGGTAAAGAATATTTTTTGGCATATTGATTTATAATTTCAATCATAATTTCAAATTTTTTCCTTTATAAAAAATTTTAAAGCTTAACAAATCTCCTTATATGTTACCTTAACAATTTTAGTGCAGTTCAAGCAATTATCAGAACCGTTGCTGTGATAATACGCAACAAGAAAGTAATCATCACCTTCATAAATTGCAGGATAACAATAACCGTTGTTCAAATCATCCTCAAGATAAAATAATTTTTCTTTTTTAAATGATAATCCCCTGTCATCACTTACGGCAATAACATACGGTGTTCTGCCCCAAGGTTCACTGTCATTTCTCAAAATATGCTCAGAAACCGGATTAAATACAGCAACAGTAAATTTTCCGCAATCTTTTACGAGCATCGGAGAACAAGGTGAAGAAAAGAATAAATCAGGCTCCGGAACGCTCCAAGTAAGACCGTTATCATAAGAGAAAGCTTTAAATTGAAATCCGATATCAGTTCTTATATAACACCATATTTTACCGTCAGGAAGAATATATAAACCAGGTTCTTCATAACCGTCGGGATTACTCTTAAACGGACATGAAAGCTCCGGTTCGGTTTTAAACCATGTTATTCCATCATCATCGGAAATAAAAAAACATATTATACCGGGTGCAAAATCTTCATAATTTCCATGGATTGTATGCCTGGCAACGGCAAAAAGTATTCTGCCGTTGCTAAGCTTTATAACTCTGTCATTATTTAAAACATAATAATCCAAAATATCAAGTGAATCCATGCAGTTTGATGGTTCACTCCATGTTTCACCCTCATCATTTGAACGTGTAATGACTATTTTATCTGTTCCGTCAAGATTTTTAACTATATAAAAGGCTCCGATATCACCGTTATTCATTCGCAAAAAAGAAAGGCTCATAATGTTAACGGAATCTACAGGCTTTTCAAAAAGAATTTTTCTTTCCGACCACGTTTCGCCCTCATCATATGAAATAATAACAGATATTCTTGCGTTTTCATCATCCTCACGGGTATTACCAATAAATTCAGTGAATCCGAACATTATCGCACCGCTTTTAAGTCTGATAAAAGCTCCTTCACCGTTTCTGGGATTCATTTCATTTGTTGATAAGAAGAATACCTGTCTGCCTATCTTTTTCATAATTAAAACCCACTTAAAGTTAATTCAGAATCCGAAACCATAAATTGCGGGTATCGCTCAGATGCACCTGCGAAAAATTCACCGTCATATGTAAGAAGCCAGATAAGAAAATCTGCATATTCCGAGCCATAATTTCCGCCGACATGAGTAGCTCCCTTGATTATATAAGTATACTCAGGAAAAATAGCAGTTGAAAGGTCTACAACTCTGTCAGGCGAAAGATATTTGGGATTCTTCGGAATATAATCTTCGCCGAGTGTTTCACCATATTTCGCTACGGTGGCAAATCCGGACATTTGATAAGTTTCAAGAGTACCGTCTCCGTTGAAATCGGCATTTTCATACACAGGAGCAAGAGGTGCATCATAATGAGCAACAATTGCAATTTCAACCCCGTTATCAACCATTTCATTTAAAAGATTTGTTCTGTTATTCATCATCGCTTGAAGCTTGTCCGCTTTTGCAATAAAAATAGCATTTTCTTCAAGCTTATCACCAAACACAAAGTTTTTTGCTGCAGCATAATCCTCCTCCTGAACAAGTCCCCAAAGAGGCAGCATATAACAAAAAATCGGAACAAGAACGTCCTCATAAATCTCGGATTTGTAATTGTTAATTATAAATTCAGCAATTTTTTCAATGCCTTCAAATAATCCGATTTTATAAAACACTTTTAAAATAAATTCAACGGCAGGTTGATCTGAAACGAGAGCAGTAATAAAATTATAAAGATTATCAGATGTTATATTAAGCCTACCGCAAAGAAGATCGGACGCAACCTGCGCACCGCAAAATGTTGAGGACATAAAAAGACATCTGTTAACATTTTCATATCCGTATTCTGTAAGGTAAGCCATTGTCATAAGCCCACCCATACTGCAGCAAACAATATTTACTTTATCATGACCTGTTTCAGAAATCGCTCTGTTAACAAGCTCATTAATTTCATCTGATATAACAAAAGGATCCAGTCGCCAATCATAATTAAGATAATATGTATGACCATCGGGAAGCTTTTCTATGCATGTTCGCACCATGCCGTATTCTCCCCACTCTCCCGAACAAAGATTTTCATAATTATCTGCACTTTGGGGATACTTCGGAACACCGACATTGTAAAGAGAATCGCCGTTTTTATCCATGGACATTCTTTCAAAAATACTGTAAGCACAGTTAAGAATTTCTTCCATTGTATTATCAAAACTTAATGTAATTAATCCCCTGCCGATTGCATTTAAAACCGAAATAATTATCGCAGAAACATCAGCATTAATTGCGGGAGCCGCACTTTCCGTTCCGTAATCAACAGTAAGCCCTCCGAAATCCATGCCTCTTATGAGAATAACGGGATATGTTGTACACTCTTGATGATTATACTCAGTATCCGAATTTGCAAAAGCAGGAATAGCAGATAACAAACAAATTGAAAAAACCAATAAAATGCTTATAAATCTTTTCATTTAATCAACTCCGTTTATTCAACAAATAATTTTCCTTCAAGTTCATTAATATTGATGAGTACGGGTCTTTCTTTCGGATTTTCATTTGGAGAATGAAGAATAAGATGTTTTTTACTATTAAAATCTTCAAAAATCATGCCGTGTCCGCCGTCTTTATCAAATAAAGGCTCATCATGTATCCAGTTACCGTCAATATCGTCATTATCGGAATAAGCAATCGCCTGAACATACCCGCTTTGAGTAAATGTTGACCAAATCATAAGAAGTTTTCCGCATTCCGTACGATACAAGAACGGCCCGTCAGTTATAAATCTTTCTCGAGTTTTATCTGCCCAGTATGGTTCTGAAGCTTTGAAAAGAACAAATGGCTTATCGGCAGGCTTTGACAAATCCTCAGTTAATTTCATTGCACAGATTTTACCGTCGGAAACCTGAACCCATTCATGACAAAAAATAATATAAGGGTCACCTTTTTTATCAACATAAAATGTTCCGTCAAGACACTGCCACTCTCTGGGTGTAATTGCATCGTTGGTAAAGGGTAAGAACGGACCAAAAGGTGATTTACTTCTGAGAATTTGAGTTCCTCTGAGTCTGGTATCAGAACGAAGAGATACAAACATATAAAAATATCCATTATATATATGCACTTCAGGAGCCCATATTTCTTTATCAGCCCAAAAGTTTTCAGAAATCGAAAAGCACTCGTACGGGTTACTCCAATTAACTAAATCATCACTGACATAAACATCCAAGCCCGTTGCAGACTGCCAAGCAGTTTCTCCTCTTGTTCCATACAGATAATATTTTCCTTCATGCGGTAAAACAAACGGATCCCTGATATTAATTTCATTAAATTTCATTTTTAATTCTCCGCAAAATCAACCTTATAGTGATGAACAAAAATTCCGATCACCTTATTATAATCAAGGATATGCATTACAGCACCATTCTCATATTCACCGAAAGTTATTCCTTCAGCTTCAACATTTTCTCCGCCAACATCCCTCTGCGCAACGAGCTTTACTTCACCACTATTAACATCAACACTTAAAATGTTTTTGATATTTCCGTTATTTTCAATATCATTGGAAAGATAAAGTGTTCCGTTGTAAAATTCACCGCCCTGAATTCTGTCTATAACACCGAGTCCGATCAATGGGATTTCTTTTACAAACTTCATTGAATCGTTGGCATTATATACATATATCTTTTCCGCATTTGTCCATTTTGAGGTATAAAGATATCCGGTTTCAGGATCAACGGCACACCAAGGCACACCGTCGTCAAAGATATCCCTCGGTAAATTATAAACTTCTCCCGTAGGTTCAAGTGTTTCGCAATCAAAAACTACAATGCAGGGATAAATATATTCATCGCTGTCCTCAACGGATGCATAAATCTTTCCGTTATAACAGCTGATGCCGCCTATGTGGTCATTTCCTCTGTCGGAGCATTCATCCGGCAAAGGATTAATCGCACTGTCAACAATTTCCATATCTTCAAATGTAAATTTAGCCAACGCATTAAGGTTCAATGCAGTAATTGCGCCGCTTGTATAAAAATATTCTCCGTCTGTTGTAATACCCTGCCCCATAAGAAGAGCCTTTTCAAAAACAAAGATATCTTTTGAAATTAGTTCTGCTGTTTCCGTACTGCCTGCAATCGGACTTGTCAAAATGGTAATTAAAAGTAAAGGCAACGTAATAATTGACCATATTTTTCTGATTATAAACATAATTAAAACCTCCTGACATTTTTTATATTTTATCATATCAATAAATAAATATCAAACTAATACAAAAATTTGTTTGCCAAATTATATTCGATTTTTTTGTTTACTATTTACAAAACAAATAAAAATATGTTATAATTTTAAAAAAATTCAGGAGGAATAACAATGCTCAAAAAAACAATTGCCGCTGTTCTTGCAGCATTAATGCTTTTCGGCTGCATGCCTTTTGCATTTGCTTCGGAAACTTCGGCAGACGGTTACACAATCACTAATCCCTATAAAAATATTAATTGGGAAACAGTAAACCAGTATAAAGCTGCTCTTCACACTCACACAAGTGCAAGTGATGGCGACGATACACTTCTTGAATCAATTGAACGCCACTATGAAACAGGATATGATATCGTTTCTATCACAGACCACGGTATTTCAGATAACAGTTGGACAGACAGCTCCAAAAATTCTACTCTTGTAACAACTGTTATGTCACTTATCGGTAAAACAGACGGTGAACTTGTTTTTCTTGAAGAAAAAGGTTCCTTCCCCAAGGGTGTATCATACGAAATGAAGAATATCAACGGTGACGATTATCTTGTCACTGCTGACGGACATGAAATTCTTCGCATTCCTTACGGTATAGAAAATAATGCCGTATCTGTTAACGCACATGTTAACAGTTGGTTTGCACCTTTTGAAGATAATATGCCCAGCGGTTACCGTAATGCTATTGTCGGTGTTGAAAAAGCGGGAGGAATTTCAGTTATTAACCACCCCGGTGAATACACACAGGCTCGCTATGAGCTTTATCAGGAAGATGCATACGATATGAGCAATCCTTCCTACAACTATTACATTAATAAATTTTACGGATATATTGATAAATACGATTCATGCATAGGTATTGACATTAACAGCAAAGGCGACGGCAGAACAAGATATGACAGAAAGCTTTGGGATATTATGCTTTCAAAGGCTGCAGAAGAAGGCAAGACCGTTACAGCAATCGCAACAAGCGATGCACATCAGCTTGATAAAATTGATACGGGCAGCCTTATTGTTCTTGCAGAATCAAAAACAACTGAAAACGTAAGAAAAGCACTTGTCAACGGTGAAATTTTGCCTCAAAGCACCTGCATTCACAACAGAGATGAACTTGCACAGATTGCAGATGCACTTAAAGCTCATTATGGCGAAACTGAGCTTTACAAGACCTTTGTCACACTGGTTAATGAATATGATGCCGAATGCGAAGAAATTGCAAATTCGGCTGATGACGGTCAGGTTGGAGTACGTTACACATCACTTAATGATGAAGGCTTTGTTGCAACGGCTACAAGACCCTCAATTAAATCAATCACTGTTAACGAAGATGAAGATACAATCACAATTGATACTGAAGATGCTCTTCTTGTTCGTTGGATTTCAGACGGAAAACTCATCGCTACAACAAAGGCTGATGACCTTGCATTTGATCTTAATGATTACGAAGATGAAATTAGTGGCTATATAAGAGCTGAGGTATTCGGTGAAGGCGGAATTGTATACACCGAAGGATTTACACTTGACGCAGATGAAGCAACCGATAACGAAAATGAATTTATTCTTGATTTTGGATTTATGGATTTCATCTTTGCACTTATTGACAGATACGGCGGACTCATCGGCAGAATTATAAGCAATCTCTTCTAATTCTGATAAACAATTAATTATCCCCCTTGAATTTACTCTTGAAGAGAAATTCAAGACGGATCTTTTATATAGTTTCGATTTCAATTCCGAGGATTACAACATCTTCAACAGGTTTATCAGCATAGCCTGTCTTAACAGTTGCAATTGCATCAACAATATCCATACCGTTAATTACCTGACCAAATACGGTATGCTTAAAATCAAGCCATGGTGTTCCGCCTAAAGCTTTATAATCCTCAACGCATTCAACAGGGAATCCTCTGTCAGAAAGCTGCTCCATCTGTGAAATAAGACCTTTATCAACCTCTTTTGCCTGAACAATAAAGAACTGACTTCCGTTTGTTCCGGGACCTGCATTGGCCATTGAAAGAGCACCTCTGATGTTATGATAATCAACATTGAATTCATCTTCAAAGCTTCTGCCCCAGATACTTTCACCGCCTCTGCCGGTTCCTGTGGGATCACCGCCCTGAATCATAAAATCAGGAATTACCCTATGAAAAATTATACCTGTATAATATCCGTTTTTGGCATGAGTTGTGAAATTCTCAACAGCCTTTGGTGCCGCATCAGGAAAAAGAAGAATTTTTATATCTCCAAGAGTTGTTTTCATAAGAGCAACTGTATCGCCGCTCTGAATTTCTCTAATCTGCTTGCTCATTTTAAATTCCTTTCTTTAGCTGTAAATTTCTTTTCCGGTTCATATTTATCCGAAAGCTTCATAAAATCAATTTTAGCCATTTTGGTTCTTGGGAAGGTATCGTAAATTTCGATTTTTCTGGGACAAGAGAACTTAGCAAGATTCTTCTTGCAAAACGTCTGAATTTTATCAATTGCATCATCATGATTCATAGGCTCTTTAAGAGTAACGCAAAGCTTTACACAGGGTTTATTTTTTTGATATCCCTGAACAGCACATGCCTCACTGATAAACGAAAGCTGAAGAACTGCATTCTCAATATCAATCGGGTAAACATTATATCCCGATATTACAATCATGCGCTTCTTTCTGCCTGTAAAATAGAGGAACCCGTCTGAATCAAGATGACCAAGGTCACCTGTGAGAATCCATCTTTCACCTTTACTGTTTATATAAACTCCGTCATCCTTGAATGAATTATCGCCGTTATAATAGCCTATCATGGCGGTATCGCCTTTAATAACAATTTCACCCGTCTGACCTGCAGGAAGCTTATTCCTCATATCATCCCAAATTTCAACGGTGATATCACGCAGGGGTTTTCCAATTGACTCCTCCCTGCAGGCATCATATCTGTTAACCGTACAAACAGATGATACCTCGGTTAATCCGTATCCTCTGAAAAGCTTACCCTTGCCGCCGTTTTTGGCAACTGTTTTATTAAAATCTTTAACAAGTCTTTCCGGAAGAACATCTCCACCGCAAAAAACAAGACGAAGATTTTTAAGATGAGGACCGTCGAAATGCTTTTCCTCCAGCATCTTTTTAAACATATTGGGAACACCGAGAACAAATGTAACATTATGCTTTCTCATGTGTTTATTTGCGGCTTCTGCATTAAATTGAATCATCGGAATAGAAGTATATCCGTGAGTAATCGGGAAATGCATTGCAACTGCAAGACCGAAAGCATGGAAGGAAGGTAAAACGAGAAGCGAATATTCACTTCCGGGCTTGTGAGGAGAATCAAGGTCTTCAAGCTTCGTTGCAATATTATTAATATTATTACTCGAAAGCATAATGGTTTTACTCTTACCTGTTGTTCCGCCGCCGTGAAGATACACAGCTATCTTGCTGCCGTCATGACATTCGGTGCAAGTTTTTTTCAGTCCTGTTGATACAGCTTTTGAATACTTAACGGATTTATTAAATCCGTTAAGTCCTTTGCCCTTAACCTTTTCAAAAATCATAAATGCAGGCACAACCGGAGCAATAAGATAATCTGAGTTAGAGCAAACAATAACAGGAATATTACATTTATTCAATGAATCAATATACTTTGCAGCCAAAATATCCAACACAAAAATCGCCTTGGATTTTGTAAATCCAACATTTTCCGCAAGAGCTTCGGGTGAAGTTAAAGGATGAACAATATTTGCAATAACACCAATTTTATTCAATGCATAAAAAGTTGTGAATGCATGAACAACATTAGGCAGAAATATTGTTACAACATCTCCGCTTTTAATTCCTATGGAATTGATATAAGCCGCAATCGCATCTGAATCGCGGATAATTTTAGAAAGCTTTGTTTTGCTGCCAAAAGCAAGAACAGCATCAAAATCGCCGGTTTTATTAGCGCAAACCTTCAAATAATCATAGCAAGTCAAATTCATTTTAATTTCCATTCCATAATATCAAACTTTAAAAACAGCCCAAATTTCGACTATATTAACTATATGATATCAATTCAATAATGTTTTGTCAATTTATCAGTCTGTTTATTAATAAAACTTTAAGAATTTAATGAATATTATTTGTTAAAACAATACTCCCCTCATCTGTAAAAGAAGCAATAATTCCGTTATTATCGTATGTTGCGTAAACTGGAAGCTTAGAATGCATTATAAGATTCCATTTTACATTAGGATATATTTTTCCAAGCTGATTTGTTACAATTGCAATTTCAGGTTTCAGACAATCAAGAAAATCCTGAGAAGATGAACCGAAGTATCCGTGATGTCCTATCTTCAACAAATCAATATCCCCTATTTCTTCACCAAGCAAATCTTCAAGACCACAGGATTTAGTTATATCAGCAGCTAAGAATGCTGTTTTTTTACCTTTGGTTAATTTTATTCCGATGCTTGATGCATTTTCACCTTCGCCTGACAATTCAACAGGTGTCGTTGTATTATAAAACTCAAGTAAAAAATCACCGAACATAAAACCTTTTTCAGGAAATTCATGCATAACTTCGATGTTTCTCGCTTTTAAATCATCACTAATCTCTTGATATACTTCGTTAATCTTCCAGCTTTCAATTTCATAATCTTTTGCAATATCAGGATTAAACTCTTTAAAATAAGCATTACCTATTCCTATTTCAGAATCGGAAATTATCGCATGATAGCAACCGATATGATCATAATGGCAATGTGTGCCAAGTATAAAATCAAGGAAAACATCTCCGTTTTCTTTGCGGCATATTTTTTTAATGTATTCAACAACTTCTGTTTCATAGCCTTTATATTCAGTTTTTCTTCTGGGATTATTATTTCCCTCTCCCGAGTCAATCATAGCAAACTTACCGTTGCTTTCTATTAAAATTGCATCGGAATTTGCTGTGTTAAGGAAATGTATTCTGTCATCACCGTTTTCATACATGAATGTTTCTTGTTCAGGAT
>JAZPYI010000057.1:0-12517 GCA_045544115.1 Acutalibacteraceae bacterium | reverse complement strand
CTGCACCTGCTCCTGAAGACAAGGCACCCGCCAAGAAGAAGCCGAGCAGGAAGAAAAAGAAGGCTGCCAAGAAGAAGTAAACCCTTAATAGTTGCCAAACCAAATTAACATAACAAAAGCCCGCCGAGAATTATTCCGGCGGGTTTCTTCATTTACTCTTCACTTTCTATGCAAATATCAATAAAACAAGTAAAATATTTTAACTATACTTTCAATTATTTCACTTCTTAATTAAAAATTTCACTTGTTTTTTTAGTTACAATAATCCTTACAATTGTCATTATTCCTTATAAATTACATTATATTGCTTTTGATTTTGGTACTCATTTGGTACACTTTTTCACGATTTCACACGGTTTTATGCGGTGTAAGAAAAATAAATGAATTTTCAGAATATAAAAGAAAACCGCCCGAACCGTTGATATACAACGATTTGAGCGATTTGCAATGGTGATCCATCGGAGATTCGAACTCCGGACACCTTGATTAAAAGTCAAGTGCTCTACCGTCTGAGCTAATGGATCATCTGTTAAATTTATCCGCCGTTTTTCAGGCGCTCCAATATAATATATTATTTATTGTCACTTGTCAAGGCTTTTTAGCAAAAATTTTTATTATTTTATTGCAGCTAATTAATTATTTCGTCTTGAAATGGCACTATATATGGTATATAATGTATCTGTATATAGGTTTTTATGACTTCATATGACTATTATGCATCAAAAAAACTTTTTTATAAATAAACGGGCAAAGGAGATATATTATGAAGCTTACAATGGCTCAGGCTCTCGTCAAATTCCTTGATAACCAGTATATCAGCTTTGACGGAGTTGAAACTAAATTTGTAGACGGTATTTTCGGCATCTTCGGTCATGGCTGCGTTGTCGGAATCGGTCAGGCTCTTGAGCAAGGCGGTCACAATCTCAGATTCTATCAAGGACACAATGAGCAGGGAATGGCTCATGCCGCTATAGCTTTTGCAAAGCAGAAAAATCGCCGTCAAATTATTGCTTGCACATCATCAATAGGTCCCGGCGCTCTTAACATGGTAACCGCAGCTGGCACAGCAACAGCTAACCGCATTCCCCTTCTTCTTCTTCCCGGTGATACATTTGCCTGCCGTCAGCCCGACCCTGTTCTTCAGCAGATTGAACAGCCGACAAGCTGCAGCATTACCGCTAACGATTCATTCAAGGCTGTGTGTAAATACTGGGACAGAATAGAAAGACCCGAACAGCTTATGACCGCATGCATTAATGCAATGAGAGTTCTTACAGACCCCGCCGATACGGGTGCAGTCTGCCTTGCTATGCCGCAGGATGTTGAGGGTGAAGCTTTTGATTATCCCGATTATTTCCTTAAAAAGAGAGTATGGTATCTTGACAGACGTTCACCTACTCACCGCGAAATTGAGGCTGCCGTTAAGGCAATTATGCGCAGCGAAAAACCCATTCTTATTGTGGGTGGTGGAGTAAGATATTCCGAAGCATGGGAAACTGCAAGATTTTTTGCTGAAAAATTTAATATCCCCATCTGCGAAACGCAAGCAGGTAAGGGCAATATTCGTTGGGATTTACCGCTTAACATGGGCGGAATTGGTGTTACGGGCGGACCCGCAGCCAATGCCGTTGCAAAGCAAGCCGACCTTGTTATTGCGGTAGGAACACGTCTTACCGATTTCACAACCGCATCGAAATGGGGCTTCCAAAATCCTGATTGCAGAATTCTTTCAATAAACATCTGTCCGTTCGATGCATTCAAGATGGATTCAACCGCTGTTATTGCAGATGCAAAAACAGCAATGCTTGATATTATGGGTACTCTTACGGTAAGAGAATACTATTCAACCTGGGACAGCGCAGAACTTGCACAGATTAAAGAGGACTACAATTCCGAGGTTGACCGTATGTACAGCGCATATCTCAAGGAGGGTCTTTCACAGACGAGAGCTCTCGGCGAAATAAACAAGCTTATTGATAAAAAATCAATCGCAATAGGCTCTTCCGGCAGTCTTCCCGGCTGTATGCAAAGGCTCTGGAGAGCATCCGTACCTAATACATATCACATGGAATACGGCTTCTCCTGCATGGGTTATGAAATCTGCGGCGCACTCGGAGTCAAGCTTGCGGAGCCAGACAGAGAAGTGTACACAATGGTCGGTGACGGCAGCTTTCTTATGCTTCACAGCGAGCTTTATACGGCAGTTATGGAAGGTGTAAAAATTAACGTTATGCTCTTTGATAACTCAGGCTGGGGCTGCATAGAAAATCTTCAGAACAACCAGGGTACGGACACCTTCGGAACACGTTTTCAGGCAAGAAATCCTCTCACCGGAATGCTTGACGGTGCAATTGTTCCCATTGATTTTGCCAAAATCGCGGAAGGCTATGGCTGCAAAGCATACACCGTGACAAATGTCGCTGAGCTTCGCGATGCACTTAAAGATTCAAAGGAACAAAAGGTTCCCTGCCTCTTTGATATCAAGGTTGTTCACGGCAGCATGAGCGACGGCTATGACGCATGGTGGCGAGTCGGTGTTGCTGAGGTTTCAACCAGCGAAAGGGTTCAGGCTGCATATGAAGATATGCAAGAAAACATAGCAAAGGCAAGACTTTATTAATTTTACATAAATCGGAGGAATTAAAAATGCTTAATAAAGACAAGGTAAGCCTTGCGATAGCACCTATCGCTTGGACAAACGATGACCTTCCCGACCTCGGTGCGGAAAATACATTTGAGCAGTGCGTAAGCGAAATGGCTCTCAGCGGCTTCAAGGGCAGCGAAATCGGCAACAAATACCCCAAAGATGTTGAAACTCTCAAGCACAAGCTTGACGTAAGAGGTCTTCGCATCTGCAACGCGTGGTTCTCATCTCTTCTTCTTTCAGAGGGTTATGAAGCAACCATTGAAGCTTTTATCAAGCACAGAGATTTTCTTCATGCACTCGGTGCAAAGGTTATCGGTGCATCCGAGCAGGGTAACTCCATTCAAGGCAAAGCTTTAAGCATTTTCGGCGATAAGCCCGTTTACACAGACGAGCAGTGGGAGCTTATTGCAAAGGGCTTCAACGAAATGGGCAGACTTGCAAAAGAAAAAGGAATGTATTTTACCGTTCATCATCACATGGGTACAGGTGTACAGACCGAGGCTGAAATTGACAAGCTCATGGAAATCACAGACCCCAACCTTGTTTATCTTCTTTATGATACAGGTCATCTTTCATTCTCAGGCGAGGATGCAATCGGTGTTCTTAAAAAGTACGTTAACAGAGTTAAGCATGTTCACCTCAAGAGCATCCGTCAGGATGTAATAAATGAAGGCAAAGAAAAGGGCTGGAGCTTCCTTGACTGCGTAAGAGCAGGTGCTTTCACCGTTCCCGGTGACGGCGACTTCGATTTCACTCCTGTATTTGACATTCTCTCCGAGGCTGACTATGAAGGCTGGGTTGTTGTTGAAGCTGAGCAGGACCCCGCAAAAGCCAATCCCTATGAATATGCCTGCATGGCAAGAAAATATATAAGTGAAAAAACAGGACTTTAATTAATTGATAACAACCCCGAAAAATTTGGTTTGCAAATTCTTCGGGGTTGTTTTTATTTATTGACGCGTCTTCTTGAATCATTGCACCTTTGCGACTTTGTAACAAGCACCGTATCGCTTCCGATAACCTCAATATCCTCCCAGCATATGCGTATTCTTTCCCGCTTTCCGCAGATACCCCAGTATTTCGGTCTGCCGTAAATAATAAGTGCAACCACCCTTCCGCAGCAGGAATCAACCTCAACATCGCTTATAAGTCCCAGACGGCAGCCGTTTGATTTATCAATCACTTCTTTACATCTTAATTCCGTAATACAGCAATTCATAATGCACCTCCAATAAATTTATATGAGTAAAAAAGCATAAAAATGAAAAAACAGACCGTCAAAGGAAAAAACCTTGTGCGGTCTGTGTAAAATTCCAAAGCTCTGAACAGAGATTATTTCTCAGCTCAGATATATAAAAACCCGTGAGGGTCATTTAGTGCGGAGAGCTGAAAGCTCGACCCCTTACTTCTCAAGCAAAGCATTGAGCTCGAAGATTTTGAAAAGCTTTTTGAATGTAAGGAATTTCTTTTCCTTTGCGATTTCTTCGATGAGCTTTTTCTCTGCGGGGTAATTGGAAATTTCGTAGAAGTTCATAACATTCATCCTTTCTTTTTGTTGTGGCTTTATTATACACTATCCGCAGAAAAAGTCAAGTAATTTTGCACAAATATTAATGATGATATTTGTGCAAAATTAACAATTTTCGAGATTGTATAAACTATTCAGCCTTTACATAATTTAACTAACCTTTTATTTTATTTTGTGCATTTTGTATATTTAAAGTTGCAATATTTGTTGTTTTTTAACAAACAAAATCATTTGCATAAAAATATCACCGAAAAAGTTTGTTGAACTTTTTCGGTGATATTTTTATAAATCAAGGTAATTCACAGAGCATTTCGCAAAGTTCAAGGTAAAATCCCTTCACTTCCTTCTCATCAGAGAAAAGACCTATAGCCGCACCATGGTCGCCACTTTGAACAGGCATAACATTCCATATACCTTTTTCCATATTATTCGGGTCATAATTCTTATGAGGCTCATCAAGCGGATATTTTGCACTTTCTGTATTAACAAGTGCATCATTTGCATGCCAGCTTTCATCATAAACAACACCGGTATGCGGGTCTGTAAACTCAGGCATTATACCCATAACCAAAGCTGTAAGATAAATAACGGGATTGGTTTTGATATTCGGTAAATCCATGCCAAGAAAATCAATCTTATCCGTTGTTGAAAAAGCATATGAGAAATAATATATATCTTTATTTGCTGACATCTCATCGTTAAGCTGTGCCGCTCCTTCAGGGGTAAGATCGTAGATACAGGTATCATCAAGATTCTGCTGAACTCTCACCAACGATTCAATCAGTCCGTCAGCCTTTTCTCCATTAAAAACATCAGTTAATCCAAACTGCTCGAGATGAAAATCAACAAGCCTTCCGTTAAAAAATGTTCGACCCATAATTCCCGCATAAAGAAAGCTGATATTCTGGACTATCTCATAAAGTCCCAAAGCCTTAAGCGGATAGTAAACAGAAGAACTGTTGTGAGGTGTGCATATCGTAGTTGCACTCTTTACCCAGTCACCTTTCCCGCCGATAAACAAACCCGATATATCATCAGGATCCGTTGCTGCCATTTCCTCAGGGCTGCCCTCGGTAAGAAGTTGGATAAGCATTCGCACGGTTGTTCCTCCGAAGCTGTGACCTATCAAATGAATCTGTTGTATTTTTCCGTTTTCATCAAGCTCGCCCCAATCGGGAATAAGGGCATGATAATATGTTCTTCCGTAACGGTCATGGTTATGCTTTTCAGAATGTGCCGCACCGTAATCAACCGTTGAACCGATAAGCTGTGCATAAAGCTCACAAGCTCTGTCCCATGCACTGCTCAACGGGCCAACCGAAGCCGAATAGCATTCGTAGCCTTCACTTTGCAGATAGCTCATAAGGTCGCCTGTAGTTGCTCCCCAATAAGGAACAATACCGTTGATACCTTCAGCGCCTCCCCAACCGTTAAGACCGTGAACAAAAACAAAGGGTTCATTATTTTTCGGCTTCCAGGTATCCTCCGCAGCAAATGCTGTACAGGTGAATACACTTAAAATCATGGCAAAAGCAAGCAATAAACTTACTAAACAGCGAATTTTCATTTTTTCCACTCCTTTTGTCCTATTATACAACAATATTGTTTATATTTCATTAAAAAAATGTAATCAAAAAACGGACAATTGCACGCAATTGCCCGTTTCAAACGCATTCAGTTAAGGTTTCCTACCTTTCTGATAATCGCAGAAATCTCCTCAACATCCATAATTTTCGGTACGGGATAAAGAGGATTTCCTTCCTTGTTGGCTCTCTTTGCGATTGTTTCTATATCCTTTTCCTGAACATCAAGATGCTCGGGGATATTAAGAAGCTTGTTAAGCTCCTTAATCTTCGCAATAAAGAGATTTGCCTTTTGAGCCTCAGTCATGCCCGCAGTTTCAAGACCTGCAACATCTGCAAGCTTTGCAAGAGGCTTATAAGCGGTTTCACCGAAGGCTTCAAGAACATAGGGAAGAATAACCGCATTTGCAAGACCGTGAGGTGTTCCGTACATACCGCCGAAATTATGAGCTATTGCGTGAACATAGCCTACATATGCTCTTGTGAATGCAATACCTGCAAGATATGATGCCTCAAGCATATTTTCTCTTGCCTGAACATCCTTACCGTTTTCATAAACCTTAAGAATGTTATCAAAAATCATTCTTGTTGCCTTTTCTGCCGCAGCAGCTGTATCCTTAGTATTGCTGTGACCGATATAAGCCTCAACTGCATGAGTAAGAGCATCCATACCTGTTGTTGAGGTTATATGAGGAGGCAGACCGAGAGTAAGCTCCGGGTCAAGAACAGCATACTTCGGGCGGAGTACGGGATCCTGAAGAGCATATTTTTCGTGAGTTGCAGGGTCGGAAACAACCGCTGCAATTGTTGTTTCGGAGCCTGTACCTGCAGTTGTGGGAACAGCATAAATAGTGGGAAGCTTTTTGAGAATCTTGAGAGTTCCTCTCATCTTTTGAACACTCTTATTGGGACGTGCAATTCTTGCAGCTGCAACCTTTGCACAGTCCATGGGTGAACCGCCGCCGAAAGCGATAACTGCCGAGCAATTATTATCAACATACATCTGTCTTGCGTCTTCAATATTATTTATTGTAGGGTTGGGCTGTGTTCCGTCATAAACGGCATATTTTACACCTGACTTATCAAGCCCCTCAAACATACCGTCAAGAAGATGAAGTCCCATAAGACCTTTATCGGTTACAACAAGAACACTGTCGTGACCGTTTTTCTTAACAACCTGCGGAAGATTTTTAACACTGCCCGCGCCCTTGATTAACTGAGGCTCTGTCCAGTCAAGAAAATTAACTGCCACACGGAAAATACCCTGATAAGCTCTGCAATACATTTTAAAAAGTGCGGATGCTGCCATTTGTATTACCTCTATTCTGTAAATTTATACAATTTTAGTATATCATATATATTTAATTTCTGCAACATCTATTTATCATTTTCAGCCATAAACATTATTGTTGCAATTATTACATATAAATGGTATAATTTTTAAGAATCAGTGTTCAAAAGCTCTGAACATCTCTCAAAGGAAGCGCTTATTGAATATTAGCATTATTTAAGAAAGAAAAATAAATTAATTATACTTGTTCTCTCCGTAATAACATTTTTATCGGTATTAATATCAGTTTTGGTTATTATATTGTCATCCAATTAAATAAAGAGAAAGGAAGTTTTTTATGTTTAAAATAAATACTTTTGAAAAAACATTCGTTGATTCGGAAGGCAGACAGAGAATATTCAACGGTGTTAATCTTTGCGATAAGGGTTATCACAAAGACGGAGAAGCCAAAAGAACATATGCTCTCGATTATGATGAAAAACTTATAAAAAAGCTCAGCGAATGCGGCTTCAATCTTGTCAGACTCGGTTTGACTTGGGATGCGGTCGAACCCGAACCCGGAAAATATAATGAAGAATATCTCAACAGAGTTTATGCCATAGCCGATTTATGCGCAAAATACGGCATATACTTTTATCTTGATATGCATCAGGACCTTTACAGCGGCGCTCCTGAAACAGCCGGCGACGGTGCACCTGCATGGGCATGCATAACGGACGGTGCAAAATTCACACCCACAAAGCTCGTATGGGCAGAGGGCTATTTCTGGGGAAAAGCCGTTCACAGAGCCTTCGACCACTTTTGGGCAAACGATAAAGTTAACGGCATACCGCTACAAACATATTTCTGCAATATGTGGAAGCACGTTGCGGAAAAATTCAAGGATCATCCTGCTCTTTTCGGTTTTGATCTTCTTAACGAACCATTCCCCGGCACAGATGGCGGAAAGGTTTTCAGAAAACTGATAATGAGTGTTGCCAAAACAGTTATTACCGATAAGAGATGTAAAAAGCTTTGGATGCTTAAGCAGCTTGTTACCGGAAATGCGATAAGAGTTCTTGAACCCTTTAATGACCCCACTCTTTTCAGAAAAGTTACAAGTGCTGCGGATGATTTGATTCACAAATTCGATACAGGCAATTATTCTCGTTTTATAAATAATACGGCTAAAGCTGTCCGTGAAGTTACCGATAACGGCATAATCATTATGGAAAACAGCTATTATTCCAACCTCGGCATCCCCTACTCATGTCCTCCCGTAAACTATGACGGCAAGCGCGAAGAAAAGCTTTGCTTTGCGCCTCATGCATACGACCTTATGGTTGATACACCCGCTTATAAATACGCAAGCAATTCAAGAGTCGGTTCTATTTTTGATGAACACAAGAGATCGCAGGACAGGCTTAACGTTCCCCTTATTGTAGGAGAATGGGGCGGCCAGTCAGAAGGCACCGACTGGCTTTATCACATTGAATACCTGCTTGACAAATTCGATAAAAACCAGTGGGGTCATACATACTGGGCATATTATGACGGTCTGCTTGAAAATCCGATAATGACCTGTCTTGTAAGAACCTCTCCTGTTGCTGTTTGCGGTAAAATTGACAGCTACTCCTTTGACAGAGAAAACAACATCTTTACTCTTGAATATACCCAAGATAAGGAATACGATGTTCCCACGGAAATATTCGTTCACAAAGAAGCAAAGAGCATCGAATGCGGCGGTGAATACACGCTTGAACCCGTCGGCGAAAACGGCGCTGCACTTCTTAAGGTTTCAGATACAACCGGAAAACACAAGGTTACAATTAAATTTTAAACAAAAAGGCTGCCTTAAACGGCAGCCTAAATAAATAATCTTTTGAATTTTTCAACAGATGCAAGGGAAAGAGTATCGTTGTCCGCAACAATAATGTGGTCAACAAGCCGAATACCGACAGAAGAAAACATTGACGAAAATTCATTTGTCAATTCAAGGTCATTCCTTGAAGGTGCCGCAATGCCTTTCGGATGATTATGAGCAAATATCACCTTATCCGCATCGTTCCTGAAGGCTGTCTGCATAACAAAACGTTTATCTATAAGCACGGTTTCAGGGGTTCCTTCGCCGAGCTTACAGCAATTTATCAGATTCCCCGAGCTGTCCAGGCAAAGCATATAAAATATTTCGGTTTTACAGCCGTAATACTTTTCAACAAGATACTTCTCGGCTGTTTTATGATCGGAAAGATTAACTTTTCCTTTAGATTTACCCTCAACATATCTTCTGCATATACCGGGTATAAGCGAAATCAGTAAGGCTGAACTTTCTCCTATTCCTTCAATATCAAGAAGCTGTTCATACGTGGCATCGAAAACTCTGCTCAGAGAACCAAATTCAGCTATAAGCTTATGCGCAAGCTCATTGGTATCCTTTCTTGGTATGGAATAAAACAAAAGCAGCTCAAGGATATTATGGTCAGGCATTCCGTCTACCCCCGCTTTTCTGAAGGTTTCCCTGAGCCTTGACCTGTGTTTTGCGTGAGGATTATCATTTTTGATTTTATTACCGTTCAATGTTAACTCTCCCAAACCGTAAATTTCATATAATTATACATTATTTACAAGATTTTGAAAAGCCCCATTTTTTATATTATCCCGTTCGGAGTGATTTTTCTTGAAGTCATTTATAATTTCAAAAAACGATTCGGGTCAAAGACTCGACAAATTCATTTCAAAAGCAGTACCCGCTTTACCGAAATCGCTTATGTATAAATACATAAGAACAAAAAGAATAAAGATTAATTCCAAAAGAGGTGAAATATCAACAAAGCTCCTTGAAGGAGATATTGTTGATATGTATATCAACGATGAATTTTTCGCACCCGCTGACGAACACTACGATTTTCTTTCTGCCTCAAAAAAGCTTGACATAGTTTACGAGGATGAAAACCTTCTTCTGCTCGATAAGAAGGTTGGTCTTCTTTCTCATCCCGATGAAACGGAATATAATGACACACTTATTACAAGAGTAAAAAGATATCTTTATGAAAAAGGCGACTATGATCCGAAGGATGAACATTCTTTTGCGCCTGCTCTTGTAAACAGAATAGACAGAAATACCGGCGGAATAGTTATTGCAGCAAAGAATGCCGAAAGTCTTCGTATTCTGAATCAGAAACTCAAAGAAAGAGAGCTTGAAAAATACTATCTGTGCGTTATTCACGGAACACTTAAGAAAAAGAACGGCATTCTTACCGGTTGGCTGATAAAAGATGAAAACAAAAACAAGGTCAAGGTTTTTGAAAGACAAATGCCCAACTCCAAAGAAATAAGGACAAAATACTCCGTAATTTCCGAACAAGACAGCTTAAGCCTCGTTGAAGTTGAGCTGTTAACGGGCAGGACTCATCAGATAAGGGCACACTTTGCAAGCATAGGTCATCCCCTTCTCGGTGACGGCAAATACGGCACCAATGCCATGAACAAAGCATTGGGCTACAAAAAGCAGTTTCTTTATTCCTACAAACTCAAATTCGCTTTTTCAACCGATGCAGGTATTCTCAATTACCTTAACGGTAAAGACTTTGAAGCTGAAGATGTATGGTTTAAAACGGAATTTCTGAACGGCAATCTTACAAATTCTCACAAGTGATTTATTAAAAAAATACAAATGAATTATTAATTTTTAAAAAAAGCTTGTAAAAATTATAAAAATAGTATAATATATGTGTATTGTGCCGATTTTGTTCGGTCGGCAATTAATATTTAAAGTAAAGGATGAACAGTTATGGCAAAAAACGAAAGCTCAATGAGCAAGGCTGAGGTTTATCGCGAGGAACGCAAGGCAAGAATCGCTAAAGCCGCAAAGAAAAATGCAAAAAGCATTGAAAAAAGAACGGCTGCTGCAAGCATTCTCAAAAAGGTTGTTGCTATAGTTCTTGCTGTTGCAATAGTCGGCGGCATCGCATGGAAAATCGTAGACAGCCTCGGCATTATCGAAAGAGCTGTCACCGCAGTTAATATCGGCGATGATAAAATTACTGCAGCTCAGTTCAACTACTACTATACAGCTCAGTATCAGCAGATGGCTTATTATGCAAACATGTATTCACAGCAGGGCTTGAACATGGGATTTGATACAAGTGTTCCTCCTGATGAGCAGGATTCAACCCAGACAGATGAAGACGGCAATGTTCTTACATGGGACGAAGTCTTTAAGGAATCCGCTGTTAATTATGCTCAGTTTGTTTATGCATATTACAATGAAGCTGTTAAGGCTGAATATGCTCTTTCCGATGACGAAAAGACCGAAATCAATGAAACTATCGAAAGCTACAGAGATGAAGCCGCAACCAACAACTACTCACTCAATGCTTATCTTCGCGAAAGCTTCGGCGGCGGTTTCAATGAAAAGGCTTTCAGAAAGCAGCTTGAAATGGAAACTCTTGCCCAGAATTTCTATGAAGATAAGGGCAGCGAGCTTAAAGCAGCCATTACCGATGCTGATATAAAAGCAGAATACGATGCGAACAGAAAAGATTATGACTATGCAGATGTTCGTTACTATTCATTTGCTTTCACAACTCTCACCCTTAACGACGGTGAAACAGAAGAAGCTCTTGCAGAAAGACAGAAGGCTGCAAATGCAAAGGTTGAAGCGGAAGCAAAGGCTATCTATGACAAGCTTACCGACGAAGCTTCTTTCAAGGCTGCAATCACAGCATATAAGAACGAAGGCAAAGAAAAGCCTGTAGACCAGGATTACACTACTCTTTCCGAAATCACAACTTATAATTCACTTACAACCTCAACCTCCAAAGCGGTTGCAGATTGGGCATTTGACACAGCTCGCAAAGCAGGTGACAAAAATCTCATAGTTGGTGAAAAAGCTGTTTACATAGTTTACAGCATTAAGCCTATCTACGCAATGAACAGTGTTGACGTTCGTCACTGCCTTGTTCAGTTCGATGCAGAAGATTCCGAAAATGTTACAGATGCAGAAAAGGAAGCTGCACAGAAGGAAGCACAGGCACTTCTTGACGAGTGGCTTGCTGGAGATAAGACAGAAGAAAGCTTCGCTGCAATGGTAAAGGATAAGACCGATGATACCGCATCTGCTGAAACAGGCGGTCTTTACGAAGGAATCAGAACCACCGACAACTATGTTGCAGAATTTGAAGAGTGGTCATTTGACGATGCAAGAAAAGCCGGCGACTACGGTATTGTTGAAACAGAATACGGTTATCACATTATGTATTTTGTAAGTGACAACACAGATGATACCGACTGGAGCAATACTATCAAAGAATCAAAGGGATCAGAAGCTCTCACCGCTTACGAAGATACTCTTCTTGCTGAAGACGGTGAATACAGCATCAAGAAGCACAACACATGGATTAACATGGTTTCCAAGGATTTCTGCGATAATATCAGAACAAACCTTGCTTATTCAGCAGCATAAAGAATAATAGCAGCCCCCTGATTTA
>JAZPYI010000056.1:0-12403 GCA_045544115.1 Acutalibacteraceae bacterium | reverse complement strand
GATTTTTAACTTTTTCATAATACGCACCTTCTATTGATAAGGCTATTTTTTGACAAAACTATTATATTGCACACAAGTAAATTATACTTCCGCTTATGTAAACAAATCTTCAATATATAATTATAAGCTTTTCTTTTATTTCTATATCAAAAAACAATTCAGTAGCATATTGCATGTTACTTCCTCATGTAAATTTTATTTCTTGAACGCATTATATCACACACCTACACACAAGTAAATATTATCCCCTATCACCCGCACACAACTTTATCATATTTTCTAACATCTCCGGAAATATAATTCTAATAGCAAAACCTTATTATTAAGCAATCATTCATCTTATCTCTATTGTGCTGTGCATATGAAAAGCCGACGGAGATTTTCCGCGGCTTTATTGAAACATTGTGTGTTTTGAGCCGCACCGCTCAATATATAACCGCATCAAATACTAATATCTATCAGTAGATCATTGAACGAAACGTTCAAAACACGGAAAATGTAAATGCATTTTTCTTATATGAGTAGAAACTGCTTTTTATTCCGTTGACAAATTTCTGTTTCAGTATTAAATTATAAATATGGAAATTGGAGGAATCAATATGAGGAAAACAATCAAAACAATATCATTTATTCTTGTCCTTACTCTTATTCTGAGCATTACTGCCTTTGCTGAGCCGGGCTTTGCGTATGGGAACGAAGTGCTTACAGAATTTTCACCGAAATGGTCACAAATACAGGCTGACGATACGGTGATTTCCGTTACACCCGGTACAGCAGTCGGTGAGCTGCGTTTTGCGTGGCTGTCGAGTGCAACAGACAATAGTCCCGCTTTCAAGGTTTCGCAAAACAACGATATGTCTGACGCTGAAGAGTTTGAAGTTGTTACCGCTGACGCCGTTGAAAACCTCAGGTCAAACAAGGTTACCGTAACGGGACTTGAGCAAGGCAAAACATATTACTATTCATATACTGAAAACGGTGTCTGGAGCGAAGCACAGGCGTTTACAGTTCAACCCTCGGATGAATTTACAGTCCTATATGTTTCTGATGCACAAATCGGACGTTCAGGTGACGAAACACTTGATGAAATACTTATCCGTGACACGTGTGGTTGGAATTATACGGTTAATAAGATGCTTACAGCCTATCCGAATGCCGCTTTTGCTATTTCCGGCGGCGACCAGTTTCAATCGCCCGACAGCCTTGTTCAAATGAAGGCTTATCTTTCTCCCGAAGCTTTGCGCTCTCTGCCTGTTGCCAACACCATCGGCAACCACGATGATGATTCTACACTTTACGGTGAAATTTTCAACAACCCGAACGAGGTTGATGAGCTTATGCCGAGCAAAGCCGGAACAGGATATTATTACACTTACGGTGATGCGCTTTTTATTACAATCAACTCGAACAACAGCTTTATGCTTGACACCGCAAAGGTTCTGCGTGAAGCAACCCGTGCTTATCCCGACACCAAGTGGCGAGTGGTTACAATGCACCACAACCCTTATTCAGCATCGTTAAGTGACAATGATTTTTCAGAAGAACGACTTTTCTTTTCATCTCTCTATGATTTATACGATATAGACCTGTGCCTTAGCGGACACGACCACTTTTATTCACGCACAGAAACGATGCTCGCAGGCGAAGTCACAGATAGTGAAGGTACGGTATATGTTCAGTCCTCTTCAGCTTCGGGCAGCAACTATGACCCGCTTCCCGAATCAACGGCTTCTTTTACTGTTTCCGCCTTTGATGTTCGTGTTCCCACCTACACAGCGTTTACGTTTACAGATGCTGCGATTGTCGGCACAACTTACCGCACCGATACAGACGAAATTATTGATTCGTTTACGGTAACCGACAACACAACTGACTCAGATGCTAATCTTTTTACTGCAATATTTTTCTTCTTCAAAACTCTTTTTTCTATGATATAAATCATAACCGCCGGTTTGCACAGGACCTATGAGTGCCTCTAAAAACGGCATCAAGGTTTGACATCGGATTACTATTTCAATCAGCCGCTATCGTGCGGCTGATTTTTTTATAACGCTCAGACATTAAAATAGCCCTGATAAAAACCAGAGCTATTTATTATTCTGATAAGTACTATGTATAAAGCGTAACAGGTCCGTACAGTCCGCTTAGAACTATGTCTTTGGCAAACGCGAGCTCTGCCTCAAAATACGGTGATAATTCATTTGTTTTCCACTTGTCAAAGTAGTCGGTGTGAACATACCAATTTGCCGATGTATTGGTTACTGCTATTTTCAGCTTGTTGTTTTCGGCAAGAACATTTGCGGGTATTTTCAATCTGTACGGAGCTGTCAAAGCAGTTCCGAGAAAGTGTCCGTTGAGATAAACCTCAGCCGCATACCGCACGTCACCGAGATCGATTTCGCCCTCTTTTCCTTGTCTTTCGGTTGGAAGTGTGAATTCAGTTTCATAAACTCCGCTTCCCGAATATTCTTTGCCGATTATATTTGCCCAATCACCGAGCTTAACGGGAACAGATTTTTCTGAATGACTGATACTTTCAAATCCGTTTTCGCCGTATGAGAGTTCAGTTTCTTTTCGGAAAACAAATCCGTCGGAAATATCGGCTTTGCAGCTGAATTCTTTCTTGTTTTCAGCATCAAAAGTTTCATCAGTAAGCATTATTACCGCTGTTTCGCCTATGGCAAGTGAAAGATTAAGATATCCGTTTTTTGCTTTGAAACGCTGCAATTTTCCTTTTTCCAAATTGAGCAGATAACCGTTTGATGAGGGCAGATTAATACGATAATCTCCGTTGTCGCCGTATTCACGAAACAAAAAGAACAGCGCTGCATTTTCAGCTTTTCTGTGCATTGCCCGTAAGCCCTTACCGTCAGCCTTAATTACAGGATTAAGTTCTGAAAGAGTATGTGAAACTCTTCCTCCGCCTTTGACAAAGCGGTCAAGAACAGTTTGAGTTTGAGGCGGAATAAAAGCTCCTTCGGGGATGATGATATTTCTGTAATCTGCATTGCCTATGCGGATACGACCCTCGTCGGCACCAACAGATGCCTGAATAACATCGTCGTCAACAATATCAAAATCCACCGCCATATCTTCAAGCGCTCTGCCGAGAGTATCAAAAGCATTCGCCATAACATCAGCTTTTAAGCCGCCCTGAAAATCGGAAACGGGATAGTAAAGTCCTGTTTCGCAGACTCGCTTGCCAAGTGTTGAAAGATACGAAAGGCGCTCAACATACTTGTTGAACTGACCTAGAAAGCGGCAGTACGTCTGATTCTCCGTAAAAACGGGTAACTCCTGTGCAAGAAGCTGACCTTTTCTGCCGAGAGGAAAGTTGAACGGATTAAATATGTTGATTCCGCGAACAGCTTGATACCCGACGGTATATCGCATTGTATCGTAAGTCATTGCACAACCGCCAACTCCGAAAATTTCGCTCAATGCAAACTTTGAGCCGTTCTGTGCAGCGGCAGATGAAGCATATCTCGGAAAAAATCCGTTATAGCCGTTCATATCATTCATGTTTTCTGTTTTGTTTTCAGGATAAAGCTGACGCCATATAACGTCAACTCCCGGAATATCAAAGCAACGCAGAGCACGCATAAGATTGAAGTTTCCGCCGCCTTGCATACAGCCGAGCGGATCGTGATCTTTGTCCATATGTCCGGTAAAAGACATACCGTGATCATTTGCCCATTTTTTGCACGGCAGAAGAAAACTATCGCAGAACATTCTGCTGCACAGATCATACCAACGGTGCAATATATGAACGTTTTCTTCTGTCGGTACCGTCTTACCCGCAATCAGCGGCAGGTATGGCAAAACTGATTCACCGTAAGTCAGTTCATATTTCTCCGCAAGCTCTTTGTTATAAGCCCGTGACGGCGCTTTCGGCTCGTCTGTGAATACTGCAGTTACATTTTTTCCTGAAGCATATTTTTCGTGCGTGATTTCAATAAAGTATTCCGTTGCGGCAATATTCAGCAAATCGGGATAATCGGTATTGCTGTTGATTTTCTTTTCCGTCACATATTCAGTAACAACAGCATCTGAAACGAATTCATATCCTTCTTCAATAATTTCTTTGTAATTCAGAAATGCTGCAATAACATCGGGTGTTGATTCTTTGTATATATCCCCTGCTGAAAAAGTGCACTCAACTGTTTTCAGCACTTCTCTTGCATATTCGGGATGGTCGTTCAAAACTTTTCCACACGCACCGCCTGAGGGCCAGCCACCCTCGTCATAAAGCCAGCAAAGCATACCAAGCTCATCTGCCTTTTGAACGGCATAAGCACAAAGCCCGAAAAACTCATCAGAAAGATAGTCGGGTGTAAGATTGGTCGGCATACTGTCGGGTCGGAAATTCTTCGGCTCGGGAAGAATATAAAATGCTCTTATGCCGAGATTCTGCATTTCAGCGATCTGTTTATCTATAATTTTACGGGTGCAGACATCATTCCACACCCAGACATAGACTGGTGCATGGGAAACATCGGGAGATATGAAGCTGTTTATATCGAATTTATCTATGTTTTTCATTAACTGTCATCCTTGAATTTCAGACATTTGCATTGTATTTATTCTGATTTTTTAGTCTGTTTACAAAGTGCTTGAGAGCAATAACCATAATCACGTAGAGCACTGCAAGCAGAACAGGATATATCTTAATTCCGAAAAGTCCGCTTATCAAACTGACCGCAGGCGGTGCAAGCATTACACCGATATATGCAAATGCTATCTGCGAGCCCATAATCGACTGGGAAACATCCTTGCCGAAATTGTGAGGTGTAAGGTGAATCATATTCGGGTAGATTGAGCCGTTACCCAAGCCCACAAGGAATAAACCGACAACGGTAACCGCACCGTGCAGAGGAAGAAGCATAATTGCGATTGCAGGGGCGAGAATTATTGTGCCGATACCTATGCGTTTCCATGTGCTTATTTTAGATGAAAGCAAGCCCGAAACGAAACGTCCTATTGACATTCCGACATAATATACGGTCAAAGCAAGTGCTCCGTACTTTGCTTCAAATCCTTTTTCTGTTACGAGATACGTACTTCCCCACACTCCGCAGGCATATTCGATTGCGTTTGTTGCAAGCATAATAATCCATACCTGACGGACTTCAGGCATTTTTGCCATTTGAAAGAGAGTGAGATTTACAGTGTTTTCTTCTTCCGTTTCATCGGCAGATGATGATTTCTTCCACATAGGAACCGATATGATTAAGAGCAGCGTGATTGCCGCCTGAACATAAAAAGCATAGCGGTAACCGCTTCGCCACCCCGCATTGCTCAATGCCTGTGACATAAGGTACGGGCTGAGCGATACTCCCACACCGTAAAAACAGTGCAGAAAATTCATATGGCTTGCCTTAAAATGCAGAGCGACATAATTGTTAAGTCCCGAATCAATTGCACCTGCGCCGAGTCCGAGAATAACGGCAAGCGGTATCATAAACCAAAAGGACGGTGCAAAAGAGAAGCCAAGCAGAGCCGCAGCCGTCATAGCCGTGCTGAAAGCGGTAACTCCGGCTGTTCCCAACTTGTTGAGAATTCCTGCGCTGAACATGCTTGATAAAACGGTGCAGCCCGAAATAATAAAAGTGAGAATGCTGACCGCTTCAACGGGAATGTTCATCTCAGAATGTATTGCAGGCCAGGCTGAGCCGATTAGCGAATCGGGAACTCCGAGACCTATAAATGCAACATATATAATAACCAATAAGAAAGCCATAAATACTCCTAAAAATTTATTTGTCTGTTTATTTATAATCTTCAAGCACTTTCCAAATACTAACCGTCAGTTATTTAACAAATAAATTATATCATAAACACCGCAAAATACAACCTGTTTATTCTTATTGATAAGAGTAAAAATATGTGTTATATTTAATTTGAAATTACAATATGAAAGAGGTATTGTTATGTCACTGCTTAACAAAATAATCAGTTTTATAACTGCTTTTATAATTGCGGTTTTTCCGTCACTCGGTGAAAAGCCCGAAGCTCCAGAATATTATGAAGATGACCCGCAATACGTTGTGTTCATGGTAACGAACGTGCATTATATGAATCTTGAACCTTATGTAAAACAGATGGTTGAGCTTCACGGTGAAATTGACCCCAATTCAAAGCGCATGTATGCATTCGGTGTTGTTGGTCCGATGTGTTTGACTCAGTCAATTGAGCAGATGAACGAAGAAGTTAACCACGTCTTTATGCTTGCCGAAAAATACAACGTGCCTGTTTATTTCCAGATGGATGACTGCACGAACTATTCAACCTATTTTGGTGACGGTGCAACAACCGATGAAAACGGCAGTAAGTTTTATAATGACCCCGAAATGTGTGAATGGATTGCCTTTCCAGAAGAAGGTGAAGAATGGGGCGGTCAGTCATACGGTATGTTACCGAGATGGCATTGCGACTGGAGCGGAGTGCCGTTTGCAACAGCAGGTGGTTTCCCGTGCTTCAATTCCGAAAAATATCTTAAATGGTACTCAAGCCAGGTTACAAAAGGATTTATCGAGCCGCTTGTTGAGAATTACACAAGGCTTAAATCTCAGAGCAAGGCATATCTTTTTGCGGGCATAAACACAGGCTGGGAAACACAGATTCCCGATTACAGCGGCAGTGATTACGCTTCAATGGAAGATTTTGAGCGCGCACAATACGGTATGCATGCTCTGCATAATATGGGCTATAATAAAGAAAGAATCAAAAAAGAAGCATTAAAAAATCTGATGCCCGTTGAGGACTATACCAAGCAGCTTCTTTACGGCGTGCTCGCCGATTATATTGAGTTCACCTGCAAGCTTTTTTACGATGCAGGTATTGAACGGCATAAAATAATTTCGCATATTGTTTCACTTTCGTCTCATACGCAAGAATACAGCACGATGCGCCCGCCAACGTGGGTCTGCATAAATGATTACTGTACACCGGGCTGGACAATGAGTCCCAAGACCTGCCCATATGACCTTGATGTGCTTTATATGCAGTTAGCGCAGAACGGCAGAAACGAATATGCAAACGCAGAGGGTTATGCGCATTATGATAACGTTGAAACCTGCCGTGCTTATTTTGAGGAAAGCCTGCTTGGCAATGCAAAGCTGATTACCGTTTACGGCTATGACCAGGAAACTGGAACATACGGCTATGTAAAAAATGAGGATTTCTACTTTGTTAAGGTCGTTAAAGAATGGCTGAATTACGAGCTTGGTCCTGATTACAAATGGAGCGAACGACCCGACTTGTCGGTCAATTACGGAGGATGCGAAGCATTGGTAAGGCTGAAAATAAAGATTAAAAAGCTTTTCAATTAAAAGAATTTGTTTATTGCTGTTTTAAATTGATCAGTACGCATGATACGTTTTATTTTGCCGTTTTGTCTGTGTACCAAGCCCCACATTTATATCTCACGTCATTCAGCTTATCTGCCGTGTGACTGCGAACTTTTGTAGTTTTCCTACTGTATATTTTGTATATCATACTTTCATAAGTTTTCTGAAAAAAATTTAACACCTTAATATATTTTTAATTAATATTGCTCATACAAAAAGCCGACGGATATTCTCCGCCGGCTTTGTTGGTGTATTATACTGTTATGTTGTAATAAAGAATTACTTTGTAAAGAAGCCTACTATAGCATTTACCACCGAAGAGAAGAAATCCCATATGAGGTAGAAGAAGCGGAGTGATAAATATTCAACGGGGTCGTTAATAATCTCGATGAGCTTATCGCACTGGGCCTTATACTCATCCAACTTTGCTTTTTCTGCTTCGCCCATATTCTCGTCAGCAAGAAGCTCTTCAATCTTTACTTTGAGGGCTTCAATATCATCTTCCCAGAAGATCGTTACTCTTTCTTCGTCAAACATTTCAAGTTCAACACCGATGTCTGCAACATCCTTTTCTGCTGCTGCGATTTCTTCAAGGAGAGCTTCAAAGCCTGCTTTGATTTCTTCATATTCTTCCCTTTGCTCGTCGGTGAGGTTATCGGTATTTACTGCTTCGATTTCGGCAATCCTATCTTCGATAGTTGCCTTGTCGTCACTTGAAACTGTTTCGGGGTTGAAGCCGTTTTCGATACCCTTGATTTCTTCAAGCTTCTCTTCAGTTTCTGCAATTTTGTCAGTGAGTGCATCTGCTTCTTCAAGCTTTTTTTCAAGAGCTGTGATCTCTTCTTCTGTTACATTGCCGCCGTCAATGAGTGACTGAATATCCTCTTTAATCTGTTCGATTGCTTCCCTGTCAGTTGATTTAACCGTATCTTCATCGTAAGCATTTACAGCTTCATATACACGGTCAATTTCCGCCTTGGTATCAGCAATCTTTTTAAGAAGTGCATCGAGCTTTGCATCAAGTTCAGCAAGGTCTGCTCTTTCTTCGTCGGTTAAATTCTGACCTTCGGTGAGAGCATTGATATCTGCTTTGAGCTGTTCAATTTCATCCTTGTCAGTTGACTTGACCGTTGCTTCATCATAACCGTTTACAGCGTTTGTAATTCTTGTGATTTCTTTTGCAACTTCAGAAATTCTGATTTGCAATTCTACGATTGCCCAAAAGATATCACTCGTTTCCTTTTCCTGTTCATCTGTCAGATTGTCGAAATAGAAATCACTGAAATCGCCAATTGTATCCTGGAAGCTTTCCAAATAGTCATAATCATCCGATGTTACGGTATTTATATCATATTTTGCCAAATCAGTCTTGAAGCGTTCAAGTTTATCTGCAACGCTTTCAATCATTTTAAGCAGTTCAATGCAATTATCTTTTACAAGACTCCATTCTGCTCTCTTTTCTGCATCTGCAAGATCTGTTTCGGCATTTTCTACCTGATTAAGAACATATTCTATTCTTTCTCTATCGGTTGATTTTACATTGGACGGATATGTTTTTTCAAAATCAAGTCCGTTCATATTAACTGCAATTTCATAAGCAATCTTTGCTTCGCCCGTGAAGTTGCCTGTACCTGTTACGGTGAGCAGATATACACCGACGTTTGTTGCCTTGTTGCCGCTGACTGTATAGGTTACTTCAGGAGCTGTGCCTGTAGGAAGAACTTTTTCAACGGTCTGTGTCTGCTCTGTGCCGTTATAGGTGAGAGCATCACCGAGAATAATAAAGCCGTCGGAAATATCCTTTGCGGTGATAGAAGCAACGGCAAACGCATAGTGAAGATTGGGGTCTGCTTCGGGAATACCAATCATATCATCTTCGGGTAACTTATAATTATTCAAATCCTCGCCGCCGGCTGTATATGCAATGATAACTCTTTTATTTTCGCCAACATTTGAGTTGGTGAATATACCGTTTTTGATTACAATCTTAACTTCATCACCTTCAACAATACCTTCAAAGATAAGAATAACGTTTGACATATCAACTGCATCCGTTCCGTCATAAACCTTGTCAGGTGCGGTTGCGGTGGCGGTTACATTCTTCTTTGAAATTTTGAAATCAGCTGTTACCTCGGCAGAAGTAATCTTTTCTGTTTCGGCAACTGTGATTCTGACCGTGTATTCGCCTGCATTTACGGGGGATTCGGTTGTGTAAGTGCCGTCATCTGCGCCCTTAACTTTATATTCAACAGTTTCGTTGTAATCAATATTGCTTGCCGCAGGCGAAGAATCGCTTGACTTTCTGATTTTATAGTCTGCGGTTACGGGCTTGCCGTCATAAACCTTGCCGAAATCGGAAAATTCAATCGTTACATCTGCTTTTTTGACGGTAAGAGGAATTGTGACCTCTGCAGGTGCATCGCCTTCGGCATAGGCTTCGCCCATCGGGTTGAAGCCGACTGTGATTACGTATTCTCCAGCCGCAAGATTTTCAAGAACCTCGTCTGATACCATAATCATATTTCCGAGAACTTCGTAATCTTCTGCGGTGAGAACGGTTTCATCAATCTTAACGTAAGCAACGGTGTTGCCGTTTAAATTAAGATTAAACGCCTGCGACGCGTTCTTTGTGAGAACATAGACAACTTCATCTTTGAACGAAGTATCAAGCGTACTGTCGGTATAAACAACGATGCCGTCGGAGTTAACGATAACGTATCTGCCTGCGTTATCGGTTACCTTTGCGTAGATTATATTCTTTGAGTTGGGCTGAATTGTGAACACTTCGGTGTATTCAATCCATTCAACGTTTTCGAAATCGGTGATTTCTTCTGTTGCAATGAAATATTCAATCTTTGCAACGCCGCTTGCTTCGTCGGCTGCGGTGATTGTTACCGACTGCGTTTCTTTGAAGAATTTGCCGAACGTAACCGTATTGAAGAACGAATTCCATTTATTTTCAGCCATTGTGATTTCGGCTGTGGGTTCTGCAAGGTCGTACTTGATTTCGCCAAGCTCAACCTTTGCGATATAGCCGTTTTCTGTCTGCTTGAGATAGTAAACTGCATTTTCTTCATTTCCAAAGGTGATTTCGCTGTCGTATGTACCGTCAACCGCTGTGCTGATTGTGTAGCCTTCGGGAGCCGTTACGGTTACTTCGCTTGTGTACCAGCCGTTTTCGCCCTTTATTCCACCGATTTCTGCATCGGGTGCGCCGTCATACCACTTGATTTCGTAGGTGTGGTTGATCGCTGCTTCGGTTGCAGAGTAGTTGTTGTCGGCAAAAATCGCCGTTGCGGTGTAGACACCAACATCTGTGTTAACGTAGTTTATAAGTTCAAATTCATTACTTTCGTTGCCGTCAATGTCAATATATTTTGCGGTTACTTTGTGGGGATTACCTGTGAAATAGAACACGTCGCCTTCCCAGATAATATCAACCGTTGCGGGCTTGATTACAAATTCTTTTTCAACCTTACCTGTGTAATCGCCCAAGCCATTAATAGTTAAAAGATAAACACCTGCATCTACGTAATAGAACCACTGAACCGGAACACCGTTTTCCCATCTTCGAGCATTTACAGCATAATCCACATTTTCTGTGAGTGTCTTTCCGCCGATTGTTACGGTAACGGCAGGTGCTTGCGGCTGACCGTTATAAACAAATTCTGTTTTGTCAACGGTGATAACCGCATCTGAGAGGTCAGCACCCTTGCTTACCTTTACGTAGCCGTTAATAATTTTTGCATCATCTGCAACATCAATAAGCTTACCGTCGGCATCTTTGTAGTAATAATCCTCTGCGAGGAGTGCGTTTGCAGTTGACTTATAAGCAACAAAGCCGTTGGGGAATTCGCCGCCCTCGAGGATAAGGGTTGCACCTTCGTCGATGTCAACCGTCCATTCACCGTACGGTATGCCGCT
This sequence comes from Acutalibacteraceae bacterium, assembly GCA_045544115.1. Lineage (GTDB taxonomy): Bacteria > Bacillota > Clostridia > Oscillospirales > Acutalibacteraceae > CAG-177. The sequence continues at coordinate 1,130 of JAZPYI010000056.1, read as the reverse complement.
GCAATAGCCGTATTCATCATCCGTACCCATAAAGCTGCCGCCGGTTACCTCAACAGTACCGCTGAGCAGATTAAACGCAGCATAGGAGTTACCTTTGAATTTGCCGCCTTCAATATAGACTGTACCAAAGTTGTCAATGCCACTAAAGCCGCTGAACTCTCCGCCGTAAAAATAAACGAGTGCATCGGAGTCGTTAGTTATTGAACCCAAATCAATAGATTTAAAGGTGCCGTTGTAAATATAGGCTGTGCCTGAATTATCGATTGCATTATAATTATGGGCTTCAACACTTCCGTCTTTAAAAGTAAGTATACCTTCGTTGTCAATACCGCCGTCACCTTTTATGATACCGGATTCAACGGTGAGATTTCCGAAATTTTGGACAGTATCTAAACCCTGTGCTTTGGATTCTATCGTACCGCCTTCGCCGCTGTCTTTAATTGTCAAATCGGCTTCTTCATCTATGAAGAGAGCTCCGCCGTTTTCGTTAAGTAAGGTTTTTCCGTTAAGGTCAAGGGTGAAGTTGCCGGAGCTAATATCCTGTCTTGTTGTAAGCGTAATACCATCCAGCAGAGTTACTGTGCTGCCCTCGCTGTCCTGTGCTGCCGTAACTGCATCTGCAAAGGTTTTGTAAGTACCGATTTCGTTGCCGACCTTGTCGGTTACCTTTGCGGCATAGTTGAGCAGAGTGAACTCAACACTTGCCGTTGCATCGCCGAGAGTTACGCTTGCGGTGTATGTGCCTGCGGTTTTGGGAGCAGAGCCGTCTGCGGTTGAATATGTAATATCACTGATTGCAACCGAAGCATCAACAAGGTTGTTTTCAACAGTTGCTTCCTTTGCTGTGCCGTCTGCATAAAGGTCAGCAGGGGCATAAATTGTGAGCGTACCCTCGGAATCCGGGCAGTTGCCGTCTGTATTGTCGCAAACAGCGGTTATTGTGTCACCGCTTGCAGAGTATGTGAATGAATGGGTGTGAGGTGCAATTTCAAAGTTTGCAGTAAGCTCACGATTTCCGGAAGCTGTGAAAGTATAGACTGCACTTGTGCTTACTTCCTCACCGTTTTCTATCCAATTAATAAACCTGTAACCGTTGGCTGCCGTTGCAGAGAGATTAACTGTTGCACCAG
>JAZPYI010000055.1:0-4729 GCA_045544115.1 Acutalibacteraceae bacterium | reverse complement strand
GCCGTTGCCGAAGAAATGAAGGAGCGCAAAAAGATTATCGGTATGCAGATTAAAATATGTGATGACGGCAAGCTGTATATGCTGATGCCCCTGCCCGAAGGTGTGTCTCAGAACGAGGTTGACGAAGCGGTTGCGGCGGGATATTTCACTCTTGTTGACGGTATGATTGCCGATTCACCAATGCAATGGGAATTGCGTGACGGTGAGCTTTGGTACGATACAGGAATTAAGGGTGAGGTTTTTGACGAAAAAGCAGAATCATGGATAAAAGCTATTGACGAAAGCGGATATTTTACCTTTATGAATTACAGATTTATCAAAGAATAGGAGGTATTACCAATGGGATTATTTGATTCACTCAAGAGACAGGCAGAATCTGCACTTAAAAGAGAGGTTTCTCAGGGTATAAACAAAGCGGTAAGCAATGCTGTGCAGTCTGTCGGAAAAGGCAGAAACCACACCGAAACCTTTACCTTTGCTTCACTTCCGACAAATGTTGCAGAGCTTCAGGCTCTACCCGAAGCAAGCCTTGATTCCGCCTTCAAAACAACAGCACTCACACTTGCGGCTTTGTGCCATTACGAGCATAATCCCGATGCAACAATTGAAATGCTCAATTTCTTAAAAGGTCCTGCAGAGGTTAGCGGCTTTGAAAAACAGTTTATCAAAGAGCATCTTGGCTCCGATGGCTATAAGGCTCGCTCATATTTTGAAGGTGCAACTCCGCAGAACAGTTATAAGCCTGATGCGCCCTATAAAATTACCGTTATCGAAAATCCTTATTCTTTCGATAATGCTGATTGGGCAACGCTCTATGTCAAAAGCGGGGGTGCGGATAACCCGAGACCGATGAAGCTTCGCAGAAAGCCCTCAACAGGTCAGTGGTTTCTGGTTGAAATTCAATGCCTTTCGGATATCCGTGTGCCCGTAGAGGAAGACCCTTGGGCATAATGAATTATAGGAGGAGATGTAGATATGAAAAAATTATTCGCAATACTTCTAACACTTTTAATGGTATTTTCGTTTGCCGCTTGCGGCGATAAAAATCCCAATAAACCAGACAACACAAAACAGCCTTCAAGCAATTCTGATGCAGAAATTAAAGCCTCTCATTTCGCGGTTAATCTCAGTGACGGTTGGATAAATATTGAAGATGACTTCAAGAATGAAGAAGAATACTCCAAAGCTGTTCTTCAGGTTCTTGACCCCGAAGATGAAGAATATTACTTAATCGAGGCAACAATCAGCGTTGAGATTGATGAACCATACGATTTCCGAAAGGATCTTGTTTACTACGGCTTCAATCAGTATGAATATGAAGTGAATAAGGCTTATGAAACCGTTAAAATCGGCGGTGTTGACCTTCTCAAATATGATGACGGAGATGATACTCTCGTTTATTTCAACCGTATTGAAGGTGCAAATGCATCGGTTTACATCAAGTTTGATACAACCGATATCAAAGATGCTCACATTCAGGCACTTCTCGACGGTATAACATTTAATATTAAAGATATCGGTAATGTTGACGGTTCGTGGGAGTGGGAAGGTAAGCCTTTCTCCGCTAAACCTGCAAACGCACAGGCCGGCTCATTTACAGTCAGCTCAACATTTGTTCCCTTTGAAACACCCGTTACAACCTTTGAAACCTTCGACCATTCCGTTGCCGCAATCGGTGACAGAGTATATGTTCTTGTTGACGGAGAACTCAGCGAATGTCACTATGACGGTGCATGCCTTGCCTTTGTTGATAAAATCGAGCTTCCCGATGATGATTACGACAGCGTTGAAGCAACAGCTGACGGTACTCTCTGGGTAAGCGGCTCAATGAATGATGTTCTCTGTATCAAGGACGGCAAAACAGTTGCAACATACGAAGACATTGATAACCTTGCTATCCATCCTTCAGGTGCATGGGGCGTTGACTTCTTTACTTCAAATGAATGCAACATCGTAACATTCAACGGTAACACCTTTACATCAAAGCCGATTGTTTTCAAAGAAGCCGGAACAATAATGCATCTGTGCGTTGATGAAAACAATATTTATGTCTGTGCAAATGCGGCTGATGAAAGCGGTCATAAGGTATTTATCTACAACAAAGACGGCAAGTTACAGAAAACTCTTTGCGATGCAGAGGGTGAAGGTCTCGGCAGTGTAACATTTGTTACACAAACCTCCAACGGCTACATTGCTTTTGACGGCAATATGAGAGATGTTCTTCTTTGGGATAATAACGGAAAGTTTGTTGCAGAGATTTCCGACTCAGATCTTTTCAGCACAAATTACCCGTGGTTCTGCGACTCAACAGTTCTTTCCGACGGTAGTATTTTTACCGTTATTACAGAGAAGCGTGAAGACAAATCTGCAACCGAGCTTGTAGCGTTTGTCGTTAAAGGATTCTGATTTTAATGAATAAGTTAAAAAGAATTGTTTGTATATTATTGTCCCTGTGTTTCACGGTTGCTTTTACCTCCTGCGGAGAAAAACCTCCGCAGGATGTTACTCCGAGCGGAACAACTGAGAATGCCGAAAATAAAGAAATATCTGTTCTTTCGCTTAATAAAGAGTATATTTCGCATTACGAATGGTACAAGGATACTTCCGCAATGCTTGTAAGAAGCGAATATACGGATGTTACCCTTGATAAATCAATGGAGAAAAAATATCCGCTTCTTTCAAAATCTCTCACGGAGACTTCCGTTATGAGAAAAAGAACAATGGAAGAAGAAAAGGATAATTTCATCGTTACAGCTACAGCAGGATTTTTGGATGACAGCAAAGCTTTTTCAACCTATGTTTCAACTCTTGACGTTCAGGTAAGACGTGCCGACAGTGTTGCAGTTAGTATTATTGAGGATTACGGCACGGAGAGCTCACGCTCATTCAACGGACTTAATTATGATACCGAGAGTGGAAAAGAACTTGGTCTTTCAGATGTTTTTATAGACTTTTCAAAAATTCCCGCAACAGTTGAAAAGGAGATTATGAGCCGTATAGGTGAAGATGAGCCGGACGGTGATACTGCCGTTATTGAATATTTTAAAAATACTCCTGAGGACAGTATCACATGGACTCTCGATTACAACGGTGTGACTTTCTATTTCAATCCGGGTGATATTGCTCCAACAAATTTCGGTGTTCAGGTTGTAATCATAACCTATGCAGAATATCCCGATTTGTTCAATGAAAAATATGCCATCGTGCCTGATGAGTATATTGTAAGTATGCCTGTATCAGCACCATTTTACAGCGATATTACAGGTGATAAAAAAGCTGAAGAGCTTACCGTTTCAGGTAACTATGACCCGGACGGCAGATATTATTACACACTCGGAATAAATTCGGAAAGCTCAAACTATGAGGTAGATTGGTTTGCTTATGACCTGAATCCGTATTATGTGAAAACGGCAGACGGTGGCAGCTATCTCTATGTTTTCAGCGACACAGGCGAAAAGGAAGACCCTCAGATGACTCTGATTGTATTCAGTCTCAAAAACGGTGGAATCAAACAGGTCAGCGAAATGGATATGGGACTGCTTTACAGAGGTAATAATGTTTTTGCCTTGCCGACAGACCCCGATAATCTTCTGCTTTCTGTATATGATGGTGCGACGAATTCTGTTTTCTTCGCAGATGAAAACGGTATTCCGATGAAAACCGTCAATGTAAGTTCACCTGCTGAATTTCTGAATGCTATATCATCAAATACCGAAATAATCATCAAAGACGGTTATTACAATTTAAGTGATTATGTTGAGCAGCAGAGTCAGAACTTTGCTCATAAATTTGTCAGATTTGATGAATGTTTTGACGGTGCGGAAATCTTTATAAAAGATGTTTCGTTCCTTAAGATTTCAGGCGACACAAAAAAGTTTTCTGACACAGAGCTTGTTGTTACTCCCAGACATGCCGCCGTGCTGAATTTTGAGAATTGCAACAATATTGAACTTTCAAATCTCACCATAGGTCATGTTGATGCAGGTGAATGCTCGGGTAATGTCCTGAATTTTTCTAGTTGCACCGATGTATTCATTAACAACACAGACCTTTATGGCTGCGGTGTTTGCGGTATCGGAGCAAATGCCCGCACGGGAAATGTTTATGTCAGCAACAGCACTATCCGAGATTGTTCGGACGGTCCGATGAATATTGTTGATGTTTACGGAGTGTTTGAATTCACAAACTGCACTCTTACAGGCTCGGACGGTTTCGGTTGTTTTGAAAAAAACGATAGCTGTTCACTCACTTTCCGCAACTGCACTTTCGGTTATTGGGAAACATCATATTTCATGTTTCTTGAAAATATAACAACCGAAAATTGCATATGGAGCGAAGATTACATATACCCCGAATACGGGTACTGATTTTTATGGCATTAGTCTTAATCAACCCGTTAGGAGTTTCACACCCTAATACTCCAAAGAAAAAAGCAGAAACAGAAAAAGAAAATCAGGTGCAGCAGGAGTTAAATCCCGTTGCACCTGATTAAAATTTCAAGATGTGTTTATGCCGTGAAAATCAGCTCGTGATTAACAATTTCCCTTGCCCGTTCTTCAATGTTATTCATACGTGCTACCCACTCCATTTGGTCATCTGATTTGAATTGTTCTGTGATTCCTTCATTAACTTTCATCTGTTCTGCCAGCCGAGAGAACATAGCCGATGCTTGCTCATCAATCTCTGCAAGATGAGTCCACAATATTCCTTTTATGAGCATAATATTGAA
>JAZPYI010000054.1:0-4776 GCA_045544115.1 Acutalibacteraceae bacterium | reverse complement strand
CCGAACAGAAAGCAAGAACCACATACGACAATATTCTTCGCCTTGTTGATGATCCCGATGTCAGAGAACCTATCAAATTTCTCCGTGCACGTGAAGTTGTCCACTTCCAACGCTTCGGCGAAGGTCTGAGGCTTGCCACCGATAAGCTTGATGAAAAGAATTTCTATGCTTTCAACCCATCATTCGATAAACACTGCAACAAATAACAATGAAGCCCACAGGTTTTCTGTGGGCTTTTTGATTGCTGTAATCACAGAAAAACTGCAAATACATATTAATTTTGAAAAATATATTATCCGATTATTTACGTGCATAATTTGCACAAAAGAATAAAGTTGACACCGCTATATAACGAAACCGGCTAATCAATACTAAATTTTATACTTAATTATTCCAAATCTTTTTAGATTCCATTTTGGTGCATCAATCAAATCCACATAGGAACCATGCGTGTATCAGCATTGTTTCGGGTTTAAAATAAAGTTTTCTATAATTTCAAGCACCTGTTCCGACCAAAACTCTCTGCCACCGTGATTAGCTCCGTCAACAGCATAAAACTCTGCAGATTTATCGCATTCTTTAAGCTTATCATACAGCATACAGCTTTGACCGAACGGAACAAGCTCATCATTTGTTCCGTGAAAAATTAAAATAGGCGGAATTTCTCTTTCTTTACTAATGTATTTCATGATTACAGTCGGTGCAGTCAGTTCGGGATGTTCAAGAACATTATGTCTGCCGATTAAGTAACCTTCGGGGCTGTCAGGCTCAATGTGATTCTGAACAGACGGCTCATCATTCATTTTTGTGATGTCGGTAGGTCCGTACAGATCAACAATGCCCTTCACTTCAGCGGAAGCTTCGCTGTATATATCTTCTTCAAATTGGCTGATTCCCGAGGTCAATCCTGCCATAAGAACGGTATGACCACCCGACGAATCACCCATAAGATATACATTTTCGGGATTGAAACCGTATTTATGAGCATTTAATTTCATAAAACGCACGGCTGCTTTTGTATCAAGTATCTGTGCAGGAAAAGGTGCAGCCTCCGAACCTCTGTACTGAACGGAAGCAATTGCAATTCCTTTGTTCACAAGCAAGCTCAATCTCGGAATGCTCTGTTCAACATTCTGCCAATGAAAAGCCGAACCGTTAACAAAAACAATAAGCGGAGTAGCAAAACTTATATCATCGGGAAGCAAAAGCTGAATGTAAAGCGGTGTTCCGTTGCGGTTAATATATTCAATATCTCTAATATATTGCATTGAATGATTATCGCAACAAGCATTTAAAGTTATCATACCGTCTGATTTTAGCTCGCTTTTCGGAAACTCTTTTCTTGAAATTTTTAGAGGTTCAATCATAACAATAATCCCTTCTGAGATTTAAGGCATAACATTAGTTTAACTACTCAAACAAGCTTATAAGAAGCAATATATTCAAGCTCGGGTGAGGATGTGAGTTTTGGATCTTCCTGCACTAAGATCAGGTTAAGATTATTCTCTTTGGCTGTGAGAGCAAAATGACAAAGTGCAATTCCCATGTCAACCTTCTGCATATCAAGAGCCGAATCGCCTGAGAAGTTTTTACTGCGTTTAAGATAAAAATGAACTGTGTTATCTGAAACAACTACTCTCCACGGCTGCTTGTTGACTGCTGAAGGAGAAAGCCTTACCATTTCCAGAGGTTCTGCCAAATCGCCTGCTATTTCCTTTGTCAGCGAAGTATCAAAATTGCCGTCAAAGAACAGTTCTTCAAACGGTAACCGTTCATCTGCCTTGATAGCCTTTCGCATCATACCTTCTCGCAGGGACATTTTTTCCGAAGGATAACCCAATGCGCTTGCACACGGCATCATTTCATCCGCCTCAAGCTCCATTACCTTTTCATAAGCAGGTCGGTTCATCGTGCCGCCGAGCCAGACGGTTCCGATTCCGAGAGACTGTGCATACAGCACAAACATTTCAAATGAATACCCAAAAGCAACGTTTGCATTCGGCACGCACTTGATTTTCCCTCCGACATATAAATCCGTTCCGACAACAACAGGACAGTTAAGCCCGTTTTCTTTAGCACTCATTAATTTGAATTTCACGGGAATCTCAAACGGATTTTCTTTCGTTTCCATAAAAGTACAAAGACTGTCAATGTCTTTTTGACTTAGTTCACGACCGTCATAAGTGCGGACGCTTCTTCTTTGACGGATCGATTCTTTAATACTGTTCATAAACTCTTCCCCAAAACAAAATTAAACTTACATAATCACAGTGTCTTTCCGAGAATCTTGTAAAGGACACCGTATAACTGCAGGCCTTCCTCGGGTGTAAGATTTGTGCAGCCTGCGATCTGAAAAGGAATATCAACCGCTTTATCTTTAAGTTTTTCACCCTCTTCAGTTATTGCAACCACAAGATTGCGTTCGTCCTTATCGGAACGCATACGAGTAACATAACCTTTGGATTCAAGCTTTTTGAGAAGCGGTGTCAGTGTGCCTGAATCAAGATAAAGGCACTCGCCAAGCTCCTTTACATTTACACTCTTTCTTTCCCACATTACCATCATGGCGATATACTGTGTGTAGGTAAGACCAATTTCATCGAGAAACGGTTTGTATCTCTTTACAATCTCACGGGAACAAGCATAAAGAGGAAAGCAAAGCTGATTTTCAAGTTTTAATGCGTCATATTTTGATTGTTTCATTATATCACCGAAGGCTGAAAGATTTTTTTATTGTTCCGTTATCATTTTAGCAAAATCAGCAGCACGTTTCAAGTCGTTTTCATCAGGTTTCCCTTTGTGCATCGGACCAAATGAGCCTTTGCAATGAAAATCGTCCTTTGCAACCTGCACTCCTGCTGCATCGGCAACCTTTTTTACCGGTTTTATCATTGATTTCATCACAGCAGACGTGCCGAAGCAAACGATTTTGCCAATATTTTTACCGTTTTCCAATATGAATTTTTTTACTGCTTCATCCACATCAAATGCATAATAAGAGCAGCCGAGAAACAGTATATCGACTTTTTTCGTAAGCGAAACCGTAACGTCCTCGGCATCGACTTTCACGGCATCAACAATGGCCTCTGCCAACTTTTTTGTGTTTCCCGAGCGGGTATAATAACGAATTGCAATATTCATATCAAGCCTCTTTTCGTAAACATTCAGTTTATTTTATTATAAGCATCACGAACAGCTTTTGCAAGTTGATCGGTGCATGAGGTCGGTCTTCTGCCGCAGGTATTACCGAGCAGCTTTGCCTCGATTTCTTCAACCGTCGAGCCTTCAAGCAGTTTCGAAATCGCTTTCAGATTACCGTTGCAGCCACCGTAAAACTCGATATTTGTGATAACATTACCGTCAATATCAAAGCTGATTGCTTGAGCGCAAGTATTTTCGGTTTTATATTCAAAGCGCATTACAGACACTCCTTGATTCTGCTTTCAATTTTTTGGGGAGTTACTGTCGGTGCAAAACGGTCAATGACATTGCCGTTTTTATCAACAAGAAACTTTGTGAAATTCCACTTAATGCTACTGCCCATAATACCGCCCTTTTGCGATTTTAAATATCCGAAAAGCGGTGACTCGTTTTTGCCGTTTACATCAATCTTTGAAAACTGCGGAAAAGTGATACCGTAGCGACCCGTGCAGAAAGAATGGATTTCCCCGTCATCACCGGGTGCCTGATTTGCAAACTGATTGCAAGGAAAATCAAGGATTTCAAATCCTTGCGCCTGATATTTTTCATATAAATCCTGCAAACCATCATACTGCGGAGTAAATCCGCAACCCGTTGCCGTGTTGACTATGAGCAAAACTTTGCCCTTGTAATCTGCAAGCGAAACATCGCTGCCATCCTGTGCTTTGACCTTGAAATCATAAATGTTCATAACAGACCTCCGATATATTGTTCTAAATTAAATTGAGCACAATTTAATTATATTGACAGTTTCTCATTCTGTCAATAATCAATACACAAGAAATATGTTCAATATTATGAAATTTATACTAAAAACAGTAATCACCGCTGCGGTACAATTTACTGCAACGGTGATTTCAATTCAATTATGTTTTTGAATGATCTTTCTGCTCTGCAAAATATTTTTCGCAGGCATTCAGATATTCCTTTTCAAATTTTGCTATTGCTTCTTTGCTGACTTTTCTTAACGGTGTGAGCATATCGAATGCGTGAAAACAGTTCTGATAAACATCAACCTTTGCTTCAATTCCTGCACTTTTCAGGTTGTCAATATAAGTGAGTGTTTCGCAATAAAACGGTTCAATATCTCCGACAAATGTGTAAGCGGGCGGAAGATTTGAATAGTCGGTCTGACGAGCGGCAGCTGCATACGGCGGAACGTCTTTTCCGTATAAACCACCGAGATATTTCTTCCAACCGAAATGATTGAGCTTTGTGTTCCATACGGGTGCGTGATTATCTCTTGACGATTCGGTATCGAGATTATCAATCATCGGATAAAGCGGCATCTGAAATGCAATGTTTATTTCACCTTTGTCACGGGCATACATACAAAGTGCTGCGGCAAGTCCACCGCCTGCACTTTCACCGCCGACCATAATTTGACTGCTGTTTGCTCCGAGTTCATCACAATGCTCTTTGAGATATTTCAATGCGGCATAGCAATCTTCCAATGCGGCGGGATATGGTGCTTCGTTTGAAAGTCTGTATTCGGGAGTTACAACAACCGCACCGTACTTTTTGACAAGGTCAATGGCTCGTGACATATAAATCATTCTTGCCATACCCGTTATG
>JAZPYI010000053.1:0-25326 GCA_045544115.1 Acutalibacteraceae bacterium | reverse complement strand
CGTTGCACTTTTCTGTTTACAAGTAGAATTTTTATTAAATAATAAACACTTAAAAATTTATTCTACGGCAACATACTAAATTGGGTAAGTTATATCTATTTTTACTTTTTGCTTGAAAAAAAGCAAAAATTTTGTTATTATACTTTCACCAAATTAAAGTGAGGTTTAGAAATGGGTTATCAGTTTATTATGCCGAAACAGGTATTTTACGGTAAAAATTCTTTAATAAACAGTACATCAGCAATCTGTTCTCTGGGTAAAAAGGCATTTATTGTTACCGACCCTTCAATGGTCAGACTCGGTAATGCAAAAATTATAACGGATATTCTTGATGTAAACGGAATCGCATATTGTCTTTTTGTCGGCATTACCGGTGAACCGACCGATAAAATGATTGGTAATGGTCTTGATAAATATGTTGAAGAAGAATGCGATTTTCTTATCGCAATCGGCGGGGGATCGCCGATTGATTCAATGAAAGCAATTGGTGCAATTGCAACCTCAGGCGGATCGATAAATGATTATTCCGGCAAGGTTTTTACTGTTCCTACCCCTCCGATGGTGGCTATTCCGACAACCAGCGGAACCGGTTCCGAGGCTACACAATTTACCATTATAACTAATACCGAAAAAAACATTAAAATGCTTCTTAAGGGTGCGGTCTTAATGCCTGATATAGCGGTAATTGATCCCGTATTTTCAATAACGGTACCCGAATCTGTGACCGCTGCAACGGGTTTTGATGCTCTTTGTCATGCGGCAGAAGCATATACTTCAAGGAAAGCGCAGCCTTTAACTGATTCCTATGCTCTCTCCGCCATCAGAAAAATTTTTAAATACCTTCCTGTTTGCTGCAGTGACGGAGGAAACCTTGAAGCAAGGGAACAGATGTCTTTGGCTGCTCTTGAAGCAGGTATTGCATTCAACAATTCTTCAGTTACCGTTATTCACGGTATGAGCCGTCCGATTGGTGCTTTGTTTCATGTGCCTCACGGCATAAGCAATGCAATGCTTCTGAATAATTGCTTTAGTTATGTTTATGATGGCGCATACAGCCGCTTTGCGGATATGGCAAAAGAAATCGGTGTTGCCGACAGCTCGGATGATGAGGTTACGGCAGCAGAAAAATTTATAGCTGCCTGTAATAAACTCCGTGAAATTTGTAAAATTCCTTCTCTTGAGTCATACGGAATCAATAAAGAAGATTTCTTTTTAAGTATGGACAAAATGGCAGATGATGCAGTTGCATCAGGTTCACCTGCAAATACAATTAAACCGATCGGCAAGGAAGATATTTTGAATATCTATAAATCTCTCTGGGAATAAATCAAAACTGAAATAACATAAGCTTATCAAGTGTTACAACTCAACCAATTTAGGTTCAAAAAAATTATCAGGTGCAACGGGAAATTTATTCCTGTTGCATTTTTTTAGTACTTGAAATATATACACTTTATTGATATAATATTAATTATTATAGTTTACAATGGAGGAAGTATGGCAGGAAAACTTATTGTAATTGAAGGTCTTGACGGCAGCGGTAAATCCACGCAAGAAGAATTGCTAAAAAAGAGGCTGTCAGATATCGGTGTTAAGGTTAATTTTATCAAACTACCAAACTATGACGATCCTGCTTGTGAACCCGTAAAAATGTATCTTGCAGGCAGGTTCGGAAACAAGCCGGAAGATGTAAATGCTTATGCTGCTTCTGCATTTTTTGCGGTTGACAGATATGTAAGCTATAATTGCTACTGGAAAGAGCAATATAATAACGGAGAAATCTTTCTTGCAGACAGATATACAACCTCAAATGCCTACCATCAGCTTACCAAAACCGACAGAGCGGAATGGGATTCATACCTTGAATGGCTTGAGGATTTTGAATATAATAAAATGGGTATTCCGAAGCCTGATGCTGTTATTTATCTGGATATGCCTATTGAGGTTTCTCAAAAGCTTATGACAGGAAGATATAACGGCGACGAATCAAAGAAAGATATTCATGAAAAGGATGTTGAATATCTTAACAACTGCCGAAATGCAGCTGATTATGCATGCAAAAAGCTCGGTTGGATGAAAATAAATTGCAGTAAAGATGGTGAACCATTGCCGATTGAAATTATTTCCGATGCGGTTTTTAATGCTGTGTCAAATGTAATCGGTATAGATTTATGATTAGATTATCAACCCCAAACGATTTAAACGGAATAATCAATGTATGGCATAATTCTTTTGGTGACAATGAGAATGATATAAGGTTTTTTCTTGATTACCATTATAAGCCCGATAATACTGTTGTATGTGAGCTTAACGGAATAATTGTGTCTGTTTTATTTTTGCTTGAAGGTGATATGCATATTAAAGGTTCTGATTATCCTTCGTATTATCTGTATGCAGCTTGCACACTTAGGGAATACCGTGGCAGGGAAATTATGGCTTCTCTTCTTTCTTATACAAAAAAAATCTCAGCTGAACGCAATAAATTTTATATTGTATTAAAACCCGCAGAAGAATCCTTGTATGGTTTTTATTCAAAGTTCGGTTATAAAGCGGTATTTACAAAAAGGATATCTGAAATTACAATAAATCATTTGAAATCCAACAATTTCAAGGCAGATAACAATTGCGTTAACCTTTATTCTCGTTTGAGAGATAATGTATATTCAGATATTGATTATTTTAAATGGAACGAAAATGCTGTTTCCTTTGCAGTTAAACATCACAAATATTATGGCGGAGATGTTGTTGAGCGCCGTAATGGCTATGCCCTTTACAGCAAAATTGATGGTTTTATTTATGTAAAGGAGATTACCTTCACACAAGAAAATGCGTTTGATATCCTGCGGTTTATTGCCGAAAAAGCAAATGTTGGTAGTCTGTATATCGAAACACCATATAATTTAAAAATTAATTGTGCTAAAACCAAGGTTATAAATTCCGGAATGCTTCTTCCGCTTTGCGTGGATGCACAAAATAAGATTAATGATATAGAAAATGTTTATCTTGCATTAACACTTGATTAATTATGGAGGAACTTAAAATGCTTTATATGTTCTTTGCTGAAGGCTTTGAAGAAGTTGAGGCTATTGCAACTCTTGATGTAATCAGGAGAGCCGGCATTGATATTATGAGTGTTGGTATCGGTGCTGAAACGGTCATCGGTTCACATAATATTCCGATTGTATGTGATACAACAGAAGATAAAATTGAATTTAATGATAATGTTCAGGGAGTTATCTTGCCAGGCGGTATGCCCGGGACTACAAATCTCATGAACAGCTCTGTTGTCGATAATTTCATTGATTTATGTTATGAACACTCAAAGCTAATCTGTGCAATTTGCGCTGCACCAATGATTCTCGGAAGAAAGGGCTTGCTTAAAAACCGTGTAGCTGTGTGTTTCCCCGGATTTGAAGATGAGCTTGAAGGCGCTGTAATCTCAAATAACTTCGTTTGCAATTCTGACGGAATAATTACTGCTAAAGGTATGGGTAGTGCTGTAAATTTCGGACTTGAAATTGTTGCTGAATTAATCGACAAAGATACATCGGATAAACTTAAATCTACACTTCAGTGTTCGTGATATGAATAAAAATGAACTTCGTGATTTTTATAAAAAAATCAGAAATAATATTTCTGAATGTGAAAAGATACAGTTTGATAAAATGATTTTCACAAGTTTTATTAATTCTTTTTTTATAAAGAAATATGATAATTTTCTGATATATGTTTCTGTGAACAATGAAGTCGAAACTGCAAATTTAATTCAATTTTTATTGGATAATAACAAAAAAGTTTCCGTTCCGAATTGTCAAAACAGAAATATGTGTTTTTACAGCATCAATTCTCTGGATGAATTAACCGTCGGAGCATTCGGAATCCCGAGTGCAGATATATCTGTTTGTAAAAAATGCGAAAATTTTGACAATACATTATGTATAGTTCCGGCTGTTTCATTTGATAATAATGGTAACAGACTCGGATATGGCGGCGGATACTATGACAGATTTCTGTCTGAAAACAAGCTCCCGACTATCGGATTATGCTATGAGAGGTGTATCTGTGAGCTTATTCCCAACGAGAGCTTTGATATTAAAATAGATTATGTTTTAACGGAACAACATTTAAGGAATCATATAACAAAGGAGGTTCCTACATATGGATAATGAAAACAAGAATAAATTTAAAGTGAATATTGAAGACGACGGATTTTTAAATCCTGCGGACCTTGATAATCTTATGCCTCCTCCCGTAACTCCTGCGAAAAAGAAATTTGAAGTTCATATTGATGACAGTGATGCTTCATCGCTTGATTTTGATGATCAGCAACCAAGATATAACGGTGAGATTTATTTTTCTAACAGAAAACCGTCAAAGCCGCAGCAGCCAAATGCTCCGATTCAGAAAAAGTCATCTTCAAGCAAGAAAAGAAAACGTAAGCATGCTGCCAATGCCGTAACATCGGTATTTATTGCTGTTGTTTTAATTTTTTCTACTGCATTATCAGCTTTTGCGATTTCATGTATTAATGATATCCTTGCGTTTGGGAGAAGCAACGAAAAAGTTCAGGTTAACATTCCGAATGATGCTACCACCGATGAAATTATTGATATTTTAAGCGATAATGATCTTGTAAAGCAAAAAACCTTCTGTAAATTGTTTTATAAAACATTCACATTTGTAAAAAACATCAACAAATCAAAAAAGCCTGCTGATCCTGTTTACTACGGTGATATTTATTATGTACAAAAAAACCTTGGGCTTGAAGGTTTTCTTACCGAGTTCAAGCAGGTAGCTCAAACGGCCGATACTGTTACACTTGTATTTCCTGAAGGATGGACTATCTATCAGATTTTTGATAAAATTGATGAATTTGGAGTTTGCAGCAAGAACGAACTTCTTTCATCAATAAGCGGAGCTGAATTTGATTATAATTTCGTAGAAGAAGTAGGGGATGTTCCCAACAGAACATTTAAGCTTGAAGGATACCTTTATCCCGATACTTATGAATTTTACGAACAAAGCAATGCAAACAGTGTTATCAGAAAATTTCTTGATGCTTCCGAAAACAAATGGTCTGAAGAATATGAAGCCCAAAGAGAAGCGCTGGGAATGACTCGTGATGAGATAATGATTATTGCATCAATTATTCAACGCGAAGCTGCAAATCAATCTCAGATGGGTCTGGTTTCATCTGTTATTCATAACAGACTCAGCCATTCGGTTTCATGGCCTTTGCTCGGCTGTGACTCAACCAAGAATTATATTAAGAATTATGTAAAACCGAATGTATCACCTGATAAGGCAGCGATTTACGAAAATTATTATGACACCTATATTAGCCAGGGACTTCCTCCCGGCCCGATTTGTAACCCCGGTGATGATGCAATATATGCCGCTTTATTCCCCGAAGATACTGATTATTATTATTTCCGCCATGATAAATACGGTGAAATTTATATGGCAAAAACTCAGACAGAGCATGACAGAAACGGCATTGAGGTTTTGAGAGTTAACAACCGTTAGGAGTAAAATTGTTCTATGAATAATATATTAAAACCTGAACTTCTTGCGCCCGCGGGCGATTTTGAACGCTTGGAGGCTGCTGTAGAATACGGAGCGGATGCTGTGTATCTTGGCTCTGACTGTTTTGGAATGAGAACGGCTGCAGCAAGTTTTGGTGGTGACAATCTTAAATGTGCTTGTGATTATGCTCATTCCAAGAATGTTAAAGTATATCTTACGTGCAATACTGTGCCTCGAAACAATGAGTTGACAGTTCTTCCTTCTTTTTTTGAATACGCAGCAAAAAGCGGAGTTGATGCTTTTATAATCACCGATATCGGAGTTATGGGTATGGCGAAAAAATATGCACCTGATGTAGAAATTCACATTTCTACTCAAGCAGGCATAACAAATTATGCAGCTGCAAATGCATTCTATAAGATGGGCGCAAAGCGGATAGTAACCGCAAGAGAACTTTCGCTTGAGGAGATTATTCAAATCAGAGAGAATACTCCGACTGATCTTGAAATCGAATGCTTTGTTCATGGTGCAATGTGTGTTTCGTTTTCAGGAAGATGCCTTCTCTCCAATTATATGACCGGAAGAGATTCAAACAGAGGAGATTGTGCACAACCGTGTCGTTGGCATTATTCTCTGGTTGAAGAAAAACGACCGGGAGAATATTTTCCGATTGAACAAGATAATACCGGAACATATATAATGAATTCAAGAGATATGTGTCTTATAGAGCATATTCCCGAGCTTGTTAAGGCAGGAATAAACAGCTTTAAAATTGAAGGAAGAGCAAAATCAGCATACTATACAGCTGTGTCGGTTAATGCATATCGCTGTGCATTTGACAGCTATGAAAAATCGGGCTTTTCTGATAACTGGACTTGTGATCAATGGATAATTGATGAGGTCAGAAAAGCAAGTAATCGCCAATACTGTACAGGCTTTTATTTCTCAACACCTATGGATGATGCACAAATATTCTATAACGGAGGTTATGTGCGCGAGTGGGATGTTGCAGCCATAGCTGAAAAATGGGAAAACGGTGTTCTTTATGCTTCTCAACGTAACAGATTTTTTGAAGGCGATGAACTTGAAGTAATGATAAAAGGAAAAAAACCGATTAAAATTACTGTGAATAACCTTAAGAACAGTGATGGCGAAAAGATTGAAAATGCTCCTCATCCCATGATGAAGTTCAGTATTGACTGTCCTGAAGCGATCCCTGCAGGTTCATATTTACGAATGGAAAGAAAGAGCGGTGTTATACTTTGAGTTCTTACCTTCCGATAATTATTATTTTTTTAATTCTCTTCTTTTTATTTAGAGAAGAGAAAAATCATAACATCAGAAGAATTATAAAGAAACATAAAAAAAGGGGATTTACAGATATGAATGATGTTTTTACCAGATATATCGGAAAAGACTGCGTTATTTATACTTCAAGCAGCAGTTTATCTGCTATAGAATGCAGTGTTATTTCTGTTGATGATAACTGGCTTTGTATTAAAACACGCGACGGTGAAGAAGTTATAAATTTTGATTACATAGTCAGAATCAAAGAACATCCCGTTAATAAAAAAGGTAAGAAAAAATCTGTTATATTCTGATTTATTAAGCCGAGCTGCAAAAGCCCGGCTTTTTTGTTGAAATAACACGAATAATATCGGAAAATAAAATCAATAAATAGTGTTAATTCTTGACTTTGATTCAATATGTGGTATAATGATATTGGTAAAATTTGCGAAATTTGGGAGGATTGACCGAATGGCTAAAAAACCCGAATACAATAATGAAAGCATGACTCTTTTAAAGGGTCCGGACAAAGTAAGAAAAAGACCTGCAGTAATTTTTGGCTCCGATGGTCTTGACGGCTGTCAGCATGCTGCTTTTGAAATTATCTCTAACTCAATTGATGAAGCAAGAGAAGGCTTTGGTAACAAGATAATTGTTACAAGATATGCTGACCATTCAATTGAAGTTCAGGACTTCGGCAGAGGTTTACCTGTTGATTATAATAACAAAGAAAAACGTTATAACTGGGAGCTTGCTTTCTGTGAAATGTATGCCGGAAGCAAGTACGATACTAATAATAACGGCAGCTATGAATATTCTCTCGGACTTAACGGATTAGGTCTTTGCTCAACACAGTTCGCTTCTGAATATATGGAAGCAGAAATTCATACCGGCGGTTACAGATATCTTCTTAACTTTAAAAAAGGCTTCATTGTCGGTGATATGATAAAAGAAGATTATCCGAAAAAAGACACAGGCACAAGAATCAAGTGGCTGCCGGATCTTGAGGTTTTTACCGATATCAATATTCCTCTTGAATATTTTCAGGACACACTGAAAAAACAGGCGGTTGTTAATGCTGGAGTAAAGTTTATTCTAAAAAATCAGATTGGTAAGAGCTTTGAAACATTTGAATACTTATATGAAAACGGTATTGAGGATTATGTTAAAGAATGTGTCGGTGCAGATGCTTTAACAAGCATACAGACATGGCAGGGTGATGCTGTGGGCAGGGACAGAGAGGATTTGCCCGACTATAAGCTCAAGATGAATATTTCTCTTACATTTTCCAATAAAATTCAACTCAAGGAATTTTATCATAATTCAAGCTTCCTTGAAAACGGCGGTTCACCTGACAAGGCTACAAGACTTGGTTTTGTAGCACAGATTGATTCTTATCTTAAACAAAATAATAAGTATCAAAAAAGTGACAGTAAAATAACATTTCAGGATATTGAAGACTGCCTTGTTCTTGTTATTTCCTCATTCTCGACACAGACTTCATATGCCAACCAAACAAAAAAAGCAATTACAAATAAATTTATCCAGGATGCCATGACGGATTTTATAAAGCATCAGCTTGAAGTATATTTCATTGAAAATCCGCTCGAAGCAGGTAAGATTGCCGATCAAATTCTTATAAATATGAGAAGCCGTGTTAAAGCTGAAAAAACAAGGCTTGGTATGAAAGAATCTCTTATTCAGAATGTCAGTAACCTTACAAACAGAATACAGAAATTTGTTGATTGCAGAACAAAGGATGTGGAGCTTCGTGAGCTTTTCATTGTTGAAGGTGACTCTGCTCTCGGTGCTTGTAAACAGTCAAGAAATGCCGAATTTCAAGCTATAATGCCTGTCAGGGGTAAAATTCTTAACTGTCTTAAATCGGAATATGACCGTATTTTCAAAAGTGATATTATAACTGATTTAATTAAGGTTATCGGTTGCGGTGTTGAGGTACCCTCAAAAAAGAAATCGGGCAAAGATATGATTTCTTTTAATTTAGATTTACTCAAATGGAATAAAATCATAATCTGTACCGACGCAGATGTTGACGGTTTTCATATCAGAACACTTATTCTTACAATGATTTACCGATTAATGCCTACTCTTATTAATGAAGGAAAGGTATTTATAGCTGAATCACCGCTTTATGAAATCAACTGCGGCGACGAAACATGGTTTGCTTATACTGAAAAAGAAAAGAACGATGTTATTGCTGAAATAGGAAATAAAAAACATTCTGTTCAACGTTCCAAAGGTCTTGGCGAAAATGATCCTGATATGATGTCGCTCACAACAATGAATCCTTCCACAAGAAGACTTATAAAAATTGAGCCTTCATTCGCTCAGGAAACAGCCGATAAATTTGACCTGCTTCTCGGTGATAATCTTATCGGAAGAAAAGATTATATTGCTGAAAACGGTCATTTGTATATTGATTTGACTGATATTTCATAATTTAATTACGGAGTTTGAGATAATGGCTAAAAAAAATAAAAAGGATATTACTTCTTCTCTCAGACAGCTTGACGATAAAACTCATATTTTCGGTGCCGGTGATGTTGCTAATCAAAGCATCGTCGATGCACTTGAGGTAAACTTCATGCCTTATGCCATGAGTGTAATTATGTCAAGAGCAATTCCCGAAATTGACGGATTCAAGCCCTCTCACAGAAAAATACTTTATATGATGTATAAAATGGGTCTTCTTACGGGTCCCAGAGCAAAATCTGCAAAGATAGTCGGACAGGTAATGCAGCTCAATCCTCACGGAGATGCCGCTATTTATGATACCATGGTTCGTCTTTCCAAAGGATATGAAGCGCTTCTTCATCCGTATGTTGATTCAAAGGGAAACTTTGGTAAAGCATTTTCAAGAGATATGATGTGGGCTGCATCAAGATATACCGAAGCAAAGCTTGAAAAAATATGTACGGAATTTTTTGTCGATATTGATAAGAATACCGTTGATATGGTAGATAATTTCGATAATACCATGAAAGAGCCTGCTCTTTTGCCTGTTAATTTTCCAAGTGTTCTTGTTAATGCAAATACAGGTATTGCCGCCGGTATGGCAAGCTCAATTTGTTCATTTAATCTTGAGGAAGTATGTAAAACAACAATAGAGCTTATCAGAAATCCCAAACACGATGTTATCGAAACATTGCTTGCTCCTGATTTTGCGGGCGGCGGTTTACTTGTATATAACAGAGAGAATATGGAGGAGATTTACCGAACCGGCAGGGGAGGCTTTAAAGTCAGAGCAAAGTACAGTTTCGACAAATCCAACAGCTGTATTGAAATTACTGAAATTCCTCCGACCACTACCTCGGAAGCAATAATTGACAGAATAATCGAAAAGGTCAAGGCTGGTTCAATTAAAGAAATCAATGATATCAGAGATGAAACTGACCTTGGAGGTCTTAAAATTGCAATTGATGTCAAGAAGGGTACAGATCCAGATAAGCTTATGAAAAAGCTTTACGATTCAACTCCTCTTCAGGATACATTCTCATGCAATTTTAATGTTCTTATTAAAGGAAATCCCAGAGTTCTTGGGGTTAAAGAACTTCTCAATGAGTGGATTGAATTTAGAAGTGAATGTGTAAGAAGAAGAACTGCTTTTGATTTAAAGCGAGCTTCGGACAGACTTCATTTGCTTCGAAGTCTTGAAAAAATTCTTCTTGATATTGATAAAGCTATTAAAATTATCAGAAACACCGAAGAAGAATCTGAGGTTGTACCCAATCTTATGATAGGTTTTAAAATTGATAAAATTCAGGCAGAATATGTAGCGGAAATCAAGCTTCGTCATCTTAATAAAGAATATATCCTTAAAAGACTTCAGGATATTGATAAGCTTGAAGCGGCAATAAAAGATCTCAATGATATTCTTGATACACCTAAGAGAATTAAACAGATTATTATTCTTGAGCTTAAGGAAGTAATCAAGAAATATGCAAAACCCAGGAAAACCGAGATAATTTATTCAACCGAAATTGACGATACTCCTGTCGAAGAGGAAATTCCTGATTATCCCGTTCATATTTTCTTTACAAAAGACGGATATTTCAAAAAAATCACTCCTCTTTCGCTCAGAATGAGCGGCGCACAGAAGCTTAAGGACGGAGATGAAATATTCCAAACATTTGAAACAACAAATGCTAAAGAACTTCTTTTCTTCACTAATAAATGTCAGGTTTATAAAACAAATGCTGCTTCATTTGAAGATTCAAAAGCCAGTGTACTCGGTGATTATATTCCCGCAAAGCTTGAAATGGAAGAAGGAGAGCTTCCTGTTTTCATGGCACTTACCGATAACTACAGCGGTTATATGATGTTCTTTTTTGAAAATGGTAAAGCTGCAAAAATAGACATGAAGGCTTATCAGACCGTAACGAAGCGCAAAAAGCTTATAAAGGCATATTCCGACAAATCTCCGTTGGCGGCTGTTCTTCAACTTACGGAGGACAAGGAACTTGTTGTTATATCCAGCTCGGGCAGACATCTCCTGATTAATACGGCTGTTATTCTTCCCAAAACAACCAAGGATACAATCGGTGTCGGCATTATGACTCTTAAAAAGGGTCACAGACTTATGACTGCTCGTGAATATAAAGAAGGAGAGTTTGCAAAACCGTACAGATATAAAGCAAAAAATCTTCCTGCTGCAGGAGCACTTTTAAGCAGTGAGGATGAGGAAGAACAGATAACTTTTTAAAAATGCCGTTCAAAGTTAGGCATCCCCACCATGAACGGCATTGACCGATATAAACAATAATGTTTCAGGTCAACAGAGAAATGCAAACGCTTCATTTTTCTCTGCAAAAATATATTAACCGATATTAATTTTATAATTCACAGCATTTTTTACCAAATAAATAAAAAAACATCTTGCAATTAAGTAGATTATATGTTAAAATCCATTAGTAAAATATTAATTGGAGGTTTATGACCTATGGCATGGTATGAAATCGTATTAGGTGTTGTTCTTATCATTACTTCACTTGCTCTTATTGCTATGGTTCTTCTTCAGGAAGGTCGTCAGGCAGGTCTTTCCGGTGCAATCGCAGGCGGCGCAGATACTTTCCTCGGAAAAAGTAAGGGTAAGACAGTTGAACAGAAGCTTGTTAAGATTACAAAGATTCTTGCAATAGTATTCTTTGTTCTTTCACTTGTTTCAACACTTGTTGTTCTCTTTATAAAGTGATTAACGCATTATAAGAGCTGCTTTCGAGCGGCTCTTTTTTGCATTTAAATTAGTATATCCGGTTCATATTTGCCGATAATATTATTACCAAATTATAAGGAGAGATTTTATGGCAAATTTAACCGCTAAAGAACTTTCTGCAATTGAAGACCAGCTTAACTGTGAACAAATGCTCATTAAAAAATTTAAAGCATATGCTCAAGCCGCAACAGACCCACAGGTTAAGACCACCTGTGAACAGATTGCAAATCAGCATAAGCAGCATTTTGATACACTCATGGGTCATTTATATTGAGAAAGGAGCTTTGTAATGAATAATACTGCAAGTTTTACCGACAGAGAAATAATGGACGATATTCTTACCTCCCAAAAGCATATAACAGGTGTATATAACACTTATTCAAATGAATGCGTAAATCAGAAACTTCAGGATGATATGCTTAAAATTTTAAAAGAAGAACATGCGATTCAGTTTAATGTTTTCAGTGATATGCAAAAAAAAGGGTGGTATAGTCCGGGAGCTGCACAAGCTCAGATGATTAACGAAACAAAAACAAAATTTGAAAATATAGCAAATCATCTTTAATTTTACCACGGACACTTCGGTGTCCGTTATTTTTTTTGAAAAATTTAAAAAAGGGGTTGGAAAATCCGACAATATCTTATATAATAAATAACAATGGGTTTATATGGTTATATCATTAGGATTAAGGAGTCAACCATGAGCAAGTATACTGTTTCTCTCGAAAAAGTTATAAATGACCTTTCACTTCAGGTTGTTTACACTCCGAAAGACCCTGCGGATATTTATATCACTTCGCAGGATGTTAACAGACCCGGACTTGTTTTTGCAGGTTTTGAAGATTATTTCGATCCTGCAAGAATTCAATTCCTGGGTTTGACGGAACTGGAATATATTAAGAGCCTTGACAAAAATGCGGCTCAAACGGCAATCGAAAGATTCTTTTCAATGCGTCCCTCTGCACTTGTTGTTACAAGAGGTTTGAATTGCGGAGAGGATTTTATATCTTTTGCTAAAAAATATGAGGTTCCGGTTTTGGCTACCAATGAATCGACTTCAGGCTGCATGTCTGCAACTATTTCATATCTTGGTGTTGAACTTGCACAGCGTATAACCCGTCATGGTGTTCTTGTTGAGGTTTACGGTGAAGGTGTACTTATTCTTGGCGACAGCGGTGTAGGTAAAAGTGAAACTGCTCTTGAGCTTATTAAAAGAGGACACAGACTTATTGCTGATGATGCTGTTGAAATCCGAAGAGTATCAAACAAAACATTAGTTGGTTCCGCCCCTGATAATATCCGTCATTTCATTGAACTTCGTGGTGTCGGTGTTCTTAATGCAAGACGGCTTTTCGGTATGGGTGCCGTAAAGCTTACGGAAAAGGTCGACATGGTTGTTCAGCTTGAACCGTGGGATAGTGAAAAGGTTTATGATAGACTTGGTCTTGAAAACGAATACACGGAGATTCTTGATATAAAAGTTCCCGTAACTGTTGTTCCGGTTAAACCCGGCAGAAATCTTTCAATAATAATTGAAGCTGCTGCAATGAATAACAGACAAAAGAAAATGGGATATAATGCAGCAAGGGAGCTTCTTCACAGCCTCGGAATGACAGATGATATTATTCCCGCTAAAAAAGAACTTGAGTTTTGGCACAACTTTTAAAATATTATTATAAATTTACTTTGGAGGTAATAAAATATGTACAGAATTGGTGTTGATCTCGGCGGAACAAACATTGCAGTAGGTGTTGTTACCGATGATTTGAAAATAATCGGCAGAGGCAAAGTTAAAACAAAATGTCCCAGACCTGCTGCAGAAATTTTTGATGATATCAAGGTTGCAATTGATATGGCAGTTAAAGATGCAGGAATTTCAATGGATGAAGTTTTAACCGTTGGTGTAGGTACTCCCGGTTCCGTTAATAAAGAAAACGGTTACATTGAATTTGCAAACAATCTCGCTTTCAATCAGGTTCCCGCAAAGGAAATGCTTGAAGAAAGAATCGGAAAGCCTGTTTTTCTTGATAATGATGCCAATTGTGCAGCACTCGGCGAAGCTATAGCAGGTGTCGGCAAAGGTGTCGGAAATTTCGTAGCTGTTACCCTCGGAACAGGTGTCGGAAGCGGAATTATCGTTAACGGCAAGATTGTAAACGGTGTTAACTATGCAGCCGGAGAAATGGGTCATACTGTTATTATGGTTAACGGTAAGCAGTGCAACTGCGGCAGAAAAGGCTGTTGGGAACAGTATGCCTCTGCAACGGCTCTTATTTCACAAACAAAAGAGGCAATGCTTGCAAATAAGGACAGCAAGATGTGGCAGCTTGTAAACGGCAATATTGACAATACAAGCGGAAGAACTGCATTTGATGCAATGCGTTTAGGTGATGCTGCTGCAAAAGAAGTTTGTGATAATTATATTTATTTTATTTCGGTTGGTGTTAATAATATTATCAACACCTTCCAGCCCGAAATTGTATGCATCGGCGGTGGTGTAAGCCATGAGGGTGATACAATTCTTAATCCCATCAGGGAACACGCAAAGAATGAAAGATATAGCATTCATTCAAATATTCAGACAAAAATTCTTGCTGCTGAGCTTGGAAACGATGCAGGTATTTTCGGTGCAGCACTTCTCAATGAATAATTTAATTTATGGAGGAAACCATGAGTTTATATAATGAAATTCGCTCTTTATGTGAAAATATCGGATGTGAATATTTGAACAATGCGATGCTTAAAAATTATACAAGCTTTAAAATCGGCGGAAATGCGGATATAATGGTTTTTCCCGATACAGAAGAAAAAATATCCTCTGTTATAAAAAAAATTAACGAATGTTCACTTCCTTCACTTGTGATTGGTAAGGGCAGCAATATGCTTATTTCCGACTTAGGTTTCCGAGGTGTTGTAATTAACACCTGCAAATTTGATAAAATTTATCTTGCAGATGAAACTACTGTTGTTTGTCAAAGCGGTGCATCGCTTTCAAGACTGTGCCGCTTTGCTCTTGAAAATTCATTAACCGGTCTTGAATTTGCATTTGGTATACCGGGTACTGCAGGTGGTGCTGCATATATGAATGCAGGTGCATACGGCGGTGAAATGGTTGACATTCTTGTGTCGTGTGACCATATTCTTCCTGATGGCTCAAAGCATTCATATTTTGGAAATGAACTGAATTTATCGTACAGACACAGTGCATATTCTGATAATGATTTATTTATTTTAACACTTACTCTTAAACTGAAAAAAGGTGACCCCACAGAAATCAAAGCCAAAATGGATGAGCTTATGGCAAAACGCAAAGATAAGCAGCCTCTTGAATATCCGAGCGCCGGAAGTACATTTAAGCGTCCTGAAGGATATTTTGCGGCAGCATTGCTTGATGAATGCGGTTTAAAAGGATTTACAATCGGCGGAGCTAAGGTTAGTGAAAAACATGCTGGCTTCGTAATTAACCAAGGTAATGCATCAGCAAATGATGTTTTAAGACTTATAGAGCATTGTCAAAAAACAGTAAAAAAACTCAAAGGTGTTCATCTTGAGCCTGAGGTTAAAATTATTGGATAGGAGGAATTTTAATGTCTTTTTCATCAGAAGTAAAAAGTGAAATAACAAAAACAGAAAATATTTCCTCCTGTTGTTTTCACGCACAAGTCTACGGGCTTGTGCTTTTTGCTCATTTCTCAAAGTATAATTTTTCAATAACCTCTGAAAATGCGGATGTTTTTGATCTTTACATATCATATCTCAAGAATTATTGCGGAGTTGAACCTACAATCAGTGATTCAGGAACTAAAAAGTTAACAGCTTATCTTAAGACTGATAAAGAAAAATCAAAGGTTTTTGATAAATTCGGACATTCACTTACAGAAACTTCATTAAGAATTAACCGAGCTAATATATCCGATGAATGTTGTCATAGCGCTTTTTTAAGAGGTGCTTTTCTTGCTTGCGGAACGGTTACCGATCCGGAAAGAGGATATCATCTAGAATTTGTTGTGCCCTATAAGCGCTTATGTATGGATTTTATGAAGTTTATGGACGAGCTCGGACTTAATCCCAAGTACATTGTACGTAAAGGAAATCATGTCATATATTTTAAAGACAGCGAAAGCATTGAAGACATTCTGGCTTTAATTGGCGCTCAATCGGCATCACTTCATGTTATGGGAATTAAAATTGAAAAAGATGTCAAGAATACTGTTAACCGCAGACTTAATTTTGAAATTTCAAACATAAACAAAACCGTTAATGCTGCAAACCAACAGGTTGATGCAATAGAGCTTATTGAAAAAAATATGGGAATTTCTTCTCTTCCGGATAATCTTCAGGAGCTGGCAAGGCTAAGACTTGATAACCCTGAAGCAAGCTTAAGTGAGCTTGAAAAAATGCTTGATGAACCGATTTCCCGTTCGGGGATAAATCACAGACTAAGCAGAATTATAAAAATTGCAGAAAAAATCAAAACGGAGAAGAAATAATGTCTTTTACTCATTTACATGTTCACAGTGAATACAGCTTGCTTGACGGAGCATGCAGAATTGAACCTATGCTTGATAAAATCAAAAGCATGGGGCAAACCTCTGTTGCCATTACGGATCACGGTGTTATGTACGGAGTTGTTGATTTTTATAAAGCTGCATTAAATAAAGAAATTAAACCGATTATCGGTTGCGAGGTCTATGTTGCTCCAAGATCCAGATTTGACAAGGTGCATGGTATAGACAATGAAAGATTTCATCTTGTTTTACTTTGCAAAAACAACGAAGGATATAAAAATCTTATTAAACTGGTTTCAGAAGGCTGGGTTAACGGTTTTTATACCAAACCAAGAGTTGACAAAGATATTCTTGAAAAATATCACGAAGGACTTATTGCTTTATCGGGATGCCTTGCGGGAGAGGTTGCAAAAGCACTTCAAAGAAATGATTATGAAGATGCAAAAAGTGTTGCAAACTGGTATAAAGAAACCTTCGGAGAAGACAACTATTATCTTGAAATACAGAATCACGGTTTAAATGAGCAACTGATGATTAATCCTGATTTGATTAGATTATCCAAAGAGCTTGGTATTCCGCTTGTTGCAACCAATGATGCACATTATGTCAATAAAGAAGACTCAAAAATGCAGCAAGTTCTTATCTGTATTCAGACCAATCATACCATTGGAGAAGATACAGGGCTTGAATTTGGGACGGAAGAGTTTTATCTGAAGACGGAAGCTGAAATGCTCGAAGCATTCTCCGAGTGTCCTGAAGCGGTATATAATACGGCATTAATTGCTGAAAGATGCAATGTCACTTTTGAATTCGGAAACACTAAACTTCCTCATTTCGATGTTCCTGAAGGATATGGTCATTTTGAATGGTTTTCATTACTTTGCCGCAAGGGATTAACGGACAGATACGGTGAAAATCCGCCTGAAGAATATATTGACAGACTTAATTATGAGCTTGATGTGATAAATAAAATGGGTTATGTAGACTATTATCTTATAGTACATGACTTTATTAAACATGCCAAAGAAATGAATATTCCTGTTGGTCCCGGCAGAGGTTCAGGTGCCGCAAGTATATGTGCATATTGTATTGGAATAACCGGAATTGACCCTATGAAATATAATTTGCTCTTTGAACGTTTTCTTAATCCTGAAAGAGTCAGCATGCCCGACTTTGATATTGACTTCTGCTTTGAAAGAAGAGGAGAAGTAATTGACTATGTCATTGACAAATACGGTTCTGATCATGTAGCTCAAATTGTTACATTTGGAACTCTTGCCGCAAAAGCAGCGATACGCGATGTAGGACGAGCACTCGGAATGCCTTATTCGACGGTAGATAATATTGCTAAACAAATCCCAAATGAACTTAATATAACTATCGACAGAGCCTTAAAACGTTCGGTTGATTTTAAAGCTCTTTATGATAATGACGTTGATGCAAAAGAGCTTATTGATATGGCGCGTAAAGTTGAAGGTATGCCGCGTCATGCTTCCACACATGCAGCGGGAGTTGTTATAACGCATGATCCTGTAGTGTCATATGTACCTCTTGCAAGAAATGATGAAGCTATTGTTACACAGTTTCCTATGACAACTCTTGAAGAGCTTGGACTTTTAAAGATGGATTTTCTCGGATTGAGAACACTTACTGTTATCAAATCTGCAGAAAATATGATAAAAAACGCAAGGCCGACTTTTAATATTGATAATATAGACGTTGATGACAAATCTGTATATGATATGATGTGCACTGCGCAAACAGAAGGAGTTTTTCAGTTTGAATCTGCCGGAATGAGAAGTGTTTTATCGCAGCTTAAACCCGAAAGTCTTGAAGATTTAATTGCTGTTATTTCACTTTACAGACCCGGACCCATGGATTCAATTCCGACATACATTGAAAACAGACATAATCCCAATAAAATAAAATATAAGACTCCTGAGCTAAAAAACATTCTTGATGTAACCTACGGCTGCATGATTTATCAGGAACAGGTTATGCAGATATGTCGCGAGCTTGCGGGATATTCTTACGGCAGAGCAGATATTGTGCGCCGAGCAATGGCAAAGAAAAAACATGATGTTATGCTTAAGGAAAGAGATTCTTTTGTTGGCGGTGCGGTGAGCAGAGGCATTGATTCAAACGCAGCAAACGAAATATTTGATGAAATGATCTCATTTGCATCGTATGCATTTAACAAAGCTCATGCTGCTGCATATGCATATGTTGCTTATCAAACAGCATGGCTAAAATGTCATTATCCGTGTGAGTTTTTCGCCGCACTTCTTACAAGCTTTCTTGACAATACGGGTAAGGTTGTTCAATATATAAATGAATGTTCACGGATTGGAATAAAAATTCTTCCCCCTCATGTTAATGAAAGTTCGGATGAATTTGCGGTTTCAGGAGGAAATATTCATTTCAGCTTGCTTGCAATCAAAGGTCTTGGCAAAGGTTTTATCAGACGAATGATTGAAGAAAGGACTAACAACGGTAGTTTTGTTGATTTTTATGATTTTTGTCGAAGAATGCATGGTAAAGATTTTAATCGCAGAACACTCGAAAATCTTATAAAATGCGGTGCATTCGATGGCTTGGGAGCAAATCGCAGACAAATGATGAACTCTATTGATTCAATAATAGAAGAACTTGAATCATCAAAAAGAAGAAATGTTGAAGGGCAAATCGGCTTCGGAGATTTAACATCATCAATAAATGAAGAGTCTGTATCTTCTTCTGTTTTTATATATCCCGATGCTGAAGAATTTACCCCTGAATCTCTTCTCAAATATGAAAAAGAAGTTTCCGGAATGTATCTTTCAGGGCATCCGATGAAAAAATATCTAAACATATCTGAAAAACTCAGATGTGCTCAAATAAAAGATATTCTTGATTCCGAATCAAACAAATATAAAGATAATGATCGAGTTGTTATATTAGGACTTATAGGTTCTGTAAAAAAGAAAATCACTAAAAATGATACTACAATGGCTTATCTTAATTTTGAAGATACAACCGGCGGAATAGAAGTTATAGTTTTCCCTAAAACATTAATGGAAAAACCATCTGTGTTCTTTGAAGGAAATATAATTCTTCTTCACGGAAGAATTAATATGCGCGAAGATGAGGATACAAAAATTGTGTGTGATGCCGTTGAAGCTTGTCCGTCGGAGGCATCGGTTTCATCTGTTAAAACCGAAAAGAAGAAAGCCAAGGGATTATTTTTGCGTTTTGACACATCGGATTCCCCGCAAATTGAATTATGCAGAAGACTTCTTACAATTTTTGACGGAAATACACCTCTGTACTATTATTTTAATGATATTAAAGAATATAAACGAAACCCCATAATGCATGGAATAGATGTCAATGATGTATTACTTCGAGAGCTTCGCAAAATCCTCGGTGATTCTAATGTAATATATAATAAATAACGCAAATAATATGCTTGAAACCTTTTAAAAATTTTAGCAAAAAATGTTTATTTCATTGACATTATGTTATAAAAAGTGTATTATATAGCTTGAACATTTTTCAAGGAGAGTAATTATTATGAAAACAATCGGCGTTTTAACAAGCGGCGGTGATGCCCCCGGCATGAATGCTGCAATCCGTGCAGTTGTCAGAACCGCATGTGAAAACGGAATTAAAGTATACGGAATTAACAGAGGCTATCAGGGTCTTATTGAAGGCGATATTCGTGAGCTTAATATCAGAAGTGTATCCGATATTATTCACAGAGGCGGAACAATGCTTTATTCTGCAAGATGCAAGGCATTCAGAGAAGAGTCCGGTATGCAGCAAGCTATTGAAACATGCAAAAAATTCGGTATTGAAGGTATTGTTGTAATCGGTGGTGACGGTTCCTTCAGAGGTGCACGTGATCTTTCGCTCAGAGGTATTCCTTGCATAGGTGTTCCCGGAACAATTGACAACGATATTGTTTCTTCCGATTATACAATCGGTTATGATACATGCCTTAATACTGTTATGCAGATGGTTGACAGAGTAAGAGATACTGTTGAATCTCATAGCCGTTGCATTGTTGTTGAAGTAATGGGTAACAGATGCGGCGATTTAACTCTTAACGCGGGTATTGCTGTAGGTGCAACAGCTATTGTCATTCCTGAAATTCAGTCTGATATTGAAAAGCACGTTATCGAAAGAATCAGAAGAACCCAGAAAACAGATAAAAAACATTTCATTGTTATGGTTGCTGAAGGTATTGGCGGTGTTGAAGAGCTTGCAAGAAAAATCGAGAAGGAATGCGGTGTCGAATCAAGGGCTGTAATTCTCGGTCACGTTCAAAGAGGCGGTTCACCTACTGTTCGTGACAGAGTTGCTGCAAGTCAGATGGGTTATAAGGCTGTTCAGCTTCTTATGTCAGGAATCGGTAACAGAGTTGTTGTTCAGAAGGATGATCATATAATTGATTATGATATATACGAAGCACTCAGCATGGAACGCACAGTTAACAGCGAGCTTTATAAAATTGCTCATGAAATTTCAATCTGAGGTATCAAATGATTTCAAACGAGTTTTTTACTCTTCGTAAAAAGATAATTGAAAGAGATTTTAAAAATCTTAATGATATGCAAAAGAAAGCGGTTCTCTCAACAGAGGGACCGCTTTTGGTGCTTGCAGGAGCAGGCAGCGGAAAAACCACCGTTCTTGTTAACAGAATTGCCAATATAATGAAATACGGCAAGGCATATTACAGCGAAAGATATTCTTATGAACCAAATGAAAGTGAGCTTGCGCTCATGCGTGCCGCTGCAGACGGAATTATTGATGATGTATTTGATATAGAACCGCTTCTTCAGGTTGATGCCGCAAAGCCTTGGGAAATACTTGCCATTACATTTACAAATAAAGCGGCAGGTGAGCTTAAAGAGCGTCTTGAAAAGATGCTTGGAGAAGCAGCTCTTGATATATGGGCAAGCACTTTCCATTCGTGCTGTGTCCGTATTTTGAGAAGAAACGCAGAATATATCGGTTATTCTTCTAACTTTACTATTTATGATACCGATGACAGTAAACGTGTTATCAAAGACTGTATAAAACAACTCGGTTTAAGCGAGAATATTATAACACCCAAAAGTGTTCTTTCTGCAATCAGCAGTGCAAAAGATATGCTTATTTCTCCTTCCGAATATATCAAAGAAAATTATATTGATTTTAAAAAAAGAAATATTGGCTCTGTTTATGAAATGTATCAAAAGCGTCTGAAAGATGCGGATGCAATGGATTTTGACGACATTATCGTAAATACAGTACGTTTGCTTCAAAACAACCCTGAAGTTCTTGAATATTATCGACATAAATTTAAGTATATTATGGTTGATGAGTATCAAGATACTAACCATGCGCAATATTTGCTTACATCTCTTCTTGCCGGTGGATTTAAAAACATATGTGTAGTTGGTGATGATGACCAGAGTATTTATAAATTCCGAGGTGCAACAATTGAGAATATTCTAAGTTTTGAGCATCAGTATAATAATGCCAAAGTAATTCGTCTTGAACAGAATTATCGTTCGACCCAAAATATTCTTGATGCTGCAAACAAAATAATTTCACATAATCAGAATCGCAAAGGCAAGAGTCTTTGGACAGATAACGGAAAAGGTGATTTGATAAATTATCACACCGCTTATTCTGACCGAGATGAGGGTATTTTTGTTGCGGATAAAATTCTTGACGGAATAAGGAACGGTGCAAAATACAGTGATTTTGCAGTTCTTTACAGAATGAACTCACAATCAAACCTTGTTGAACAGGCATTTGTCAGAATGGGTATTCCTTACAGATTGATCGGCGGTCATAAATTCTATGACCGTAAAGAAATTAAGGATGCGCTTGCATATTTGAGTGTTATAGCAAATCCCAATGATACAGTACGACTTCAGAGAATTATCAATGTTCCAAAGAGGGGAATAGGCGATTCGTCGGTTTCATCTGCACTTGAAATTGCTGAAGGACTTGGAATAAGTCTGTTTGAGGTTATAAAATCTGCGGATCAATTCCCAAAACTTAGCAGAAGTGCAAAGAAAATGATTGAGTTTGGAAAAATGATGGAAGGTTTTATTGAAGAAGTTGATTCACTTGAATTATCTGATCTTTTCAAAAAAGTAATTAATGAATCCGGATATATTTCATCACTTTCTCTTGATCCCGAAACAAAAGAAGACAGACTTGCAAACCTTGAAGAATTATCTAACAACTTGCTTCGTTTTACTCGTGAAAATGATGAGCCAACACTTAATGATTTTCTTCAGGAAGTTGCATTAATGACGGATATTGATAATTATAACGCAGAAGCAGAAACAGTAGTTATGATGACCATTCATGCTGCAAAAGGTCTTGAATTCCCTATAGTTTTTCTTATAGGAATGGAGGAGTCTATTTTCCCGTCTGATATGTCTTCGATGGGTGGAGATACCGAAATCGAAGAAGAACGAAGACTGGCTTACGTTGCTGTTACACGAGCAAAAAGAAAGCTTTGTATCACGCGAGCAAAGCAAAGAATGCTTTTCGGACAAACGAGATTTAACCAACCTTCAAGATTTATAAGAGAAATCCCTGAAAGTCTTTTGGATATAACCGGAGAAACCGTTAAATCTTTATCAACTGCTACTTCTTCGGTTTCACCTTCCAAAACACAAACTCCGTCAAGAGGTTTTTCAGGTACTCCGACACACTCTGCTCCCGCAAAGAATACAACTGTATTTAATATCGGGGATACTGTTAAACATAAAGCATACGGTGAAGGTGTTATTTTGAGTGCTAAGCCGATGGGTAATGATACCTTGCTCGAGATTGCTTTTACAAATTCAGGAACAAAGAAAATCATGGCAAACTTTGCTAAGGTTGAAAAAGTATAAAAATATGACGGCTGATTAATCAGCCGTCTTTTTTAGTCATAAAAGCAGGACTTGCTCATATAATTTAACAAAAAGATTACGGAGGTTAAAAATGAGCAGATCTAAGTTAAATTATAAGGTTTATAACGGAAAATCAATAAAAATAATGTTTGAGAATTCGAGAATATATATTCTGGCAATTATTTTTTCAGCTGGAATATTTATTGGCGCATTATCAATTAATAGTGGATCAGTAATTATTGACAAAATAAGCAATATTATTGATTCGTATACAATATTAAAGGCGGGGCAGGGGATAACAGAAAATTTTCTTAACTCATTTGCATCCAATTTCTTGTTTATAGCCGTAAATTTATTTTTTGCGTTTTCACTTATCGGATATCCTTTTATTTTTTGGATACCATTCTTGAAAGGGTTGGGAATCGGTTCAGTATGCGGATTCCTTTATTCAGTTTATAAACTTATCGGTTTGGGATATAGCTTGTTTACTGTTATACCGGGAGCACTTGTATCAACATTTGCTCTGCTCTCCGCTTGCAATAACAGTTGTGAATACTCAAAAAATGCATATTTAAAAGCTGTCATCGGAAAAGGACAGTTTGAAAAAGGAGAAACCAAAATCTTTTTGATAAGACAATTGATATTTATGGGCATTTGCGCTATTTCATCATTCATTGATGCAATATTCTCATTTATATTTTTAAGGTTTTTTGAGCTTTGAATTATTATTTAACGGATTTGAATCAACAGCCTCTTTAAGCTGGTTATCATGTATATGAGTATAAATTTCTGTTGTCGACAAATTCTCATGTCCTAAAATTTCTTTGAGCTGCAGAGGATCAACACCTGCATGTTGATACATAAGTGTTGCAGCGGTGTGGCGAAGCTTGTGAGTAGACAGACCCATACCGTCCATACCGTTCTTTTTTAGATTAGCTTCGACCATCTTTTGAACAGACTGCTTACTTATTCTTTTCTTCTGATTACTGATAAACAGAGCATCTCTGTCGATTAATCCGTCTTTGGCTCTTACAGCCATATAAGAATTAATCGAATCAAGACAAGCTTGATTAAGATAAATAGTTCTTTCTTTATTTCCTTTACCGACAACAACAAGTGTATTGTTATCTTTTATGTGAGATATGTTTATACTGACAAGCTCAGATAATCGTAATCCGCAATTAAGAAACAAAGTTAAAATGCAATAATCACGCTCTTTATTTTTACCGTCAACATTATTAAGCAAAGTAATACTTTGATCAAGAGTTAAATATTTCGGAAGTGATTTTTTTGTTTGAGGTGATTCAAGAAACGCAATTCTGTTAACTGTAATCTTGCCGTTAACCTCAAGATATCTGTAAAATCGTTTAATTGCTACAACTTTTCTCGCCCTTGCATTATTACTGTTTTTTCGTTCATTGCGACAGTAGGCGAGGAAAAGATATGCTTCATCCAACGTCACACTGCAAATAGTATCGTCATCCATAAGTGCAATATTAATATCATCAAAGGAAATATTCTTTTCACATAAATTTCTTGTTCTGGCAATAAATCTGAAAAACATTCTTAAATCAGATGCATACTCAAGAACAGTAAGCTGCGATTTGCTTTTAACTCCTGAAAGATAGTTGAGATAAAGCCGAACTAAATTGGGAAGGGTTGCTATTTCTTCCTGACGCATATTTATAACCTCCGTATAAAAAGGGGTATGTTATAAATTTTATTATAACATATCCTTATCAAAAAATCAATACACTTATACAAAATAAATGTTTTGTATAAGTTAGGGGAGAGAAATTGCACAAAATATTAAATCAGGATTTTAAAAAGCTTTAAATGTACATTCTATTCTGCTAATGGAAGTATTCCGCCAATATCAGTAAGAATT
>JAZPYI010000052.1:0-5702 GCA_045544115.1 Acutalibacteraceae bacterium | reverse complement strand
ATTTGTTTGTATCAAATATTATTCCTTTGTTTTGGGTTTTGATTTTCTTGTTACTTTCCTGACCTAAAAATTCAACCCACATTTTTATGCTTTTTGATACTATATTATCCGAATCCTCTGAACATGCAAAATCATAAAGAATAGTAGGATCCGCCTTGTGTATATTACCATCATTTTCATACTTCTCAAAATTAATGACATTGCCTTCAGTAGTTAAAACCCATACTTCACCATCTAAATCCTTATAGTTTTCAGCATCTATATTAATATTGCCTTTTTTTACCTGTATATATATGTGTTTTCCATCTTTTGGGTTTATTAAAACACATTCATAATTGGGCGTACTGTTTTTATTGCTTGATGGCACACAAATATATCCGTATTCTTTATACAACCAAAAATACAGCAAATCCTCACAATCGTCTGTTGAAAGAAGAGAATAAAAGTTTTTCTCTGTCAGTTCAAGTTTAATATCATAGTGATTTGTTTTTGTTATATTGTTGTAAAGAAGCTTGCTGTAATCTTCAATACCGCTTTTATTAATTCTTTGAAAAGATGAACCCATAATAAAAGAAGTTGAAACAGCTCCCGGAACACAACTTTCATCACTTTGAGAGTTGACTTCTTTCCAATAAATTTCAGTTAATTGGTTGCATGCATCATGATCTATGGCATCATCCGACGTATTGAAAATCCACTTTGAATTTTCTGTCACTCTTGCAAGGTAATATTTTCCTTCTTTGTTACGTATCCAAATAAGATCATCTGTTTTAACTTGTTCTGCCAACCTTTTTATGCTGTCATAACTGTTATAAAGCTTATCTGCATAATCACAATATTCTTCAAATGTTATAATGCTTTTACGTTCAGCATTGGGTATACCATTCAAGCTCCAGCCAAGAGCTGCAACATTATTGCTTATGCAATAATCTGAAATTTTTCCTGCTGCTGTATTTGTCTGTAATCTCCACACTGCCATATCGATTCTCCTTTAATTATATTTCTCCACCGCTTTTTGCAGTGCATCTTTTATCTCATTCACAAGACTTTCGGGGGATGTTACGGTTATATGTTCGCCGTACTGCATCGCCCAGAATTTCATTGCCATTCTGCTGACTCTGACTTCTGCCGTAACCTCGTCATCGGTTTCATCGCTGAATTTGACGTCCTTGCCGAACCAATCAATAATTTCGGTAACAATGTATTTCTTCGCCCTGAATGTGACCTTATCGGTCTTATCAGCAAACATATAGATATGCTCCGCCATGTGCTTTGGCAAATCAAGTCCATTCTCAAGTCCGCTGACCTTTTTCATCGGCTTAACGGGTGCGTCGAGCAATCGGATATCCGTTATTCTGTCAAGGCGGTAATTTGATACGTTGTTGTACTTATCATAATTGCAAACAAGATAATATCTGCCGTTTGTGGCAACCATCTGATAGGGGTTAACGATATATTCTCTCACCGCACCGTCGCCGTTTTTGCGTGGGTGCTGTTTTTTATCCGTACCCATATCGTTATATCTGAATGCAACCTGTCTGCCCTTGCCGATTGCTTCATCAAGAACTTCTATCGTATAGAAAAGCTCCTTGTTCTGCGGCATATTTTCGGGCAGGTTGCGTATGTGTTTTACTTTGTTTCTGAAATATTTGTTTGAAAGCCCCTCGATTTTCTCAATCAGTTCCTTGCACTGTGAATAGGGAATGTGCTTTGAGAAAAGCAGGCTGTCAATCAGCAGACGGAGTTCTGCATCCGTGAAATCACGCACAAGATAAAAATCGGAAAGAATATAACTTTCTTCGAGCTTGCCTTTCTTGTTTTTTACCATTCGCAGAGCCTCGCTGTATTCTATTTCATAACCGAATTCAATCAGATTCATCAGATTGCGCTTGATAGCCTTGCGGTCTGCTTTCATATCGTATTCCGCTTCAAGAATCTCCGCAATCTCTTTCTGACTTAAACGGTGATCTTCGTCGGTATGCTTTTTGAGAATATCAAGAATGTTGATTATGAGCAATTTTTTCGGCTGCATTGAGTCCATAACTGTCACCTCGTGTTTATTCTATCATCATTGACACCATTATGCAATATGCTGTGGGACATTTTAGGGACATCGTTTTGAGATAATAAAGAAACAGGTTGTTACGCACAAACCGAAAAACTTTTTCGCAAATAAAAATGATTTTTAAAGTATAAAGTCTTGAAATTACAATGTTTTTGTTTGATATTTCAGTTCAGAATATTTAATGTTGAAAAACCGAACAAACCGTGATATACTTATTAGCAATGAAAAATACAAGGGATAATTAAAGGAGAATATACATATATGAAACTTGGTATAGTCGGCTTGCCGAATGTCGGCAAAAGCACATTGTTTAATGCAATAACAAACGCAGGTGCGCAGTCTGCAAACTATGCTTTCTGCACCATCGAACCCAATGTAGGTGTTGTTGCGGTTCCCGATGAAAGGCTTGATAAGCTTGCAGAGCTTTATAATCCCGTTAAAATCACTCCTGCATTTATTGAGTTTGTTGATATTGCAGGACTTGTAAGGGGTGCATCGAAGGGTGAGGGTCTCGGAAATAAATTTCTCTCACATATCCGTGAGGTTGATGCGATTATTCATGTTGTCCGCTGTTTTGAGGATGATGATATTGTTCATGTTGATGCAACCATTGACCCTGAAAGAGATATCGAAACGATCAATCTTGAGCTGATTCTTTCCGATATAGAAATGGTTGAACGCAGAATTGACCGTGTTACCAAGGCACTTAAGGGCGATAAAACACTTGCATCAGAGCTTGAATTTCTAAAAAAACTTCAGCAGAGTCTTGAAAATAATGTGCCTGCAAGAAATCTTGAGTGCGACGATAACGAGAAAGCATGGCTTTCCGAAATTGCACTTCTTACCGCAAAGCCCGTAATCTATGCTTGCAACATGAGCGAGGATGATTTTGCAGGCGGTCTTGATTCAAATGCACATTATAAAAAGGTTTGTGCAATTGCAGAGGGAGAAGGCAGCGAGGTGCTTCCCATTTGTGCGGAGCTTGAAGCTCAGATTGCTTCTCTTGAAAAAGATGAAAAGGAAATGTTCCTTGAGGAGCTTGGCATCGAGTCGGGCGGCCTTGATCTTCTTGTAAAAAAGAGCTATGCGCTTCTCGGTTTGATTTCATATCTTACTGCCGGTCAGCCTGAAGTAAGAGCATGGACTATTACCAACGGCACAAAGGCTCCGCAGGCTGCGGGTAAAATTCACAGTGATTTTGAAAGAGGCTTTATCAGAGCTGAGGTTATTCCTTACGAGGATCTTATTGAACTCGGTTCAATTGCCGCCGCAAAAGAAAAAGGTCTTGTACGCAGTGAGGGCAAGGAATATATTATGAAGGACGGCGACGTTGTTCTTTTCCGCTTCAATGTATAATTAATGATTAAAAATACACTCCCCGTGGTATTCTAACCGCAGGGAGTGATTTTTTGTTTAGAAGAGCATTGGCTGTTTTTATTGTTTTATCGCTTGCTATGGTAGGGTTAAGCCTAAGAATAATAAATATTTCCGAAAATACCGTTCAGGCGGCAAATACCGTTTCAACGATGTCTGTCGACCTTGCAACACTCAAAGGTACGATATATGACTGCGAAATGCGTCCGATTACAAACTCGGAAACCGATATATATATAGCTGCTAAACCCGACAACAGAGCGATTGCACTGTTAAAAGAAGTGCTTTTACCCGAGGTTTTTGACTCTGTCAAAGAGCGGATGTCAAAAGGAAAACCCGTTGCCGTAAAATCTGAAAAAACAGTTTCTGATTCGGAAAATGTAAAAACCGTGTATGTTCCTAAACGATACGGCGATAATTTTTTTGCATGTCATATAATCGGATATACAGACGGTGAAAACAAAGGTATAAGCGGAATTGAAAAGGCATATAATTCTCTTTTATCAAGCGAAATAAAAATACCGAGAGTAAGATTTTCGGCAGATGCAAACGGCAGGGCGATGCTTGGTGAAAAAATAACTGTAGAAAACAATGAAATCCCTAAAACAGGTGTTGTTCTGACCATAGATAAGGATATACAGGAAATAACCGAACTTGCTCTTGATAACTCGGGTGCGGAATGTGCTGCAGCGGTTGTTATGGATATTGAAAACGGTGCAGTGAAAGCCTGTGTGTCAAGACCTGCTTTT
The DNA here is from genome assembly GCA_045544115.1 of Acutalibacteraceae bacterium. Classification (GTDB taxonomy): domain Bacteria; phylum Bacillota; class Clostridia; order Oscillospirales; family Acutalibacteraceae; genus CAG-177. The sequence goes on along the minus strand of JAZPYI010000052.1, from coordinate 1,514 downwards.
GACAGAAACAATCTTTCCGATGCACTTGATGATGCAAAAGCCCCGCTGATTAACAGGGCGCTTTTGTCGTTTAGTGTAGGTTCGGTGTTCAAGCCTGTTGTTGCTGCGGCTGCCCTTGAAAACGGTATTGAAAGCACATTTGAATATAATTGCACGGGAAGTGTTATGCATAACGGAGTAACATTTAATTGCCATAAAAGGAGCGGACACGGTGTTCTCAATATGCAGGGGGCTGTTGCAAATTCCTGCAACACATATTTTATTGCGTTGGCACTTGAAACAGGTGCAGGAAATATTGTTGAAATATCAAAAAAATTTGGCTTTGGCAGTGCGGCAAAGCTTTGTGAAGGTATTAACGGTGCGTCAGGTTATTTACCTGAAGAAAATGAGCTTGATTCAAAGGCTGCAATCGCAAATTTGTCATTCGGCCAAGGTTCGCTTCTTGCAACACCCGTTCAAATATGCACGATGATGGCTGCAATTGCAAATGACGGAAAACTTGTTAAGCCTTATCTCGTTGAGGGCGAGATAGGGTCCGACGGTAAATATATAAAAATAGAAAACTATAAAGAACAAATTAGGGTAATATCTGAAAAAACGGCTCAGATACTCAAAAAATGCCTCGAAAAGGTTGTTACCGATGGAAGCGGTAAAAAGGCGGCAAGTGAATTTGTTTCTGCTGCAGGCAAAACAGCAACGGCACAGACGGGCAAATCGAAAAACGGTAAGGAGTTATATAATACATGGTTTGCCGGATATTTTCCTGCTGATAACCCTAAATATGCAATTGCAATTCTTCGTGAAAACGGAGAAGAGGGTGCGGTAAGCTGCGCGCCGATTTTTAAACTGATATCCGAAACGATTGCTCTTACGGAATGAGAAATTAATGTTAAATTTAGAATAATAAAAATGAAGAATAAAATGCCGAAAAAGCATAATAAAATCCTTGAAAAATTTTTTGAAAAAATTTGAAAAAAAGGCTTGACATTCTGATTTTACTTTGCTATAATAGGCAACGTTCCGAGCGAACAAAATCGGAAATGCGAGAGTGGCGGAATCGGCAGACGCGCACGTTTGAGGGGCGTGTGGTAATCCCGTACGGGTTCAAGTCCCGTCTCTCGCACCAGAGAGGATTCCGCAAGGAGTCCTCTTTTGCTTTATGCGGATTAAGCTGAAAAAGTAAGTTTTAACTGAAAAAATAAGCTCCGTCTCGGTTTCCCTGCCGTGTAAAATTTAAGGGAATAAATGCGGATATGGCGGAATTGGCAGACGCGTTAGATTCAGGTTCTAATGGGCGCAAGTTCGTGCAGGTTCAAGTCCTGTTATCCGCACCATATTGAGTATTCATAAGGGATTTACCTATGAATACTCAATTTTTTTGCTTAAAAAGAGTTTTTGTGTGGTCGCAGACTGTTTGGGTCTGCGACCTTTTCTATTTTGTTATGCTGTTATGCTTTCGGGTAATGCTCTCGGTATATAACTGACCTGCACTCCCTGCCGTGTGTCGCTTTTGT
>JAZPYI010000051.1:0-15792 GCA_045544115.1 Acutalibacteraceae bacterium | reverse complement strand
TATCTTCCCGGGCCGCTTCCAGCCAAGTATTTTCGGCACTGTTGAGCTTAACTACCGTGTTCGGGATGGGAACGGGTGGACCCTCAACGTCATCAACACCGACTATATATCGTAAGTCGGAGGCCAAGCGGTCTTAGGAAGACAGGCCCCAGGGCAACCCCTTGGCTCACAGAACGACATGGCTACGATCCGACTTGGGTTCGAGTCCCTGAAGGTGTACCACTTTATGGCCCGTTGGTCAAGTGGCCTAAGACTCCGGCCTCTCACGCCGGCAACAGGGGTTCGAATCCCCTACGGGTCACCAGAAGAGAAGTTAATGCGCGAATAACGCATAACGATATATAGTCGGTGTTGATGACGTTGAGGGTCCACCCGTTCCCATCCCGAACACGGTAGTTAAGCTCAACAGTGCCGAAAATACTTGGCTGGAAGCGGCCCGGGAAGATAGGTCGACGCGGAGATTTTTTAATTAAGCCTTAATAGCTCAGTCGGTAGAGCACGCGGCTGTTAACCGCGGTGTCACAGGTTCGAGTCCTGTTTGAGGCGCCAACAAAGGAACCATCCAATCGGATGGTTCTTTTTGTTTACCTTTAAGCATTGGTTTTAATTAATGACATTGTAACATTAGCAACGTATTGCGGCTGTTAACCGGCTTATGGGTCTGCGCTCGCAGTGCGAAATATAGCAGAACCGATGAGCAGGAAGATGGAAGAATATCTGCAAAACTGTACAGACTATACTCCACTATCAGATTTAAGTTAACCATTTTGTATTGTTCTTTTTGAAGTGTTAATTACATATTGTTAGACAGTAAAAAGCGAAGTAATATTTCTTATATATTAATCTTATTACTAAAATTGTTATAATTAAAACAAATATAACTATCGTAAAAAGCCATAGAAGTTGGTCTGCACTCAACTTCTATGGCTTTAATGCTGTATAAACTTCTTTCAACAAAACTGCGATTTTAAAGATAAATTTTTTGTGACTTTTTGAATTGCAAATCAGTTTTTGTTTTCATCAACGGAACATTTAATAATCATCTCATCTATTATTTCGTTCAGGTATTCATTACCGTAAAAATATTCCGAATTATTCATATATTTTGTCAGGTTTTTAAACACCTTTTCAATTGCTCCGTTCTTTTCAAAAGTGACATCAAAATAAATTGAATAATATGGAGACTTCTTATTTGTAGGATAAAGCATAATTGACAGCTTTTTATCAAAAATATGAATATCCATTTCTTTATAAAGCGAAAGCTTTTCGGTGTTTATAACAAAAATATTTTTTGCATTTTGCTTCATATTTTCAAAAAGTTTTTTTCTGTATTTCAGTGGTACGGGATAAAAATGTTTAGGACTGATTAATCTTAAATCACCGTCTTCTGCGAATTTAATAAGAGATTTCTTTCTCAAATATTGAATGGGATTTTTATTAAATGATGATTGAAAGTAATTCAATGATGCTTGAATCAGGAATTCACGCTGAGGCAAATTTTCCGGACAAACCTTATCTAAGATTTCGTTGTCTGTAAACTGCATCAAACATAATGCACCGTCGATACTTGTTTGAAGATTATATTTAGACAAAACATCGCTTTCAAGACATTCAAATTCATTAATATGAAAATCTAAAATTGGTCGATAGTCGGTCTTGATTTTAGAAAAACAGTCTGCATAAAATTCTACGGTTGATTTATCATTGAATACAGTTGCTTTGCTGCAATCCTCATTGAAAGCAATAACTGCTTCGTCGGTGATAATATAATACGGAAAGATTGCCCCTACGGGATGATTTTCTGCTGAAGCACCCAAAGTATTAAAACAAAGTTCGCTCCATTTTAATGCTTCAAAAACATTATCCAGAATAGCATGAATGTCATCATTTTTTATGTTGATTATATGGCAAAAATCAATATTTGCATTAAAATCTCTTTCATAAAAAAGAGTGAAAAGCAACGACGACAGCATTTTTTGTGAAAAAGAAAAATTTGAATAAAACCGAGAATCAGATTTGTTTAGGCATCTTTTTACGAAGAAGCTTACTATTTCATAAAACTCATTTTCACTGTTAATGCAGAAATTGAATTGATTACCGAAAAGCACCTTTTCAAGAATCTCTTCTCGGACATATATGCTGTCACGACGGTTAATCGAGCCTTCAAAATTATTTATCAATTTTATTAGATATTGAACATCTTCGTAGTTTTTTGCGCCGAAAGATAATTTTTCAAATTCTTCCTTAAGTACAATTTTTGTTTCGCTCGAAACAGATTCAATAGCGAGAATGCCGTCAAGCATATTCAGACTCAAAGGTTTTTCTCCGCTGAGAACCCGCAATACAAAACTTTTGGCAATGCCGAGCTCTTTGGCGAATTGAGTTTTGCTCATTCCGGATTCAATTAAAGCCTTATTTACCAACTTAACAATCATGTTGCAACCTCTACTTTAAGAAATAATATAAATTTATTTTAACAAATAACAAAGTATTGGTCAATCGGTCACCACGATATTAAGTTTTGTTTTAGACGGGTGACTATTTGGAAAACAAAAAATATTTTTTTGTTGAAAAGGTGACGAATTGAAAAGAATTTTCGCAATAGATATAATTTAAGTTATATAGATTTCCGTAATATAAAATTGGAGGAATTGCAAATGAAAAAGATTTTTAAACGAAGTTTAGCGGTTTTGCTTGTGATTGTAATGGTTATTGGGGTAGCACCGTTGAGTAGGTTGGCTGGAGACCGGATGAACCTAAGTCCCAAAGCAGAAGCCGCTTCACTTTCGGAAACCGATGTTTTTTATAATTTTCCTATTTATCTTAATGATCAATATGTCAATGCTTATGAAATGAAATGTCAAATGGCATATCTTGATGTTATTCAAAGCCAAAGTGATGTAAATGTTTATTGGAAAGCTTTTAGCGAATGTTTATCCAAAGGTTTGATAATTGATATCGGTATAATAGCAGCCCAACTTGGAATAACAGAGTCCAAAGCTGATTCCGACTTAAAAGATACTACTATGGAGTTTTTAAAAAACATTTCATCCGGTAGCAACGCATTGGAAACAGCAGTATCAAACATTGAGAATATATACAATCCTGTTAAAAAGATTATCTCAACAGCAACTACATTAAAAAAAGAAGAAGTTATTTCAAATATTGTGGAGGCATTTCTATCAACAGATTTTCCTATAAGCAATTCAGAAGCAAGAAAAATTGCAGAAGATATTTGGAAACACACCAATAACTCAAAAACAATTGGTATAATCGGTTCAATAACAGATTTTGCTGATGATGGATTGACGGTAGCAAAATTCGCATTGCAGATGGCAGAACTGTATAGCATTAATCTTGAATTTATAAATATATTAAAAGACAACATAGACAGTTCAAGTGATTTGTACAGAGGTCTTTGTATGGTCGAAAAAGACAGATTATCAAATCCCGAAGAATATATAGTAAATGAGTTGTTCGTTGATTTTGTTATTGAAAAGGTTGCCGGTGCAATAGGAGAGCTTTTTAATGTAGCAACAGGCGGAGCTTATGGTGTGATTACAAAATTGATTGATATATCATCATTTGCGTTATCAAATTATGTTTTTAAAAATCAATCAGCAACTGATTATATAAAACTCGGCAATTTGTCAATGTTTGCATTCACTTTAGAAAATGCACTTTCCGAATTGAAATTAAAGTTCAAAAATGAGAACGGTAAAGATGAGGATATTAATAAATTTAAAATCCTCTATTCAGCATATATACAAGCAATGAAGTCTGCTTTGAATATTGCGTATGATTTTGAAACCGATGAATTAAGAAAAAGTAATTGCTACGGATTGAAAAATTCTTTAAGCAACAATTACACATATCAAACCTACATTAACAGGTGCATCAGAACAATCAGCGAAGATATAGATGCGGGTGTAGTAGATACAACCGGAAAATTTACTGCTGTTTCAGATTCTGCGGTAGAAACGAATATTTTGAAAAGACTTTCAAATATACAAAAAGAGTACCCCGCAAACTCCGATAAAACGTTTATCGAAAAAGTTGGCTATGGTTATGGCGGCAGTGACGGCTTTGCAGGGAAAGTATTTTCGCTTTTATATGATGGAGATATGCCCAAATCAGTAAATACACTGTATCGTTATAAATTCAGTTCTTCTGAAAATGTCTCACTGATTGGTTCAATCAGCGGAAACTCCGTTAATGTTACATCGGTTAAAAATCTTCTTTCGCAGGGTAAGGCTGGAGATATAATTGTTGCTCACGGCGAAAACGGTACACATATGATGATTATTGTTTCAATAGGTAGTTTAGGTGTAACCGTTTATGACTGTGATTCTCCATATAACATAGACTACACAAAAAATCTTATCCAACAATATGAGTTTTCATATTCTTCGATGGCTGATATTTTTTCAAAAAGTGAAATTATCGAATATTCATCATCATACAGAAGAGAATGTGAAGGCGGTATATCGTTATATAGAGCAGATGTTCGTCAAAATATTAATTCCGGATTAAGCGAAAACCTTGATTGTGTAATCAATGATGACAGCAAAAATTTCGTAATCAAAGACGGTGAACTTACCGCTTACAACGGAAACAGAAAAATCGTTAATATTCCTGAGGGTGTAGTATCTATTGCAGATTCATGTTTTGAGTACAATGATAATATATTAGAAGTTAATATGCCCTCAACCCTCAAAACTATTTCCGAAGATGCATTTCGTGATTGTAATAATCTTGAGTTTGTAAATCTAAATTCAGGATTGGAAGAAATCGGTTCTTGTGCATTTCAATATTGTGCACTGTTTGATATTTATATCGGTAAAAATGTTGAACAAATTGGTTCCGGTTCTTTTTCTTATTGTGATAAAATTATGAGTGTAACTGTTGATAAGGCTAATACGTATTTTACAAATGATGAGTATGGTGTATTGTTCAATAAGGATAAAACGATACTTGTTTGTTATCCTGCAGGCAACGGAACAAAAACATACATCATTCCTGATAGTGTAAAAAATATTGAAGCATTTGCGTTTAGCGGCTCTCAGTTGGCTGATGTTACGATAGGTAGCGGATTGATTGATGAAGGGAGTAATTCATATTTTTCTAATGATCATGTGAATTATGCTTTTTGTTGGCTCGATAGTCTTGCAAACATCACAGTCAACTCAAGTAATAAGTATTTTGCAAGCGATGAAAATGGTGTTTTGTTTAACAAAAATAAAACCGAGCTTGTTTTATATCCTAAAGCCAACCCAATAACACAATACACAATTCCTGATGGTGTGACTATAATAGATAGCTACTCGTTTGAAGAAAATGAATGGCTAGAAAATGTAAGTATACCTGATAGTGTAAAAGTTATAGGAAGATGGGCTTTTTCTTGGTGCAGGAAATTAAGAACAATATCACTATCTGATAGTATTGAATCTATAGGATCACATGCTTTCAACAATACATCATATTACAACAATAAAAACAACTGGGAAAATGGTTTATTATACTTAAACAATTGTTTGATTGGTGCGGATCGTTTGTCTGGAAACTGTGTTATAAAACAAGGCACACGAGTTTTAGCCGATGATGTATTCTCAAGTTGTAATTTTGAAAGTTTAACAATTCCAAGTAGTGTTGTTTTTAATAATAATAAATTAAGAGGCACAATAAAAAGTGTTATTTTTGAAAATGGCAGAACTTATTTTGATTGTTGCTGGCTTACTGGTATAAATGCTGATAACATCTATATTCCTGCCAGTATAAGCGAAATTTCCAATTCAAACGGAAGTGGTTTGTGTAAGAAATTTATTGTAGATAAAGAGAATCAATTTTTCTCTAATGATGAACATGGTGTTCTCTTCAATAAAGATAAAACTGTATTACTGAATTACCCAAATAGAAACGATGCAGAACATTACGATATACCCGATGGTGTTGAAAAAATCGAGAATTCCTCATTTTGGTATTGTGAAAACTTGAAAAGTATAGGTATTCCTTTAAGCATGAATAAAATAGGTTATTTGGATGGATCTAATATTACCGACATATATTATGCCGGCACCAAAACCCAATGGGAAGATATAAACAGCACAACCCCCAATCCCGATATTGATAACGCAAAAATCCATTATAATTCAGATGGTGGTTTTGATTTCTTTGGGATGATAGCATCATTCTTCCAGTCGATTATAAACTTTTTTAAAAATCTCTTTACTTTTAGTTTTTGATTTCGTATCCATCTACCGTTACGGCGGATACAATACGAATTATTATGTTTTCACAAGAGATGATTAACAATAGTTTTAGTTGTATTGATTGACAAATATTTCTTCAGGAATTATACTTGTTTCAGGTATGATATTTTGAAAAGGAGAAATACAATGAGCTACAGCGGATATAAATGGTATGTCGGTGTACCCCATTGCCATACAGTTGCTTCTGACGGCGGCTTAACCCTTGAACAGGTTATCGGCAAGGCGAAAAAGAGCGGTCTTGATTTTCTTATTATCACTGACCATAACGTCAATTGCAAGGAGTTTCCCAAAGTTGACGGTTTAACACTTATTTACGGTGCAGAACTTACAAAGCACGGCGGTCATTGTAATATGTGGGGAGTTAAGGATGTTGCAGATCAAGCGGATTATGACACCTGCGAAACCTACGAGGACTTTTTGCGCATAAAAGATGAAGCTAAAAGACGCGGAGCGGTCATTTGTATGAATCATCCCCATTGCAAGCAATGTCCCTGGCGATGGGAGAAGAATGCGGATGATATTGATGTTCTGGAGGTGTGGAATGCTCCCACTCACTTTGATAATCTCGAATGCACTGAATGGTGGCACGAGCAGTTAAGAAACGGCCATAAGCTTCCCGTTGTAGGCGGCAGTGACTATCATAAGGACTATGTTGTAACTAACCTTTTAACATGGCCCGTTACATATGTTTATGCGAGATCAAATTCTCCCGAAGATATTCTTGATGCGATTGCCAAAGGTCACACGACAATTTGCTTTGATGTCGGAACAACATTTATTGATATTGTAAGCGGTGATGCTGTTATAGGCGATACCGTAAAGCTTGACGAGGATACTTCCGTTACTGTAAATGTCAAAAAGCTTCGTAAAAAGCATAAACTGATTGTTTTTGATAAAGACGGCAAATGTTTTGAATATACGGCAAAGAAAACAAAGGATTATTCCGTTACTCTTCCCGTCAAAAAAGAAGGTTTTTTGTGCGCTCATGTTGTTTTTGAACCCGGATTCTTATACAGCAAAATCCATGATATTGCAATCGCTTCAAGAATCCCCGAACAAAAAGGAATGGATTTACCTCCGTTGATTTTCGCTCAAAGCGGTGCGATTTATTTTGAAAAGCAGCTCGGAGTAAAATGATATACAGCAACCGAAAAGTGAGTTTATATGTGAAAAGCTCCCGTAAAGATTGAAAATCTTTACAGGGGCTTTAGTTTTGTTTACAAACTGATAAAAGCATCAAAACCTGCGGCACGCAGTCTGGCGAGCTGTTTTTCCGCATTTGTTTTAACCTTGTAAGCGCCGCTCTGAACACGGTATAAAGTTCTTTGATCAGGTTGATTTTCTGATTTTGGCATGTCGTAGTATTGCGCAATAAGTGCCGCTTCTGCTTCTGCCAAGCGCATCAGGTTGTTGTTATCCATAAGCCAACGGGTTGAACGCGTGTTGGTATGGAAGGAATGTTCAACAAGCAGTCCGATCGTTCCTGCGGCAACGGCAGCTCGAATAACACCGTAATAATCGCCGTTGTTGCCTTCTCTTGTTGAAATTCTGCCATTTTGCCTTGTGTTCATCACTTCGCTGATACCGTCTGCAAGTATTTTGCCGATTTCATCTCCCGAGCCGTCAAGAGGTACGAATACAATTACATAATCAACATCTTCGTTAATTGCCGAGCCTGCTGCATTTGAATGGATTGATATGAACAGGTCACAGTCTTTTGATGCAGCACCGCGAGCATTAAGGCTCAAATCTTTTTCCCGGCTTGTTCTTGTGGTTTTAACTTTTATTCCGTAATTTTCAAGAGCCGATTTCAGCATAAGATGCAGCTTCCAGTTCATGTCCGATTCGTAGTATTCCGGGATTGCGGGACTGCGGTTGTACTTTCCGTAGTGTACGGCATCCAGACATATAATCGGTTGAGTGTGACCCGATTTACAGTTTTCACAGATGTTCCTCCTGTTTAAAAAATTACGGCTCCGACAGAACACGCGGCTTGTCGGAGCCGATTTTGAAAACTACTGAATTTGTGTTATGACAAGGTGAGCGGAAACGGGTCTTGTACCTCCTGCCAACGGAGTGACGGTAAGCGCCGCTGCGTTACCTGCAGGGTTTCTTACTGTCAGAATTGAGTTGACGGAAGTGGTTTCAACGATTGCCATTCCGACAATCTGTGACACACCTGTTGCACGACCGGATACGGTGTATTCCAAATCCGCACCGTTGAGAGTCAAAATTAACTGACCTGCTTCGGTTACACTGACTTGGAACAATACCTGATAAGCACCGATTTCTGTCAGGTTGAAAGAGTCAGGACCGGCTCGTACAATGCTTTCACCGCTGTTAGGACCATCCTGAGGGAAGCTGACGTCTGTTCCGGGAGCAACCGTTGCGGCATTGTCAGGCGGCATCAATGCATAAAAGTCTGCAAATCCGAGAACTCCGCCTGCAGGACCCTGAGGACCGGGTATATATTTTATACAGCAAGAGTTATTTTCTTCACAGCAGCGGTTTGTCTGTCTGCGTCTGTTGCAGGAACCGTCATTGCAGCGGGAATCGTTGTTGCCGTTGTCAAAAAAGTTGTTTCTGTTCATGGTTTTCCTCATTTCGAAGAAGATGTACTACATATTATGTTTTGAAGCAGGAAAATTTCACCGTGAATAAAAGCGATTCTTTAAGCGGCTGTTTTTGTTACATAAAAATTTATTTTATTAATTTGTTGTTTGTGAATTGTATGTAAAAAATCATTTGTTGAGGTGTAAATTGACGGAGAAACATAGCTGACGGAAACTCTGTTAAGCACTCCAAAGAAATGATGGTCTCAAAACTTTTCTTTAAATTAACAATAAAATTTCAAAATTTAAAAAATTTATCGGAAGATGTATGTTTTTTTACTTGAAAATCAATGCAAATTGAATTTGAGGGGTGCAATTGAAATATCAAAGAACACGAAGCAGTACTTCAGACTCATGAGTGTGTCATTAAATTTCTCTTATACTAAACATAACACACTCTATGACGAGATAATTCAACAAACCCAAACACCCCCTTGCATAGGTAAAAAACCTATGCAAGGGGGGTGCTGATTTCTACAGATTTAGTAAGGTAGCTATAAAAAGCTTGTATATAGCTATAAGACCGCAAAGAAAACATATAAATCCCCCGGAGGGGGGTAAAGTAGCATTAATAATTTAAGAAAAGGAGAATGTCACATGTATCAATCCCCCGGAGGGGGTTAAAGTAGGTGGGACCGCGGAGACGTTGATACTCTCCAGAAATATTTGTATCAATCCCCCGGAGGGGGTAAAGTAGTTAAGGCTCTGTCCGAAACAGATAACCCGATGCTTAATGGTATCAATTCCCCAGAGGGGATTAGGTAGTTTTTAAAGAAAATCCTGACTCATATGCAAACTTGTATCAATTCCCCAGAGGGGATTAGGTAGTCCAAATAATTTATATTGGAGTGGAAAATAACGTATCAATTCCCCAGAGGGGATTAGGTAGATAGCCGAATCTTTCGGTCCCACCGGAATCTGCGCAATGATTGTATCAATTCCCCAGAGGGGATTAGGTAGCCGGCATTTTCGTTGCAGATCTCTACCGCCATAAGTATCAATTCCCCAGAGGGGGTAAAGTAGTATTATTTCTTTTAATACTAATTAGTATGAGGAAATTCCGTATCAATTCCCCAGAGGGGATTAGGTAGACGACTTGAGGAAACGATATCTCGGCTGAACAGCATGTATCAATTCCCCAGAGGGGATTAGGTAGGATTTTTTCATCATGAAGAACGAGATAAACAATATCGTATCAATTCCCCAGAGGGGATTAGGTAGTTGCTATGAGCTACCAACATGACCTTTTGGGAGTGTATCAATTCCCCAGAGGGGATTAGGTAGAAGAAACAACTTATTAAAGAAAGTTTTATAAAGTATCAATTCCCCAGAGGGGATTAGGTAGATGAAAAAATTCACAATAGCTCTCGCAGTCCTGTGAGTATCAATTCCCCAGAGGGGATTAGGTAGTTTTAACGGAGGAATAACAGGAATCCTTTTAGTATCAATTCCCCAGAGGGGATTAGGTAGCATCTTTTTAATTTTAGGAGGAAATTTATTATGAAAAAGTTTGTATCAATTCCCCAGAGGGGATTAGGTAGAGTTTGTAATGCGAGGTGATTTTAATTTCAAATTTAAAAAAGTATCAATTCCCCAGAGGGGGTAAAGTAGAACAACAATTTGTTGTCAGTAACATGATAACACACTACTTCTTGTTTGTCAAGTGGCCAACAAACGCAAAATGGGCCTGAATACTTAGTTATACAAAGTACAAGTTTATCGAAAAGCGGCAATTCGGCGGCATATTAAACACCAAAACCTTGTATAACTAAATATTGTCAGATGTATCGTGCAAGTTGAGCCTCAAAGAAAATACGGTTCTTCATTTTTAACAATCCCGATTTCTTCTTTTTCGGCAAACCGCATTGAACCGAGCTTATAAACCGTTACCGAATCGTGCTCAGGGTCAATGATTTCTTTTATTTCGGATTTAAGCTTTCCGATTTTGCTTTCTGTTATAAAACCCTCAAAGACCGATTTCTGAACGGGAAGTAAATACTTTTTTACGGTTTTCATAACCTTGCCGACTCGTTTTGAGCCAACATCGTATACTAATATCACAAACATTATCTCACCTGCTTAAACGAAATGTATCGTTTATTTTCTTTGATGCATACCGCCAACTTGTTGATTTCCGCTTTTATTATCCTGCGGTAATTAAGCTTCAGATCTTTTTCGGTAATAACGGTGTCAAGCTTTTCATAAAGCGCCCTCAGAAAAATCCTTTTTCCCTCCTCGCTCAGGAATACGGCGCCGCTTTCCGTTTTTACAAAATGCTCTTTTTTTATGCAATTTCTGTTAAGCAGCATAAAAATTGTTCTGTCAACTATAAGAGGTTTAAATAATTCTGCGATATCAAGATTTAAAGAGTTTTTTCTGTTGTTTGTTGCATGAAGATAACCGATTCTGACATCAAGAGATGATTTGTTAACTTCGGTTGAAATAAGATTATAAAGGACTGCGTTGCCAAAGCTTATCATTGCATTGATTTCATTTTTCGGCGGCTTGCGGGTTCGTTTTTCAAAACGGAAATCATCATTTTCAATAAATCTGTCAAAGCAAGAATAATAATCTTCTCTTATGCGAGCTTCAAGAATCAAAAGCTTATCGTAGCTTTCTGTTTCTTTTATTTCGCGTGCGATTTCATATGTTTTGTTAATTATATTGAGAAAGAAGGGTGCCGGGTTCTGTTTGTTATAGTATCTGATATTAAGCCTTAAATTGTGAATTGAGCCAAGAACAAACTGTTTTGCAATTTCAAGGCGGCGAGCTTCGTTGTAATATGCACTGAGCTGTGCAAAGGTTATTTTGGGTGATTTAAGAGAGGCAAAAGGAGTGAATGTTCCTATCATATTGCCGCTTTTTTCAAAAACGTTGATCTCAATACCGTTCTTGAATGCTTTTTTAAGAAACCCGCTGTCGAACACAACATCGGAATAGATATTGATAACATCTACAGATTCAACAGGGATATCGTTGTCCGAATATTCCGTTTCAAAAAGCAAAGAGTAATCCTTTTGCCGAAGGATACCGTCGCTTATAATATCTCTGATGTGTTTTCCGTTATAAAGGTCAGCTTCGTGCCATAGTCTGTAAGATGTTTTTCCGGAGGCATTTGCCTCAAGAGCAATTATGCCTTTTTTGTCTGCTTCAAATTTGTAACCGAGATATTTAAGATTAACGGGAATATCAATTTTGAATTTTTTTTCATTTATTTTTAATTTTAGAGATTCTGTGATGAATTTTTTCGTTTTTTCGCTTGCTTTGCGAATTTCATCAAGTGTATTTGAAAAAATAACAATATCGTCAGCATAACGAACAAACTCTATTCCGTTTTCTTCAAGAAAACAGTCCAGTTCATTCAAATAAATGTTACACAGAACAGGAGAGATGGGCGCCCCTTGAAGAATGCCTGCTTTGGGCTGAATAATTTCTCCGTTTTCAATATAAGGGCATTGGGCAAAAGACATCATAAGATCTGTGATTTTTTTATCTTCAATAATTTTACAGATTGCTTTTTGAAGAATCTCATAATCTATGTTATCAAAGCATGCAATCGGGTCGATTTTTGCAGCAAAACGGTATTGGCGCGCATTTGTGCAGAACATTTCAACGGCGGCGGCAACGCCTCTTCCCCGACGGTATGCGAAGCTTTTAGGGGAAAATTCAGCTTCACATATCCCATCAACAGCATCAATTAAGGCATTCTGAATTATTGTATCAACAGCTGCAATTTGGGAAATTCGTCTGTAGGCTCCGTTCTTTTTGGCTATTCTGAATGAAGTTGCAGGCATAGGCTCATAATTACCTTTTTTTAAATCACGGCAAAGTCGTTTGGCATTTATTTCTATCCAGATAGATGCACCTGATGCTGTCATTCCGTCAGAGCCGGGTTTATAGTCTTTCTTTTTCAATAATTCGGCTTTTGTCAATAATATTTCTTTGTTGGCAATCTGATTTATCATTTGCTTCACCTCGAAGTATAGTATATCACAAAAAGCAGATGAAATCAACGTATTATTTAGTTATAGCGGTTTTTGCTGTTTTAAATATCCTTAAAACAGTGCGATTAATGGCATGCACCGTATTGTGTAACTAAATATTTTCTTGCTTTTCTTGTTTTTTTATTTCTTGACAAACAAGAAGTAGTGTGTTATCATATTGCTGACAACAAATTGTTGTTCCTACCTAATCCCCTCTGGGGAATTGATACTTTGCTGCTCATACCAGATTGGCTTTTAAGTTACGCCTACCTAATCCCCTCTGGGGAATTGATACCTGTTTGCAAATCCTGTGTGGTCTGCATCAATTGTCTACCTAATCCCCTCCGGGGAATTGATACCGGGAGATATGCAGAGGACTACCAATGTTGTAGTCCGCAATTAGCTACCTAATCCCCTTTGATAGATTGACCTTAATCGAGTTTGGACACAGAGCTGTTAAGATTTCTATCGTAAAAAAAGAGCCGACATATGTCGGCTCTTTTTCTTGTTAAACCATTAAACAACACAAATTGTTTATCTGTATAGGCTTTTATCAATCAAAACTTTCAAATTAATCAAAAAATTAACATTAATAAACCCTGAATCAATTGCAACAATAATAAGATAAACGCAAATTGAATTTGAAGGGGTGTAATTGAAATGTCAAAGAACAACGCAGTAGTACCTCAGGCTCGTGAGGCTCTTGATAAGTTTAAGATGCAAGCTGCAAGTGAGGTTGGTGTAAGCCTTATATATCAACGGATTTGACAATTTATTAAGGGAGGAATTAGCAATGACAAATCGAATCAAATCTTGTGAATTCAACATCGACACCGCCTGCGTAGAAGTGATATTAACCGAGGGCTCTATGGTGTCAATTGACTGCATTGCTGTTGAAAACGAATATGCAAACAATATGTACGAAACATCAGAACTTGATTATCTTATCTACAACGAGCCTATGAGCTATGTAAGATTACTGCTCAGCGGCAAGATGGAAGAATATCTGAGAAACAGTACAGATTACACACCGTTATCGGATATGAGATAATAACATAAAGAGCTATATCAGCTGATTTGATTAGCTGTATAGCTCTTGATTTTTTCAGAAGTTCTTACTTATTAACTTGCTTATTATCTTACTCACAAAAGAGCTGACAATTCTGCATATTGACAATTTGATTGCTTCATAATATAATAAGTGTAAAGAAATGATTGTTTACACTATATTGTGAGGTGAGATTATGGCAACGGATTACCGCAAGCTTTGCATTGAACTTTTTGGAACAGACAATGTTGCAGAGCTTCGCAAAATTGTTGGCAAACAGAAAACAGGGCGCAAAAAAGCCTTGAATGATGCTGATATTCAGAAAATAATCGAAATGCAGCAGCAGGGAATAACAACTCAGGAGATTGCAGAAAGCTTCGGTGTCAGCCGTCAGACAATCTCAAAATATCTCAATGCATTCCCCAAGGGCAACTACACAATGCGTATGAATTATATGTTCCGTCAGAAAGTCTGCACGGAAATCTACGTTGATTTTCTCAATAAAAAAATTTCAATCATCAATCGCACAAATGATATTCTCCGCCGTGCATTCGGTATTATTGAAAATCCGACGTGGGAAGATTTTCAGTATTTCCTGTGTGAAAGATGTTTCCCAGAAGAACGTGGCAATAAAAAAGAAATTCTGAAATATCTCGGCATTGACCACTTCGACCCGCTTCAGATTGTTGAGGCTACCAAGGGCAGAATGGCAGAGGATAACCAATATATAAACTTTGTCTATGAAAGCAGGTGTTGATTTATGAACAATAAAACAATAACAACCAAACCTGTAAAAATGACTACGGATTCATCTTCAAAAGGCAATCAGCCTAAATGGTATGGTGACGGCTTATGGTTCAAAGCTGACCATATGGGATATGAAGGTCTGAGCGAAATTGTTATTTCAAAACTTCTTGCAAAAACGAATATTCAGAATTTTGTAATATACAAACCAACATTCATTGAATACGAAGGCAAAAAACTTGTCGGTTGTTACTCCGAAAATTTCAAGAAAGATAACGAAACAATTTACACACTTGAAAAACTTTTCCGAGCATATACCGGTCAGTCTTTGGCGAAGGCATTGCTTGACTATCCAGAAGTAAAAGACAGGATAAAGTTCACCGTTGACTTCATCGGAGAACACACCAATCTTGAAAACGTTGGTGTGTATCTGACGGCGATGCTTGAACTCGATGCGTTCTTCCTCAACGAGGACAGACACACAAACAACATCGCATTCATCAGAAACGATGATACGGAAGAATTCAGCTTTTGTCCTTATTTTGATTTCGGACTTTCGCTTTTATCTGACACAAATGATTATCCAGTTGATGCGGATATTTATGGCTGTATAGCAAAAGTAAAAGCAAAACCGTTTGATACGGATTTTGATTTGCAGATGGACTCTGCAGAAGAACTCTACGGCATTCAGCTTGCAATCGGTTTTACGGAAAACGATATTATCAATGCGGTTGATGAGTGCAAAGAATATTATGATGAAGCAGTCCGTAACCGAGTGAAAAATATTCTGTTTGCAAGAAGAAACAAGTTTAAATATCTGATAAAATAAACTTCGAAACTTTCAAATTTATCAAAAATTAATATTGCTATCGAATATGAGATAACAACAACGGGAGCTATACAGCTTGCATTGAAGCAGTTTGTATAGCTCTTTTTATATGCGAAAACAGTTTTCTTGCAAAGAAATGTTACTTTGCAGCGATATTTTTATAAAATACATTGACATTCATTTGCATTAGTGCTAAATTATAGTTAGCACTAATGCAAGAACCTTTTTAAGGAGGCGCTATGGCAAATTTAGAATCAACAAAAAATAAAATACTTCGTGTTTCAACCACGATGTTTCTTGAGGTAGG
>JAZPYI010000050.1:0-8885 GCA_045544115.1 Acutalibacteraceae bacterium | reverse complement strand
ACTTAGGATATAGGCAGATTAATGTCGCGATACAGTCGATGTCCATAGTATTTGGGGCGTACAAATTTCTGTTTAACCTTCTTTTTACCCGAATACCCTTCATACTCAAAAAACTCCTGTGGTAAAGGCTCTATGCCATTTAGCGCAGGGTAGTTTCCATCCTTGTTGAATAGGAAAAGATTTTTGAGTACAAGCTCATCATCCTGGATTGCGTATTCACACCAGTATCCTCTATAACAAGCTGTGGAACTAGGGTGAGGTTCCATTCCGTACATTTTAGGATGGAACGGATTCTTTGCCGAAAGAGCGACAATTGAATACTCTTTGTTTTGATATTTATATATAATATTATTCGATTCCTAGTTTTGACTTTCGGAAGGTGATAATGTGATTAAGGAAAAACTCAGCAAAAAGAATTGGTTTATAATCACTCTGTTCTGCTTCATGGGCGGCATAGCCTGGAATACCGAGAATATGTATTTCAACACGTTTATAACAAATGAAATATATGCCGATGTATCACAGGCGGCTATTCTCGGCTCAATGGAAGCAACAACTGCGGTAGCCCGTATGGTTGCACTTTCTGCTGTTGCGGCGGTACTTACCACGTTTATAATGGGTGCATTGAGCGATAAACTGAAAAACCGCAAGATGTTCATTTCGGTCGGTTATATCCTCTGGGGTATTGTTACGGCAATGTTCGGTTTCATCACGAAGGATAATGTGGCAAATCTTTTTAATCTTACCGATGAGGCTAAAATTCTCGGCACAACGGTGTGGTTTGTTATCCTTATGGATATTGTGATGACATTTATGGGCTCAACGAGCAACGATGCGGCATTCCAAGCATGGGTAACGGATATTACCGTTCCGAAGCAAAGACCGATTGTTGAAACGGTTTTATCCGTAGTAGGCACGATATCTTCGTTTGCCGTGACCGGTGTGGGCAGCTTTGCGCAGGCAGGTACTATTACATATAAGCTTTTCTTCGGTGTTCTCGGTCTTGTTGTTACTTTGTGCGGTGTACTTGGTTTGTTTCTTATCAAAGACCCTCCTCTTACTTTGCAAAGAGAAAACTCATCAAGCTATTGGGCAGACCTTTTCTATGGCTTCAGACCTTCCGTTATAAAAGAAAATGCAAGGCTTTATCTTTCACTTGCATCATTCTGTTTCGCAATTATTTCTTTCCAGGTTTTCTATCCGTATCTTCTCACATATGTTCAGTATGTGGTTATTCCCGATAACGGCGGAGTTAACAATCTTCTGAAGCCTTCGGTAATAATAACCGCAGTTTTGGTTTTGGTTGTAACTCTTGTATCTATCGTATTTATGCTCAAATTCTCAACAAAGAAAAAGGGCATCTGCCTCATAGCGAGCATAATTATTATGACTCTCGGTTTCTTTTTCCTTTCAACAAGCACGGGAATTTATGTTATTCTTTTCAGTATCGTTCCTGTTGTTCTCGGCAACGCAATAGTCAATATTCTGTTTGGTGCTGCCGTTAAGGACTTCATCCCGGAAGGCAAGGCAGGTATGTTTCAAGGCATACGAATGATATTTGTCGTTCTTCTCCCTATGATTATCGGACCCGTTATCGGCGATAAGGCTTGCCAGTATGCCGCAAGGACAATCATAAATGAAGTTGGAGCAGAAGTTATTGTACCTGCAAAGAATATGTTCCTGTGGGCAGGTTTTGTGTGTATATTCGCGTTGATTCCATTGTACTTCCTCGTCAGAAGGGGATTTGACACCAATAGAGCCGATGTCGATGAGGTGACAGTATGAATAGATGGAACTTCTATACATCAAAGGAACTGAAACCTGAAGGCTGGCTTCGCCGTCAGCTTGAAATTCAGGCAGAGGGCTTAAGCGGCAATCTTCACAATATATTATGGCCCGATATCCGTGACAGTGCGTGGATCGGCGGTGACCGTGAAGGCTGGGAACGAGTACCGTATTGGCTCGACGGCTTTGTTCCTCTTGCATATCTTCTTGAAAACGAAGAGCTGATTGCAACGGCAAAAAAATATATTGATGCCATTGTTTCCGCACAGGAAGAAGATGGATGGATTTGTCCTTGCAGAAAAGAAAAAAGAGCAAAATACGATACATGGGCAACACAGCTTGTTTGTAAAACACTTAAGGTTTATTATGACTGTTCGGGCGATGAAAGAATCCCGGAAGTCATTTATAAGGTTCTCAAAAATTATTATGTTCTTCTTAAAAACGGCGAAATCAAGCTTTTCAAGTGGGCAAAATACAGATGGTTTGAAACATTTATATCGCTCAATTTCTTGCATGATAAATATAATGAGAATTGGATAAAAGACCTTGCAAAGATTATTAAAGAGCAGGGCTTTGACTATAACACCGCAACCGATTCGTGGAAAAAACCGAGCCATAACTGGCTGAGAAAAACTCATATCGTCAACATAACAATGATGCTTAAAAGCGAAGCGGTATCGCACGAATTGCTCGGCGAAGATTACACCGATAATGCTGAAAAGCTCCGTGAAATTCTCGATAAATATAACGGAACAGCTTTTGAAGGTTTTACGGGTGACGAGGTGCTTTCGGGTCTTGACCCCACAAGGGGCACCGAGCTTTGTGCAGTTGTTGAGCAGATGTATTCTTACGAAGAAATTTTCGCGCATACGGGTGATAACAAGTGGGCGGAAAGGCTTGAGATGCTTGCGTTCAATGCTCTTCCCGCTACACTAAGCGAGGATATGTGGACTCATCAGTATGTTCAGCAGGTAAATCAGACTGCCTGTCAGAAAACAATGATTATGGCACCGTTCAGCACAAACGGACCTTATGCACACACATTCGGACTTGAACCGAATTTCGGCTGCTGTACCGCAAATTTCAGTCAAGGCTGGCCCAAATTTGCCCTTTCGGCATTTATGCACAGCGGAAACAAGATAATAAACTCGGTTATGCTGCCGTCTGTTCTGAAGGCTGACGAAGTTACAATCAGACTTGAAACCGACTATCCGTTTAACAATAAAATGCACTATTACATAGATGCTCAAAAGGATTTTGACTTTGTAATCCGCATTCCATCTTTTGCAAAAAATCTGAAAGTTAATGGCGAGTGTGCAGAAACCCGCGACCTTGAATTTGAAATAAAGCAGGGCAAAACGGAAATTGAAATTGAATTTACGGCGACACCGTATTTTAAAGAAAGACCGAATAATCTTTATGCATTGCAGATGGGTTCATTGCTTTTCTCAGTTCCCGTTGCCTATGAAAAGAAAATGCGTGAATACACCAAAAAAGGAGTTGAACGCAAATTTCCGTATTGTGATTATCAGTTTAT
Organism: Acutalibacteraceae bacterium; assembly: GCA_045544115.1. GTDB lineage: Bacteria > Bacillota > Clostridia > Oscillospirales > Acutalibacteraceae > CAG-177. The sequence continues at coordinate 5,563 of JAZPYI010000050.1, read as the reverse complement.
TCCTAAAACACCGTGGAATTACGGATATGCCGATTCGGATTTTGAAATAATATATAATAAAATCGGCAATATTCCGTTTTCGCAGGAAAATCCTCCTGTGTCAATCAAAGCAAATATGCGACAGATTGAATGGAGTCTTAAATTCCCATACAGAAGCATTGCAAGAAAAACTCCGAAATCAAGAAAACCGATATCTGAAATTCAAGAAATCGGACTTTGTCCATATGGTTGCGCAAAACTCAGAATGACTGAGATGCCGCTGATTGATTAAGTGTTGCGGAAAGTTTTAATTTAAACATAAAAACTAAAAGAAATTATTTGCTGATAAGGGAGAGTTATGGATTTTATTAATCTTGCAACCGAGAGATATTCGGTTAGAAAATTTAAAGATAAGCCTATTGAAAAAGAGGTTATTGACAAGATCCTTGAAGCGGGGCATATTGCGCCAACGGGCTGCAATTATCAGCCGCAGAGGGTTCTTGTTATTAACAATGAAGAAACTCTTGCGAAGTTGAAGGACTGCACACGTTGCCATTTTGATGCACCCTGTGCAATGCTTATCTGCTACAACAAGGATGAATGCTGGACAAGACCCTATGACGGTGCACAGTGCGGTATTGTTGATGCGAGCATTGTTACAACACATATGATGCTCCGCGCATGGGAGCTTGGTGTCGGCTCAACTTGGGTAATGCACTTTAACCCATTCAAAATTCGTGAAGCATTTGATATCCCCGAAAATGTTGAACCCGTTGCACTTCTTGTTATGGGCTATCCCGCACCCGATGCAGTACCCAACGAAAGACACTCGGTTTACAGACCAACGGAAGAAACGGTTTTCTATAACAAATTTTAAACCAAAAAGAGGGATAAAATGCTGTTAAAAATAGTTTCATTTATCGCTTCTATAATTCTGATGTTTACTCCGTCCGTCACTATGCCGGAAAAGCCTGCTGTTCTTGTTGAAATGCCTGATAACTTAAGCGAAAACAGAACGGCAGACGAGATAAACGGTGCAAACGGAACAAAATTTTATGTTCAGCGACCTAAATCCGATATACTCAACGAGGTCAATGCTGCTGAATTTGGACTTTCGGAGGATAATGCGGATAATTTTGAGGCATTTCAGAATGCACTCAATTACTGCTCACGGCATCCGCAGACAAAGCTTGTTATTGACAAGGGTACATATTATTTCAGAAGTATCAACGGTCTTGATGCTGACAACTGCACGGATTTACTGATTGAAGGCTCAGGTGCAACCTTTGTTTTCTCCTCAACCGGATATAAATTTTTTATCAGAAACAGTGATTGTGTTGAAATCCGAAACCTCAATTTTGATTGGAATTGGGCTGAAAGTCCGCTTGCTTCGCTTGTTACCGTTTATAACAGCAATCCCGATGCTGATACCATTGATCTTATTTTCAAGAATGCGGAATACTGTAACGAAAACAATAGACTGATGGCGATTACGCAATGCGACCCCGAAACAATTACTTTCGGTGCAAAATATTCGAGTAAAGAAAGCTATCTTTATCAGGATGCAACCGCAGTAAAGTCTGTTAAGAAAATTTCGGACAACACTTTGCGTATTACTCACAACGGCTGTATGGATGGTTTTGAGAACGGCGAAACATATATTCTCAGGCACTATGTTTATGACGGAACGATTTTCAACATAAGAGATTACAGCGAAAATATAACCTTTGATAATGTCAGCATTTACGGCAGTCCCGGTATGGCTTATATTTGCGAGGGCAATTGTTCCCATTTTCAGATTATCAACAGCTTTATAGGGATTAATCCCGAATACCGAAACAGTCGATGTGTGTCATTAACAGCCGACGCAATTCATATTGTGAATACCGACGGTTGCTTCAATATTTCGGGCTGTGACATAAGCGGAATGGGCGACGATGCAATTAACGTTCATGACGGCCTCGGCTATGTTTCTGCGGCAAACGGTACCGCTCTTACACTGATTGCTTCCGCAATGAGGCTTGAAGTCGGTGACACTCTTGCATTCAAAAATGATAAGTTTGAAAATACAGATGTTACTGCAAAGATTGTTTCAGTCAAAGCCCTTGAAGGTATAACAAAAGAGGTTATTGTTGAAAGTCTGTCCGAAAACATTACGGCAGGATGGACCGCATATAACACGGAATGCAACAGCGGTAACTATGTTATCAGGAACAATTATTTCCACGAAAACAGAGCAAGGGGCTTGCTTCTGCAGTCCTCGAACGGACTTTGCGAGAATAACCGATTCTATAAAACAATGGCTCAGGCGATAAAGGTTGTTATGGATATTGAACCTACTCTCTGGCAGGAGGGGACGGGTGTCGATAACCTTATTATCCGTAACAATGCCTTTGAAATGTGCAATTACAGCGACTGGGGTTCCGTAATCGAAATAGGTACGAATATTGCGGGCAAATCTGCCGAAACCGCTGTTTTTACAAATATTGAAATCACTTCAAACACATTCACCGATATTCCTTCAAGGCTTATGCGGGTGAACAATGTAAACGGTTTTGTTTTCAGCAGAAATACCGTTAATACAGGCAAATTCTTTGATAAAACAAACCTGCAGGGCAAGGTGCATATGTTTGATTATTGCTCAAACATCACTTATTCGGATAACGATTTTATTAACGGCGGCTTCCTTGACGGTAAAAAAATAATCCAATCCGACAGCATATCGGTCTGGGCAGAGGTTAATTCACAGCTGTAATAAAAGCTCGGAGTGCATTTGCATTCCGAGCTTTTTATATCCTGTTTATTATATGATTTTGCATAAGATTCAGCTCAATTTAATCAATCCTGAATAGCCTTGTTTCGCCTTTTTGCATTTCAACGGTAAAGACATCTGCAGCGCATTGATAAGCTCCTCCGAGTAATTCGCTGACAATTTTTTTCTTGCCGAGATTAACAGTTTTTTTACCGGCGGTTACGGTATAAATACAAATATAATTTTCATTTGCATAAATAATATCATCGGTTTCACAGTAAATATGAACTCTGTTTGCTTTGCAGAAAGCTCTCAGCTCGTTTACAGTGAATTTTTCTTTCAAACCGGAAGTCATAATGTAGGGGATGTTGTTTATTATACAAAGATAACGGGCATTTTCCATATAAGCAGTTTTGGCAGCTGATAACAAAACAATCGCCTTATAATTTTTGTAAACCGCTTCAAAATCATAAACATCATAAATATCATACGGTGTGCCCATAAGACCAAGCTCTTCGCGCTGAGTGTGGAAAATATTGCGCAACGAGCAGTTTGTTAGATATTTATATGCACTTTCATCAACGAATACCGCAACCTCTGCCTTTGAACTTCTGACGGCATCGGTTAAACTTTGCTCATAAATACTCTTGTAGGTTGCCATTTCGTTCATAATATCAGCATCGGCATACCATCCGCCCCACATATCAAACCACCATAGTGCATTGCCTTTTATAAGCTGGCGGGCAAAGGATTTTCGGATTTCATTGACAGCCTGATATTTTGATTTTCGCGGCTGCCATATGGGGGCAGAAAGAAGTCCGTTGGGGTCGGTTGAGGGGTCTTTTCGAGAAAGAGGCACTGTCAGATGTGTTCGGATGTCGCATTCCTGGAAGCACATCTTTCCGTGCAGGCGAACAGAATCGGCAGGGCACATTTCTGTCCAATCCGTTTCAGGAGAACGGACACCTATATACGAATTTGGCGAACAGATAAAGTCAATGTTTTTGTCCTTTAAAATATAATTAAGTGCGTGAGTGCCTTGCAGTGAGTTGGTTACCTCAAGTGTATAGCCGTAAAAAGTGCCGACAACAACATTGTTGCCAGTTTCTTCTTTGACAATTCCGGCAAAATGACTTATGGCTTGTGCAATCTTGAAGTTTGCAAATTCTATATAGAGTGTAAGATACTCGTCGTTGAAATAATTTGTCTTTTTGTTGAGCAAGGTTAAATCGGGCAATCCTTTGTAATCTGTTTCGGGATAATATTTTTCAAGAAATGCCTTGAAAGCCGGCTTGGCACATTCGCCGTAGCCGCCGTTCATATCAAAATGAAACCATTCTTCTGTTTGTCCGCCTGCTATCTGATAGCCCACAATATGTGAGGCATATATGCAGGAGTTAGTATATTGAGTAAATTCTCTCAAAAACTGCGATACATCATCATGCCATTTTCGCGAATAGAAGGATTCTCTGCAGGGAATGCCGTCTTTTATGTTAAGTTCATCAGGATTTTCTTCTTCCCACCAGACAGGCATACTTATATTAACTCTCGGGATTATGTAAGCATTGGGGCAGGCTTCAAGAATTTTTTCAACAGTCTCGTCAAACAGTGAAAAATCGGGAGCACCTTTTTCATCGAAAATTCCTTTTTTGAACGGAGTCAGTCCGTCTGTAATGCTTATCCATCTGCCTGAAAAAAGAATGGGAACAGAAAAGAATTTATACCCGGCAGATGCAAAATCATTATACTTATTGAATTTTTCAAGATAAGTCATATATGCAATGGCAGCATGGGGTTCACCGTTGATATAAAGTGTGGGTACACCGCCGCAATCCTTGATTTCAGAATATATACCTGAATGTTTATCCAAATCACACACAACCTCTTTTGCTTAAATTCGGAAATTTTCGCCTTGCTGTTACTCGAAAATATCAATAATCAATTTGCGTATTTCTTCAATTAATATATTAAATGCTTGTCGGATAATTCTTACAGCTTTTTCAAAAAAGTTTTCTTTATCAAGTTCAGCATCCTCTCCGTCGGCGGAATAACAGCCGATATTGTTGCTTGTTATTTCATTGCCGTAGAAATCTGTCATACACCCATCCTTAATCTCATAGCCTGCACCGATTAACGGTGAGCCTTCTGCAAGCTGATATGCTTTTATCGGGTCATCGCCGCCCACAAAGCCGGGAAGAGTGTTTAAAGCCTCCTTATCAAAAGCAGGATTGAAAGTATTGTAATAGCAGTTGTTCGCAAACACATTGTTCCATGTTTTTGCTTCTTCATTTATATGATAAAACTTATGACCGTCTTTAAAAACAATGATATTGTTTGCGAACAGTGAATCATAAATTTGAGTCATCTGAAATTCAGGTGAGTTGATTATAGTGTTGTTGTAAAAGCTGAAATTCCATTCGCCGTCGGATACTCCGATTTTATTTCTGCCCTGATTGTCATTGACAGACAGGCAGTATCTTACTGTGTTGCCTCTGTTACCGCCTTCAGCGGGATTGTTGCACATAAAGCGCATATTATCGTGCGAATAAATGTATTCATATGTGCAGTTATATGAGCCGTGGTCAAAATCAACCGTCATTCCGTCACCGTAGTTTTTCTGACCCGCTATTTCGCAGTAGCTGAAAGTACAGTTTGATGAATAATGAGTCCACATTGCGGCGGTAAAATACAGTATTTCTCCGTTTTCATCAAGACCGACCCCCTGACAGCAGTCAATCGCACGGCAATGCGTTACCAAAGCACCGTCGCAGCCTTCAAGAACATCCGCTTCACCGTCCATATTATAAAACTCACAGTTTTTTACAAGTGCAT
>JAZPYI010000049.1:0-14138 GCA_045544115.1 Acutalibacteraceae bacterium | reverse complement strand
ATGTCAGTGTATATTTATATATAGGGTTCAGCCACCTGAACGCAGATACTTCTCCGGCACTTTCTAACTTGCGATACTTATAAATCATATATGACATCGCATAGAGAGCAAGTGCAACCGTAATATGCCATATCATCAATTGCCAAAAAGAACCCGAATCCAGATACATTTCCGTTACCGTATAAACGATATTCCAATATACCGGATTATGAGTGCATACCCATCGAAAAATCATATAGATAGTACGGTATGAACATACGATGGATATAAGTAAGCTTTTCAATATTAGTAATAACAGGAACCATGGTCATCAGAAATATAACAAGCTCATATTTCCAATGCTGTACAAAACTTTTAAATTTATCTGCCATAGGTTCACCGCCTTTATATTTTAGATAAGTACCTTTGAAAGGAAATCTTTGAGTCTTGGATTCTTGGGATTTGCAAAAAATTCCTCAGGTGTATTTTCTTCCATGATTACTCCCTCATCCATAAAAACAACTCTCGAACCGACTTCCTTGGCAAAGCCCATTTCATGGGTAACAACAATCATTGTCATTCCGGACTGTGCAAGTTCTTTCATAACATCGAGAACCTCACCAACCATTTCAGGGTCAAGAGCAGATGTCGGTTCATCAAAAAGCATAACCTCGGGATTCATGGCAAGAGCGCGGACAATTGCAACTCTCTGTTTCTGACCGCCTGAAAGCTGTGAAGGATAAGCATTTGCTTTTTCTTCAAGACCAACTCTCTTTAAAAGTTCCATTGCCTTTTTTTCAGCTTCGTCCTTTTTCATGATTCCGAGCTTTACGGGAGCAAGGGTTATATTTTTAAGAATTGTGTGATTATTAAAAAGATTGAACTGTTGAAAAACCATTCCCATCTTTTCACGATGCTTATTGATATTGATATGCTTATCCGTTATATCTACACCATCAAGCTCAATTGTTCCGCCCGAAGGCTCTTCAAGACGGTTAAGGCAACGCAGGAAGGTTGATTTTCCCGAACCCGAAGGACCGATAACAACAACAACTTCGCCCTTTTTAATTTCGGTATTTATATCCTTAAGAACCTCAAGAGAACCGAAATTCTTTTGGAGTCCCGTAACTTTTATAAGTACATTATCAGTGATCACTGTTGCGAAGCCTCCTTTCAAGCAAGCTGACACCCTTTTGAAGAACAAGAACCATAACAAGATAAATCAACGCAACTGTTATGTAAGGGATGTTCATATTATAAGTAAATCCTACAAGAGCATTTGCACCCTTCATCATATCCTTAACGGCAATAAAGCTTGCAACCGAAGTTTCCTTAAGCAAAACAATAAATTCATTTGCAAGAGTAGGCAAAACATTTTTAAGAGCTTGCGGAAGAATAATATAAATCATTGTTTGAACATAATTGAAGCCAAGGCTTCTGCCCGCTTCAAACTGACCGTTATCAATTGACATAATACCTGAACGAACAATTTCCGCAACATATGCACCCGAGTTTATACCGAACGCAACAATTGCCGCTATATTCTCATGAACACCTGCTTTGCCGAGCCACAGATAATAAATTATAAGAAGCTGAACAATAACGGGTGTTCCTCTGAAAATAGTAAGGTAAAGCTTGCAAATTGAATTAAGAAACTTGAAATTACCTGTCTTATCATGGGTTGAACGGATAATTGCAACAAGGAATCCGAGTGCAAGTCCAATAACAAGAGCTGCAAGAGTGATCTCAATTGTAATGAGCAAACCATCGGTTATGTGCTTATAATTATCGTTCTTGATAAGAACACTGTAAATATCATCCTTCAGCTCGTTAAATCCCTGAACGATATTATCTTTAAGCTCAACAAAATATACGGAAATACTTGCATCCTCTTTTACTGCCTCTGCTGCAGAAGCAAACGCAGGTGAAACAAAGCTAACGGTAAGCACTGCAATAATTGCAAGCATTATAGCCGTAAAAGCTTTTTTAGACATTCGGAAATCATCTCTTCTCATGCCTTAATTCTGCCTTTCTCTTAAACATTCAAAAGGGGCTGTGTTTTTCAACAGCCCCTCCGATACTCAAAAATATAATTATGCGGGAATGTACTTATTAACGATTGCATCGATTGAACCGTCAGCTGTAAGCTCTGCAAGAGCCTGGTTAATCTTTTCAAGAAGCTCTGTGTTTTCCTTAGCAACTGCGATTGCATAATCTTCATCAGCATATGCAGTTTCAAGGATTGTAAGGCCTTCGTTTGCTGCAACAAATGCCTTTGCAGGTTCATTATCAATAATAACAGCATTAACGATATCACTCTGAAGCGCAGCTACTGCTGCAGCACCGTTCTGATATCTCTTAACACTTTCCTCGCCGTAATCTTCGCTTGCATAAGCATCGCCTGTTGTTGCTTCCTGAACACCGATAAGTTTGCCGGCAAGATCATCAATGGTTTTGATGTCCGAACCTTCTTTTACGATAACAACCTGAACACCTTTTGCATATGTTGTTGAAAAATTAACATGCTCAAGTCTGTCTTCTCTGACTGTCATACCGGCCATACCAATATCAACAACACCGTTCTGAACTGCACTGATAATACCGTTAAAGTCCATATCCTGAATTTCAAATTCCATGCCGAGCTTTTCAGCAATAAGAGCGCCTACTTCCGCATCAATACCAACGATGGTTTCACCTTCATAGTACTCATAGGGAGGGAATTGCGCATTTGTTCCCATAGTAAGAACATTATCATCTTCTTTGCCGCCGCAAGCATAAAGCATTGTTGCCGAAAGAGCTACAACCATTACGATTGCAAGAATTTTAACAAACTTTTTCATAATTTTACCTCCGTTATATTTGGAATGCTGTTATTATATCATTAATAACATAAAAAGTAAAGTAATTTTGCATTTTTATAACAAAAAACAAGTTGTCAAACGAATATTTATTCAGCATTCTCAAGATTTTTTAATACATCTCTGAAATCCTCGGGAAATTCGGCTTCAAAAACCATTTTTTCACCCGTTACGGGATGTTCAAAAAAGCATCGGCGGCAATGAAGAAGCTGGTGCCCGATTTCAGGCATAAATTTGCCGTACATTGTATCTCCTGCAAGCGGATGTCCTGCAAAAGCCATATGCACTCTTATCTGGTGTGTCCTGCCTGTTTCAAGCCTTAATCTGAGTAGGGTTGCTCCTTCAAAATTCCTTTCTGCATACCAATTCGTTGCCGCTTCTTCAATGCCCGATTCATACGAACACGCACGAAGGGTTTTCATCGGGTCAGGTCGGTAAATAGGTACATCTATTCTTCCTTCGCCCTTGAGATTTCCGTAAACGAGGGCAGAATATTCCTTTTCGATTTTACCCGAAAGCTTGCAGGCTGAAAGCGGATTTATAGCACAAACAACAAGACCTGAAGTACCTTTATCGAGTCTGCCCACCGCCCTGAACGCAACGTTTTTTCCTTTTCGGGTAAGGTAAGCCGTAACGGCATTGGCGAGTGTATCACCCTGATGGTTATGGGTCGGATGCATCGCCATAAACGGAGATTTGTTTATCACAAGGATATCCTCATCCTCGTAAACAATATCAATTTCTGCTTCGGTTATTTCAGGCAAAGTATCATCATCGGGAATACAGACACTTATCACATCGCCGCTTTTTATACGGTCAATTGTCCTTGCGTTTTCCCCGTTGAGCATCAATGCATATTTAACCTTTCTCATGAGTCTGGAGGAAAATCCGCAATATCCCCGCAGAAAATGAATAACTTTTCGTCCGTCATACTCATCAACAACCGTATAATTTATATTTCTGGGCATTCTCCTCCTCCTCTCTTTCAAAATTATAACATATTAACCTCTAATTGTACAGAGAATATATTGTTTCGACTCCTTACAGCATTACAGATATACTGTTTTTTCTTTACAAAACCAGCTAATCATGTTAAACTATTCAGGATAGGAGTGTTTTTCATGAAAAATTTCTTTTCATTGCTTTTGGTTTTCTCAATGATTTTTTTATGTGCATGTTCTGATAAAAAAACAGAAAATGACGAAACTGCGGCTTCAGAACAATCGACAGCTTCAACCTCAACAGAATCAGTAGCCGATAGCACCGTAACCAGTTCTGATATCAAGTATGAAACCGAATGGGGTTCAGACCTTTTGCCTGAAGATTTTCCTGCACCGCCTTCTTATTCCCACAATATAGAAATTAATCACGGTCAGGCAAATAAGACCTATGCATCGGATTGGGTTAGAATCCAGTTTACCTGCCCCGAAAATGAGATTTACAGATTTACCAACAGTCTTCTGAAAGCGGGATATGTAGGCGGAGCCAAAAAAATCGAAACACCTTCTACCTATTTCCCGCCCGGATTTAACGGATATTGGCACAACGGCAAAAACTATATCCGTGTTGCCGCCAGTCAATACGACGAAAACGGTGAACTTACACTTGTTATCGACATAACGGAATGTAAGGATAATTTCCCGATTGTTCTTACAAGTATCTTTCCTAAATTCAGTGGTTTTTCTAAAAATGCAGGACTCTATAACGAGTATGACGATAATAAAAACAGGCTTGATAATGAGTTTATCGGTTCTCTCAATGCCAATTCATGGTCATGGGACTTCGGCTTTGAAAATGCTTTTGTAGGAGTTACGGAGAACACTCTTGAAGCCTACGTAAATGAGCTTATTAATGCTGACTTCGCAGGTGCAAGCACAACAGGCACTACAGACGGATGCACCGTCATTACTTATGACCTGATTAAGGAAATCGGCGATAAAACCTATGGTGTTTTCATCGTTTATAATCAGATACTCAAAACCATGGATATTGTTTATACAAATGACATTTCACTTTATGTAAATATTTAATAAACCTTTATAAACAGGCAAACGGCTTGCACAGATATGCAAGCCGTTAATTTTTATTCACAAGAAGTTATTTCATAAAAAACAACTCCGTTTGCAGCAAGCTCCGTTTCAAGTGTCAACACGGAATCCGTAACGGTAACTGTCTGCGTATCCGGTTCAAGACGAGAGCATTCTGCGTATTTTTCACGAAGCTCGGTGAAATAAATATTTCTTGCTTCTTCATTTTCCAATGTGACATATGACTCAATCTGCGGGTCCTCAGGCGACCAGCTGAAACAGTCATTGACGATACCGTAGGTTTTTCTGTCTTCAAGCCACTCATCAAAGTAGTTACAGCTGTCATCAACAACATAGGCAGTTACTTTGACGGTTTTTCCGTTAAACTGCGGAGCATTGATATTAAGCTTAAGGTCTGCCGACTTATCATATTCAACATCATTTTTAAAATTATATGACATAATGCGCATGGTTTTTCCCGCTTCGTCATATGCAGCAACGGTATCAACCTCTGCCCCGTAAACAACACCGTTCTTTGCTTTTTCAACAGCAAGTCTGCTTAAACCTTTAAAAAGACTGATGTTTTTTGCCACATGGAAGCTGACCGTGGGATTTCCGCTGAAAAGTCCGCCGGACAGATAACCCCATGCAGAAAAATAATCTCCTGATGCATCAAAAAGCTGCTTATAAAGCCTTGCATCATATGCCGCCTGATATGTATATCCCACTATCCTTGTCAAAAGCTGTGTGTCATTTCTGCCTGAAATATTTCCGCTGAGGATTCTGCCTTCGTCAATACCGAAAATCAGATTTTTAAGTCCCGCCTCTTCGGCACAGGATTTGAGATATCCGATTGTTTCGGGAAGTGTTTTGCCCTTCGTAAATTCTCCGGGTGTACTGTCATAAAACGAAGCTGAAAGGAAACAAATTCTTGTTCCCGTTTTTCCTGTTTTATAATTCATGCCTTTGGCACAATGCTCAATGAATATTTTTTCATCCCATAAGCCTTCTGTAACGGTCATGGAATGAGCACCGACAAAAACCTCCTCTCCTATAACCTTCTGCAGCGCAGCAACACTGTAATCATAAAGCTTACAATATGCAGCGGCAGAGCTTTCGGGAGATTTATCAACCGCCATAAACCAATCAGAATTTTCATATTCTGTCATAATTCCAAATCGCCATTTAAGTACCTCATCCTTGCCGAACTCATCAACAAGTGCCTGAGCCATGGCTGATATGTAATTATAATATACATCATAATCATCAGGAGGATAAATATTTGTTCCAAACGATTCGCTTACAATTACATTTGCAGAATATTTAAGAGGCACACTTCCAAGCTTGAGATGCGGCTTCATTCCCATTGAAACAATACCTTTGCAGTTTGCAACAAGCTTTGAAAAATCATAGTCATCAAGCACTTCGTAATTGTACGGATCAACAAACAAGTCCCTTGAGGCATCACCACCCGTGCATTGCATAAGCTGAACATATTCAACAAAATCCGTAATATCATTTTCTTGGTTCAGCTTAGGATTGGTAAATTCGTTACTTTCATAAATATTCCAGATGTTGATATTGCTAACCGCATTGGGAAGAGCCTCGCCTTGCTGCGACGCATCAATATTAAATTCATAATCGTTTATCGAATTACCTCCTGAAAAAATAATTCCGGGAAGTGCAATTATAAGAGAAAGAACATAGGATAAAAACTTTAATAATCCACTCATATTTTCACCTTAAAACCATTCATTTAATACTATTGTTGTTATACTTTTTGACGGAAGAGCTACACTTCTTGTGTATTTTCCGGAATATATTTCTTCGCAATTTGTATCAACATCCGTGCGGAATATATTTATTGACTCATAACAGCCGTAAAGCTTGATGTTCTTGGCTTCTTCAGCATTATTCACAAGAATCAGAACTGTTTCATCGTTACTCTTAAATGCGGTTGATGCAATTTTGCTCTCGCCCTCAAGGCTGTCCATGACTTCAACTCTTGTCATGCCCTCTTTTATGAACTGCGTAAAATGCTTATATGCATAATATCTGTTATACACAACAAGCTCACCGTTTTTAATCTCCATAACACCGTCGCCGTTAACAGCTGTCCAGCTCTGCCATGAAACTGCACCGAGAAGATTCAAATCCTGAATAATAATATTCGCCATATAAAGTCCGCTGTCAATTGTGGTTGAATCAATTGTCATGGGAAGCTCACACCATTCGCTCATCTCGAGCTTCTTGCCGGGGTAATCGTTTCTGAATTTATCGCCTGCCATGGTTTTAAGGTCAAGCTTATTATCAAGCCAATAGCTGTGTCCGGAATAGGTATCACAAAAATCATTGAGAATTTCACTTGCAAAAAACTTATCTATATATTCATAGTATCCGGGAGAAAGCTCTCCGTTTTCAGGCCCGCTGAGTTTATACGGAGAATTGCGTTCTTTCATGGTTACGGCAAAAAGCTCAAGCAGTTCAATCGCTTCATCGGCTGAATAATGGCAGCCCTCCTGACCTACCCATTCTCCTCCCCATGACCACTGCGGCTCATTTATTGGCGATATCGCCGTTATCGGATAGCCCTCAGCAACAAACCAATCAGCAATCGTAAGAACATAATCTATAAATTCATCATAATTTTCTTTGGGTAGATTAGAGGCATATGGCTCCAGACCACCCGAAGCATGACCGCTTGCTGTCATTGAAAAATGAGGGCTGTTACAGAAAAGAATTACCTCTTCAGCACCGTATTCAATTGCCTTATCAAGCATTTTTCTTGCATTTGCATCACGGGTAAAATCATATTCATATTCTCCCGTTTCCTCATTGAGAACATAAAAGCTTTCCGTGCGCCTTGTTTTATCCCATATACGGCAATTGGGATTATCCGCCTCACCGCCGCCGATATTGTAACGGTAAACATCAAGACCCAAACCTGCTTTATCATCATAAAGCAGTCTTGCGATTTCATCTGCCGTTTCTTCATCGTCTATTGTCTGAGACCACCAGCAGGAGCTTGTGCCGAAGGTTTCAAAGGTCTGACCTGTTTCGTATTGATTTATTCCTATGGTCTGTGTTTTATCGGTTGTAAAAACAGAAAAAGTAAAAGCCTGAAGTGCAGCAAAAATAATACACAGATATTTTGTTATCATTATATCACTCCGTTTCTTCTTTATTTTAATGTATAACGGAAAGATATTCAAGTGTTATTTTTCAATAATATATTGACAACTCATGTCAACCGTGTTATAATTCATTTAACAATTAAGTTAAATGTTAAACAATGAGGTGATTATATGGGGATACAGAACACTCTTAAAGCTTTGGCTGACCCTACAAGGCGCGAAATTCTCAACCTGTTGAAAAAGGGTTCCATGTCCGCCGGAGAAATATCGGAATGTTTTTCCGTCAGCTTTGCAGCAGTTTCAAGGCATCTTTCTGTTCTCAAAGATGCCGACCTTATAAGAGATAAGCGCGACGGAAAATATATTTATTATGAACTTAATGCTTCGGTTCTTGAAGAAATCATGCTCTGGATAACCGACCTGAAAGGAGAAAATCAGAATGATTAAGAAAAATTTAAAAATCCTGATTATTACATCTGTTATTATACTTCTGCCGATTGTTGCGGGCTTGATTCTGTGGAATAAGTTCCCCGATGAAATACCCATACATTTTAACGCACAGGGTGTTGCAGACGGATTCGGCGGAAAAGGTCTTGCGGTTTTCGGTATGCCGCTTTTCATGCTTGCTGTTCATTGGTTCTGCATATTCATTACCGCTCTTGACCCGAAAAGTAAAAATATAACCGAAAAAAGCATACACCTTGTTCTCTGGATTACCCCTGCTCTCTCTGTATTCGTAAGCGGAATTATTTATTCGTTTGCCCTCGGTTACGAACTCAATATCAACACCGTTTTTTCCGTTTTCTTCGGCCTGTTTTTCATTATTATCGGAAACTATATGCCAAAGTGCAAACAGAATTATTCCATTGGTGTAAAAGTTCCGTGGGCATTAGAAAGCGAAGAAAACTGGAATTATACTCATCGCCTTGCAGGAAAAACATGGGTTATCGGCGGTCTTTTGATAATTGCTTTATCTTTTTTTAAAACAGTATGGATTTTTATGGCAATAACGATTATAATGGTCTTAATCCCCGTTATCGGGTCCTATCTTTTTCATAAAAAGGAGAATAAGCAATGATTTATGACACAATAAAAAACCTTAAGAATTACTCTGCACTCAATCCCGCTTTTGAAGCAATTGCTAAATTTGTTGAAGAAAACGATATGAAGGCACTTGAATGCGGCGGATATGATGTTGCGGAAGGAATAACGGTCGGCATTTCCGAATACAGTCCCGAAAATGGCGGCGATTATGAAGCCCACAGAGATTATCACGATTTGCAATATGCTATAACAGGCGGCGAATATATTGATGTTTTACCGCTTGAATTTGCAACAGAATCAACAGGATATAAACCCGACATTGAATTCTTTAAGGGCCAGACCGCAGAAGCTTCAAGAATTGCACTTGAGGAAGGCACTTTCGTATTTCTTGCCCCTCAGGACACCCACAAGCCCTGCATTAAAATGAACAGCGAAACAATTAAAAAGGCTGTTTTTAAAATCAAAATATAAAAAGTCATACTTACAACCATTTGATAAGGTGGTAATTATGAAACCTCACAAAAATAAAATGATTGCACCGATTGTAATATCAATAATAGTAATTCTTTATTATGCCGTTTACTTTGGTTTTTTAATCACACTGCTTGACAGTATATGGAAATATGCTCTGGGTTTAATACCGCTTTTATTGTCAGCGGTAATGATAAAAGTTTGCATAGAAAGAATAAATGAAATCAAGGAAGGTGAAGAAGATGATATTAGTAAATACTGATTACATCAGCGGAAAAGAACTGGAAACCTTATCTCTTGTTAAGGGTAGCACAATTCAGTCAAAGAATATCGGAAAAGACATTACGCAGAGTTTTAAAACATTGGTAGGCGGAGAATTAAAAGCCTACAACGAAATGATGAACGAAGCAAGAGCTCTTGCCACAAAAAGAATGGTTACAGAAGCCGAAGAACTTGGCGCAGATGCTGTTATAAATATCCGCTATGCATCTTCTGCCATAATGCAGGGTGCTGCAGAGGTTATTGTATACGGTACAGCTGTCAGATTTCTAAATAAGTAATAAAACAGCAAAAAGCCAAGCTGCGATATGCAACTTGGCTTCATCTTTTTATAAATCCGTTTCTGCATTCAATCCGTCTTTTGTGAAAGCATAAAGGCGGATTTTTTCTGCATTCTTTCTGACATAAACTATCGCTCTGCCGTTATAAGTTGAACGGTAGTTTTCTGCATAGCAGGTCAAATCATCGGGCTTTCCGTTTTCAATTCCCAGAATTTCTCCGTCACCGATAAGCTGATAATAAATAACCTTATCATCTGCCGAAGCAAGGTTGCCGTTTTTATCAATAATGGCAACTTCAAGCTGCACGCAATCATCAGAACTGTAAATATCAAAGGCGATTTTTTCTGCGTTTTCGGGAGTGCAAAGAATATCCTCTGTATTCCCTGCCTTCGCAGTAAGAATACCCGCTTCATAAGGAAATTCCCATGTTACTCTGCAGCCGTCAGAATCCGTAACAGTCTTTTCTCCGAGTGATCTACCGTTCACAAAAAGCTCGACACTTTTTGCATTTGTATAACAGCTCACCGATATGGTTTCACCCTCATCTGCTGAATAAACAAAGCTATCCGACCATACACTCGTTTTATCTTTGCTTCCCCTTGACACAGCAATTTTGACAAACTCTTCATCCGTCCACAATGCCTTTCTCTGATAATAAAGAGGTTTTTCATTGCCGCATAAATCAAGCATTCCTGCCTGAGAAATTCTTACGGGCCAACCTCTGCATTCACCAAGAAAATCAATTCCCGTCCACAAAAACTGACCGCAGATATATTCGTTATCCCTTACGGCATACCACGCATTCGGGGAATGACTGTTTTCGCTGCCCAAAATAACCTTATCCGGATACTTAGCATGGTCCTGCTCATAAAAATGCTCACGGTAATTATATCCTGCTATATCAAGCACATCGAAAAAACCTGTTTTTGTCGATAACTCCGGGAATGAAAGTGCAGAAAGCACGGGTCGGGTTTTATCGACGGCACGAACTATTTCAACAAGCCTCTTTGCAACTGTTGTCAATCGCCGTGCATCAGGCTTTTTATCATCATATCTTCTTTCCTGCACCGGCTTATTGGCATCATTATTACCGAGAGCTTCATCAAAAAGAGGAGTAACATACGGGTCATTCGGATAATCTATCTCATTACCGATTGACCACAGAATAACACTCGGATGGTTTCTGTCGCGAAGCACCATCGCTTCAAGGTCAGCCTTGTGCCACATCGGGAAATCATCAGCATATCCGAAGTGCTTTGGCGGATAAACATTGTGTCCCTGCCACCATTTGTTTTTCGCGCCCTCCCATTCGTCGAAAGCTTCATCCATAACGAGAAGTCCAATTTTATCACACAAATCAAGCAAGTCTGACGAAGGTGGGTTATGAGCAGTTCTCAACGCATTACAGCCTGCCTCTTTGAATTTCTTCAGTCTTCTCTCCCAAACGCAAGCAGGCACCGCAGCGCCCAAAGCGCCTGCGTCATGATGAACACAAACACCCTTAAGTTTCATATTGATACCGTTAAGGAAAAATCCCTTGTCAGCATCAAAAACAGCAGTTCTGATTCCAAAAGGTATGCATATTTCATCGGTGATTTTTTCGTTTTTAATACATCGACAGCGAAGGTTATAAAGATATGGACTGTCAGGTGACCATAATTTCGCACTTGATATTCCGGCACCGATCTCACCCTGTTCTCCAGATGCATTACATCTTGCTACCCTTTTTCCGTTTTTGTCTTCTACAATGAACTCCACACCATCGCAGCCTGATGTTTTATATTCAATATTAATCAAAGCATTGTTGCCCTCAACCGAAGATGTAGAAACAAAAACACCGTTTGTTTCAAAACAAAACATATCGGATATTTCGAGCATAACATCTCTGTAAATACCGCTGCCCGTAAACCATCTTGAATCGGCAACCTCATTATGTTCAACACATATGCTGATTACATTTTCACCTGCACGAACAAATTCGGAAATATCAAAACTAAATGTCGAATATCCGTAAGCCCAACCACCGAGATAATTACTGTTTATCCATACTCGGGAATGTTTATATATACCACCGAATGTAAGCCTCACCCGTTTTTCGCAAATGTCCTTCGGAAGCTCAATGTGCTTGCGATACCATGCCGTACCGCCGGGAAGATAACCCGTACCGCTTGCATTAGACCTATCAAATATATGCTCAACCGACCAATCGTGCGGAACAGTAACTGTTCGCCACGCAGAATCATCATATCCCATGTAATCGGCACCTATTGCGTCACCTAAGTGGAATTTCCAATCGGAATTTATGTTTAAAAAAGTACCCATAGAAAGTTCTCCTCCGAAAAGAATTTGCCGTTTTCTATGAGTATAGCATGATTTTATCTCGGCTTCAATGTTTTTCGTCAGTTTTATTAATTTGAAAAGATTTACCGTTTTTTCTTGCAGAATATGTTCCACAAAAAGCAATTGTAAAGAAAGCAATAAACCCAGCAACAGAAACAATCTTTTTTAATTTTGTTCCCTTCGACAAAGGAATATGCTCGCCGGTAAAATTTGTTTTATCTGTTACGGCAGATAAACTTTCAAGATTGCCGATTATATCGGAGGACATCTCAGCCGATTTTGAAACTCCAGCAGTAGTCGGAGAGTCAGACTGAGTAACATATACCTTAGAAATATAAATTTCTTTTTCATAATAGAACACAGAAACAGCCCTGCTTTGAGAATCTTTTGTTTTTGTAGTATTAGCAGTTGTTTCTTTTGCTGTTATGGGCTTCGTTATCTTTGTTCGCCCCGTGTAACTGTACGGTGGGGAAGTTTTAATAATAACAGGTTCACGAGTTGTGATAATTGTATTTCTCTTTCTCGTAGTTAACTTTGTGCTTTTCTTCTTAGTTGTTTTATCAGATATGCTTGCACCGGTATTATATGCAGGATCTGTGTTATCTGCGGTAGGTCGGATAACCTGCTCTTCTTCAGGTTCATAACTTTCATTAACAACAGTAAATCTGTAATAATTAGAATAAAAACCATTTGAATCAATAAATCTGACTGACCCGTCAAAATTCTCCGGTAATCCTGATTTAATCCCTACCCTGACTTCGCAAGTTACACCGTTATTATCGTCAAGATAAATTGCACCTTCAAAGCAATAAGGATTAATATTATATGTACGATAACCGTCAGCTGCAACAAGTTCAAAAAACGGAGAATCATCTACGGCAAAAGAAATTCCGGTAAGTTGATTGTCCGGTGTAAGACCGGGTTCCAAAAAAAGAAAACAAAAACATATAGAATCGGTATCATAATCAAATTTTATTTTAACAACGCCAAAATTAACTCCGCAATTACTTTCTCCGTCAAGAAGCTTGTATACCGTTGCACCGTCCCATTCAATACCCGTATCATTACCGTCTATAGTAAATGAAAAAACAGAAAAAGCAATCGAATTAATCAAAATAATAAAACACAAAAACGAAATAATTCTTTTCATAATCAAACCTCATTTAAACAAAAGATATGGTTGCCCCTATATATATATGTAAAAAAATCGGTTTTGTGACGAAAAAATTTATCATTTCTCCTTTTTAGACAAAAAAAGACAATTTTTTTTGGATAACATAAACAAAAAACCGCCTCATTGAGACGGTTAATAATTGATGATTATACACCCTGAAAACCGAACACCAAATATCTCTTCTGCAATCACTACCAAGACACGTCTGCGCTTTTCTTTACGAGGTCAAGCCCTCGGCTTATTAGTATCGGTCAGCTTAACACATTACTGTGCTTACACCTCCGACCTATCAACGACATAGTCTACGTCGAGCCTTACTCCATTAAGGATGAGAGATCTAATCTTAGAGGGAGTTTCACGCTTAGATGCCTTCAGCGTTTATCTCGTCCATACGTAGCTACCCAGCTATGCCCTTGGCAGGACAACTGGTGCACCAGAGGTATGTCCATCCCGGTCCTCTCGTACTAAGGACAGCTCTCTTCAAATCTCTTACGCCCGCAACAGATAGGGACCGAACTGTCTCACGACGTTCTGAACCCAGCTCGCGTGCC
>JAZPYI010000048.1:0-7959 GCA_045544115.1 Acutalibacteraceae bacterium | reverse complement strand
AATGCTTTCTTTGAACCGCGGACTGTACGAAGCTCATCAAGAGCAACAGGCAAGCAACCTTTCTTGATATATACCTTTTCAGGTGCACGGAACCAAAGCATATTTTCCCTTCTTTCTGCAACAGTTTTAATATTGATAAGGTGCTTAACACCAACGTTTTCACTAACGGAGTTGCCTCCCCATGAACCGCAACCTAGTGTGAGCGAGGGAGCAAGCTTGAAGTTATAAAGGTCGCCGATACCGCCGTGTGATGAGGGAGTGTTGACAAGGATACGGCAAGTCTTCATTCTTGCGGCAAACTCGTTAATCTTTTCTGTTTCGGTTACTTCATTGAGATAAATTGATGAGGTATGACCGTAGCCGCCGTCTGCAACAAGGTGCTCTGCCTTTGCAAGTGCATCTTCAAAGCTTGTTGCTTTATACATTGCAAGAACGGGTGAAAGCTTTTCGTGAGCAAATTCTTCCGAAATTTCAACGCTTTCAACCTCACCGATAAGAATTTTTGTTCCTTCAGGAACGGTTACGCCTGAAAGCTCTGCAATCTTTGCAGCAGGCTGACCAACAATTTTTGCATTAAGTGCGCCGTTGATGATGATTGTCTTTCTTACCTTTTCTGTTTCTGTGGGATTAAGGAAATAGCAGCCTCTTGCAGCAAACTCTTCCTTAACGGTATCGTAAATGCTTTCCATAACGATAACCGATTGCTCGGAAGCACAAATCATACCGTTATCGAATGTTTTTGAATGGATGATTGAGTTAACAGCGAGAAGAATGTCTGCGCTGTCATCAATGATAGCGGGAGTGTTACCTGCACCAACACCGAGTGCGGGCTTGCCGCTTGAATAAGCAGCCTTAACCATGCCGGGGCCGCCTGTTGCGAGGATGATATCTGCTTCCTTCATAACTGTGTTTGTCATTTCGAGTGAGGGAACGTCAATCCAGTCGATAATTCCTTCGGGAGCACCTGCTGCAACTGCTGCTTCAAGAACAAGCTTTGCAGCTGCGATTGTGCAGTTCTTTGCTCTGGGATGCGGAGAGATAATAATAGCATTTCTTGTTTTGAGAGCGATGAGGCACTTAAAAATTGCTGTTGATGTAGGGTTTGTTGTGGGAATAACCGCAGCAATAACACCGATGGGATCTGCAATTTTCTTGATGCCGAAAGCCTTGTCTTCTTCGATAACACCGCAGGTTTTTGTGTCTTTATATGCATTGTAGATGTATTCGGAAGCGTAGTTATTCTTGATAACCTTGTCTTCAACAATACCCATGCCTGTTTCTTCTACAGCCATTTTTGCAAGGGGAATTCTTGCTTTGTTTGCGGCTGAAGCAGCAGCAAGAAAAATCTTGTCAACCTGCTCCTGAGTGTAGGTTGCGAAAACCTGCTGAGCCTTTCTCACACGAGCAATCGCTTCGGTGAGCTTTTCAATGCCGTCGATGATTTCGTAAGTTTTTGTAGCCATTTTATATCCTCCTGAATATGTTTTACATAATTGATAACTTATTGTTAAGATATGCGAGTGAGAGTGCAAGTCTTTCCTGCTTCAATAATATGCCGTCGGGCACTTCAAGGTTGCACGGAGCAAAGTTCCAGATTGCCGTTATTCCGCTTTCAATCATTTTGTCACACACGTTTTGTGCAGACCCCGTGCCAACAGTTATGATTCCGATTCTGACATTATTTTGTTTGCAGTATTCATCAAAATCATTCATCGGCAGAATCTCAATTGAACGGTTATAGCGGATTGCGGTTTCATTGCAATCAAATGCGGCGATTATTTTTACGCCGTAGTCCTCAAAATCGTCAAACTCGAGAAGTGCTTTTCCGAGTTTGCCCGCACCAACGAGCACCGCGTTAGTCATATCACCCTGACCGAGATGACTCTCAATGCACTTCATAAGGTCAGCCGTTTTATATCCGACCTTCGGTTTGCCCGCGCCGCTTACGGCACTCAGGTCTTTTCTTACCTGAACCTCTCCGAGAGAAAGTTTTTTGGCAATCACGGTTGCGGAAATATACGGAACATCGTCAACCGACAGTTCTCGCAGAAGCTGAAGATAATGCGGAAGTCTGCCTAAAGTTGCTTTGGTTATGCTCGATTTTTCCACCGTAATGCCTCCTCTCTTTTGACCATAGTTATCTTATCAAATCAGTGTCAAATTGGGAATTATTAAAATGTTCAATCGGTATTATCAATATCGATAACCCTAGTATCGATATAAAAAATCAAGACCCGTCCTTTACTGACGAGTCTTGGAAATTTCATTATTCAGATGTTTTCGTTTTGATTCACAAAGTGCTGTTATAAACTTTTTATCAAGGTCTGTGAGCTTATATCCGTTACGGTATATCAGAACATCTTTATATACCTTTTTATTATCAACACACTTTTTCTGAACAAGGTTGTATCTTTCGAGAACACCCGGCGGTGCGGGAGAAACCCACATAAACGTTTCGGGATTCTGTGAAAGCAAATCAAACTGACTTGCTCTTTCAAAAATAAAAATTCTGCGGTCAATGTTATCGGGCAATTCCGATTTGACAACTTTTGCGAGCGGAAGTGACGGCACATAGGGGTCAGCGTGAGCAATTTCAATATAGTCCGTCAGATCATCAAAAGTGATTTCTTCTTTCTTCGCAAGCGGATTATCGGCACTCATAATCAGACAATAAGAAAACTCCGTTACCATTTCATAGCTGAGTGCTTTTTCTTCAAGCATCGATTTGAAATACTTATCAAAATTCTCCGCATATCGGATAATGCCGAGTTTATAATCGTGATTGAGTATATTGTTGATTGTTCTCTGTGAATTGGTTTCTTTATAAAAGATTTCACAGGCATCCTTTGAAAGAGTTTTTGAAAACTCCGCAAACGCATCGGAAATATAACAAGCACGGGGCACGGAAATGGAAAACTTCTGTTTCTTTACCTGACCGCTTTTATACATATTCTCAACCTGGTCAATCTGCTTGAGAATATCCTTGGCATAGCTGATGAATTCTTCGCCCTCGGGAGTAAGCACCATTCCTTTGGCCGTGCGGTCAAAAACAGTAATGCCTAAATCAGCTTCAAGCTCTTTGATTGAACGGCTTATGTTAGGCAAAGCCACATAAAGACTTTCCGCCGCCTTGTTGAGCGAACCGACCTTCGCAACCTCAACAGCATACTTCATATGCAGTATATTCATTTATCTCACCTCTGTATGAGTGATTTTATAAATATACAATTATTATATAACTTGTTTCCGTTTTGTTCAAGTGTTACTTTATAATTGCAGTAGCTAAATTAATAAAAACATTTTCACAAAGCATCTTGACAAACAAATGTTCTGTGTGATATAATAAATTATAATTATTTTGACAATTGAATAACGATGTAATTGATTGCTGATATGAGTCCGCCTAAAGCCTGCGATATGCTAAGAGAAAATTATCGCACTCCTCACCTTTGTTGATACTGTACGTGGCGAATGCTTCAGGTGATGTGAGATTAGAAAACAGTATGCCTTTGAGATTTTAAATTTCAAAGCCGTTACATAAGACATCATTTGTAAAAGCGAGAGCAATGCTCCCGCCGATTGATGCTGTCTGTGTGACGGCTTTTTTGTTTTGCTCAAATTTATTTCAGAACTGTAAAAAATGCAAAAATCAAATTGGAGTGTGTTTGATTTAACATTGCAGCGTTTCAAAAATTTCTGTCGGATGAAACGTTCTTTTTACAGTTGTTCACCTATGAATAATCTTTCAAAAAGCCGCCTTTTAAAAAAATTTTTTGGAAAGGAGGTTTATGTTTTGAAAACAGGTTTGAAGAAATCTCAAAAGACAACCGAGATATTTTTTGATGAAGCAAGTCCGATTATCACTGTATCAACCTACAACACGGATTTGAAAAATCGTCTGTCAGCATATTCAGAAAACCATCCGGACTTGTGTAAGCTGGTTGACGATTCCGAAGACGGAAGACTGATGTTTGAGATTGAGAAAGGAAGATTTTGTTTCAGACTCACAGAGCCATACAGCAAAGAGCGACACTCTGCTGCAAGTGAGTTTGCAAAGAAACAGAAACATAAGTTGAAAAATCACAACAGTAAAAATTAAATGGGATCTGTCTTAACGAGCAATGGATTTGTATATTCAAATCCGCTTGCCAAGACTTTCAATGCCGTGTCATCAGTCTTAGCAAGCACTGAATTTGTAGCCACAAATAGGCTTGTTTCGACCATTCGTCTCAACAAGCACTGAATCTGTACGGACAAATTCGCTTGTCAGGGAGATTTCCCTGAAACCCTTGAGGAGGAAATCAAATCAGAAAATATAATTAAGAAAGGAGAAATCAAATGAATTATGAAATTACAAACCTAAGTGACAATGAACATAATCTCATAACAGAAATGCTTAATAACATTTCGCAAATCGAAAACATACTTTCATCAATGACAAAGTCGGAACGAATTGCTTGGTTTCGGAGTAAACAATTCCCACGCAAAATTGATTTCGAAAAAGAAATCAGCGAAACAGTTTACACTGTGCGTTCGCATTTCAATTCGAATGCAACCGAAACCTTGAGAGAAAAAACAGAACGAATACTAAAACAAAAATAGCATAATTTCGCACTTTAAAGTGTTGAACTTTGCAAAAAAATGTGATATGATAAACGTGTCCTACAATTCATATCATGTTGACTGTAGAAAGGAGTTATATGAATAAAAAACAGTCAAGTCAAAAAATAACTGCCTTGTATGCACGACTTTCTCGTGACGATGAAAACGAAGATGTGTCGGGCAGCATAAAAAACCAAAAAGCCATTCTTGAAAAGTATGCTAAAGATAATCGCCTGCCGAATCCTCGATTCTTTTTCGATGACGGATACTCTGGTGTCACCTTTGCAAGACCAGTGTTCACAGAGATACTTGAACTTGCCGAACAAGGTCTGATTGAAAATCTTGTTGTCAAAGACCATTCAAGATTAGGTCGTAACCGATTGGTTGTTGGTCAGTTGCTTGAAGAAGAATTTGAACGATTGGGTATCAGGTACATTGCAATAATGGATACATTGATACTGCAAAAGGGTTGAGTGACCTTGTACCGATGCAAGACTTGTTCAACAAATGGCACGCAAAGAATACAAGTGAAAAGGTACGCCGTGTGATGCAGAGCAAGGGTATGTCAGGAATACCACTAACAACAAATCCGCCATTCGGGTATATGAAAAATCCTGACAACAAGAAGGAATGGATTGTCGATGAGCCCGCTGCTGAAGTAGTCCGCAGAATTTTTGACATGTGCGTATCGGGTTTCGGTCCCGCTCAGATTGCAAAGAGATTAAAAGCAGACGGAGTGATGACTCCGACTGAGTATTGGAGCAGTATAAAAAGAAAATGCGGATACAAACCTGCATTACTTCATAACTGGTGTTCAGACACTGTTGCTTCAATTTTATCTAAACAAGAGTATTGCGGTGATACAGTAAACTTCAGAACAGAAAGAAAATCTTTCAAGATTAAAAAGATGATTGAACGACCCGAAGAAGAGTGGAAGATATTTCCCGATACTCATCCATCAATTATCAGCAGAGAAAAGTTTGAGTTGGTGCAAAGTCTCAGAAAGAACAAACGCAGAAATCCTAAAACAGGATTTACAAGTATGTTTTCAGGATTGCTATACTGTGATGACTGTGGTGAAAAATTATATTATGGCGCTACCAACAATTACAAAAGAGAGCAAGCTTTTTTCTTTTGTTCATCATTCCGCAGAGATACAAGTTCTTGCACGGCACACTATATTAGAGAGAAAGTAATCTGCAATCTTGTTCTTGAAAATATGCAGAGGGTGTTATGGTATGTACAATGCTTTGAAGAAGACTTTGCAGCAAAACAGATTGAAGAATTGGATTTGAATCATCAGAAAGATTTAAAACTGAAACGCAAGGAACTTGAAAAAGCAAAGAAGCGAATTGCAGAAATCGACCGAATAATCCAAACTCTGTATGAAGATAAAACAAGGGGTAAAATATCAGATGAACGATTTGCAACACTATGCGAATCTTTGGAAGATGAACAACAGGAATTAAAAGACAAAGTTCCTGACATTGAAACTTTCTTGGAGGAAACGGAAATCAAATGTGAAGGCTTACAGCATTTCATTGAACGTGCGAAAAGAATAACACGTCTGACAGAGCTTACACCGGAGATAGTTCACGAGTTCATTGAAAGAATTGTTGTGTCAAAGCCCGAGAAGATTAACGGCAAACGACATCAGACAATAGACATCTACTATCACGGTGCCGGAATAATCAAAATGCTCTCTGCCGAAGAAATGGAAGAAGCGTACCAACAACATATTTCAAAACAACTTAAAGCAAAAACGGCATAGCCAAAGCTATACCGTTCAAATTACAGTTATTTAGTTTTACTGCAAGAGCCGCCTTGGGGTAACTTCCTTATGGAGGGTACCCCAACGGCAAGTTGCTTGTTTATAAAAACATTCGGTGTTAGAATAATACTGAGGTGATAAATTTATGGAAACAAAAGATGTTATTCTTGAACTCAGAATGAAAAACGATATGTCACAGGATGAGCTGGCTGAAAAAGTGTTTGTAACCCGTCAGGCAGTCAGTAGATGGGAGAACGGTGAAACAATTCCAAACACAGAAACTCTGAAGCTCTTATCAAAGCTCTTTGATGTTTCAATCAACACTCTTTTGGGTTCTCCAAGACAGCTTATATGCCAATGCTGCGGTATGCCGCTTGAAGATGCCAATATCAGCAAGGAAACCGACGGTTTTTTCAACGAGGAATACTGCAAATGGTGTTATGCCGATGGCGAATATATGTATCATGATATGGAAGAGTTGATAGAGATCTGCGTGAAGAATATGGCAAGCGAGCATTTCACTTCGGAACAAGCCCGTGCATATATGAAGGATATGCTTCCAAAGCTTGATTACTGGAAGAAATATAAAAATCTTGACAGCGCGGAAAAGTTTGAAGAATTTAAGCAACAGCTAATCAACGAGTTTAACGATTTACATATCGAAGGAATGCCGAAGGTTGAAAAGCTCAATGCACTTGTAGGCGGATATATCAATCTTGAATACCGCCTTCCCAACGGACAAACCGTGAAATTCCTTGATGATAACACTACCTATCTCGGCAATCAGCTTGAATGTAAATTTGGCGGCGACCGTTGTTTCGGCATTGCCGCCAATATGGATTTTCTGCTTGTTTGCACATACAAAGAAAACGGTGAAAACCCGGAATTAGTTGTTTATAAAAAGAGATAATTATATTCCAATCTGTTAAACTGAAACTTCAAAAGCAACAGCTTTCAGGCTGTTGCTTTTTTTCGTACGGGTGGTATAATGTGTTTGATAAATCAGAATTCAGGAGGATTTATTTTTATGAAGAAAACATTGAAAGCAAAAATATCCGGAACAATTTGTCTTGTTTTGGGCATAGCTTTTGCAACTGTCGGATTGTATTATTTTCATATGCAGTATCTCTGCTTTGAATATACACCGCTTCAGTTTATTCTCGGCTTTGTTGTCTGTCTTGGCGGAGCATTGCTTTCGATACCGCTGGGCAAAAAAACAGATAAAAAGAAAAAAACATTAAATGCAATTTTGATGGCTTTGGGCTTTGCGCTTGTCCTTATCGGACTTATGTTTTTGATAAATGCCGTAATCGGCAGCGGTGAGCTTAAGCTGGTGGCAATGGTTATTCCCGTGTATCTCACATTCATTATCACATCTGTTATGGCTTTGCTTTGTGTGTTCAGAATATTTGACAACAAGGTTTTGAAAGCGGTTCTCACTGTACTTATTGTTATCGGTTTTCTCTTCGGAAGTCATTCATATATTAAATCGCATATTTATGTTTTGCTTTACGAAGATTACAATGCTCCTGCGCCTGCTATATCAACAGTATCAAAAGAAAAGAATGATGATAAAATGATTATCG
>JAZPYI010000047.1:0-58099 GCA_045544115.1 Acutalibacteraceae bacterium | reverse complement strand
AGGTTTTGTTATGCACCTTAATGACTGTGTTTTCTTCTTTTGTCGGGTTTTCAATCACTCTGAAAAAGCGGTAATGAAAATGATTTGCATTTGAGTTTTGCTTTTATCCTCAATTCGTCTTAACAGAGTTTGGAATTTTTTTCTTTGACATAATATTACCAAACTGATATAATTAAACATATAAATAATTTCACGAAAAGGGGTGATATATGTTGATAAGTTTTGAAAGAGCAACCGAGATTGCTGACTTATACTATGATGACATATATCAACTTTGTTTTTCGAGGCTTAAGACAGAGGACGATGCTGCTGATGTTACTCAGGAGGTTTTTCTTTTCTTTCAGGAAAATTGTAAAGAACTTGAGGATAAGTATATAAAATCTTGGCTCTATAAAGTTGCCGATAACAAAATAAAAGAACAATTCAGAGCAATTGCAAAGAGAGAAAGAGAGCTTATTTTCGGAACGGTGTTCGGCACACATACAAGCACGGAGATACTCTATGAAATGGAAGAAGATAACAAAATAACACCGGAAGAGCTTGAAGAAAAGAAAAACAATATTCTCTCTTCATTAACTGAAAAAGAGCTTGAGCTTTTTGAATTGATTTACACTAAACATTTGGAATATACAGAGCTGGCGAAGGCTTTGAACATTTCTGAACACGCAGTAAGGGCAAGAAATTACAGACTCAGATTAAAAATCAAAGAAAGAGCATCCTTCATATTTATGGCAATTTTACTTCTTTTTATGAAAATATAAAAATTTTTTGAAAAAATTTAAAAAATTTTAAAAATTTTTGCGTGACAAAACGCATTTTCCGTCATATATATATGAAGGAGGTTTTGCGTTTATTGAATCATAATTACAGGAGGTGAACAAATCCATGGAAAACGAGCATAACAATACAACCGAAAAACAGTCTTTGAAGGACAAGCTTATGGCAATAATTCTGCTTGAAACCTCAAAGGATTATATGGAAATGGACAGCGATCTTGTATCGGAGTGCGTTGATTTTCTCATGGAGCTTGAAGGAAATCAAAGACTGACTAAAGAAGAAATCGAACAAAGAGTAAATGAAATACCGTTCAAAGGCCGAGTAACGGCAATCGGCTCATGCACCAAGAAGAAAGTAAGAGCGAAAAGACTTGCTGTTATAGCTGCAATCCTTGCGGCGATTATTGCGCTCTTTGGCATTGTCGGTCTTGCTTCGGGAGATAGTTTGGATATGCTGTTGCAAAAATTCAACAATGCGTATCATGATTTGTTCAAAAACGGTCCCTTAGAGCTTGACGGCATAACAATATATAACGATAAAGGTGCCGTGACATTTTCTTCGATATATGAGCTTGTTGAAGCCGAAGAAATTGAGATTTTATATCCGTCATGGTTACCGGAAAACGAAAAGATTATCAATGTAATATATATGCCTGAAGAAGATACGGAAACATATATTTTCCAATGTAATAATCCGATTTACAGCATATCGGTTAAAATAAACGGTAAGCTTTCGGAAGGAATGATAACAAATTGGACCGAGAAAATAATCGGAGATTTAAACGTATATTATTTCAAAGGTTACGAAGGCTTTCAAGCAAATTTTATCTATAAGGATAAATGCTATTCCGTTAACTCCGATACAGAAGAGAATCTTTTCAAAATTATAGAAAATTTAAAGGAGATTAAATAACATGAAAAAAATAATTGCACTTATTCTGGTACTGGTTTCGGTGTTTTCTGTAATGTCAATATCCGTTTATGCGGAAGATGCATCAGCGGAAACTGTTGTTGTAACCGTGGATAATACCGATTTTATTTTTAATTCAAACACCTCTGAGGATTTCCGCAGCAAATTTATTGCAGACTACCTCAATCCCGTTGATGACGGCGCGGAAGCCTACGGACTTACCTGCACTCTTTTCGGCCATAAGCTTGAAACCTCGGTTTCTACTGTAATAACACATAAAGTTTATTCATCCGACCCGAGATGCGTTAAAAAATATTACAATGTAGAAACCTGCACAAGATGTGATTACACAAATAGTTCATTGATTAACAGCACAATTATCAGCTGCTGCTAAACCTTAAAACGCAAAACCAACTTCAACATTTGCCGATGCATTTGCCGTGCATCGGCAAATACCTTTGGATGTGGTAAAATGAAAGAAAAATTAACCGTAAGCCTTTTTGACCACGGAATAATCTAAGATTATCAAGCAGTCGAAAGCAAGCTGTAGGGGCATCTTCTCATAATAATGAAATATGGAATCCGAGAAGTTGGATTTTTGGTGGGCGGAAACTGTGATTTTGCTCTGTTGGCGGCATCTGTTATCAGAAAACTGAAAAACAGGGAGTGCAAATGCTTTTATCACCCTTGTTTTGGATTATAAAACCGCCGAACCGTGAAACAAAACAGAGGTATTTAAAAGCTATAATTATATTCAGGAGAACAATTATGGAAGTGAGATTGATAAAACCCGAAGAGGCTGTGGATTATCTTAAGATATCCTCCGCATCATTCATCTGGAAATTTAATAAAGACGAGGATACAGATGTTGAAATTCCCGTTCTCGGTGCATTTCATGAAGGCAGACTTATTGCTGGTGTCGAATTGTTCGATTTTAAGTGCAACTACTGCGGAAATTTAATAAACACACTTGTTCTCAGCGGAATATGCAGTCAGCCTGAATACCGCAGAATGGGTGGGGTAAGGGCAATCTTTGAAGAGGTGGGCAGAACTGCTGTTCAAAAAGACATCACGGCAGCTTTTCTTTCACCGTTCTCAATCTCATATTACGAGAAATTCGGCTATGCAAATCTCAATCGCACTTTTGCAATCAGGGTGCCTTTTCATAATCTCGGACACATTCCGCGAAATAACGATGTTGTGCTTTATACAGGTGAACAGCTTGAAGAACTGTGTGAACTGCACAACAAATGTGTTTTCACAGAAAATCTTATGACGATCAGAGAGGATAAAAAGCATTTCTGCGACAAGCCTCTCGAAAATGCAGATTACACATACATTCACCACAATTCTTCAGGTGAAGCGGACGGATATGTGCGCTTTGTGATAAAACGTCCCGATGAACTTATTGCGGAAGAGCTGTTTGTGCTGACCCCCGATGCCCTTAACGGAATTGTCGGCTTTTTACGCAACTATGATGGTATCGTAAAAACTCTGCTTGTAAAAAAACAGTATCAGGGTTCACCTTTTGCCTGTCTTGCCGACAGAATCAGCGATGTTAATTATGAGTACAACGGCGGAACTGCAGCAAGAATATATAATTTGAAAAAACTGCTTGAAAACAATGTATATCCCGAAGAATACGGCAAATTCAGCATATTAAGCCTTGATAATCTTGAACAGAACAAAGGAATTTTTGATGTTGAATATCAAAACGGTAAGGCAACCGTTACACGAAGGACTGACGGAGATTACGATATCTCACTCACACCGCCTGCAGCAGCAAGACTGCTTCTTGCGGGTGAAGGTCACACGGCACAGACGGCTGTTTATATAGACGGTGTTGAATTGAAACGCAATACCGATGATTTCTTCAGAGCTTTTCCTCATCGCGCAACACGTTTTACGGACAGCTTCTGGTCAATATAAAGAGGCAGTCGCACTGAAAAATGAAAAATCTTGGTTCGAGGCGCACTCCGTAAGGAAGTGCGCCTCGAGTCTTTTTGGAGGACAGCAACGAACAGACAGTATTTCTAATTGCAAACAAACCTGCAATTGTGTTCAAAAATACTTATAAAGTCCGTTTTATAGTACATATGATCAGATATAATGCTCTTGTAAGATAAATCTGAAAGGAAATCACATTATGGAAAATACATTTATCACAATCACGGGTGTAAGGAATTATTACGGTATGAAGCCGTTCAAGGTCGGCAAGATTTTCAGGATTGTTAAGGAAGACGACAACGAATATGACGAGGAGGCAATCCGTGCCGAGCTTCCGATGATTGACACAATCGGTTATGTTGCCAACAGTGCAAACACCGTTTTTGCAGGTACGGTCAGCGCAGGCAGACTCTACGATAAAATTGATGATTATGCTTATGCACAGACAATGTTTATCACTCATTCGAGCATTATCGCACTTGTGCTTTCGCCCGAACAGGTTGAGGGTGATGACGATACACCGCCCGTCAAGGAAAAGGAATCAAAAGATTCGGGCAAAACAAAAAATAAGATAGGATTCTGATGCGAAGTATGAGAAAGCAATATGAGTTTGAATATAATATTCTTCCCGATAACAGCCCAAAGGAATTTAGGGCAGCATGTTTAAGGATAGAAGAGAGCCACCCTGAAGCGGAAAAGCAGAAATTACTTGTTGATGTTGACGGCTCAACAATTCAGATTTACTGCATATCCGACAAAGAAATGCTTGTGTTTGATGATTATGAAGTCGGAGCTGTTTATATTGACTCGGATTATAATCTTGATGATATTTTTTAAGACAGCCACGTCCAAGAACTTGGGTTGAAACAATAAAAAAGCTATGCTAAAATAAAAGCATAAAATTTTCGGAGGTAAATATGAAATTTCTGCATTTATCTGACCTGCATATCGGAAAGCGAGTCAATGAATTCTCAATGCTTGAAGATCAGGAATATATACTCACAAAAATAATCAACATAATCGACGACGAAAAACCCGATGCTGTTGTTATCGCAGGCGATGTTTATGACAAATCCGTGCCCTCTGCGGAGGCGGTACAGCTCTTTGACGATTTCCTCTGCAGACTTGCTCAAAGAAAGCTTCAGGTTTTCGTTATCAGCGGTAACCATGATTCAGCCGAGAGAATGGCTTTCGGCGGCAGACTTATGGATTTGAGCGGTGTGCATATGTCGCCCGTATATAACGGTAAGGTTGAACCCATAAGCCTTGAAGATGAATTTGGCAGGGTTAATTTCTGGATGCTTCCGTTTTTGAAGCCGGTTAATGTACGCAGATTCTTTGAAGAGGCGGAAATTGAAAGCTATACCGATGCAGTCCGTGCTGCGGTTGAAAATATAAATGTCAATACCGATGAACGCAATGTTATCGTTACCCATCAGTTTGTAACGGGTGCGGAAAAATGTGAATCTGAAGAAATTTCCGTTGGCGGATCAGATAATGTTGATGCAAGCATATTTGATGCTTTTGATTATGTGGCGCTCGGTCACATTCACGGACCGCAGAATATCGGCAGCGAAAGAATAAGATATTGCGGTACTCCGCTGAAATATTCCTTCTCCGAAGCAAATCACAAAAAGTCCGTAACCGTTGTTGAATTGGGCGAAAAAGGCTCTCTCGAAATCCGCACGGTTGCCCTTGAACCCAAGCGAGATATGCGTGAAATCAAGGGAACATATGATGAGATTGTTCTCAAAGAAAATTATGACGGAACAAACAGAGATGACTATATGCACATAACACTTACCGATGAAGAAGATATTCCCGATGCTGTCGGTAAGCTGCGAGTTATTTACCCCAATATTATGAAGCTTGATTATGATAACAAACGCACACGGAGTTCCGCAAAGCTTGGTATCATTGAGAATATTGAGCATAAGTCACCGCTTGATTTGTTTGCTGAATTTTATGAAAAGCAGAATAATCAGCCGATGAATGATATGCAGACCGAATTTGTTAAAGCACTTATTGACGATATAGTGGAGGGTTTGAGATGAGACCGATAAAACTTGTTATGTCAGCTTTCGGACCTTATGCAGGCAGAACGGAAGTTGATTTTGAAAAGCTCGGCACCAACGGATTGTATCTGATTACAGGAGATACCGGTGCAGGTAAAACAACAATTTTTGATGCAATCGCATTTGCACTTTACGGAGCGGCAAGCGGTGATTTGAGGGATTCCTCAATGCTCCGTTCAAAATATGCCGATATTGAAACGGCTACATTTGTTGAACTGACATTCCTTTATGACGGTAAGGTCTACGTTGTTAAAAGAAGTCCCAAACAGGAGCGCAAACATCCTAAAAAGAACATGCTTAAGGAATATGATCCCGAAGCAGAGCTTATTTATCCCAATGGCAGTTCTGTGTCAAAAATCACGGATGTTAACACGGCGATAACAGAGATTATCGGTGTTGACCGCAACCAGTTTTCACAGATTGCAATGATAGCTCAGGGAGATTTCAGAAAGCTGCTCATCGCCAATACCAAAGAACGTCAGGAGATATTCAGAAAGATATTCAAAACAGACCATTATCGTATTCTTCAGGATAAAATCAGGAGCGAAAGCTCTCGGGTTGATAATGAGTATGAAGCTGCGCAAAGAAGTGTAAGGCAGTATATATCGGATATTCAATGTGATGAAAACGACGTTCTGAATATCGAGGCAACAAAGGCAAGAAACGGCGAGATGACCGTTGAGGATGTTGTTGTGCTTATTGATAAAATCCTTGATAACGATAAAAAATCCGAATCCGAAATCTCTGAAAATATCGTTAAAATTGAAAAAATGCACGAAGAGATTGCAGGTATTCTCGCTAAGGCTGAGGAATTTTCAAAAGCACGTTCGGAGCTTGAAAATTCCGAGAAAACATATGAGCAGATGATGCTGTCTTTTGAGGAAATCAAAAAAACTCTTGAAGCTGAAAGAACAAGGAAACCTGAGTATGAAAAGCTTCTGAAAGAAATTAACATTTTCGATGCTGAAATTCCGAAATATGATGAGCTTGAAAAGAAAAAAAACGAAGCGATGTCCGTTGCGAACTTGCTACAAAAGAATAACAAAGATCTTGAAAGATATATCGCTGAAGAAAAGAAAATTTCGGTTGACCTTGCAAAAATGAAAGAGGAGCAAAAGGCTCTTGCTGATGCAGGTGCAAACAGAGAAAAGCTCCTTCGTGAAAAAGAACAGGCAGAATCCCGTAAATCGGCTGTTGAAAACCTTGTCAGAAAAATATCTGTTCTTGAGGAATTAACCGAAAGACATAAGCAAGCAAAAAAGGCATATCTTAATGCTGCTGATAAAGAGGAATCTGCAAAAAACCATTATGAAATGAATTACCGTGCATTTCTCAACGAGCAGGCGGGGATTCTTGCAGAGGATCTGACTGATGGCATGCCTTGTCCCGTCTGCGGTGCAACAAATCATCCTTGCCTTGCCGAAAAATCAGCTGTCGCACCTTCTGAAGCAGATGTAAACGCATCAAAGGTCGCGTTTGACAAAGCCCGCGAATATGCCGAAGAGCTTCGCCGGAGAGCGGTTGAAATCAAGGGTAAGGTTAATGCACATACCGAAGAAACCGAAATGCAAGTTTTAAACCTTATCGGTGAATGTGATGTAAACAGTGCTGCCGAAAAATCAAAAGAAATAATTTTGGAAATTTCAGAGAATCTCAAGGTGATTAAAGCTAAAATCATCGCTGAAGAGAAGAATGCAAAACGCAAAGCAGAGCTTGATGAAATGATTCCCGAAGCAGAAGAAAGAATCAAAAAAGCAGAGGATGTCATCGCTAAATGCAGACAGGTTATATCCGCATGTGCCGCATCCCGTGCTGAGATTGAAAAGCAATGCAAAGCTCTTGCTGAAAATCTGAAATTTGAGAGCAAATCTGCTGCAGTTGAACATAAAAATAATCTCGGAAATATACTTTCCTCAATGCAGAAGGCTCTTGAAAATGCCGAAAAGAGGTTCAGCGATGCCGAAAAGAGCATAACCGAGCTTAAGGGAAGGATTACTCAGCTGAAAAAACAGATTTCCGATGCTGAAGAGATTGATGCCGAAGCTGCAAAGGAGAAAAAATACGCACTTACCGAAAAAAAGAATACTCTTACGGATATACAGAGAAAAATATGCATTCGCATTGCCGCGAATACTAAGAGTATTGATAATATCCGAAAGAAATATGATGAGTTATCGGAAATCGAAAAGAGAAAAATCAACTTGAATGCGCTCGATAATACTGCTAACGGCAAAATTACCGGCAAAGAAAGAATTATGCTTGAAACCTATATTCAGATGACCTATTTTGACAGAATTATTCAACGCGCCAACACGAGATTTATGGAAATGTCGGACGGGCAGTATGAAATGAAGCGAAGCGAAAGCGCAGAAAGCCATAAAGGACAGAGCGGTCTTGAAATTTCTGTTATTGACCATTATAACGGCACGGAAAGAAGTGTTAAAACTCTTTCCGGCGGTGAGAGCTTCAAGGCTTCTCTTTCGCTTGCACTTGGTCTTGCCGATGAAATCCAGTCGTCTGCAGGCGGCATAAAGCTTGATACAATGTTTGTTGACGAAGGCTTCGGCTCGCTTGACCCCGAATCCCTTTCGCAGGCATTTCGTGCCCTTGCCGATCTCAGCGACGGCAACCGCCTTGTCGGCATCATTTCCCACGTTGCCGACCTTAAAGAAAAGATTGATAAGCAGGTTATCATTACCAAAGAAAAAACCGGAGGAAGCAAAGTGACGATTGTCGTGTAAGTTTTCAGATTAAAAAACAGCCTTGAAATCATTGTGATTTCAAGACTGTTTGTGTGGCTTTTAGAAGAGGATTTCTGTTGGTGGCTGATCAGCCAAGCAACTTTGAACACCGCTTCGGAAGCCGGATTCTCGTCCAAAAGCGAACGGCACTGTTTGTCAGGTGAGGCAACCATTGTTTGATATGCATAACGCAATTCGTCGTATGCTTTTGCGTTTTGAAGTCCGTATTAGCTGTTACAAAACGATTATATCACACCGAAAAATTTTACAACTATTATTTCTCAGCATAAATTTAAGTCCGTTTTATCGGACGGCTGATGTGTCATAATGTAGTCAAGTTAAAAACACGGCAATGCCGAAAAGGAGAATATATTATGAACAATCAGACAGAAAACATAGAAATCGTCCTTGACCCTCTTGTTGAAGCATACGAAAAAGCTACAGACATTAATCTTGCAGAAAAAGTACTCTGCGATGTTGCTCTTAAAGCATAAACCCTATATTTATCTGATTAACAGAAAATTATGCAAGGAGAAATCAACTATGTCTCTGCGACTTTCAAAAACAAAATACTGCAATGCTGTTCAATGCCCCAAAATGCTCTGGCTCCACCAAAACAAGCCCGAAGAATTTGATGATTCCGTTATGAATCAAGCGGTGCTTGAAACAGGTAATATGGTCGGTGACCTTGCAATGGGTCTTTTCGGAGATTTTACGGAAGTTCCGTTCGGTGATTTGGGCGATATGCTTGAAGAAACTCAAAAGCTCATTGATGCAGGTACACCCGTTATTGCAGAGGCATCTTTTGCTCTCGACGGTCTTTTCTGCAGTGTCGATATCCTCAGTAACAAGGGCGACGGTCATGTTGAAATCTATGAAGTCAAAAGCTCAACTGCAGTGAGTGAAATATATCTTCACGATACCGCTTATCAGCAGTATGTGCTGGGTGGTCTGGGCTACAAGGTTGACGGTGTTTATCTTGTACATATCAATCCCTGCTATGTCCGTTGCGGCGAAATCAACCTCGATAAGCTTTTTGTTATTGAGGATGTGAAGCATCACACAGATGCTTTGCAGCGCGGCATCGGAGATTTTCTTCCCGAACTCGAAAGAATAATGGATAGCGATTATGAGCCTTACCGAGAAGTGGGGTGCCATTGCCGTAACCCATACAAATGCGGATATTTTGAATACTGCACGGGCAGACCTGCCCACCCCAATGTTTTTGACATCAACAATTTGAGATTCAACACGATGGTTAAGCTTTTCAACGAGGGTGATTACGATTTTGAGAGCCTTGCAAAGCGCAAGGAAATCAAGGGTAATCAGCGTTTACAGGTTGAATTGCATCTTAATAACATTGGCAAAATTGATGCAAAAGGAATCCGTGAAACCGTTGACTCGCTTTCTTTTCCTCTTTATTTTCTCGACTTTGAAACGTTTCAGGAGGCAATTCCTCCGTTTGATTTCACATCGCCCTATGAGCAGATTCCGTTCCAGTATTCTCTCCATTGGCTTGAAACTCCCGATGGTGAACTCCATCATACCGAATTTCTTGGCGAAGCAGGCAAAGATCCACGCAGAGTACTTGCAGAAAAGCTTTGCAACGATATTCCGATGGATGTCTGCACAACGGCATACAACATGAGTTTTGAAAAGAATGTTATCAAGAAACTCGCGGAGGTTTATCCCGACCTTGCCGACCATTTAATGAACATTCACGATAACATAAAAGACCTTATGACACCTTTTTCAAAGAAATATTATTATCTGCCTGAAATGCAGGGTTCATATTCAATAAAATATGTTCTGCCTGCACTTTATCCCGACGAGCCTTCACTTGATTATCATAACCTTGAGGGCATACAGAAAGGCGACCAGGCATCGAATGCGTTCAAAAACATGAAGTCGATGTCCCCCGAAGAAGTTGCTGAAACACGCAAAAATCTCCTTGCTTACTGCAAGCTTGATACCTATGCAATGGTGAAGGTCTGGCAGAAGTTGGTTGAAAGCTCGGAATAAATTTTTGTAATCATCTTCAATAAATTATATAATTAAAAAAATAATTAAAAAACAGGAGGTAATTTTTATGAGTTACGATGGCGGTCTTGTTGTTAAGATTGCAAACAAACAGCTTCTTGATATTTTAAAGAAGCACGAAACAAAAGGTACATTTGAAGGCGCTGAAGCGATTGTTGATATGTACGGCACAAAATACAAGGGCAAAACCCTTGCGATTGATTATGAATATTATGATTGTGCTTATGTTGACGGATGCCCGAAAAATCTTTCGTCTGTTTTCAATTATGTGTCGGAATTACTTGATTTTTACGGTGATGATGCGGATAACAGAACAGCCTTCAAAGAGTTTTTAACTGAACTCAAAGCAAGCAAAAGTCTTATTGATTCGGGATATACTTTTGTTGAGTGGATTTATTACGGTGAAGACGGCAGCGAAAGATTCACTTATGACAAAGGTGTTGAAAAATACGACCCCGATTACGAAGATTAATATTTATACGATGATGATTACAACTATACGTTAGGTTGAATAATTTCTCTGTAAACATTTTTATACATTCCAAAGCCAAAAAACTGCTTTTTATGGCAGTTTTTTGGCTTTTTATGACTTTCAAGGGAGTTTTATTGGACTTTAAAGATGATAAAATTTAATTAAACAATTGAAAAAGGAGAATTGTTATGGCTAACAAAGGCAGAAGTGAAAGAGATTTTTTCGGCAACGGATACACTCATTATGACAGTAACGGTAAAAAAATCGGACGCAGCGAGAAAAATATTTTCGGCAGCGGTTATACAAATTACGATGCACACGGAAACAAAGTTGGGCGCACCGAACGAAATATTTTCGGTACGGGTTATACAACCTTTGACAACAAAGGCAACAAAATCGGCAGAACAGAACATCAGATATTCAGTGTCGGATATACTAACTACGATAAAAACGGCAAAAAGGTCAGCCGCAGCGACCCTCAGATTTTCAGAACGGGATATAACCATAACAACGGCGGCGGATGCTATGTTGCAACCTGTGTTTACGGTTCATACGATTGTCCGGAAGTATGGACTCTCCGCAGATTCCGCGACAATATACTTTCAAAATCTGTTTTTGGCAGAGTTTTTATTAAATTTTACTATGCCGTCAGTCCGACAATTGTAAAAATATTCGGCAACACAAAATGGTTCAAAGCGATGTGGAAGAAGCCGCTTGATAAAATGGTGGATAATTTGCAATTGAAAGGAATCGATAATTCACCCTATAATGACTGAATTGTATTAAATTACCCGAAAATCTTGTTTTTTTTCGCTATATATAATATAATTTATTATATTTTATAAATAGTAAAAGGTGGGCGATTATTATGCAGGAAAATTACGAGCTTGTGCAAAAAGGTTTCAGAATCCTTTTGACTTCTGTTTCAGGTTTTATAGGACAGAAAATGCGTCTTGAATATAAAGATAATTGGTGGGATAATGTCCTTTATTCTTTGAATGACCAAAGAAATCTGCCATACGGCGGAGAATACGGCGAGCTGGTTGATTCGCTTGATGTTGCAAACTGTTT
Organism: Acutalibacteraceae bacterium; assembly: GCA_045544115.1. Classification (GTDB taxonomy): domain Bacteria; phylum Bacillota; class Clostridia; order Oscillospirales; family Acutalibacteraceae; genus CAG-177. The sequence continues at coordinate 46,067 of JAZPYI010000047.1, read as the reverse complement.
AAAAATAATAGACAGACAGTGGAGTGATGTTTTCAGAAAATATCTTTCCTTAAATTGCCGTTCATGGGCAAAAGAACTTTTGTGTGTCAGAAATATAGTTTCTCACATCGGTCAGCAGGACCTTGAACAGCCTATGGCTGAGCGTGCGCTCAACACAATGTATCTGATTTGTAAGGAATGTGATGTTGACGGTGCAGAAGAAATAAATAAGATATATAAAGAAGTTCGTTCAAGAGCAGATGATATAACAACACTCGAGGTACAGACTGTGTATGAGGGTCTTGCTCAGCCGGCTTCAGATTCTAAAAGGGGAGAATTGACAGAGGGAAGCTTGCTCAACCTTGTGGGTACAAAGCTTGTACAGAAAACAGACCTTACCCGTAAGGTCACTTATGCAGGAAAAACCGTTACATATCCCGTTTATAAGGTTGCTCTTGATGTTCTTTATTATAACGAGCAGAATGACCGTATTGCAACATGGATTTCTATGTATGAAGCCGAAAACGGTGAGGATTCTCTCAAAGATCTTAATGCAGACATCTACAACAGAGTAATTGAAAATTTCGTTGTGGAAAGCAATCCGGATTCAATTCAAAAAACAAAAAAGAATATTATTCTTGTCGGTCAGAGAGAGCCGGGAGTAACTCTTGCAGACGGACGAATTGTTGACGGTAACCGAAGATTTACCTGCCTGAGAATGAATCAAAGAGAAAGCGGCGAACCCGGATATTTTGAAACGGTAATCATGGATATGGATATCCGTGAAGACAAAAAAACTATAAAGCTCCTTGAACTTGCAATTCAGCACGGTGAAGAGAAGAAGGTTGATTATGATGCTATTGATCATGCGATCGGTACATACAGAGATATTGTTCAGACCAAGCTTCTGACTGCCGAAGAATATGCGGAAAGCTCAAATGAACCCGTAGCCGATGTTAAAAAACGAATTGAAATAGCCGGAATAATCATTGAGTTTCTTGAATATCTCAAAATGCCCGGTCAATATCATGTTGCCCGTGAATATAAGGTGTATGACCTTTTTAAAGAAATGATGCCGGTTCTTAAGTCACTCTATAGTGAGGATGAAAAAAATCAGCTTAAAACAATTGCTTTTAATAACGCAATTATGGGAGCAATTCCTGACCAAAGAAAATTCATTCGCGATATAAAAGGGCTTGTCAGGAGCGGAAATTACAAAGGATATTTTGAAGAACAGAAAAAAATTTCTCAGGATATCAATGAAAAATATTCTTCCGATGACAGATTAAGCAAAGAAACAGTTGATAATTTTGCGGAGAATAATAATCAGATTGCGGATAAAATGAGATTTTCAATGGAAAAGGCGCTTCAGAAACACAGATCTCAGCAAATTAAAGCAAGACCGACTGAAAATGTTTCAAAAAGTATTTCGCTTTTGCTTGATATTGATTCCCGTTTATTTGATAAACTTAACCCCGATGAAAAAGAAACCTTAAAATCGGAATTGAATAATCTTGCTGATATTGTTGAAAGCTTTAAAAAACTTCTGTAAAGGATAAGACTATGAATATAAATTTGTTACCCTTAGAAGAGTTGTCCCTTTCGTTGCGTGCATTCAATTGTCTGCGCAGAGCGGGAATCCACACATTCGGAGATATGGTGGAAGCATACAAAGAAGACAGATTGAAAAATGTTAGGAATCTCGGCAGAAAATGTGTGGATGAAATTGCAGAAAAAATAAATGAATATCTCACTGTTTACAGAATTACAGATACAAACAGTGAGTTGTATAAGCATATCGGTGAGGAAAATTATGATGAATGGGTCAGCAGTAACACGGGGAAAAACTTTATACTGACATATCTTAAAGAAAACGGTATAAAAACATCTGTTTTGAAGGGCATTTCCGCAAGAGCTTATAATATTCTTGTTTTAGGCGGCAAAGATGATCTCTTTCAGGTTGTTTTTCTTGAACGCAACCATTTGATGGAGATTGAAAGAATGGATGCTTTGTGCGCAAACGAAATATATTATGCCTGCCGTGAATATATCAATGATAACAAATTTTTATTTGTTACTGCATTCAATGAAAAAAACTGTGAGCCGCAGCAGCAAATTAATTCAGCATTTGATGTTGTCTACAGTCCTGAATACAGGAAATCTGTTCTTGAATTTATAAAAGCAAACGATATTTCTGTAAGTGATTGGGATATATCCTTCCGCCCCAAAAATCAGCTGAAAAGAAACGGCTTTGAATATCTGAGTGATATTATATTTATGCAGGAGGATGATTTTTACAGACTGCCTTCAATGGGAGCTCTTTCCGTTAAAGAGATAATGGAAAAAATCAATGAGTACCTGTCGGAAAACAGCGGAAGAATAATTGCATTCTGCAACGGCGATGTGTCATCGGTTATAACCGATGATAAAATATCGGAGCGCATTATGAGTTTATACTCGGAAAGTAAATTCGGCGGCTTCATTTTTGATGATTTTAAGGAAAGACTTGTTCTTCCCGAAGGAATCGGAGAGGAAAGAATCAAGTCCGTAATAGGCAAGCTTATTGCTTTTGGGAAGCTTGAATATGTTGATTACAGATGCTATCGCAGATATGAAAAGTTTAAAGATTATCTTGAATGCTATAATGATATCAACGAAAGAGAACGCGAGTTTATTCTTAAAAGACTTGACGGTGAAACCCTTGAAAGTATAGGCAGGGAATATGGTTTAACAAGGGAAAGAGTTCGTCAGCTTGTCAAAAAGGAGTTTAAAAAAATCAAGACTTGCCACCGATATGAATCGGGTATTGATTGTTTTGATGAGGATTATTACGAGTATTTTTATAAAACCTATTCTTTTGATAAGGCTGATGCCGAAAAATGGTTTGGCATCGGTAAGGATGTTTTTTGTTATATGGAAATGCTTGATATCAAACAGGGCAAAGCGGAACTTAATAATGCCCTTGAGGACGCAGCACTTGATGTCGGACTGAAACTCAAGGTGAAGAACTATCTCAACAGAAATAAGCTTCTTCTTGACGGAATGTGGGTTGAGAAAAAAAGAGCTGAGCTTGAAAAATATGTTTTGAGCAAATTTTGCACAGAAGATGTTTCTTTTGATGATTTTGTTCATATTTATAATTCGTTCCTTGAGTCGGAAAATGTTTCCTATGACGGGAAAATTTATTATACCGATGATGTTCTGAGAACGCGTAAAAACCGTCTTGCCAATTCAATGTTCGTTCTGTGGAAGCAGAGTGAACAAATAAGATATTACGACATTGAATCGCGTGATTATTCCGAATTGCTTGATGCTTTAAATCTTGGCAGTTATGAAAACATTGAGCTTTCAACCTTGAAGCTTGTTAATGATTATCCTGAAATCATGAAGAAATACGACATCAGGGATCAATATGAACTTCACAACCTTTTAAGAAAAATTGTTCCCGAAGGAAGCTTTCACAATTTTCATTTTGGCAGAACGCCCATAATTGCATTTGGAAATTTTGACAGGTCTGCTGCCGTTGTTGAGCTTATCATGAACAATGCTCCTATATCGTTTAATGACTTGCTTGACCTTATTCGTGAGGAATATGGCTTTGAATCCGGAACAATTCATTGGAACGATTTTTCCGAATATTATCATCAGGGCATATATAAGGTTGATTACAAAGTAATGAGCGGTGAAAACAAAGCTTTGCTTAAGGAAAAGCTGACCGATGATTTCTATTACATAGATGAAATCAGGGATATTTATGCAGAACTTGTTCCCGAAGCCGATTTGAGCGAGATTAACTCCTACAATCTTAAGCTTATGGGTTTTGGTGTTCTTTCGAGATATGCAATTCAGAATTATCCTTCGCTTGATGCTTATTTTACGGAAATTCTGACAAAAGATGATATTGTTGATATTACTTCTTACAGGAAAAGGTTTACTTATGTTCAGGCATTTTCTGCGGTTCTTAACAGTTTGAAGAAGAATCGGACCGTTTTTGAATTTGACCCCAATCAGATTATCAACATCAGAAAGCTTGAAGCAACGGGTATAACCAAAAACGAAATCCGCGCTTTTTGTGACAGAGTTTATGATTTTGTTGAAGAAAACACATATTTCAGCATCGTGAGTCTTAGAAATGAAGGGTTTAAAGATGAGCTTTATGACCTTGGATTTTCGGATTGGTTTTATGCAAATATACTTGCGGAGGATGAAAGATTTTCCTACGGTCAATTTTTTTCAAACATCATTCTATACAAAGGAAATGCGGATGTAACAATAAAGAATTTTGAAATGTGGATTGTAAGGTCTTACGGCTCAATAGATGCGTTTGATCTTATGACGGAGTTAACCGATAATTACGGTTGCAAGGTTGATGAAAAGTCCGATGTAACCTACAGATTAAACGGAACCGGAATTTACTATGATAATATTCTTGACAGATTTTATTTGTCTGCAGAAGCTTATTATCGTGAGCTTGAAGAAACGGAGGGTATCTGATTATGGAAAACTTAAAAGAATTGTTGGATAATCTTCTGCTTGAAGCCGAAAAGCTTCACAAACGACATGAGCTTTCTCAAACGGTCGGTGCGGACTATTATGAACCGGGAATGATGGAATTTCTTGATAAATCAGACGGATTATATGACGAAGCAAGCGGAAGTCTTGTGCTTAGATTTGAATCAATGGGAACCCGTTATGAGGGCAGAACAGAGCTGATAGAATCCGTTAAAATCAATGATGAAATTAATGTTGTCAGGGATGAAAATAATCGTTATAATCCCAATAATTTTGTGTTGCTTACGGGGAACGGAAAAAACGTGGGCAATATGCCTGCCGGTTTGTGCAATGCAATCGCCCCTCTTTTTGATAATGGGTATATTGTTTTTGATAAGGCTTTCGTCAGCTATGTTGAACCGATTTCAACGCGAAGCAGGCATGCGCAAAAAGCGATTCTTTTTGTTGAGCTTGATTGCAGGATAATCTGTTGACATTATCTTAAAACATAATTTAAAAGAGAGTTTTACGTAGACACATTTAACTGGTTGTTTTCTCCGGTATATGGTGCAATTAATGATAAGGTTAAACATAATTTGTGTCGAAGAGATGATAAATATAAGAACGGTCAGTTGCCGCACGGTATTGCTATGCCGGTATGTACTCTTACCGCAGAAGATTTCATGAGCAGAGAATTCCTGATATGCGGAAACGAACTTGTAAAATATAGCGGTAAAGATGAAACCGTTATAATACCTGACGGTGTCAAAACCATCGGTTCGTTCGCGTTCAGTATGCTATACGGAGAGGATTGCGTGATTAAACACATCCTTATTCCCGATTCCGTTTCCGTTATTAAACGAGGTGCTTTTGACGGTCAAACAAAGTTGCAGAGCATAGAGTTCCCATGCGGCATTAAGGCTGTTAATTTTGTGGTCGCATCAGATTGCGAATCTTTGGAATATGTGACTCTTCCTGAAACAGCAACTTCAATTGACACACAAGCATTCAATCGTTGTTGCAATCTTAAAAGCATCAATATTCCCGCAAGTGTCAAAAAGATTGAATTTACAGCTTTTGATAATGCGGAACAGGTAACTATTTACGGCGAATCAGGTTCGGCGGCAGAGAAATTTGCAAGGAAGAAGGGTATAACTTTCAAAACGGGTCTTCTTTACGGTGTTCCCAAGCCGAGAACAAAAGATGATAACCGTTATTCGTCTGAAGTTAAGCGGGTTAAGGATGAAAAAGCTGTAGAAGAACGTTGCAGAGCCGAAGCAGCCGAGAGAGAAAGACTCAGAAAAGAGGCTGAAGAAAAGGCTCGCAGAGAGGCGGAGGAGCGCCGCCGCCGTGAAGCAGAGGAAAGACGCATCGCCGAAGAAAAGCGCATTGCAGAGGAAAAACGCATAGCTGTACAGCGCAAGAGCGAATATGATGCTCTTGTTGCTGAAAAAGAGCAGCTTCTTAATACAATCGCCGAAAATAAAGGTCTTTTCGGCGAAAAAGCCTGCCGTCGCAAGCAGGCAAAGGCAAAGCTTGCCGAAGTCGAAGCAAAAATGAATAATTACCCTGAGTTTAATAAATAAGATTATTTCAGAGCGGTTTTTCTGTTTTGCATTATATTGACACCATTTTTCTTTTATGGTAACATTTGAGCAGAAAGAGGTGTTTGCATGATTAAAACAATACTTCAGATTTTTATTGCAGTTCTTATGGTCTTAAATCCGGAGCTTCCCGCGCTGCTTGATCTCGGTAAGCTTCCTACGGAAAATAAGATTGACATGGATAAGTTTGTTCTCCGGTGGGAGGATAACTTTGAAGGTGATAAGATTGACGAAACCAAATGGGGTCCTTCGTGGTGGATAACGGAGCGCAAGGGCGGATACTGGCATGAGGATATGGTCAGAGTTGAGGACGGCAATCTCATAATTACCGCACAGTATCTTGATGAACCGCTTGAAAATGATTATTACGAGCAATGGCATGAGCAGATTGATTTTGACGAATATAAGCCCGGCTGGTACTGCGGTGAGATAACAACTCAGGGAAAATATTCTCAGTGCTACGGCTATTTTGAAGTAAGGTGTATTCTTCCCGCTGCAACGGGTATGTGGAGTGCATTCTGGATGATGAATGATCAGGTTGTCAATGTTGACGGTTCGGGTCGTGACGGCACGGAAATTGATGTTTATGAGTCGTTCTACTATAAGGACCATTGGTGGGGCAACGACTGTGTTACAACGGGAGTTATCTATGACGGCTACGGAGATAAAACCGTTAACTACTCAATAGGCAAGTATTTTTTGGAAAATGACCCCTATGAAGAATATAATACCTATGGTGTTGAGTGGAATGAAAACGAATATATTTTCTATATCAACGGATATGAAACCGGCAGACTTTCACCCGAAGGCGGTGTGTCTCAGAATCCCGAATACTTGCTTCTTTCATGCGAATTTGCAGGAGATAACGGTATTCAACATTCAGACAGACACGGTACGGGCAGAATTGAACTTACTCCCGATGAAAATTGGCCTGCTGAATTTAAGGTTGACTATGTAAAATGTTACCAGTATAAAGATTTGTTAAATTAATACACTAAATTATCAGCCCCGAAAAGCATTTTGCTTTTCGGGGCTGATGTTGATTATTCTTCGGTTGTTTCTTCTGAATTGATTTTTTCTATTTCTTCTTCTATTATTGATATTTCTTCCTCTGCAATTGTTTCCTCATCGGGAATATCAATTTCGACATTTACGGGTTCTTCCGTAATTTCTCCTTCGGCATTTTCTGATTCAGCTTCTTCAACCGTAACAGGTACATAAACGAAGGGGTCATTTATATTGCTCTTTCTGCGTTTTGCAAAGATAATTGCCGCAACGATAAGGGCGATAACCGTGAATACCGAAACACCCGCACCAAGGAGAAGTCCCTGAGGCATGAAGATGAGTTCTACGGTATGCTCACCTGCGGGAATGTTAAAGCAGAGGTATGCATCCTTGAGTGCAACGTAATCTTCTTCTGCGATTTCAACACCGTCAATTTTTACCGTCCAGCCTTTGTCATAGGGGATTGAGGTGAAGAAAAGCGAATCGTAATTGACGGAAACGGTTCCGCTGATTTTGGTTTCTTCAAACGATTCAACGTTAAGACTCTGGCTGCTGAGAATTTCATAACCCTCGTTGAGCGCATCTTCATTAATATAATAAGGATAGAAGTCGATATAGCCGTATTCGCTTTCTTCAATGTTGATTATAACGATAACCTCATCTTCGGGAGCAACAACACCGAGATCATAAATGTATGGCTCGTCGGTATACTGTGTAACTTCTTCGCCGTTTCTGTTTATTGTTATGCTGTCAAAATCATAGGAATCAACATAGAGATAGCAATGCTTGGTTTCTTCGGTTTTAAGGAAGAAGGTAAGCTCGCCTTCACCCGCACCTGACTTTGTATAATATATATCGCCGGTTTCAAGTCCTGATGTGATTTCTTCCATGTTATAATAACGGATTTCATCAATGGTCATCATGCCGAAAACATCGGAAATACCTGTTGCATATTCAAACCAGTCGCTCTGAACGGTAAAGGGGTTATTGAGATCTGTTTGCCAGTTTGTGATATCGGAGCCGGTTGCAAAGCCTATGGGCAGGCAGTATTTGTTTTCGTAAGCGGTGAATTTGCCGTGAGTCATAAGCTCCGTGTAATAATCATCGGCAACCTTTACATTCGGGTCGTTATCGACGATATATTTCAGCGAGTGCATCATGTTGTAAATCGGAGTCTGCAGGTGGTAGGTATAGCTGTTGATATAGTTACCGCAAAGACCGAGGTCACTCTGCACGTTTGACATTTTTTCGTATGCCATTGAAGAGAAGGTGGAAACACCGTTGTAGCCATACCATGCGGGATCCATTCTTGCTCTGTTATAAGTCAGATCCATGCGGTAGAAATCCGTACCGTCATAAGCATCAAGCTCTTCCTTGAGAGCTTCAAACTCCGCATAGTCGCCGACAAAATTTGACTTGGGCTGATCCATGCTGTAACGGTCTGTGTTGGCGCATGAAACTTCGCCGATAACACAGCAGAGGAGAAGGACTGCAACAGCCGACTGCTGATATTTTTTGTCCTTCATAAGAGCAAAAACAAGGCAATAGGTAACTGTAAAAATAATGCTGATAAGAACAGTTACTTCCTCAACATTCTTTGAGCCGAGCTCCTGAACAAGAATTATGAAGCCGAGAACACCGAGTCCCGTGCCGAGAATTGCTCTTCCGCTGAATTCGTTAAGTTTTGTGAATGCTTTATAAGCAAGCACAAGAAGAATGAAGGAATACATGAAGCTCCAGCGGTAGGGAAGGTCGTTGGGATAGTGGAAGCCATGCCAGATATAGTTTACAATGTTGATGTTGAAGCTGAAATACATTATTCCGAGCAAAGCAACATTTGCAATCTTTTCCTTGAGGGGAACGGATTTTGTGAAAAGATAGAGCGGCACAAGAATTACGGTTGCCATGCCGCAGAACACATTCGGAAGAACGTCCTCGCCGCTGCTGCGTATGGTCGGGTCAACACTTGCAAGGTGATTTGCGAGAAAATCAAAAATTGAGTAGTATGATTCGTAATTGGTCGGGAATGTTCCTGAGGTTGCCGAGCAGCTTCTTAAAATAAGGAAGGTAGGAATAAGCGATACTGCAACAAGACCCGCTGCCGCAATGCTTGCAAATGCGAATGTAAAGCCGCTTCTGAGGAAAAGACTGCCCTTGATTTTATCCTTGAATTTATAAATCTTCTGTTCGTCATCATTTAAAGTGTATGGGGTTGAAACATGAACAGAGCCTGCTTCATATTTGCTGAAATAATATACAAGGAAATATATAACCGAGAAAATGCAGGTCATATATCCCATATAGTAGCTTGAGAGAAGTGTGAGAGCAAGAAAAGCGATATAAACTCTCGGGTTTCGTTTGTTGATGATATTTTCAATTCCGAGAATAACAAGAGGGAAATATACCATCGCATCAATCCACATTACATTCCAATAATATGCTATGAAATATCCGCACATCGCGTAGAGAACACCGAAGGCTGCGGTGGTATAATCATGTCTGTCCTGCGATTTTTTTAGATAATAAGTGAAGGAGGCTGCTGCGAGGGCGGCCTTTGTTATTATCATTCCCGCTATTGCCTCGGGCATATTTTCATGACCGAGAAGGAGCATTATTATTGCGGTCGGGCTTGAAAGGTAATTGAAAAAGTTGCCCAAAAACGGTGAACCCAGACCGGTCTGCCATGAGTAGAGAAAGCTCTTAAGCTCTGTTACTCGGTCATAAAATTCGGCAAAAAGAGGACCGTACTGATGATAGAGGTCCATTCTCAATATTGTGGTTTCGCCAAACGGAAAAAGATTGTAGCAATAGAATACAAGCATCATTACACCTATTGTGCATCCGCATGAGAGCCAACAATAGGAGTTGCCTGCAAAAAAGCGCCTGAGAAGAGAGGGCTTTTTGTCAAGTCGAGTCATAAATTTTTCCTCCGAAAGAAAATTTTTCTATACTTAATAACTATATCATAATATTATTTTCATTTCAAGTGAACAAACTGTAAATCCGTGTTCTAAACAGGGACAAGAAGCCATATATTTTATAAACGGAACGGAAAGGAAAAGAAAAATGGATAACATAAAGCGATTTGACCTTGCGGTGAACAGCTTGTCAAAAAGACTTTCGGATATGTTTTCTGCCATGAGTGATGAGGATAAAAGCAGAATACGGGAAATAAGAATAAGAAATCGCCGACCCGTGACGGTTATTACGGATAAGGGTGCAGAGTTTTTGCTTTCTTCAGGAAGGCTTACACAGGTTTATTCGGATTTGACACTTAAAACCGACGAAAACGAGGTCGCCGAAATATTCAGGCGACTCTGCGGTTATTCTGTTCACAGCTTTTCCGATGCGGTAAACCGCGGGTACATAACATTAAACGGCGGTCACAGAGCAGGGGTTGCGGGAACAGCTGTCACCGAAAACGGAAAAATCACCGCCGTTCGTGATATATGCGCTGTAAATCTCAGAATAGCCAGAGAAATAAAAGGCTCTGCGGATGAGATTTTGCGGATGTTCTTTTCCGAGGGGCTTTGCTCCGTGATTATTGCGGGTCCTCCGTCAAGCGGAAAAACAACGGTATTGCGTGACCTTGCCCGTCAACTTTCGGGTGCAGAGGGCATGTGCCGCAAAACATTTATATGCGATGAGAGGGGAGAAATCGGAGCTTCTTTTTCAGGAATCGAGCAGAACGATATCGGTATAAACAGCGATTTGATTACATCTTATCCGAAGTCGGAGGGAATAATGATAGGCTTGCGTTCGTTTTCACCTGATATTATTATTTGCGACGAGGTTTCGACTTATGAAGAAGCAGAAGCGGTTATTTCCGGAGTGAACAGCGGAGTGTGTTTTGCATTGAGTATTCATGCGCGCAGCGAAAGGGAACTTAAATCCAAGCCTATACTGCGGATGCTGCTTGAAACGGGCGAATTTGATAAAATAGTTCTTCTTTCCGGCACAAGAGTCGGAAAAACGGAAAAAATCTTCGGGGCGGGTGATTTGATTGCTTAAAATTGCCGCAATGCTTCTTTTTGCCGTTGCATTTTCCCTTGCGGGCAGATGGGCAGCATCAGTACAGAAAAAAAGAGTGTCTGTTATCGGTGAAATAATGTTGATGATTAATGTGGTCGAGTCGCAGCTTCGTTATTCTCATCTTCCTGTTACGGATTTGCTTCGCGTTTTAAGTGAAAATACGGGCTTTTCGGAGCTCGTTTTTATAAAAGAATGCCGTGAAAGAGTATGCTTCGGTGAGCCGTTTCCCGATGCGTGGAGAGAATGTGTGAAAGCACAAACAGAGTTTTGTCACCTTCTTCCCGATGCTGCCAAACAGCTTGCAAGCTTTGGCGCGGATATAGGTTCAACGGACCTCGAAAGTCAGCTTTCCGGCTGTGAATATTATAAACAGATTTTTTCTTCCGAACTCGAGCTTCAGCGCGAAAAGAGCCAACGATATGCTAAAATTTTTCCTCCTCTGGGTCTGCTTGCGGGAATTTCTGCCGCAATAATAATTGTTTGAGGTGTTATTTATGGATATAACCGTTGTTATTAAAATTGCATCGGTGGGGATACTTGTTGCAATTTTAAATTCAATTCTTGTTCGTTCGGGTCGTGACGAGTATGCCATGATAACCATTCTTGCGGGAGTGGTTGTGGTGCTTATGATGCTGATTCCGCATTTTTCACAGCTTCTGGATACCGTAAAAACCATTGTTGAGTTTTAATGGATATCGTTAAAATTGCGTTTATCGGAATACTTACGGCTCTTATTTATGGTTTTTTAAGAAATACAAGACCCGAAATGGCACCTCTTGCCGTTCTGGGAGGATCTGCTGTTATTCTGATAGCTCTCGGCGATCATTTTCTTGATATTTTCGGCGGTGCCGAAGAAATGATGAGCCTTGCGGGACTTGGAAAGGAAAATGTGTCTGTACTTATGAAATCACTCGGGATTTTTGTTGTAACGCAGTTTGCTGCCGATATCTGCTATGATAATTCATGCTCGGCAATTGCGGCGGCGGTTGAACTGGCTGGAAGAATCGGTGCAGTATATCTTGCAATGCCCATGCTCGAAACAGTTGCAAGGCTTGCTATAGGACTTATAGGGTGAGTAGGATAAATTAGAAATATGAAATACAAAAAACTGACAGCTTTTTTGCTGTTTATGATGTTATTATCGGTAATGAATACAAATGCATATGCAAACATAGATGAATACGGATCTGATTGGTTTGAAACGAGCGGAGCTAATGAGCTTTCCGAACAGCTTTCGGAGGATACCCGTGATTATCTGAAAAAGCTCGGCTGTGAAGATATTGAATTTGAAAATATTTTCGATGTTTCGTTTTCTTCCGTTGCGGATTTGATAAAGGATATGTTTACGCAGGGATATAAAGAGCCGCTTGAATGCCTGCTGAAAACTTCGGGAGCGGTAATTCTTGTAAGCATATGCTCCGGATTTTTTCCTGATGATGAAAAAAGTAAAACCGTACTGAATCTTATCTGCGGAGGCTTTCTGATTATAGAGATATTTACTCCCGCAATGAATAGCATAGAAGCTGCTGCAACTGCCATGGGTGCGTGTGCAGCATTTGAAAAAGCGCTGATTCCCGTGCTTGCGGCTGTTGTTACGGTCAGCGGAAATCCTGCATCCGCACTTTCCGTTCAGGGAACGGCATTTGCGGCGGCGCAGTTTGTTGAAGCATTTGCAGCCGAAACGGTTATGCCGCTTGTCGGAATATGCGGTGCGCTGAATATTACAGGGGCAATTCTTCCTACCCTTCGTCTTTCTGCAATATCCGAAACAATAAGAAAAATCGCTCTTACATTGCTTACATCTTCAGCAGGACTTTTTACGGGATTTCTTTCACTTAAAAGAACACTCGCTGCTTCTGTTGACGGCATGGCTGTCAAAGGAGTGAAGCTTGCGGCGAATACTTTTATACCCGTTATCGGCGGTGCGATAGGTGAGGCATATACATCGGTGATCGGAAGCTTGTCGCTTATACGGAATACAATAGGAATCTATGCGATTATTGTCTTTTTTGCAATAACTCTTCCTGTTATTATCAATCTTGCGTTATGGGTGCTTGCGTTAAGGATTGCCTGCATGGTCAGCGATTTGCTGGATTGCCGCCAATGCTCCGACGTGATAAAAAGCATTTCTTTTGTTTTTTCTATGGTCAACACGTTGCTTTTGCTTTGTGCGGCGGTTTTTATTATTTCCGCAGGCTTGGTTGCGTTTGTGAAAACGGGTGAACAGTAATGGATTTTTTAAAAAATTGGGTACTGTGTCTTATTGTTGCAGCGGCGGCAGGTACACTTGCTACCGTTATTGTGCCACGCGGGTCTATGGAAAAAACCGTTCGTGCGGTAGTCGGTATATTTGTTGTTGCGGTTATCTGTGCTCCGTTATCTGAAATCGAAGACTTCGATTTTTCTGTTAATGCTTTTGCGGATTCAGACGGCATTTCTTTTGATGACACATACATCGAGAAAATGAATTTACAGATTATAGATATATGCAGGAATACGGTTGAAAAACAGATAAGAGAAATCGCCAAAGAGCAAAATGTTGCTGTGATTTCGGTTAATGCGGATATATCGGTCGATGCGGAAAATTGCATAATTATACATGAAATTGATGTGCGTATTGATGAAAAATATTCCGAGCAGACAGAATTGTTATCTGAAAAATTCAGTAAAAATCTTGGTATACCCGTAGATGTAAATGCAGTGTAAGGAACGGTATTCAGTGTGGAAAAATTAACCCGAATCATCAAAGCAATAATTGAAAAATTCGTATCCAAAAGTCGGTTGAGCAAAAAGCTTCTGCTTGTTGTTATGCTTCTTGTTTCCGGAATTGTTCTGCTGCTTGCAAGTGAGCTTGTAACAACTGAAGAAGCTGCACTTTCTCAACCTGAACAGACAACCTCAAGCACCGATATGCAGGAATATTCCGAAAGGCTTGAGGAACGGCTTACTGCAATAATATCAAGCATTGACGGTGCAGGAGCAACAAAGGTTATGGTCACTTTTGAAAGCGGAAGCGAGGAGATTTATCTGCATGATTTTGACTACGGAGAGAATATAGACCCGAGCGGAAAAAACAGCATAGAGCGCAAGGATGAATATGTTATAATCGACGGCTCATCGGGTGAGCAGGGTATTGTTGTGAGAACTGCAGAGCCAAAGGTGAGAGGGGTTGCGGTTGTGTGTGAGGGCGGCGGCTCGGAGCAGGTTCGCGGTCAGATAGTTGAGGCGGTAACGGCACTTCTTGATATCAGCAGTGCCAGGGTAAGCGTGGCAAAAATGAATTGATGCGTTCATTTTGTATAAAAATACATAAACGGAGGATATAATCATGATTATCAGAAAAAGACAGCTTTTGCTTGCAACACTTGTTATAGCCCTTGCGGCAGCGGTTTTTGTGAATTGGTATTACACAAAGCCGCAGGTTGAATCGGCGGGTACACAGGTCGGAACAACACAGGTTCAGGTGCAGGAGGGAGCAAATCTCGGCGATGCGCGATATGTTATCTCGACCGATGCGGTTTTGGAGGATGCCGCGGCGCAGGCTCAGGCAAGTGAATATTTTGCAGGTGCAAAGCTTCGAAGACAGACTGCTCACGATGAAGCGGCGGAGGCACTCAATGATATTATTAAAGACAGCTCCTCTTCATCCGATGCTGTTTCAAAGGCAAGCAAAACCCTTGATGAGCTTGCAAAATCAATTGCTCTTGAAAGTGATGTTGAAAATTTGATTACCGCAAAGGTTGGGTGTGAAAATCTCGTCATTCTCAACAGCGGAAATGCGGAAATAATTGTTGAGAACGGCTCTCTTGATGATGTTTCCGTTGTTAAAATAAAAGAGATTGCAGTCAAGCATACCGGATTGCCTGTTGACAGCATAACAATCATCGAAATGGAATATTAATAAATATTTTATAAAATATAGTTGTATATTTAATCATTTAATGGTATAATTACCGAGTAATATGGGGTTTACCCTACTCGGAGGAATAATATGCTTACAAGACGTGAAGAAAGAGAGCAGGCTTTTATTCTGCTTTTTGAGAAATCATTCAATGAAGATATAACGGTTTCCGAGCTTTATGATATGGCTCTGGAAAACGAAATTATATCCGAAAGCGAATTTGCAAAAAATCTTGCCTTGAAGGTTATCGAAAACATTGAAGCAATAGATGCCGCAATCGAAAAGAATTCCGTTAAGTGGAAAATGAACAGAATTTCAAAGGTGGCGCTTGCGGTTATGCGCCTTGCAATCTGTGAGATTCTTTACTACGATGATATTCCTGTCGGTGTTTCAATAAATGAGGCTGTTGAGCTTTGCAAAAAATATGCATCAAAGGATGATTATTCATTCGTAAACGGCATTCTCAGCTCAATTGCAAAGGAAGAGAAATAATGCTCACTCTCGGAATAGATACAAGCAATTACACCACCTCTGTCTGTATTTATAACAGCGAGAGCGGAGAAATGCATCAGAAAAAGCTTCTTCTTCCCGTGAAAGAAGGCGAAAAAGGACTTCGCCAGAGCGATGCGGTGTTTCATCATACCTCAAGGCTTTATCCGCTTGTGCAGGAGCTTTTTGATGAATATGGCGGAGAACTTGATGTAATCGGTGTTTCGGAAAAGCCGAGAGATGTCAAGGGTTCATATATGCCCTGCTTTCTTGTCGGAGTAAATGCCGCAAATTGCATCGGTGCCGCAACCCGAAAGCCTGTTTATGCCTTTTCGCATCAGGCGGGTCATATTGCCGCTGCGCTTTATTCAAGCGGGAAAACCGAGCTTATAAATAAAAAATTTATTGCCTTTCATGTTTCCGGCGGAACGAGCGAAATGTTGCTTGTTTCTCCGGATAGTGAGAGGACTTTTGATATTGAAATAATCGGAGAAACTCTTGACCTCAACTGCGGACAGGCTGTTGACCGTGCGGGGGTTATGATGGGACTTGCGTTCCCTTGCGGTAAAGAGCTTGAAAAGCTTGCCTGCAATTCTGATAAAATCTATAATCCGAAAATATGTGTAAAAGAAGGCAACTGCAGTCTTTCCGGACTTGAAAATCAGTGCAAAAAGCTGCTTGACAGCGGAGAAGCTCGTGAGAATGTTGCCCGCTACTGCATAGATTTTGTTGCGAAAACCGTCGAAAAAATGACGGCATATGCAGTTGAAAAGTACGGTAATCTGCCGCTTGTTTATGCAGGCGGAGTAATGTCAAATTCAATTATAAAAGAAGAAATCACAAGCATTTATAATGCAAGCTTTGCCGCTCCCGATTTTTCCTGTGACAATGCGGCGGGCATTGCATATCTTGCTTCTTTGAAGGGAGCGGAGAGGAATGCCTGACGGTGTTGTTTTAAGTGTCAGCCAGCTCAACAGATATGTTAAATCCATAATCGAGCAGGACAGAAATCTCCAAACGGTTTTCGTTCAGGGTGAAATTTCTAATTTTACCAATCACTATAAAACGGGCCATTTTTACATGACAATTAAAGATGAGTTTTCGTCAATAAAAGCGGTTATGTTCAAAACCGCAAATATGCGCCTTAAATTTATGCCGGAAAATGCAATGAGTGTTATAATCAAGGGCAGGATTTCCGTTTTTGAACGTGATGGTCAGTATCAGCTTTATATTGATGATATGCAGCCTGACGGAACGGGTGCATTGAGTCTTGCGTTTGAACAGCTTAAAGAAAAGCTTGTAAAGGAAGGCTTGTTTGATGCGGAAAGAAAAAAGCCCGTACCGTCATATCCTGAAAGGGTCGGTGTTGTAACCTCGCCTACGGGCGCAGCAATAAGAGATATAATCAATGTTATTTCAAGACGTTTTCCGCTTGCGGAGCTTATTCTTTGTCCCGTTGCAGTTCAGGGTGAATATGCTGCACCGCAGATAAAATCTGCAATTGAGCTTTTTAATGAGAAAAAAGCGGCAGATGTTCTTATTGTCGGCAGAGGCGGTGGTTCTGTTGAAGAATTATGGGCATTTAATGAGGAAATTGTTGCAAGAGCGGTTGCAGCAAGTGAAATTCCCGTTATTTCCGCAGTCGGTCACGAAACGGATTTCACCATCTGCGATTTTGCTGCCGATTTAAGAGCGCCGACTCCTTCTGCTGCGGCAGAGCTTGCCGTACCCGATGCATTTCAGCAAAAAGAAATGCTCGCATCCGCTCAAAGGCGCATAAATTCTGCCGTTTTTGATAAAATCGGCATTGAGCTAGCAAGACTTGAAATAAAAAAATCGGCGTTGCAGAGAATGAGTCCGCAGAATTATATTGATAATCTCCGTGTGAGATGTGACCGTGCGGTTATGTCAATGGATAGTGCGGTAAAGCACGAAGTAACCGTTAAATCAAAGGAATTTTCTTCGCTTTGTGCGAAGCTTGATGCAATGAGTCCTCTCAAAATTCTTTCAAGGGGATACAGTGTTGCGAGTAAGCAGGGGAAAATATTATCGGATATTGCTTCGGTTGAAAAAGGTGACATGATTAATGTCAGAATAAGTAACGGCGATATCGAATGCGAAGTAACAAACGTAAAGGGTTGTTGAATATGGAAAAAATGAGTTATGAAAAGGCTGTTGCAAGGCTCGAAGAAATTGTGGACAGGCTTGAAAACGGCAGTCTTTCTCTTGAAGAAATGATGAAGCTTTATGAGGAGGGTACGGATCTTGCCGCAAAATGTTCAAAGAGTCTTGATGCTGCCCAGCTTAAGATAAGTGAGCTTTCTGCTGGAAAGGCGAGTAAAAATGACTGATTTCAACAAAAAATTTAATGAATATGTCAGCCTTATCAATGATGCGGCAGATAATTATGTTTCCGACCATGCTTTTAGGGGTAGAGAGTCTGAGGGTTTGTCCGAAATGCTTAAAGCAATGGCTTACTCGCTTAAAAACGGAGGTAAACGCATAAGGCCTTTGCTCACCCTTGAATTTTGCCATATTTGCGGCGGAGATTACCGCAAGGCTGTCCCTTTTGCTCTCGGTGCTGAAATGATTCATACTTATTCCCTCATACACGACGATTTGCCGTGTATGGACGATGACGATATGAGAAGAGGCAAGCCTTCAAGTCATAAAGTTTTTGGAGAGGCAAATGCACTTCTTGCAGGTGACGCACTTCTTACTTTGGCATTTGAAACAGTGCTTTCCGCTTCCGGAATGAGTGCAGAAGCAAAAGCGAGAGCAGGAATGGAGCTTGCCAAGGCAGCGGGCTGCTCGGGCATGATTGCAGGTCAGGTTATGGATCTTGCAAACGAAGGCAGATCTGTTTCGATTGATGTTATTAAGGAAACGGACAGGCTTAAAACGGGCGAAATGATAAGGGTGTCATGTGTAATGGGGTGCATTGCGGCAAGCGCGGATGAAGAGAAAATAAAAGCGGCGGAAATCTACAGCGAAAATATAGGCCTTGCTTTCCAGATAGTTGACGATATCCTTGATGTTACAAGCGATTCGGAAACTCTCGGAAAGCCTGTGGGAAGTGACAGCGAGAATGAAAAATCAACCTATGTTTCACTTCTCGGTCTTGAAAAATCGGCTGAATATGCCGAGAAACTGACAAATACTGCAAAAGATGCATTGAATATTTTCGGCGGTGAAGGAGAGTTTCTGACTCAGCTTGCAGATATGCTTGTGAGCAGAAAAAACTGATTTATGAACCAATCAATTCTTGAAAATATTAAGCAACCGTCAGATATTAAAAATCTTGACGGTGACGGGCTTATAGTTCTGTGTGATGAAATACGCAAGGTGCTTATAGATACCGTTGCTTCAACGGGAGGTCACCTTGCATCAAATCTCGGCACGGTTGAGCTTACCGTTGCTCTTCACAAGAGTTTTCGCTCACCCGAGGATAAGATTATATGGGACGTAGGTCATCAGGCATATACACATAAGCTTTTGACCGGAAGATATTCTGAATTTTCAACACTTCGCAAGGAGGGCGGAATTTCAGGATTTGTGCGTCCCGATGAGAGTGAGCATGACAGCTTTTATGAGGGTCATGCAGGTGTTTCCGTATCTCAGGCAGCAGGAGTTGCGGCAGCAAATGCCGTAAGAGGCAATAAAAACTATGCTGTTGCCGTTATCGGTGACGGCTCGTTCGGCAACGGTATGGCATATGAGGCACTTAATCATGCCGGTTCAACAAAAACACGTCTTATTGTTATTCTCAACGATAATGAAATGTCCATTTCGGAAAACGTGGGTGCGATGGCAAGATATCTTGCGTCTGTAAGAGCAAAGCCTGAATATTACCGTTTCAAAGCAGGTACGGAAAAGGCTCTTAACAGAATTCCCGTTGTCGGAAAATCACTATCAAATCATTTGTTTAAGCTGAAAAACACAATTAAGAACATCATATATTCCAGTTCCTTTTTTGAAGATTTGGGATTCAAATATATCGGACCTATTGACGGTCATAATATTTCAAAATTATGTGAAGCCATGAACAGCGCAAAGATGGTTGAACGTCCCGTTGTCATTCATATAAACACACTCAAGGGCAGGGGATACGACTTTGCGGAGAATGCTCCCGAAAAGTTCCACGGTATTTCAAAATTCGATATAGATACGGGGGAACCCCTAAGTGGCGGAGATTGCTATTCAAACCGTTTCGGAAAGGCACTTTCGGAGTTTGCTGCAAAGGATAAAAGAATTTGTGCCATAACGGCAGCTATGGCTTTGGGGACGGGTCTTGAAGAATTTTCAAAGGCCTATCCGGAGAGATTTTTTGATGTCGGTATTGCTGAAGAGCATGCCGTAACCTTTGCAAGCGGTCTTTCGGCGGCAGGTATGCTTCCGGTTTTTGCCGTTTATTCAACCTTCCTTCAAAGATGCACCGACCAGCTTATCCATGACGGTGCGCTCCAGCGGCAGAAGATGATAATTGCAGTTGACAGAGCAGGCTTTGTAGGCGAGGACGGCGAAACACATCAGGGCTTGTTTGATGCGGCTTTGCTTCAAAGCATACCTAACACAACGGTTTACAGTCCCGCAACTTATTCTGAGCTGAACAGAGCGCTTTACAATGCATTTTACAAGGATAGTAATCTTATTGTTATAAGATACCCAAGAGGCTGTATGCCTGAATTTGACGATAACGAAAAATCAGGCGGAGATTTTGAGGTTACAGGAATCGGAAAAACCGCAATAGTCACCTATGGCAGACTTTATTTCAATGCCCTTGAAGCGGCAGAAAAGCTTCGTACAAAGGGAATTGATGTCAAAATTGTTAAGCTTAATAAAATCAAGCCGATGCCTTCGGGTTCGGTTGAATGCACACTTGACTGTGAAAAGGTATTCTTTTTTGAAGAGGGAATGCGTTCGGGCGGAGTTGCAGAAAAATTCGGTTCGCTTCTTCTTGAAAAGGGATTTAAGGGCGGTTATTCGATAACAGCGGTTGATGATGAATTTGTTGCTCATGCAAGTGTTGCAAGGCTTATGGAAAAATATTCGATGAATGCCGAGGGCATGGTTAGTAAAATCGAAAAAGAGGTTCAAATATGAGTGAGAAAATGCGGCTCGACGTTGCCGTTTTTGAAAGAGGATATGCCGAAACAAGAGAAAAGGCAAAAGCCATGATTATGGCGGGAAGTGTTTATCTCAACGGTCAGAAGGCACTCAAAGGCGGCATAAATATCAAAGAAACCGATGTTATCGAGGTCAGGGGAGCAGTGAATCCCTTTGTGAGCAGAGGCGGCTTGAAGCTTGATAAAGCTGTAAAAAGCTTCGGTCTTGACCTTGATAATTGCATATGCATGGATATTGGAGCTTCAACGGGCGGATTTACCGACTGTATGCTTATCAACGGTGCAAGTAAGGTTTATGCGATTGACGTGGGTTACGGTCAGCTTGCATGGAAACTGCGATGTGATGAACGGGTTATGAATCTCGAGAGAACAAATTTCAGGTATGTTACCCGTGAGCAAGTGCCGGATGAAATTGATTTTGCCTCGGTTGATGTTTCATTTATTTCATTAAAGCTTATCCTTCCCGTTATGCATACCTTGCTTAAAGACGGAGGTCATTCCGTTTGCCTTATTAAACCGCAGTTTGAAGCGGGTAAAGAAAATATAGGTAAAAAGGGTGTTGTCCGTGATAAAAGAGTACATGAGGAGGTTGTTGAAAATATAACAACCTTTGCATCGGAAAACGGATTTAAGGTTCTCGGTGTTGACTTTTCTCCCATAAAAGGACCCGAGGGCAATATAGAATATTTAATGTACATAGAAAAATGTGAAAACGGCGAAATGCTCTGGGAAGGCTCTGTTACGGAGCTTGTTGAACGATCGCATAAAAATCTTGATAAATAAGGGGATAAGAAAATGAGAATTGTTCTTATACCGAATTTAACCCGAAAGGAAGCCTATGATGTTACTGCAGGAATATGTGAAAGTCTGAAAAATCTCGGTGCGGAATATTGCTTCTCTTCGGAACATAAGAAGGATTTTGAGTTTACGGGAGCGGATTTTATGCCTTTGCAGCAGGCGGTTTTAAGCTGCGATGCGGTAATTGCGGTCGGCGGTGACGGCTCAATAATCCATGCCGCAAAGCTTGCCGTAACCGCAAAAAAGCCCATTCTCGGAATCAATGCAGGCAGACTTGCTTTTATGGCGGGTCTTGAGGATAACGAGCTTAGTTTGCTATCAAGGCTGATTGACGGCGATTATACTCTTGATAAAAGGCTTTTGCTTAAGACGAAAATTATTGATGCTGACGGCAATATCACAAGCAACGGATACTGTGTGAATGACTGCCTTGTGACAAATGAAGAAAAGCAGAGGATGACCGCTATTGATGTTGCTCTCAACGGCAAGAATTTTAACAGTTATCTTTGCGACGGTGTTCTTGTTTCAACTCCGACCGGCTCAACCGCATATTCGCTTTCGGCGGGCGGACCTATAGTTGACCCTGAGCTTGAAAGTATATTGCTTACCCCTCTCTGCCCTCATTCACTTGTTGACCGTTCGCTGATTTTCAGACCCGATGCGGTCATAACCGTTACCTCTGCTGAAGATTTGCCTTTGTGCATATCCAATGACGGTGCGGAGCCTGTTGTTATAGCTCCCGGCTGCCGTGCAGAGATATCGAGAGCGGAATTAACCGCTGATTTTATTAGAATCAAGTCGGATAATTTTATCGACATCTTATATAAAAAATTAGCTCAGAGGCGATAAGCCTGTGTTGCGAAAGGATGAAAAACGTGAAAAAGAAAAGACATGAAGCGATAATCAGATTAATCGAAGAAAATTGCCTTTCTACCCAGACGGACCTTCTCGAAATGCTCCGCAAGGAGGGATTTGACACAACTCAGGCGACTATATCAAGAGACATCAAGGATTTGCGTCTTATTAAAAAGGTTGATGATATGGGAAGAAGCCGTTATGCGGTTGATAACGGCGAGTCGGGCGAGCTTCTCGGAAAATACAGAAGCATTTTCAGCCACTCTGTTATTTCCGCCGATTATGCAGGTAACACTCTTGTTATCAAATGCTATACAGGTATGGCTCAGGCTGCTTGCGCTGCTCTTGACTCAATGCATTGGGACGGTCTTGTGGGGACTCTTGCAGGTGATGACACTATTTTTGCACTTTGCAGAACTCCCGAACTTGCAGAAAGTATGAAGGATGCCATTGCTGAGCTTCTTGGTTGATATCTGAAATAAATTAACATTTAAGGGAACAGTATAGAATTATGTTAGTCGGTTTGAAAATCGAAAATATTGCCGTAATTGAAAGTGCGGAGCTGGAATTTGACTCAGGTCTTAACATTATGACGGGTGAAACGGGTGCGGGTAAGTCTATAGTTATAGACTCAATCAATGCCGTTCTCGGTGAAAGAACATCAAGGGAGCTTATACGTTCCGGGGCGGAAGGTGCGAAGGTTTTTGCTTCATTTTCCGATATAAGTGCCGAAACGGAAGCTGTTCTTGACGAAATGGGTATTGAAAAAATGCCCGATAAAACTCTCGTTCTGAGCCGTTCACTGAGTCTTTCGGGAAAAAATTCCTGCCGCATAAACGGTTGCCCCGTAACGGTTTCCGCTCTCAAGGAAATCGGTTCGGGTCTTATAAACATTCACGGTCAGCATGACAGCCAGGCTCTTTTATCACCCGATAAGCATTGTGGTTTTATTGATCTTCTTGCTGAAAATCAGGCGCTCAGAAGTGAATACAAGCAGGTTTTTACCCGCCTTGTTTCAGTCAAAAAAGAGCTTGAAGCGCTTTACGATACAAGAGATGAAAAAGCTGCCAGGCTTGATTATTTGAATTTTCAAATAAAGGAAATTACCGATGCAAATATCCGTATCGGTGAACGTGAGGAGCTTTCAAAAGAAAAAGAACTGCTGCAAAACAGCGGCAGAGTTAAAAAATCACTTGAAAAGGCATATGCTGTATTGCGTGACGAAAACGGTTTGCTAACGGGTGCGGAGGACTGTGCACATGAGCTTGATAATGCGTCAAAGTTCTATGATGGTGCAAAGGATGCTGCCAAGAATATGCGTTCTGCAGCCTATGAGCTTTCCGATATATCTGCTCAGGTTAGGGAACTTATCAACGGCTTTGATTTCAGTCAGGAAAGGCTTACGGAAATTAACGAAAGACTTGATTTTCTTTACAGAATATCAATGAAATACGGTGCGAATGAGAGCGATATTCTCGATTGTCTTGAAAAAGCCCTTGAAGAAAGAAATGCAATAGAGGTTTCGGACGAAAAAATATCGGGGCTTGAAGAGCAGCTTTATGCTCTTTCCGATGAAATAAAGCTTCTTTCCGCAAAGCTTACGGAAAGCCGAATGGCGGCGGCAAGAGATTTTGAAAAGCAGGTCAAAGCCGAGCTTGAATTTCTCGATATGCCAAAGGTTACTTTTGTGGTTGACAGAAAAGCAACCGCCCTTACTTCAAAGGGTGCGGATGCCATAGAGTTTCTCATAAGCGCAAACCCGGGTCAGGAGCCCAAGGCGATTGCGAAAATCGCATCGGGCGGCGAACTTTCAAGAATAATGCTTGCGATTAAAAATGTTCTTTCCGATAAGGATAATATCTCAACACTTATCTTTGATGAAATTGACACGGGTGTAAGCGGGTCTGCAGCGGAGAAAATAGCACTTAAGCTTTATGAGGTGTCAAAGGGTAGGCAGGTTATCTGCGTAACCCACCTTGCGAGAATTGCCGCGCAGGCGGATAAGCATATGAAAATCAGCAAATCCGTTGACGAAGAAAAAACATTTACAAAGATAGATACTCTTAATTTTGAAGGCAGAGCAGCCGAAATAGCAAGGATAACCGCCGGGGGCAGCCTCACCGCTCTTCAGATAGAAACGGCAAAGGAAATGCTTCTGAATGCAAAGGAGAAATAACATGAAGTTTGGAGTATGTGTCGGAACAGACATTGAAAAAATGAAATACATAAAGGCTCTCGGATATGATTATGCCGAGAGTCACTGTCAGGAAATAGCAAATAAGGATAAGGAATATCTTGATAAAATGAAGGCAACAGGTCTGCCTGTTGTTGCTGCAAACTGTTTTATAGGACTTCGTGTTGTAGGCGGAGAAAAGGACTATGCCCGGATAGATGAATATCTTGCCGATCTCTTTGAAAAAGCATCATATCTCGGAATAAAATATCTTGTTTTCGGTTCATCCGGCGCAAGAAGAATACCTGACGGAATGGGTCTGGAAGAAGGCAGAGCGGAGATAATTGAATTTCTCAAAAATCATGTTTCGCCTCTTGCGGAAAAGCATGACATATTTGTTGCAATTGAGCCTTTGCGACCTGAGGAATGTAATGCAATCAATACTGTTGCGGACGGAGTCGAAATTGCAAAAGCTGTCAATTCCCCCTATGTAAAAGTGCTTGCGGATGTTGCTCATATGTATGTGCAAAAAGAAAGCATGGAGAATCTTCTTAAATATAAGGGTTGGGTTGTTCATGCCCACACTTCAAATCCCGATCCCGATGAATCGTTTGAATGCAAAAGAATTTATCCGAAGAAAGACGATAAATTCAGTCAGATAAACTTTATTGAGCCTCTTAAGGCGATAGGAGTTGAGTGTTGTTCTATAGAAGCTAATGTTCTGAATTTTGAAGATGATGCAAAATATGCATATGAAATTCTTAGGGAGTTGAAATGATATGAAGCTGAGTGAAAATGATGTTGTGCTTTTTTCAGGTGACTCTATAACCGACGGCAACAGAGGAAAGAGCATGGATTGTAACCATATTATGGGTCACGGCTATCAGTATATAGTTGCATCAAAGCTTGCACTTGAAAATGCGGAAAATATGCCGAAATTTATCAACAAAGGTTATTCGGGTGAAAATGCCGAGGGACTTCTTGAAAAATGGCAGGCGGATGTTATTGATAACAAGCCTACCGTGCTGAGTATACTCGTAGGTGTAAATGACGGCGGTTACGGATATTTTGCGGGAATCACTCCTGATGAAGCGGCAATCCGCCATGAAACAAATCTTCGTGCAATTCTTGAAAAAACAAGAAGTGAACTCGGCGATATTAAGATTATCGTTTGTGAACCCTTTTATTTTCCTCTTGACAAGTCGGATTATTCCTATAAGAACTCTCCTCATCCCGATGGAGTTGAGGGCCCCTTCAAACGACCCGACAGCAATGACCCCGAGGATTCCGTTGCATACCGTGAGCAGGCGAATATACGAATAAGAGCGGCAACTAAAAAGCTTGCGGAAGAATTTGACTGTATCTTTGTTCCTCTTTATGATAAAATTAAGGAGAATGCCGAAAGGTCAAAAATTGAGTATTTTATCTGGGACGGAACTCATCCGAGTATCGCAGGTCATATGATTATTGCAGAAGAATGGCTGAAGGCGGTTGAGAAATAACAAAAAACAGCAGCTTTAGCTGCTGTTTTTGTTATCTGCCGTACCATGCATTTAAGCTGTTAAATAAGATAGCATATTTTTGGGTTTCTCTTTGTATTTTATCAAAGTAAAGCTCATTTGTTTTTTGAGGAAAGATTATGTTGTCAGAGTACTTACTCATAAAAGTATTTTCTTGGTTAATTTTATTTGTAATACCGCATTTTGATAAAAAAGCTTCAAAATCATCAAATTTTTTTTGAAATCCGGCATTGAATTTGCTGTAATCTGTTAAACAATACAAATCATACAGGCTTTGTGTTTTTGCTTTTTCTTTGTTATTTTTTATAATGCAGGGAATATCAAAAAATTCAACCATTTCTCTTGTTCTTGCGTCACATGAGTAGCATAAAGAGGGAACGCCGGAAAGTATGGGCATTATAGTACCATGAATTCTGCTTCCGAAAGAAAAGCTTATGTTGTTTTGAGTATAATAGCTCATCCATTGCTGTGTGTCGGCAAAAAGATGAATTTTGCGATTGGCAAGAGCTCTTACAAAAGCATAATCGCCTCTTTTGATTAGTTTTAATATTCTTCTGAGATCCATAGGATTTTCTTTAAAATAATTCGGGTCGTAAAGATATTTTCCATACATATCCTGACAGATAAAATCGGATTTTTTGATATCTTTATCGGGAATCGGAAGTTTAAATGTGCCGTTTATTGAGGATTTGAATTGCTCTTCAGAAACTTTTTTGTTAGATATGGTAAGGTTTCTGCCCATTTGATAAATTGAAGGGCAACCTGTAACCACGGCATTACGAAATCCCAGCCGTTCAAAAAATTCGGCAGTAAAATATCCTCTGAGAGCAAACTCTCCGCCTGTATTGTAGACTGATTTAATGAATCTTGTTGCAGGTTCTTTTATGCACTTAACCAAGTCAGAAATATCATCATAAGAATTTGCCTGAACACCGCAAGCGATAACATAAACAGGTATTTTAATTTTTTCGATATGAGAAGCCCTTTTTTCCATGTACTGTATCCATCCTTTATGGAAGCAGTTAGCCAGAGGTAACAGAACACAGTCATAATTATTGTTAATATAATCTTCAGAGATATTTTCGTAACCGAATTCATAGATGCAGTCAGGATTGCTGATTTCTGAAAGAATACCTTGAAGCCATACTTTGTTTCCGAAGTTAGGGAATTTTCCGTTAAGTTCATTATTTACTCTTTCGGAAAGGGTGCTGTAATCAGTTTGGTTGAAATCACTCATTCCGAGTTTGTTTGGAGGATAATAAATCAGTATTTTTTTCATTTGTGATTCTCCTGAACAACATAATATATATAAGTATATCACAAATTAATTGCGTATTCAACATTTAATGTTTTGCAGATGAAAATATAGTATAAGGTAAATACTTGACAAAATATAATTCTATAATGTATAATATTATGCAATGGCAATGACGGGAAGAAGTAACCGTTAAGTCCGTTTCAGAGAGCTTGCGGTCGGTGAAAGCAAGTAACGGAAGGCGAGTGAATTACATCCCAGAGCCGCTTTGCTGAAAAATGCAGTAGGTAAAGCCGAGTGCGCCCGTTAAAGCGCAAGGGTAATTTTTACCCGATGAGGAGTATTCCGTGAGGTGTACTCAAATAGAGGTGGTACCGCGTTAATTCGCCCTCTGTCATTATGGCAGAGGGTTTTATTTGTTATAATGTAAATAATACCGAAAGGATGTTTTAATATGCAGATTTATGAAGAACTTGTAGCAAGAGGACTTATTGCTCAGGTAACAGACGAAAAGGAAATCAGAGAGCTTATCAATAACGGTAAGGCTGTTTTTTACATCGGCTTTGACCCTACAGCTGACAGTCTTCATGTAGGTCATTTCATGGCTCTTTGCCTTATGAAAAGACTTCAGATGGCAGGCAACAAGCCCATCGCTCTTCTCGGCGGCGGCACGGGCATGATAGGTGATCCCTCGGGAAGAAGCGACCTTCGTCAGGTACTCACCAAGGAAACAATTCAGCATAACGTTGACTGCTTTAAAAAGCAGATGAGCCGTTTTATTGATTTCAGCGACGGCAAGGCTATGCTTATCAACAATGCAGACTGGCTTCTTGACCTTAACTATGTTGATGTTTTGCGTGAAGTAGGTGCCTGCTTCTCTGTTAATAATATGCTTCGTGCAGAGTGCTATAAACAGAGAATGGAAAAGGGTCTTTCTTTCCTTGAATTTAACTATATGATTATGCAGAGCTACGATTTCTATCATCTCTACAAGGAATACGGCTGCAATATGCAGTTCGGCGGTGATGACCAGTGGTCAAATATGCTCGGCGGCACTGAGCTTATCCGTAAAAAGCTCGGTAAGGATGCTTATGCAATGACAATCACTCTTCTCCTTAATTCCGAGGGTAAGAAGATGGGTAAAACCGCTTCCGGTGCAGTTTGGCTTGACCCTGAAAAGACTTCACCTTATGAATTCTATCAGTATTGGCGCAATGTTGCAGATGATGATGTTCTCAAGTGCATCCGTATGCTTACATTCCTTCCCCTTGAAGAAATTGATGCAATGGATTCATGGGAGGGCAGTCAGCTCAACACAGCCAAGGAAATTCTTGCATTTGAGCTTACAAAGCTTGTTCATGGTGAAGAAGAAGCGGCAAAGGCTCAGGCAGCGGCAAAGGCTATTTTCAGCGGTGCTGCAGACCTTGACAATATGCCTTCAACAACTCTTACCGATGATGATTTCACCGACGGCTCAATTGATATTCTTGATATTCTTATTAAGGCTGAAATCACAAAGTCAAGAGGTGAGGGCAGAAGACTTGTTCAGCAGGGCGGTATTTCCGTTGACGATGCAAAGGTAACGGATTTCACAATGAGCTTTACAAAGGATGCTCTTAAGGAAAAGCCCATCGTTGTTAAGAAGGGTAAGAAAATTTTTCATAAGATTGAGGCATAATTATGCTTGACAAAAATGAAAGATGTGCCGTTTTTCTTGATATTGACGGTACTCTGCTTGCCGATAGTTTTATGATTCCGCCTGATAATCTTGCCGCAATAAAAGCGGCGAGAGATAAGGGTCATATGATTTTTATAAATACGGGACGTTCATGGGGAAATATACCGTCTGTTCTTATGGAGCAATTCGGCGATTTTGACGGAATAATATCGGGTATCGGCTCAATGGTAACAATTAACGGCAAAACTGTTTTTGAGTCATTTATGTCTGAAGACCTGATAAAAAGAATTGCTGAATATATGTTTTCTCACCGTGACTATTGGGCAATTTTTGAAGGTGTAAATGAAGTTTATTCTGTTATGAATGATGTCGGGGTTCATAGGGATTATCAGATTCCGCTGAAAGATTCCGAGGATTATCTCAAAATATGCAACGGTGATAGTATTCAGGTTGTGGCAATGGGAAAAACCGTTCCCGAAGATTTTAAAAGGCTTTTCAAAGATGAGCTTACCGTGTTTCAGTTTGAAACATATGCTGATTTGGTGACAAAAGGCTTTAATAAAGCGGAGGGCATTAAAAAAGTGCTTGAAGCCACGGGAATAAAACGAGAAAATACCATTGCTATGGGCGACAGCAATAACGATTATGATATGATTACATATGCAGGTATCGGAATTGCCATGGCAAATTCGCAGCAGTCAATTCTTGATATTGCGGATTATGTTACAGAATCAAATTTTGACTGCGGTGTTGCAAGGGCGATAGAAAAAATTTTGTTATAAAATAAAACAAGGGTTGGTGAAAACCGACCCTTATTTTTGTGCTTTAACACAAAACTTTACAGACAACTTGACAGATGTAAAGCGGGGCTGTATAATGTGCTGGTCATAAAAAACAAGGAATGGTAAATATGAAAAAACGGATTGAACAGTTAAAGACCGAAAAAAATGCCGTTGTTCTTGCGCATTACTATGCTCCTGCTGAGGTGCAGGATGCAGCGGATTATGTGGGTGATTCCTTCTATCTTGCTAAAATTGCAAAGCAGAGTACGGCAGATATAATTGTATTCTGCGGAGTTTCGTTTATGGGTGAAAGTGCAAAAATACTCAATCCCGATAAAAAGGTGCTTATGCCGGATTTGACTGCTGATTGCCCGATGGCACATATGGCTTCATCTGAAAAAATAGCAGAAATGCGGAAAAAATATGATGACCTTGCCGTGGTTTGCTATATAAATTCAACGGCAGAGCTTAAATGTCAAAGTGATGTTTGTGTAACTTCGTCTAATGCAGTAAAAATTGTCAAAGCCTTGCCGAATAAGAATATATTTTTTATTCCGGACAGAAATCTCGGCAGATTTGTTGCAGAGCAGGTTCCCGAAAAAAATATTATAATAAACGACGGCTGCTGCCCCATTCATGCGGCTGTTTCTTCGGAGCAGATTAAAGAAGAAAAGAAGAAGCATCCCGATGCTTTTGTGCTTACACATCCAGAATGCGAGCCGGAAATTCTTGAGCTTTCCGATTTTATCGGAAGCACGGCGGATATTATAGGCTATGCCAAAAACAGCAGTTGCGGCGAGTTTATTGTTTGTACAGAGAATGGGGTTTGTTATAAACTTGAATCGGATAATCCGAATAAATGTTTTTATTTTCCTCAACCGTGTCCGTGTTGCATGGATATGAAGCTTAATACGCTTGAAGGTATAGTTTCCGTTCTGGAAAAAGAAAATAATGAGGTCTTGATAAGCGATGAAGTTCGTGAGAGAGCGCTTGTCCCTCTTGATAAAATGCTGGAGATTGTAAAGTGAAATATGAAAACGGATATAGTTATTGTTGGGTGCGGTGTAGCAGGTCTTTACTGTGCGTTGAACCTGCCAAGGGATAAAAAAATTGTTATTATAAGTAAAAACAAAGCCTCAAAAAGCGACTCTTATTTGGCACAGGGCGGTATTTGTGTACTGCGGGATGAAACCGATTATGATGCTTTTTATGAGGATACAATGCGTGCAGGGCATTATGAAAATAATCCTGATTCGGTTGATATAATGATTCGTTCTTCGCAGGAGATTATCGAGGATTTGATTTCCTGCGGTGTCAGGTTTGAAAAAGACGGCGAAGCTTTTACCTACACAAAGGAAGGTGCGCATTCGAAGCCGAGAATTCTTTTTCATGAAGATGAAACGGGAAAGGAAATAACCTCGCACCTTTTGGAAACCGTCAAGAAATATGATAACGTAACATTAATCGAAAATTTCACAATGGCAGATTTGATTTGCAAGGATAATATCTGTTACGGTATTATAGGTCATGATGCGGATAATAATTATATGAGCATCAGCGCGGACTATACAGTTCTTGCAACAGGAGGTATAGGTGGTCTGTTTGAGCATTCCACAAACTATCGCCATCTGACGGGTGATGCGCTTGCAATTGCTCTCAAATACGGCATAAAGCTTCGTAATATTGATTATATACAGATTCATCCTACCACTCTTTACAGCAAAAAGCACGGCAGAGAGTTTCTCATTTCCGAATCTGTTAGAGGAGAAGGAGCGGTGCTTCTGAATTCAAAAGGGGAGCGATTTGTTGATGAGCTTCTTCCGAGAGATGTTGTTGCAAATGCCATATTTGATGAAATGAAAAAAGAAGGCACAGAGCATGTGTGGCTTTCTTTTGCCGCTATTCCGGAGTGCGAAATAAAAAGCCATTTTCCGAATATATATCAGCATTGTCTTGAAGAAGGCTATGATGTTACAAAAGAGAGCATTCCTGTAGTACCTTCGCAGCATTATTTTATGGGCGGAATAGATGTTGACGGCTACAGCAAAACCTCAATGGACCGTCTTTATGCGGTAGGTGAAACTGCTTGCAACGGTGTTCACGGAAAAAACCGCCTTGCAAGCAATTCGCTGCTCGAAAGCCTTGTTTTTGCAAAGCGAGCCGCAACGCATATAATGTCAGATTATTCGGATTTACAGCCGGTTGAAATTACGGTTAATGCTTCCGAGTATGAAGGTTATCAGGAAAAATATAAGCAGGCTGTTCTTACGGCGATAGAGAAGGAGAAAAAAAGTCATGAATAATATTACAATGAAAATAAATGCAGATGAAATGATTCTCAATGCGCTCAAAGAGGATATAACAAGCGAGGATATATCAACAAATTCCGTTATGAGAGATTTTTGCCTGGGTGAGGTTGAGCTTATCTGCAAGCAGAACGGTGTTATTGCAGGTCTTGATGTGTTCAAAAGAGTGTTTGAACTGTTGGATGAAAAAACCGAAGTTACCTTTTTCTGCAAGGATGGCGATACCGTAAAAAACGGAGAAAAGCTCGGTATTATACACGGAGATATCCGTGTTTTGCTTTCCGGTGAGCGCACTGCACTCAATTTCCTTCAAAGAATGAGCGGAATTGCAACCTATACCAGATCAATAGCTGACCTCCTTGAGGGCACAAAAACAAAGCTTCTTGATACAAGAAAGACAACACCCAATATGCGTGTTTTTGAAAAATATGCAGTTAAGGTCGGCGGAGGATATAATCACAGGTTTAATTTGAGTGACGGAATTTTGCTTAAGGATAATCATATCGGTGCCGCAGGCGGTGTAAAAGAGGCTGTATGTATGGCGAAGGAATATGCACCCTTTGTACGTAAAATTGAAATTGAGGTTGAAAATCTTGATATGCTTAAAGAAGCACTTGAAGCAGGTGCGGATATAATTATGCTCGATAATATGAGCATTGAGGATATGAAGGAAGCTGTAAGGCTCTGCAAGGGTAAGGCTGAAACGGAATGCAGCGGAAACGTTACAAAAGAAAATGTTGACAAACTGACAAATATCGGAGTGGACTATATTTCAAGCGGAGCATTGACACACTCATCACCCATTCTCGATCTCTCACTTAAGAACCTTCACGCAATATAATATTTAGGAGTATTAATATGAAAGCCGAAGAAAGAAGAAAAGCAATAGCAGAATTTCTCATGTCTGAAAAGAAACCTGTTTCGGGCGGGGTTCTTTCTGAGCGATTTGGTGTTTCCAGGCAGATTATAGTGCAGGATATTTCTGTTTTAAAAGCATCGGGCTTTGATATTCTTTCTACTCATTACGGCTATGTCGTGCAATCTTCTCCTTTTTCCGAACGTGTTTTTAAGCTTCGGCATACAACTGAACAAACCGAAGATGAGCTTAATTGTATTGTTGACCTGGGCGGTACTGTTGTTGATGTTTTTGTATGGCATAAGGTTTACGGAAAAATCGAAGCACCGCTTAATATCTTTTCCAGGCTTCATGTAAAGCAGTTTATTGAAGGTGTGCGCAGCGGTAAATCAACTGAGCTTATGAATATAACCGGAGGCTACCATTATCACACCGTCCGAGCGGAATCAGAGCAGATTTTGAACAGAATATATGATGAGCTAAAATGCAGAGGCTATATCGTTCCTGAAATATAAGTAAGGTTGACAAAAAGATATGCTTTAATATATAATTGTATATATTTAACAACAATTTTACAAATCGGAGGTATGGCTGTGAAAAAGATAACAGCGGTTCTGTTGAGCATTTTTTTGGTTCTCTCAACGATTTCGGCGGGAATAATTGCCTTTGCCGTTTCGGATAACTCGCAGCAGATTGTTTCACAGGGCGGAAATGCTGTGACACCTGATGAAAGGATAACTGTCAGCAAATCGGTTGCGGCATCTGAAGATGAAAACTATTTTGATATTACTCTTTCGGTAACTCAGGAGCTTCCTGCAACCGATATTGTTATGGTTATGGATATTTCAAACACCATGAACAGTGACCATAACGGAAACTCCACAAGTGTAGAAAGCGAAAAAAGACTTTATAAGGCAAAGGTGGCTGCAACGGAGTTCCTTAATGAATACAGCAAAACAACAGGTATCTGTAAAAACCGCAGAATCGGTATGGTTCAGTTTAATACAAATGCTTCTGTTGTTTTTGAACTGGGTAATGTTAACGACAATTTAACAAGATTTACCGCTGATATAAATGCGATAACCGCTCCCGGCGATAAGAATGTCAAGTTTACGAATATTGAGGCGGGTCTTCAGCTTGCCGCAAATATGCTTGAATCGTCAACGGCAGACCAGAAGTATATTGTTCTTATTACGGACGGTTTCCCCACAACATATATTGAGTCCGGCAGAAATTCAACTGAAAGCATCGAAGGTTATGATGTTTACAGAACCGAGAAAAATCCTCCGTCTGTAAATCCGACAGAGCCTGCTGACGGTCTTTTCTGGGATTTCGTAAAGAATATTGCCTGCAGCGGTACAAGCTATAGTGATACAGCGGCTATAAAAGCTCGAAATGTTGCAGATGAAATCAAAGAAAGCGGCATTAACATTTATACAATCGGTGTTGATATAAGTAATGAAAGTCAGACAATTCAGAAGTATATCGACACGGGTGATGCAAACGGAATTTCAATTGTTGAAAGAACAGGTGAAAGCTATGAAGTAGGTTCGGCAACGGATTCAACCGCTTATGTAAACTGGCTCGGCACCGAAATAGGCGGTGGTGAGGACCTTGAGAAGGCTAATGTTTTTGATGCATTTTCAAGAGGAGACACAATTGACCAGCTTCATACTGCATTTGATACCGTTTTGAGCTATATTCTCGGCTCGGAGCCTGTAACGGTTACCGACCCTATGGGTGATAACATAGAGTTTCTCGGCTTTTACGATAAAGAAGGAAATCTTTCCGGCAGCAGCCTGAGCGGCAGTCATGTTGAAAACGGGGAAGATACAGCTGTATTTACCGATAAGATTTCATGGAATATAAATGCTTCCGGTTATAGTGATGTAACAGACCGCAGCAAAACGGTACGCACATACAGTATAAAATACCGTGTTCGCCTGACCAATGAAGCTGACGGTTTTGTTGACGGAAGAACATATAATACCAATGCACGAACATTTTTGGATTATGTTTTCTCGGACCACACAAACAGGGAACTGGATTTTGTTATTCCCTCGGTTGAAGGATATCTCGGAAACCTTGATATTCTTAAAACGGATAATGGTACAGGCGAAGGACTTGAGGACGCATCTTTTACTCTTACTCATAATCCGAATTGCTCCGTTTGCGGTGGTAAGGTTATAATAGCTGCAACCAATGTACAGTCAGATTCAAGAGGAATGGTATCTTTCGGCAATATTCCCTCGGGTCATGAATATACACTTTGCGAATCGGAAGCGCCTGAGGGTTATGTTTCAAACAGCGAAACATATGATGTTACCGTTTCTTACGGAAAAACAAGCATTGACGGAAGCGAAATAACTTCAGCTTATGAAATAACCAATAAGGTATATGCTCCCGCAACTATCAGTCTTATGGGTTCAAAGAAGCTTTCCGGCGGTGATAAAACTGACGCAGATATTCTTGCGGGTCAGTTCAGCTTCAATATCGTAAATAATTACACCAAAGGTGTTTCGGGTATACCCTCCGAGGTTGAAACCGAAAATGGAGGAGCAATTGATTTCGGGGAATGGAGCTTCTCTATTCCCGGAGTATATGCATTTACCGTAACGGAAAATAACAGCGGAAATGCTGGTTACGGCTATGACTCATCAAGTATTGTTGTTACGGTAACAGTTTCCGTTGATGCAAGCGGAGAAAAGCTTGAAGCGGTAACCTCAATCACTAAAAACGGTCAGGCTGCAGATAAAATTGAATTTTCCAACACATATACATCACCGGTATCGGTAACGACTGTTCCGATCGGCGGCAAAGTAACTCTTACCGAAAACGGAGAAAATAAGGAAATTGAAGATAAGCAGTTTGATGTTTCTGTAATAATCGATCCTAAAAACGATGTAAGCGGATATGAGGCGGATATTCCCGCAACGGTATCCGTTAATTCAAACGGTGAGTTTGAATTGCCCGATATAACCTTTAAGAAGCCCGGTTTATATTCGTTTGTTATTACGGAAGAAAATAAGGAAGCTGCAGGCTATACATACGATAATGGCGAATATGTTGTAACCTATACGGTAACACTTGATGAAGAAACAAACACACTTGTTGTTTCGGATCCCGAAATTTTAAAAGACGGCGAGCCTTCAGATAAAATAGTTTTTGAAAATAAATATGAAACTCCTGCGCCTGCAGAGCTTCCAGTAACGGGTGTTACGACTCTTACAGGTGGCGGCAAAACCAATGATGATATAACAGAAGGCTTTTTCGGCTATGTTGTTTCCGGCAGAGACCAGGAAAATGTATCAGATGTTCCTGAAACAGCTGAAGCAGCGGCAGGCGGTGCGCTTGATTTCGGAACATGGAAGTTCAGCAAGGAAGGAACCTATAACTTCACTGTCAATGAAAATACCCCTACCGCAGGTTACACGGATGAAACCGGAGAAGTAACCGTAACTGTTACGGTTATTCTCAATAAAAAAACGAACAAGCTTGAAGCACAAGCTCAGTTCTCAACGGGTGAAACACTTAAGATTGAAAATACATATGTTGCTCCCGATCCGATTACGGCAGTTATTGACGGCTCAAAGCTTCTTATCGAAAACGGCGAAGAAATTGAAATAACAGAAAACCGTTTTACAGTTTCAATAAAAGCTGATGAGGATAATGATTCAAGCGGCTGCGGCTATATGCCTTCAACAGTTTATGTTGATACCGACGGAAAATTTAAGTTTGATGAAATTTCCTTCTCAAAAGCAGGTGTATATGCATTTACCGTAACGGAAGATGATAAGGGCGCGGCAGGATATCATTATGATAATGCTGTTTATACGGTTGAATATACTGTTATTCTTGATACATCTGAAAATGTTCTTGTTATATATAAAACCGAGATTTCAAGAAACGGTGAACCTGTTGATGAAATCCTTTTCAGGAATATATATGATACACCTGCACCCGCAGAGCTTCCCGTTGACGGTATCACAACACTTACGGGCGGCGGCAAGTCCGATGAAGATATTACGGAAGATCTGTTTACCTATGTTATAAACGGCGGTGAACAGAAAAACGTCCTTGATGTTCCGTCAGAAATTTCCACGGATGATTACGGTATTCTCGATTTCGGTACATGGATTTTTACTGAGGAAGGAACATATACTTTTACCGTAACGGAAGATACACCTCCCGCAGGTTACACAGATGAAACCGGAGAAGTAACCGTGACTGTTACCGTAATACTCAATGAGGAAACAAATAAGCTTGAAGCACAAGCTGAGTTCTCAACGGGTGAAACACTTAAAATTGACAATACATATGTTGCTCCCGATCCGATCTCTGTTTCTCTTGACGGTGATGCCACACTTACCGGTCAAAAGACAAACAGCGATATAGCAGACGGCGATTTTACCTTTAAGATTTGGGCGAATGAAAACAATAATTCCGATGGTTATGAAGGCTTTGCTGAAAGCGCAAGTGTCGATGCCGGCGGAGCGATTGATTTCGGAACAGCAGTTTTCTCAAAGGAAGGTATTTATCAGTTTGCGATAACCGAAGATAACGGCGGAAAAACAGGCTACACATATGATGACGGAATTTGCTATGTAACCGTAACCGTTACTCTTGATAAAGAAACCAACACACTCTCATCTGTTACGGAAATTATCAAGGACGGCAATGTAATCAACGGTGTTTTATTTGAAAATATTTATAATCCCATTCCTGTTTCGGACGAGCTTGTTTTCAGCAAGAATATTATAGGTTTACCTCTGGTTTCTTCTGAATTTACCTTTATTCTTAAAGCTGATAATGCGGAATATCCTATGCCGGCAGGCAGCGATAACGGAGAAATAACCACAAGTGTTTCCGGAGAAGGCGATGCAAGCTTCGGTAAAATAACATTTATGCAGCCCGGCAATTACTCATACAAGGTTTCCGAACAGAATGATAAAACCTTAGGTTACATTTACGACAGGACGGTTTATGAAATAACCTATACGGTAACCGATAATAACGGTATTCTTGAGGCTGTTAGAATTATTGAATCTGACGGAGAGCTTGTTGATGAAACTGTTTTCAATAACGTGTATATTCCTCCCGTTATTCCTGTTGTTCCGATAATTCCCGTGTTCCCCATTGTTCCGATTATTCCTGTTAACCCTGAAATCCCCGATTTGCCTGATTTCAGCGGAAACAATGAGCCTTCCGCGCCTTCGGACGGTAATAACGAATCAAGCGGTCAGAATGGCGATGAAACAAGCGATGACAGCGGTAAGGAAGAAGTAATTCCTGATACGGGCAGTGAAAATGCGGTAATTATATTTATTGCTTTATGTGCTGTTATAGGTTCGGCTTGTGTAGTCCTTTTTGCAAGAAAAAAGAAGGTTAACTGAATTGCCGGCAGTAGATTACAGGAAAAGAGCTTAAATGTATTTTTAAATATTTAATGGTAAGTAACCCCCCGGCTCATTAGCCGGGGGGTTACTATTGTGCCGTTTATTTTAGTGAAACAATATATCCCTTATCTTCGATTTCGACAAAACGGGGTTTTTCAAATCCTGACTTATTCGGGGAATGAAATGTAAGATAAAGTTTATCTTCATCGGCAAAAATCATACCGTGTCCGCCGTCATCATCAATGAGGGGTTCAAGATGAGTGAAGTCTGTGCCGATTTCTCCGCTGTTGAATCTTACCAGACATTCTGCATATTTGCCTTTGATAAAGGTTGACCATAACATCAAAAGCTCATCGGTTTTTGTGCGGTATATAAAAGGACCATCGGTTATTCTGTGTTCATTTTCATCTTTGCTTTTATCTGCCCAATACGGTTCTGACGCTTTAAACAGAGTTACCGCTTCGCCTGTTCTTTCTTTCAGGTCATCACTCAAAGGAGCATAACAGATTGTGCCGTCAATAATCTGAGTATGCTCATGGCAGAAAACGATATAAGGCTTGCCGTCACGGTTTATGTAAAGCGTGCCGTCAAGGCACTCCCAATCTTCGGGAGTTACGGCACCGTTGCTGTGCGGAACAAACGGACCGAGCGGACTGTCTGCTTTGAGAATAAAAGTCCCTCTCAAGCTGTTGCTTTCTCTTGTGAACGTAGCAAACATATAATATGCATCCTTGTACTTATGCACTTCAGGTGCCCAGTTAACATGATAATTCAGATTATGTTTTTCAGAATCAAAACACTCAATGGGCTCACTCCAGTTTTCAAGATTTTCAGAAACATAAACGTCAAAACCGCCTGTATTTTTGCCAAAATTATTTGCCCTTGTGCCGTACATATAATATTTTCCGTTCTCATACAGAACAAATGGATCACGTATATTTATGTCATTATTTCTCATTTTTACACTCCGACGTATTCGTTCTTTCGTCAAGCTTCTTCAATGACTTTTTAAATTGCACGGCAAAAAGAATTGCGGTGAAGGTTACTGCGATAACATCTGCAGCGGGTTCGGCAAGGTAAACACCCATGGTTTTGTCTGCAACCAGATTCGGCATAAGGTAGATAAACGGCAGAAGCAGAACGAATTTACGCACAATTGCTACGATAATTGAACAGGGTGCGTTGCCGATTGAAACAAATGTCATCTGGCAGGCAATCTGAATGCCGAAAAGGAACATTGCACCGCAGTAGATACGTAGTGCCTTTGCCGTAAATTCGATAAGTGCGGCATCGGGTGTGAATATTCCTGCAAAGATTTGCGGAAAAATCATAATCAATACCCACAAAACAACCGAATATGTCAGACAGCAAGTGAGCAGCAGCTTGAATGTTTTCTTGACTCTGTCAACATTTTTGGCACCGTAGTTGTAGCTTGAAATTGGTTGTGCACCTTGTGCGATACCTTGCATAGGAAGCATTGCAAACTGCATAACACTTGTAAGAATTGTCATTGCACCGACGGCAATATCTCCGCCGTATTTAAGAAGCGATGAATTGAAGCAAACGGAAATAACACTTTCGCTGCTCTGCATAATGAAGGTTGCAAGACCGAGCGCAACGCAAGGAAAAACAAGCTTTGCATCAATCTTCATATCCGATATTTTTAGTTTAAGATATGTTTTCTTGCCACAGAGGAAAGAAATCACCCATATGCACGAAATTGCCTGAGAAAGAATCGTTGCAAGTGCCGCACCTCTGACACCCATATCAAATGCAAAAATGAATATCGGGTCAAGGATAATATTGCTGACGGCACCGATAAGCACCGTCACCATTCCGATTTTTGTGAAGCCCTGTGCATTGATGAACGCACCCATTCCGAGTGTGAGCTGAACGAAAACCGTGCCGACGGCATAGATGTTCATATAGTCGGTTGCGTATCCGATTGTGTTTTCACTTGCGCCGAAGGCAAGAAGCAAATCCTTATTCCAAATCAGTAAAACTGCAGTTAAAACAGCTGAAATAATAATCTGAAGAGTGAAGCATCCGCCGAGAATTTTCTCTGCAGATTTTTTGTCGCCCTTACCCATATTTATTGATGCTCTCGGAGCACCGCCCGAACTTATGAGTGCTGCAAAAGCAGAAATAATCATAATTATCGGCATACAAACACCGACACCCGTCAGCGCAAGGCTGCCCTCTTCGGGAATGTGACCGATATAAATACGGTCAACGATATTATAGAGCATATTTACGAGCTGGGCAATAACCGTAGGCACAGCGAGCTTGAACAGCAGCTTGCCGACAGGCTCCGTGCCGAGAAATTCTTTGTTCTTATCCATATTTATCTCCTGAAATAAAGTCTTTCGGTATTATACACCTAATGAGTTTTAATTTCAAGACCGTCGGGATTTTCAACAATTGTTGAACTTCAGTTGAAGTTTGGTTGAAGAAAGTGTTTTATACTTACGGCATAAAGTGGTAAAGGGGTATTTTATGAACGAAGTTAAAACACCGAAAAAGCCGATGATGTTCTATTACGGCATTTTTCTTGCGGTTATTATCCTTTTTAATGCGATTGTTATGCCGCTTCTCAACAATATGAGAGTTAAAGAGGTTGATTACGGTACTTTTATCCGAATGACAACGGAGCTTAACGTTGACGAGGTTGAAATTCAGGATAATCAGATTGTTTTCAGTGATAAGAACGGCAATTTCTATAAAACGGGTCTTATGGAAGACCCCGCATTAACTCAAAGACTTTACACCGCAGGAGCAAAATTCTCAACGGAAATAGTTCAGGAAATGTCGCCGATTCTCAGTATACTTTTGAGTTGGATTTTGCCTATGGCTCTCATGGTCGGACTCGGTCAGCTTGTGATGAAGAAATTCACGGATAAAGCGGGCGGCGGCAACTCCATGATGTTCAATATGGGCAAGAGCAACGCAAAGATTTATGTTAAATCGTCAAGCGGAATAAAATTCAGCGATGTTGCAGGCGAAGATGAAGCAAAGGAAAACCTGACAGAGGTTGTTGACTATCTTCACAACCCCGATAAATATAAGGCTATCGGTGCTTCAATGCCCAAAGGCATTCTGCTTGTCGGACCTCCGGGTACGGGTAAAACAATGCTCGCAAAGGCTGTTGCGGGCGAAGCAAACGTTCCGTTTTTCTCGATTTCGGGATCGGAATTTGTTGAAATGTTTGTTGGTATGGGTGCATCGAAGGTGCGTGACCTTTTCAAACAAGCGAAAGAAAAAGCTCCGTGTATCGTGTTTATAGATGAGATTGATGCCATAGGCAAAAAGCGTGATAATCACATCGGCGGCAACGATGAAAGAGAGCAGACTCTCAACCAGCTTCTGACCGAAATGGATGGATTTGAGGGTAACACGGGTGTTATTATTCTTGCTGCAACAAACCGACCCGAATCCCTTGACCCCGCATTGACCCGACCCGGCAGATTTGACCGACGGGTTCCCGTTGAATTGCCCGATTTGAAAGGCAGAGAAGAAATTCTCAAGGTTCACGCAAGGAAGATCTGCGTGGGACCGAATGTTGATTTTTCTGTTATTGCAAGAATGGCATCGGGTGCATCAGGAGCCGAACTTGCAAACATAGTTAATGAAGCCGCATTACGTGCCGTTCGCAGAGGAAGCAAGGCGGCTATGCAGGCTGATTTTGAAGAAAGCATAGAGGTTGTTATTGCTGGCTATCAGAAGAAAAACTCTTTGCTGACCGACAAAGAAAAGATGATTGTTGCATATCACGAAATCGGTCACGCACTTGTTGCCGCAATGCAGACAAATTCCGCACCCGTTCAGAAAATCACGATTGTTCCGAGAACATCGGGGGCATTGGGTTATACAATGCAGGTTGACGAAGGCAATCACTATTTGATGAGTAAGGAAGAGATTGAAAATAAAATTGCCACCTATACGGGAGGCAGGGCTGCGGAGCAGCTTGCGGTCGGCTCGGTGTCAACGGGTGCAGCCAATGACATCGAGCGGGCTACAAGGCTTGCAAGAGCGATGATAACCCGCTACGGTATGAGCGACGAATTCGGCATGGTCGCCCTTGAAACGGTTACAAATCAGTATCTCGGCGGCGATGCTTCGCTTGCCTGCTCGGCAGAAACACAGACTGAAATCGACCGTCAGGTTGTTGCACTTATCAAAAAGCAGTATGACAAAGCAATGACAATACTTACCGAAAACAAACAAAAACTTGACAAATTGGCACAGTATCTCTACGAAAAAGAAACCATTACGGGCGAAGAGTTTATGAATATTCTGAACGCCTGATTTTTAAGAAAGGACGGAAACGATGAGAATGAAAGTTTTTTATAAATATGTATATATTTTTCTCGTATGCTGTGTGGTGGGATTTACCGTTGAAACATTGTGGTGTCTGATTAAAAACGGCTATATCGAAAGCCGAAAATCATTGGTTTACGGTCCTTTAAGTGTGGCTTACGGAATGGGAGGAGTTTTGCTGACTGCCGTTTTGAGCAAATTTACGGATTCTTCTTTGTGGAAAGTATTTATAATATCTTTCCTTGTCGGCACGGTTGCGGAATACATATGCTCGCTCGGTCAGGAAATTGTTTTCGGCTCCGTTGCTTGGGATTACAGCCATTTACCCTTGAACATCAACGGCAGAGTTTGCTTGCTTTATTCATTGTTCTGGGGTGTACTCGGAATCGCTTGGGTCAAGCTCATAATGCCG
Organism: Acutalibacteraceae bacterium; assembly: GCA_045544115.1. Taxonomy (GTDB): domain Bacteria; phylum Bacillota; class Clostridia; order Oscillospirales; family Acutalibacteraceae; genus CAG-177. The sequence continues at coordinate 3,092 of JAZPYI010000047.1, read as the reverse complement.
CTGACGGATAAATTTATAGCCTTTGTTCCTATGAATTTAAGCCATATTCTTGTTTGGGCGTTTATTGTATTTTTTGTTTTTGATGCGGGACTTTCCGCTGTTGCGGCACTCCGATGGAACGAAAGGAAAGAAGGTTTAGAACCTTCAAACAGAATTGAAGTTTTCCTTGATGAGCATTTTCCCGATGAGAGAATGAAAAAGATTTATGCAAATTCAAGAGATGTTGATGAAATTGATCGTAATACTAAATCTGTTGCTAAAACAAGCAGACCGTAAGGAGCGATATTATGAATATAAAAATCAAATTCAAAGATTTTTTCTCTGTGCCTAATTTAATCAGTTATCTTCGCTTGCTACTTATTCCTGTTATTATTTGGGCTTATTGCGAAAAAGAGAACGGATTTCTGACGGTAATATTCGTTGCTCTTTCGGCACTTACCGATGTTATTGACGGCAAAATTGCACGCCGTTTCAATATGGTAACGGATATCGGCAAGGTTCTTGACCCTATTGCAGATAAGCTGACTCAGGCTGCAATGATGTATTGCCTGCTCACTAAATATGAGCTTATGCTGCCTGCACTTGCTATTCTTATTGCAAAAGAACTTTTTATGACGGTCACTGCAATAATGGAAACAAAATATTCCGCAAAAATCAACAGTGCTTTATGGTACGGCAAGGCTTGCACGGTTATTCTTTATGCTGTTATGCTAATTCTTTTGTTCTTCACAAATATTCCGCTTTGGCTTGCAAACACACTTATTGCGATTTCAATAGCTGCAATGATTATTTCAACCGTACTTTACGGCATTCACAGAATAAAAGCTGTAATAAAAGCTAAAAAATGAGGAAATAAAATGGGAAAATCAAAAACGAAATTTCAGTCGCTCGGTACACGGCTTGCCGTTGCGGTTGTTTGGATTGCTGTCTGTCTGATAGTGCTGCTTAAATTGCCTGTATGGGCAACGGGAATTCTTGAAACGATCGCATGCTTCCTTATGGCGAAGGAACTTGTGTGCAATACGGGACTTGTAAAAAACAAGTTGATTCAGGCATTCTGTATTATTCAGGCAATGATCATCCCGTGGGCAATATATTACGAATCAGATATTTTTATGTTCATTCTGATGATGTTTATTTTCGTGTTTATTCTGTTTTTTGCTGAAATAACTTCAAAGCAAAAAATCGGCACAAGCGGAATTTTTGCAGCTTTTTTCGGCGCATATGTATTCCCGTTTTTTATCTCACTCCTTGTTCCGATGATGAACCTTAACAACGGAAGAAATCTTGTTCTGATTCCGTTTATATCCGCTTGGTGTGCAGATGCGGGAGCATATTTCATCGGCTCAAAATTCGGTAAACATAAGCTTGCGCCGTCAATCAGCCCGAAAAAGAGCATTGAAGGTGCATTCGGTGGCGTTGCGGGCGGAATACTCGGTATGCTTATTTACGGAATTATCCTTCATTTCTGTAAAGCCGATGTGCCTTGGATTGCTTTTATTGTTATCGGATTTTTTGGTTCGTTTTTTGGCTTGCTCGGAGATTTGTTCCTTTCATACATAAAACGTGATTGCAAAATCAAGGATTTCGGCAACTTTCTTCCCGGTCACGGCGGAGTTCTTGACCGATTTGACAGTGTGCTTTTTGTAGTACCTGTTTGTTATTACTTATTTTTAATTGTTTAAGGAAGTAAAAATGAATCACAGAATAGAAAAGCCACAAAAATTATTGAATTCCGACGGAGTTCTGACCGAACCCGGCTGGGCAACAAAGCTGATTATGGAATATAATCCGCTGGATATGAAGGCTGATAAAATCCGCCTGAAAGAATGGGATTATTACGTTATCGTTGACAGCGACGGTTATGCTTTCTCAATGACTGTTGCTGATAATCGCTATATGGGTCTTGCAAACTCAAATTTCTATGATTTCGCTAACAATAAAAAATATGCTTACATAACGCCGCTTTTCTTCCCGATGGGCAGGCTTAATATGCCGACCGACAGCTCCGAAGGTGATATAAATATAAGCAAAAAATACTGCTCGCTTTCCGTAACTCACGAAAACGGCGGCAGGCATCTTCTCGGGCACTACAAAAAATGTCTGCTTCACGGTGAAATGGATTTTGACATATTTCTTCATAATTACAGCGGTGATACAATGGTTATTGCCACTCCGTGGAAAGAGGATGAAACAGCCTTTTATTATAATCAGAAAATTAACTGTATGCCCGCAGAAGGATGGGTTAAATATAACGGCAAAAAACATTATTTCAACCCTGAAAAGGATTTTGCTACCCTTGATTGGGGCAGAGGTGTCTGGACTTATGACAACACTTGGTACTGGAGTTCGGGTAACGGCGTTATTGACGGTAAAAGCTTCGGATTCAACATAGGCTACGGCTTCGGAGATACTTCCGCAGCAAGCGAAAATATGATTTTTTATGACGGCAAATGCCATAAGCTCGACCGCATACTTTTTGAAATTCCCGACGATGTGATGGAGCCTTGGAAATTCATCAGCTCCGACGGCAGGCTTGATATGGATTTCGTACCGATTTATGATAATGTTCACTCTTTTGACATCGGAATAATCAGTCAGCACGGTCATCAGGTGTTCGGAAAGTTCTGCGGAACGGCAATTCTCGATGACGGAACAAAACTGATAATTAACGGTCTGACCGCATTTGCAGAAAGGGTCAGAAACAGATATTGATATCTCTTCCACACTTTCATATATGGTTCCTCCATAGAACCGCAGAACGGGCAGTTCCGTAACAATGGTGCTGTCCGTTTTGCACCTTCTTGATTTATTCACATATTGATTGTAAAATATAACCGTGAGGTGTTGCAGATGTTTAAAATACTTATTGCAGAAGATGATATTGAGCTTCGTGAGCTTTTTACACACGTTCTTTTAAAAAACGGATATTCGGTAACGGGTGTTTCCAACGGAAAAGAAGCACTCGATGCCATGGATAACACATATTTTGACCTCATAATTTCCGATATAATGATGCCTGAAATGGACGGCTACGAGCTTGTCCGCTCTCTTCGTGAAGTGGGCAACAATATACCTGTTTTGACCATTAC
>JAZPYI010000046.1:0-14181 GCA_045544115.1 Acutalibacteraceae bacterium | reverse complement strand
GAACTAAGGAGGCATATGTGGAATTTATGGAATTGTATGATACTGTATTAACTTGTTGTCAATCACTTTTCATCAAAAAGTGATTGACATAACAAACAATTAGGAGGGGCCTGTTATATCCATTTAACTAAGGAGGCGAATGTTAAGTTGAAATCAAAGTTCGGTGGAGGGGCCTGTTATTACGAACGAAGTGAGTAACAAGGTTTTGGCGCGAAGCGACAAGTTCTTATTACGAACGAAGTGAGTAACAAGGTTCTCGAGAGCGCAGCTCGAGAGGTTCTTATATCCATTTAACTAAGGAGACGGATATCTTATAAAATTCAACTTAATTATTCTATCAAAAACCCATTGTAAAGTCAAGCCGAAAAATATGCGGTATTCCCTTGCATATTCGGCATTTTGCCGATAAATAATACTTGAAATATTTGACATAATATTATAAAATAAATAATTGGTAAAGTATGCGACTACTCAATAATTAAATCTTGAAAGGATTGACAAAAATGAGCTTACTTAACAAAAAGACAGTTGACGACATTAATGCAAAGGGCAAGAAGGTGCTTGTTCGCTGTGATTTTAACGTACCCCTCAAGGACGGTGTTATCACAGACGAGAACAGAATCAATGCAGCTCTTCCCACAATTCAGAAGCTTATAAATGACGGCGCAAAGGTTATCCTCTGCTCCCACCTCGGCAAGCCCAAGAACGGCCCCGAAGCAAAGTTCTCACTTGCTCCCGTTGCAAAAAGACTCAGCGAGAAGCTCGGCAAGGAAGTTGTTTTTGCAGCTGACGACACAGTTGTAGGCGAAAATGCAAAGGCAGCGGTTGCAGCTATGAACGACGGCGATGTTGTTCTTCTTGAAAACACTCGTTTCCGTGCAGAAGAAACAAAGAACGGCGAAGCTTTCTCAAAGGATCTCGCAAGTCTCTGCGAAATGTATGTTAACGATGCATTCGGCGCAGCTCACAGAGCACACTGCTCAACAGTAGGTGTTACAGCTTATGTTGAAGAAGCTGCTGTAGGTTATCTTATGGGCAAAGAGCTTAAGTATCTCGGCAACGCAGTTGAAGACCCCGAAAGACCCTTCGTAACAATTCTCGGTGGTGCAAAGGTTGCAGATAAGCTCAACGTTATCGAAAACCTCCTTAACAAGGCTGACACACTTATCATCGGTGGCGGTATGGCTTATACCTTCCTTGCAGCACAGGGCTACGGTGTAGGTAATTCTCTCCTCGACGAAACCAAGATTGATTACTGCAAGGATATGCTTGCAAAGGCTGAAGCAAAGGGTGTTAAGATTCTTCTTCCCGTTGATGTTGTTGCAGCAGCAGGCTTCCCCAATCCCATTGATGCTCCCATTGATACAGTTGTTTACGATGCAGACAAGATTCCCGCAGATATGGAAGGTCTTGATATCGGACCCAAGACAGCAGAGCTTTATGCAGATGCAGTTAAGAGCGCAAAGACTGTTGTTTGGAACGGACCCATGGGTGTTTTCGAGAACCCCACTCTTGCAGCAGGCACAATCTCCGTTGCAAAAGCACTCGCTGAAACAGATGCTGTTACAATCATTGGCGGCGGTGACTCAGCAGCTGCTGTTAATACTCTCGGCTTCGGCGATAAGATGACTCACATCTCAACAGGCGGCGGCGCATCACTCGAATTCCTCGAGGGTAAGGCTCTTCCCGGTATTGAAGCAGTAAATGATAAATAAATTCTGGCGAAATTTTCTTTTCTCCCTCGGTCGCGTATCTATATATGCTTTCCTCGGTGCGAAAAACAAATTTCATCCAAAATTCCATTATCGTTTGATAATATTAAAATGATTTGTAATATCGAAAGGACGTAAAATCCATGGATAAATCACTCCGCAGACCTGTTATCGCAGGCAACTGGAAAATGAATAACAATCCCGAGCAGACAAAGGCTCTCATCGAAGCTATGAAGCCCCTTGTTGCAGACGCAGATTGCGATGTTGTTATCTGCGCTCCCTATATTGACCTCTATGCAGCTATGGAAGCAGTAGCAGGTTCAAACATTAAAATCGGTGCTGAAAACTGCCATTGGGCAGAAAAAGGCGCATTCACAGGCGAAGTTTCCGCTGAAATGCTCAAGGTAGCAGGTGTTCCCTATGTTATCATCGGACACTCCGAAAGAAGACAGTACTTCGGCGAAACAGACGAAACTGTCCGTGACCGTGTAAGAGCTGCTCTTAACGCAGGTCTTAAGGTTATCCTTTGCGTTGGCGAAGTTCTCAAGGAAAGAGAACTCGGCATTACAGCAGAGGTTGTAAGAATGCAGACAAAGGTTGCTCTTTCAGGTGTTTCCGAAGCTGAGCTTGCAAATATCATTATCGCTTACGAACCCGTATGGGCTATTGGTACAGGTCTTACAGCTACTCCCGAGCAGGCAAACGAGGTTTGTGCTGTTATCCGTGCTCTTATTGCAGAGCTTTACACAAAGGACGCAGCTGACAAATTCGTTATCCAGTACGGCGGTTCAATGAATGACGCAAACGCAGCAGAGCTTCTTGCTCAGTACGATGTTGACGGCGGTCTTATCGGCGGTGCTTCACTTGTTGCAGAAAAGTTCGCAGCAATCGTTGCAGCAGCTTCAAAATAATTAAAGTTTTCAGGGGGTCGGAAACCACCGGCCCCTGTATTTTTGAAAGGATGTTTGTTATGAGCAAAAAACCCGTGCTTCTTTGCATAATGGACGGTTTCGGAAGAAACGACAGCGATTACGGTAATGCAATTGCAGCTGCAAAGACACCTAACCTTGATAAAATAATGGCTGAAAACCCCATGACATATATCGGCGCTTCGGGCATGGATGTCGGTCTTCCCGACGGTCAGATGGGTAACAGCGAGGTTGGCCACACCAATATTGGCGCAGGCAGAGTTGTTTATCAGGAGCTTACAAGAATCACAAAGTCAATCAATGACGGCGATTTCTTTGAGAACGAAGTTCTTCTCGGTGCAATTGAAAACTGCAAGAAGAACAATTCCGCACTTCACCTCATGGGTCTTCTTTCCGACGGCGGTGTTCACAGCCACAATACCCACCTTTACGGTTTGATAAAAATGGCAAAGGATATGGGGCTTGAAAAGATTTTTGTTCATTGCCTTATGGACGGCAGAGATGTTCCTCCCACATCGGGCAAGGATTTTGTTGCAGAGCTTTATAAGAAGTGCGCTGAAATCGGTGCAGGAAAAATTGCAACCATCATCGGCAGATATTATGCGATGGACAGAGATAATCGCTGGGAACGTGTTGTTAAAGCATATGATGCAATGACAAAGTGCGAAGGTGTTAAGTTCGATTGCGGCTGCGAAATGATTGAAGAATCATATAAGAATGAAGTTACCGACGAGTTTATCGTTCCTGCTGTTTCAAATGATGCACAGCCTGTTTCCGATAACGATTCAGTTGTATTCTTCAACTTCCGCCCTGACAGAGCAAGAGAAATCACAAGAGCTTTTGTTGACAGTGAATTCAGCGGATTTGAACGTGAACAGCTCAAAGGTCTTTACTATGTCTGCATGACACAGTATGATGCAACAATGCCTAATGTTCATGTCGCATTCAAACCCCAGACTCTTGATAACACCTTTGGTGAGTACCTTTCCGCAAAGGGTATGACACAGCTTCGCATTGCCGAAACAGAAAAATATGCGCATGTAACATTTTTCTTCAACGGCGGTGTTGAAAAACAGTATGACGGTGAGGACAGAATCCTTGTTAAGTCACCTGCTGTTGCGACTTATGATATGCAGCCTGAAATGAGTGCATACGAAGTAACTGAAAAGCTTCTTGAAGCTATCGGAACAGATAAGTATGACGTTATCATCCTCAACTACGCAAACTGCGATATGGTCGGTCATACAGGTGTGTTTGAAGCAGCTGTTGCAGCAGTTGAAGCTGTTGATACCTGCGTTGGTAAAATCTGTGACGCAGTTTCCGCCAAGGGCGGCGTAATGCTCATTACTGCTGACCACGGTAACGCAGATAAGATGTATGAGCCCGACGGTTCACCCTTCACAGCTCACACAACAAATCCTGTTCCCTTCGTTGTTGTCGGTCATGACTGCGAGCTTAAGGAAGGCGGCAAGCTCTGCGATATCGCTCCCACAATGCTCGATATCATGGGACTTGAACAGCCTGCACAGATGACAGGCGAATCCCTTATTAAATGATTGACATCACGATTGTTGCGTGATATAATAAGAAAAAATAATTTTTCGGAGGATACAGATATGAAAATCAAGACTCTTGAAACAAAGAATCTTTGCGAAAGCGCTAAGAAGGGCGGCTGCGGCGAATGCCAGACATCCTGCCAGTCAGCATGCAAAACAAGCTGCGGTGTTGCTAATCAGCAGTGTGAAAGCACAAACAAATAATTAATTGCTAAAACAAAATGCCGCCACAAGGCGGCATTTTTAATAGGTGGTATTTATGATACATTGCTATAAACTCGGCGGACTGAATATTGTTCTTGATATTTTTTCTGGTTCGGTTCATGTTGTTGATGAGGTTGCTTACGATATAATTGAAATATATGAAACCGAAAGCCGAGAGAACATAATTGGAAAAATCCTTGAAAAATATCCTGACCGTGAGGATGTTACTAAGGAAGAAATCGAGGATTGCTTTGAACAGCTTGAACAGCTTCGTTCTGCAGGAAAGCTTTTTACTCCCGATACTTTTGAACCTATGGCGGGTGACCTGAAGAAAAAAACTTCGGGTGTTATCAAGGCTCTCTGCCTTCATATTGCACATACCTGCAATCTTAACTGCTCCTATTGCTTTGCAAGCCAGGGCAATTATCACGGCGACAGAGCCGTGATGAGCTTTGAAGTCGGTAAACGCGCCCTTGATTTTCTTGTTGAAAATTCAGGAAGCCGCAGGAATCTTGAAGTTGACTTCTTCGGCGGCGAGCCGCTTATGAATTTTGATGTTGTTAAGCAGCTTGTTGAATATGCACGCAGCATTGAAAAAGAAGCGGGTAAGAATTTCCGCTTTACACTTACAACGAACGGTGTTCTTGTTGACGATGATGTTATTGAGTTTTCCAACCGTGAAATGAGTAATGTTGTTCTCAGCCTTGACGGCAGAAAGGAAGTTCACGACCGTTTCCGTGTTGACTATGCCGGCAACGGAAGCTGGGAGAAAATTGTTCCCAAATTTCAGAAGTTCGTTAAGGAAAGAGGCAATAAGAATTATTATATGAGGGGTACATTTACCCATGCAAATCCTGATTTCCTTGAGGATATAAAGCAGATGCTTGACCTCGGATTTACGGAGCTGAGCATGGAGCCCGTTGTCTGTGCACCTGATGATCCCTCCGCCCTTACTCAGGAGGATTTGCCTGTTGTGCTTGACCAGTACGAAAAACTTGCAGAGCTTATGCTTGCAAAACATAAAGAGGGCAAGCCCTTCACTTTCTACCATTACATGATAGACCTCAAGGGTGGTCCGTGTATCTATAAAAGAATTTCAGGCTGCGGCTCCGGTACGGAATATATGGCTGTTACCCCGTGGGGTGACCTTTACCCCTGCCATCAGTTTGTCGGCGAAGAAAAATTCAAGCTCGGTGATATCTGGAAGGGTGTTGACAATCACGAAATACAGAAGGATTTTGAATCCTGCAACGTTTATGCACGCCCCGAATGCAAGGACTGCTGGGCAAAGCTTTATTGCTCGGGCGGCTGTGCCGCAAACGGCTATCATGCAACGGGTTCGGTAAAGGGAATTTATGAATACGGCTGTGAGCTTTTCAGAAAACGCATGGAATGTGCAATTATGCTTGAAGCCGCAAAGGCAGTTGAGGAATAATGAAAACTCCGATTTGCGATTTTGTAAATAAATATAACAAAAGCGGTAAACTCCGTCTGCATATGCCCGGCCACAAGGGTAAAAATTTTCTGGGCATTGAGGGTTATGACATAACTGAAATTGACGGTGCGGATGTACTTTATAATGCAAACGGTATAATCGTAGAGAGCGAAGAAAATGCTGCAAAGCTTTTCGGCACGGCAAAAACCGTTTATTCAACCGAAGGTTCATCGCTTTCCATCCGTGCAATGTTATATCTTGCGACCCTTTATGCCAAGGAAAACGGGAAAAAGCCGATTATCGCCGCAGGCAGAAATGCTCACAAGGTTTTTATGACTGCTGCTGCACTTCTCGATTTTGATATTGCATGGATTTTTCCCGAAAAGAGCGAAAATATTATATCCTGCGATATTTCACCCGAGTATCTTGATGGTTTTCTTTCGGGAATGCAGGAAAAACCCGTTGCGGTCTATATTACAAGTCCCGATTATCTCGGAAATATTGCCGATATAAAAGGAATATCCGACATTTGCAAAAAATACGGAGTTTTGTTGCTTGTCGATAATGCTCACGGTGCATATCTCCGCTTTTTGCCCGAGAATATCCACCCGATTTCATTCGGTGCTGATATGTGCTGTGATTCGGCGCACAAAACTCTGCCCGTTTTAACCGGTGGTGCATATCTGCATATATCCGAAACCGCTCCCGATATGTTTTCGGAAAATGCCGAAAGAGCAATGTCGCTTTTTGCATCAACGAGTCCGTCTTATATCATCATGCAGTCGCTTGACATGGCAAATAAATATATTTCGGACGGGTATCCCGAACGGCTTGCGGATTTTGCAAAGGAAGTTGCGAATTTAAAAAAATCACTTTCCGAATACGGCTTCAAGCTTGTCGGGAATGAGCCGATGAAGCTTACTGTATGCCCGAAAAGCATGGGATATACCGGCATTGAATTGTCTGAAATACTTTCTGAAAACGGGGTGGAATGCGAATTTTCAGACCCCGATTTTACCGTGATGATGTTTACTCCCGAAATAGGTGATGATGAAATCAAACATATCGGAAGCATTCTTCTGCAAACCGAAAAGAAAGAAGAAATAACCGATAATCCGCCTGATTTGTCAATGCCTGAAAAAGCAATGGCTGTCAGAGAGGCTGTTTTTTCTGCGTCGGAAGAAATTGACATCTCGGAATGCGAAGGCAAAATTCTTTCATCTGCGGCGATAAGCTGTCCGCCTGCAATTCCGATAACGGTATGCGGTGAAGTCATTGATAAAAAAGCAATAAAATGTTTTGAATATTACGGTATAAAAAAATGCCGTGTTGTTAAAAAATACTTTGAATAAAAATCTGTCACTCTGTAACACTTTATAGTGAAAGCAGGGTGATTTTTTTTTGACGGTTACAAAAAGAAAATTTATAAGAGTGGTTTCGTATCTTGTTGCTGTATGCGTAATTTTTGCGGCGGCAGGACTTTTTTCGCAAAGAGCCAAGGCTGGATATGAGGAAACTCTCGAAAAAGTTCGGATGACAAACCTCGGCTCGCTTTGCGAATATTTTCGTGATATCAGTGCAGGACTTCGGTTGCTTGCAGTTTCCGCGGAGGGTTCCGTTGATGAAAGCATTTCGTATGTCACGGCAAGACTGATGGGTGCAAAGGGTTGCCTTAACAGCTTTGACAGCAAGAAAATAAAAAACACGGGTAAATTCATAAATACCGTTGCGAGCTTTACAGACAGCTTTTCAGGCAGCAGTGAGCAAAGGAAAATTGCGATTTATTTATCGGATTATGCTCAGGAGATCTATTATCATCTGAATGATGTTTCATCCGCAATAATCAACGGTGCATATTCCCTTACCGAATACGGAAGTATCTATGAAAATGACGGATTGCCATATTTTGAAGAATATATAGATTATTCAAACGGCAACGAAAAGGAGCTTTTTGAGGCGGCGGCACCTGCTTCGGCGGGCGAAAGTAAGTCTTTTTTTGATGAAAATGAGGAGATAACCGAGGATGAGGCAAGGAAAACGGCGGAAGCGGTTACGGGAATTGAGTCTGCTTTGTGGAGGGATAACAATTCCGAATCGGAAACTGATGCTTATTCCTTTTGCCATGGCGATATAGCGGTGGATATAAGCAAATCGGGCAAGGTTTGCAGATTTATAAATCCCATGCCGTGCAGGACAGCGAAATATTCGGTTACAGAAACCGAAGAAAAAGCGGCGGAATATCTTGAAAAGCTCGGTTATGAGGGGGTGGTTGCGGTTAATCGCGAATGCGGAGAATTTACCGCATCCTTTTTGTTTTATCCCGAAGTTAACGGTGTTCTGTTGATGACCTCATCAATTAAAATAGAAATGTGCAGGGCAAGCGGTGAAGTAGTATATTTTGACTCGTATGAATACATTGAAAACTACAGAAACGATATTTCAGCCCCGAAAATCATGCCTGATATAAACAAGACCCTGCCCCAAAATCTCTCGCCGCTGCAGAGCCTATACTGTCTTAAAAAAATTGACGGAAAAGAAAAGATCTGCATTCTTACGGTGTGTAAATTCAATGATTATATTTTTTGTGTTTATACCGACCCCGGCTCCCTTAAAATTTTAATAACAGAAAATGCGCAAAATTTCTTTACGCACGGAAAATAATGTGATAAAATAAAAAATAAAGGAGGTATAAAAATGAAAAAAGTATTAAAAGCAATTTCACTTGTTATGGCAATTCTTATGCTTATGCAGATTCCTCTTGCGGCAAATGCCGCATTCGATGCGCCCATACTCACAAGAGGTGAGTGGGATGAGCTTTATGAGGAATACTGCAATGAAAATACACTTCCGATGCTCTGTGTCGGTGCAGATGAAAATTCCGTAAGTCTTGTATGGCATGCGGATAAGGACAAGGCGCAGCCTAAGGTGCGTCTTGCAAAGAAAAAGAATATGAACGGATATGTTGAGTTTACCGGTAAAACAACCGAAGCGGAAAACGATGAGCAGGTTGTATGCCGTGTTGTAATCGACGGTCTAGAGGAAAATTCAACATACTATTATAGATGGTATTCCGATAACGGCTGGAGCAAGGCTTATAAATATGAAACGAAGTCCTTCAGCGACCATAAGGCACTTGTTGTCGGCGATATTCAGATTGGCGGTCAGACCGAGGATTCAAGTGTTCAGTCCGATGTAGGTTTTAACTGGAACAATGTTCTTGCAGAAGCATTGCAGGAAAACCCTGATATAAGCTATCTTGTATCTCCCGGCGATAACACATCAACGGGCAAAACCGCCGATGAATGGCAGACTCTTCTTATGCCTGCGGGTGTAAGAAATCTTCCCATGGCTCTCGCAATCGGTAATCATGATAAAAAAGGTATGATGTATAATTACTATACAAATATGCCCAACGAATATTTCGGCAAGTATTTTGAAGGTCTTGACAGAGATTTCTGGTTCCGCTACGGCGATGTTCTCTATCTTGTTTTTGATGCTTGCTCCGCTTCTGCGGCAGACCATATGGCAATGGCAAAAGAAGCGACCGAAAAGAATCCCGATGCAAAGTGGAGAATAGGAGTTATGCATCAGGCTTTGTTTGGTCCTTCGGTATGTGCATTCAGTGCGGAAACACAAATTCTTCTCAATGCGGTGTTTACTCCGATTTTCGATACCTTTGATGTTGACCTTGTTCTTACAGGTCACAGCCATATGCAGGGGCGTTCACACTTTATGTATGAAAGCATGACAATAGGCAAGGCTGAAAGCGGAAAGACCTACACCGATCCGCTCGGCACAGTTTATCTGAACACAAATGCCTTCTGTGATCACAGTAGCTTTGAGGAATATGAATTTCTTAATCTTCCTTATGTTGCTTACAGCTTCGGCAAAAACGATGTTACAACATACACAACCCTTGATTTCAAGGGTGATACCATGGAGATAAAGACCATGAGAGGTGACAACAGCGAGCTGCTCGATTCTCTCACTATTGTTAAGACCGATGATGATCATAACGATGACGGCATTCTCAAGAAATTCCACCGCCTTCTTTATAAGGTTGTTGAAGTTCTTGGTTGGGTTTACCTTGAGGGCGATAAAATAACGGTTGCCATCAGAGGCGGACATTTTTAATTAAACTTGACATGTCGCGCTTAAAATGATAATATTATTTTACTAATTGAATATTGTGGCTTGATTCAGGGAAAGTACGGTGTAAATCCGTCGCAACAGCCATTGCCGTAACAGTCGGAATGCCTGATTAAGCTGTGATATTGTTAGACACCTTCGGGCAGCGGAGGGTGGCATAACAAGCTTTTGCCCTGATGCAGCAGGGTTATTGTGCGTTTTATTTGCCTCTCCGTGAATCTCGGAGGGGCATTTTCTATTATATGTTTGAAAGGAAGACAAAAAATGAGAAAAAACGCAAAAAAAATCTGTTCTCTTGCTCTTGCGCTGGCGATGGCGCTGTGCTGTCTGCCTGCAGCATTTGCGGCGGAGAACGAAATCACAATCGACTTCAGTTATTATGACGGTGCTGTTGTTGTTCCGAAGGGTATGCTTGAAGTTTATGACGGCATAGCCGAGGAATATGGTTATGAACTCAGAGGTGCTGAACACATTACTGTTTTTGATGCGATTGTTGCCGCGCATAAGTCTTATTACGGAGAAGCATTTACCAAGGAAACGGCAGTAAATTATCTTGAAATGTCCTATGGATTTATTACAAAGGCATTTGAAGCTCCTTCTGCAAGTCTTGGCTTTTTTGTTAATGATGAAATGCCGAACGACGGAATTTTCAATGAGGGCTACAACAGCTACACAGGCTATGCCTGCGATCAGGCTGTTCTTGCTGATGGTGACTATGTTTCGTTGTTTTCATATAAGCATTCTATGTGGCTTGATTATTATATGGTTATGTCCGAAGATGAAGTTCATGTTTTAACGAACGAAGAATTTACGGTTTCCGCAAAGGGCTACAGCGCAATGTGGTACGGCTGCTACAGAGAAGAGGACAGAGCGGATTATACATATCCAATGAACGGTATTGATGTTTATTCTACAACCGATTTTGAAGAATACACCAAAGTCGGAGTTCTTGATGAAAATGGTGAAATTACACTTTCCTTTGGTGAAACGGGAACTGTTTATCTTTGCCTGAGCGGAAATTATGAGGATCCTGCTATGGGTACTGTTCCTGTTGTAGGAAACTGGGTTGAGGTAACCGTTTCACAACCTGAGCCTGCTCCCGAACCTTCATACGATGATGCGTTTTATCTTCCCTGCGGAATTGATGTTGATGTTGAAGCAGAATCCGAAACAGGAAATGTTGAAATAAATTTCATTATCAGCTTTTTTGACATAAAAGGAGAATCTCCCGATAAAACCGAGAGCTTTGTTATTCAGTTTAACGCATTTATTTTTATCGGGATTTTCGAGTTTATGGCAGGTGTATTATGAGAAAGGTATTAAGCTTTATACTGTGTCTTATAATTGTGTTTTGTCCTGTTTTTTCAGCTTTTGCGGGCATGACAAATGCGGAAACACCGATTTCAGCCGATGAAACACGTCTTAAATGGTCAGCAAAGCTCGGTACAAGCTATATTAATGCACCGAGTACACCTGCAATCAGCGGCGGGTATGTTTATACTATGAGCAGAAATACTCTTTATAAAATCGATGCCGAAAACGGCGAAACGGTCAAAACTGCAGAGATGTGCAGCGAACCGAGCTTTGGTTATACACCTGTGCTTATTGCTAACGGAAAGATTTTCTGCCCTCTTGAAGGCGGAACAGTGCAGGCATTTGATTCCGAGAGCCTTCAGCCGTTGTGGGAATACAAGGATATTATCGGCGGGCAGGCTCTTTCGCCGATAATTTATGACGGCGGATATGTTTATACGGGCTTTTGGAATGATGAGGAGCTTGATGCAAATTATATATGCCTTGATGCGGAAAACGGTGAGCTTAAATGGAGCTATACCAATAAAGGCGGTTTTTACTGGGCAAAAGGAATTGTTTCAGGCGGTTATATTGTCATCGGCGGAGATAATGGCTCCGGCAATGATGGCGCTGAGGGTGAAATATGCTCATTTAATAAAAATACGGGCAGATTGATTGACCTCATAACTGTAAAAGGGGATATCAGAAGCGGTATTTCATTATATGAAAATTCGCTTTATACCGTAACGAAGGCGGGGTATATTTATAAAATCTCAGTTGATTCAAACGGCTGCTTCGGCGAGGTTGAGTCTGCGGCTCTTTCGGGTGCAAGTACATCAACTCCCGTTGTTTATGACGGAAATGTTTACATAGGTGTTCAGTCGAACGGCTTTAAAGGCAATATCTGTGTGCTTGATGCGGAAAGCCTTGTTTTGATTCATACTGTTTCTATGGAGGGCTATCCGCAGAGCGAGGTGCTTGTTACAACCGCATATGATGATGTTTACATCTACTCATCCTATAACGCATCACCCGGAGGCATAACAGTGATATCCGATTCGGATTATATACCCCGTCAGCTTTTTATTCCCGATGAAGGATACAGAAGCTATTGCATAAGTCCTGTTGTTGCTGATGAAAACGGTACAATTTATTACAAAAACGACTCGGGTACGATTTTTGCAGTCGAAAAAATTCAACCTGAAGCCGAAAAAACATTTTTTGAAATAATAATTGAATGGATAAAGAGCATTTTTGATATGCTGATTAATTTGTTTTTATGAAAAAAATAACCGCATTATTATTACTGTTTGTTTTGCTTTTTTTTACAGCATCATGCCGTAACGGCGAAGAAGCAGCGGAAACAACTGCTTCCGTTGCCGCTTCAACGACTTTGCAAACAGCTTGCTTAACTGATGTAACAACTGTTTTGACAACCTCATCCGAAACTGCATTTTCGGATAAGAAAACAAATAAAGTAAGCACAAAAAAGCAAAATACAACCCCCACTGCATCTGTTAAAACAACGGATGCGCAGCTTGTGACCGAAATTGCAACAACGGCAGAAAAGAAAACCCGCAGAACAACTACAAGACGCAATTATTTTCCCGAAACCTCGTCGACCTCAGATGTTATATCAACAACAATTGTTGCATCAACAATCGAGGAAAAGGCAACAACCAAAAGGGTTAAAACTACAAAGATAAAACCGACGGCTAACGCGCCTGCAACCGAGCCGAAAAAGCTTTACTGCACTATTTCGATAGATTGCTCAGCGATTTTTGATAATCCGGATAAGCTGAAGGAGGAAAAAAGACCTTTTGTTCCGCAAAACGGAAAAATTCTCGATACAGTCAGAATTGAGTTTAAGCAAGGCGAAACTGTTTTTGATGTGTTCAAAAGAGCCTGTGCCGACAACGTATGTACAGATAAATGCCAATATTGCCAAAGCAACGGTATACTTTTTGAGTGCGAGTATACACCGGGCTACGGAAATTACTATATTGAGGGTATACATCAGATTTACGAAAAGGACTGCGGTTCAAAATCGGGATGGATGTATAAGGTCAACGGCGTATATGCGGATACAGGGTGCAGCTCGTATGTTCTGAAAGACGGCGATGTTATAGAATGGATTTACACCTGTAATCTTGGTGAGGACGTAGGTGCTGATTTTTAAGCTGAAACGGCATGCACGAAATTTTTTGTGTGTCGTCTTGAAAGTCCGTATTATTGGACAGCTCTTGCAATATAATAAAGACAACAAATCAACCAAGCAAGTGTTGATTTGAAAGAAAAACAAAAACTTTTGTGATTTTTGTTATAAAAAAGCAATTTTTGTTGATGAAAATTCTATGTACAGCACTACTTATTGTGGTATAAATGTTTGACATGGCGAATATATTGTGGTATAATACATACGAAAATAAATTTGACAAAAATCGAACATTTGTATTGACAAACGAATGTTCGTCTGCTATAATAACAATCACAGAACAAATGTTTATGGTTTGTTTGTAAGGGAGGACTTTAAAATGACATTTGCAGAAATCATCAGAACAGTATTGGAATTTGCAGCAGTTATACTGCTTATAGTAGGCTTTATAAATGAAAAGAAGGTTGTTGCGTTTGAGGTTAAGCTTGCAAGAGCTGTAAAAATCCATCTTCGCAATCGCCGTGTGCGTAAGCAGAGAGAAAAAGCTGCCATGCGTGCAAGAATCCAGTCAAGAGCCTGCGAGGAATTTTGTGAAGAAGATCCCGTGCTTACTCTTGTTCAGGGTTCAGGAAGCGCACATCAGGTTGCATAAACACTTTCATATTTTATTGCATAAAACCGCCCCGAAGCTTTAAGCTTCGGGGCGGGTGTTTTTGGATTTTTATCTTGTGTAGTCGCCCAGCATCAT
>JAZPYI010000045.1:0-94351 GCA_045544115.1 Acutalibacteraceae bacterium | reverse complement strand
CCCATCCCGAACACGGTAGTTAAGCTCAACAGTGCCGAAAATACTTGGCTGGAAGCGGCCCGGGAAAATAGGTCGATGCCGACACTTTTATTTAACCACCCAATAGGGTGGTTATTTTTTTGCCTGCCTAAAGACATAAATTACAAAAGGGGCTGTTTTTGAACAGCCCCTTTAAAATTATTTAATTACTCTTGCTCTGATTGCGCCTTCAACGGCTGTATCAAATTCCTTATCGGTATCTATTACTGTGTAACCCATATCCTTTTTGTTTGTGGTGAAGATTGCGGTAACATTTGCACCCGCAGCTCTTGCCGCATTTTCAGCTTTAACAGCAAAATCATCTGCACTTTCCTTGTGGATGAAGCAGGTGCGTACTGCAAAGCTTTCTGCAAGAAGGGTATTGGGAAGGTTAACGGAATTTTTGATTTCGCCCTTGAGAAGATAGCCTGCAACCTCGTCAGCAGCCATCATGGCGCAGTTTTCTTCACTTTCGGGGGTTGAAGCACCGAGGTGGGGGATAGCTGTTACACCGTCAACACCAAGCTGTTCATCGGTGGGGAAGTCAGTAACATAAGCTGCAGCCTTGCCGCTTGCAAGAGCATCAATGATGTCCTTTGAAGCAACAAGCTCGCCTCTTGCGAAGTTGAGGATTCTTACACCGTCCTTCATCTTTGCGAGTGAATCTGCGTTAATCATGCCTCTTGTGCCGTCATTGAGGGGAGCATGAAGAGTGATATAGTCGCTCTGTGCGAAAATTTCATCAAGCTCAACAAGCTTGATATCTGTTTTGCCTGCTGCGAAGGGGTCATAAGCGATAACGGTCATTCCGAGAGCTGCTGCGCTTTCTGCAACGAGAGCGCCGATTGCACCCAGACCTACAATACCGAGAGTTTTGCCGAGAATTTCGGGACCTGCAAAATTGCTCTTGCCTTTTTCAACGAGCTTGCCTACGTTTTCACCCTCGCCCTTAAGGGTTTTGCACCAGTCAAGAGATGCGGCAACCTTTCTTGAAGCGAGAAAAAGTGAGCAAATAACAAGCTCCTTAACTGCGTTTGCGTTTGCACCGGGAGTGTTGAAAACTACAATGCCCTTATCGCTGCAAGCGGGAATGGGAATGTTGTTAACACCAGCGCCCGCTCTTGCGATTGCAACGGTATTTTCGGAAAGCTCCATTTCGTGCATGGAAGCTGAGCGCACAAGAATTGCATCGGGATTTTCGATAGCATCACCGCAGGTGAAAAGTGCGCTGTCAAGACGGTCAAGACCGTTTTTGGAGATTTTATTTAAAGTTAAAATATTGAACATTATAAATCATCCTTTCAAGGAGTAGCGGCGGGAGCAAGCCCCCGCCCTACATTAAGGTTTATGAAATTAAATCAGTTCTTTTTTTCAAATTCAGCCATGAAGTCAACAAGCTTTTCAACACCTTCGATGGGCATTGCGTTATAGATGGAGGCTCTCATGCCGCCGACTGAACGGTGACCCTTAAGGTTAACAAAGCCTGCTTCTGTTGCTTCCTTGACAAATTTTGCGTTGAGTTCATCGCTCTCGGTAACGAAGGTAACGTTCATGAGTGAACGGTCACTCTTCTTAACGGGGTTGTTGAACATCTTGCTGTTGTCGATGAAATCATAGAGGATTGAACACTTCTTTTCGTTGTGGAGCTTCATTGCTTCAAGACCGCCGAGGTTCTTAATCCATTCAAGTACAAGCTTGCACATATAGATTGAGTAGCAGGGCGGAGTGTTGTACATCGAATCGTTATCGGCAAGTGTCTTATAGTCGAGCATTGTGGGAGTATAATCTCTTGCGATGCCGAGAAGATCCTCGCGAACGATTACAACGGTAAGACCTGCGGGAGCAACGTTTTTCTGTGCGCCGCCGTACATAACACCGTATTTTGAAACGTCCATGGGTTCCGAAAGGAAGCATGAGGAAACGTCTGCAACGAGGGGAACGTTACCTGTATCGGGAAGCTCGGCGAAACGTGTGCCGTAGATTGTGTTGTTCTGGCAGATGTAGAAATAGTCTGCATCGGGAGTAAAGGTTGATTTGTCAAGCTCGGGAATGCAGGAGAAATTCTGTTCCTTTGAGGATGCAACAACCTTGATATCGCCGTATTTGCAGGCTTCCTTATATGCCTTTGTGGAGAACTGACCTGAAAGGACGTAGTCTGCCTTACCGCTGCCGTTGAGGAAGTTGAGGGGGATAGCTGCAAACTGTGTTGAAGCGCCGCCCTGACAGAAGATAACCTTGTAGTTATCAGGGATGTTCATAACCTCTTTGAAAAGGTCACGGGCACCAAAGATGATTTCCTCATATACCTTTGAGCGGTGGCTCATTTCAAGAACAGACTGACCGCTGCCCTTGTAGTCGAGCATTTCCGCTGCGGCTCTGTTGAGTACGCTCTCGGGAAGCATTGAGGGACCTGCCGAAAAATTGTAAACTCTTGCCATGATATATTCATCCTTCCGTATGGAAAATTATTTGCTGTATATTATATGATTTTTTTGTTGAATAGTGAATTATTCTTCTTCTGCCGCAATTGCAATTCCGAGGTCATCAAGCTGAATGCCGTCAACGGTTGCGGGGCATTCTGTCATAGGTTCGCTTGCGTTCTGAACCTTGGGATATGCTATAACATCTCTGAGCGATTCGCAGCCGAGCATCTGCATAACGAGTCTGTCAAGACCGATGCCCATGCCGCCGTGGGGCGGTGCGCCGTACTTGAATGCATCAAGAAGGTAGCCGAATTTATTATGTGCTTCTTCATCGGAAAGACCGAGAAGCGAGAAAATTCTTGCCTGAAGGTCAGGATTTGTTATTCTGATTGAACCTGAGCAAAGCTCAACGCCGTTGAGAACAAGGTCATATGCTTTTGCTCTTACCGAACCCTTATCTGTTTCGAGATAATCAAGGCATTCGTCCATGGGTGAGGTGAACGGATGGTGCATGGCAACATACTGCTGGCTATCCTCATCCCAGTCAAAGAACGGAAATTCGGTTATCCAAAGAAGATTATATTGATTTTCGGGAATTATGTCAAGCTTCTTTGCGACTGCCTGACGGAGTGCACCAAGCACGGAAAGAACGGTTGAATTTTTGCCGTCACCGATGATAAGGATAACATCGCCTGCTTTTGCATCAGCTTTTTCAAGTATAGCTGACATTTCCTCTTCGGTCATGAACTTAGCAAAGGAAGAAGCAACTGTGCCGTCCTCTGCAAGCCTTGCCCATGCAAGACCCTTTGCGCCGATGCCTCTTACCATTTCGGTAAGCTTATCAATTTCTTTTCTTGTGAGAATATTGAAGGCATTCTTTGCTGTAATTCCTCTTACACTGCCGCCTGCTTCAAGTGCGCCGGTGAAAACTCCGAAGCCGCAGCCCTTAACCGTTTCGCTCAGGTCATAGATTTCCATGCCGTAACGGGTGTCAGGCTTGTCGCTGCCGTAACGTTCCATAGCCTCTTTGAAGGTAAGACGGGGAAGGGGAAGCTTGATTTCCGTGCCGATAGCTTCACGGAAAACTCTTTCGATATAGCCTTCACCGATTGAAAGAACATCTTCCATATCAACGAAGGACATTTCAAGGTCAATCTGAGTAAATTCGGGCTGGCGGTCTGCTCTTAAGTCCTCGTCACGGAAGCAGCGGGCAATCTGCATGTATCTGTCAAAGCCCGCAACCATTGAAAGCTGCTTGTAAAGCTGGGGTGACTGAGGAAGAGCATAGAACTTGCCCTTGTGGATACGGCTGGGAACAAGATAATCTCTTGCACCCTCGGGAGTTGATTTAATAAGAATGGGTGTTTCGATTTCGATGAAGCCGTTTTCATCAAAATAGTCCCTTGTAATCTTTGTTATTTTGTGGCGGAGAAGAATATTCTTCTGCAAATCGGGTCTGCGAAGGTCAAGATAGCGGTATTTAAGTCTTGTAAGCTCCGCAGTCTGGCAGTCTTCAATGATTTCAAACGGGGGAGTTTCACTTTTTGCAAGCACACGGAGATCTGTTACCTCGATTTCAATTTCACCTGTGGGGATTTCTGTGTTTTTTGCGGAACGTTCTCTTACAACACCCTGAGCCATGAGAACATATTCGCTTCTTGCTGAAGCTGCTTTTTCAAAAACATCCTTTGCGGTTGATTCGTCAAAGGCAAGCTGAACAATGCCCTCTCTGTCCCTCAAATCAATGAAGATGAGTGCGCCGAGGTCTCTCTGGCGCTGTACCCAGCCTGCAACGGTAACTGTTTTGCCTGCGTCTGCAAGGCGGAGGTCACCGCAGTAATGGGTTCTTTTAAGACCGGTCATAAAATCCATTTTATTCTACCTCGTTTATGATTAAATATTAAGTAATCCCGAAAGGTCAACACCTTCAAGGTTGAGGCTTTCGCCAAGAGCGGCTGTGGCTTCTCGTACGAGAAACTCCATGAAGCTTTCGCCGAGATCCGCAAGCTCTGCTTCGCTTGCTTCGCCCGTGTTCATGTTTTTAATTTTTGCCTTGCCTTCGTTAATTTCATTATCGCCAAGAACCATGGTGTATTTTGCGCCGATTTTGTCGGCGAATTTCATCTGAGCCTTGAGTGATCTGCCTACAACATCTGTCTGAGCCGAAACACCGTTTGCGCGAAGGTCTGAAACAATTTTCATTGCTTCAAGTGATGCGGCATCACCCATGGGTGCTATATAAAGGTCACAGCCCGAGGGTTCGGGAATTTCAATATTCTGCGCCTTAAGCAGGAGAAGAAGTCTTTCGATACCCATTCCGAAGCCGAGAGCGGGAGTGTGAGGTCCGCCAAGCTCTTCAACAAGCCCGTCGTATCTTCCGCCGCCGCATACCGTACCCTGTGCGCCGATTTCGTTTGATACAAACTCAAAAACGGTTCTTGAATAATAGTCAAGACCTCTTACGATTTTGGGGTTTACAGTGTATTCGATATTCATAACATCAAGATATTTCTTGACACTTTCAAAGTGAGCCGAGCATTCATCGCAAACATAGTCGAGAATTACGGGAGCATCCTTTGTTATATCGCTGCATATCGGACTCTTGCAGTCAAGGATTCTCATGGGGTTCTTCTCGAGTCTTTCAAGGCAGGTGCCGCAAAGATTTTCCTTCTTTGACTCAAAATATTCTTTAAGAGCATTATGATATTTTTTTCTGCATTCAGGGCATCCGATTGAATTGATTTCAAGCTGAAGATTCTGCACACCGAGGAAGGCAAAAATCTCGTTGGCAACGGAGATTACCTCTGCATCGGCAGCGGGTGCGCCGGCACCGAAAACCTCAACACCAAACTGGTGAAATTCACGCAGTCTGCCTGCCTGAGGCTTTTCGTAGCGGTAGCATGAGGTGAGATAGCACATCTTTGAGGGCAGAGCCTCATTGAAAAGACCGTGCTCGAGGAAGGCTCTTACTGCGCCTGCAGTACCTTCGGGGCGAAGAGTTATTGAGCGCTCGCCCTTATCGTTGAAGGTATACATTTCCTTTTGGACAACATCGGTTGTTTCGCCGACACCTCTCTGGAAAAGCTCGGTATGCTCAAAAACGGGAGTTCTTACTTCTTTAAAACCGAATTTTGAAGCGATATCAAGCATTGTTGATTCGATAAACTGATTTTTATAGCTGTCTGCAGGCAGCAAATCCTGCGTGCCTTTAACAGCCTTGGTTACTAAAGCCATAGTTTTCTTCCTTTTTAGACTTATAATTTTTTGGGTGAAAAAGGAGCCGCCGTATAAAGCGACTCCCTAAAAATCACAGGTATGCCTGAAGGAGTGCCTCTCCGAAGATTAAATCAAATCTTCTTGGGATTGACGATTTCGCGCCAGTCCAGATCTCCTCTGGCAAGTGAATGAATCAGAGCTTCCGCCGTTGCGATATTGGTTGCAACGGGGACATTGTGTACATCGCACAGCCTGAGAAGCGTGGCTTCGTTAGGCTCGTGAGGCTTTGCGGTCAAAGGATCACGGAAAATAAGAAGAAGGTCGATTTCGTTGCAGGCGATTCTTGATGCAATCTGCTCATCGCCGCCCTGAATACCGCTTAAAAATCTGGTAATGTCAAGACCGGTAGCTTCAGCAACGATTTTGCCTGTAGTTCCGGTTGCGTACAGATTATGTCGGCTTAAAATTCCGCAATAAGCTATACAAAATTCTGTCATAAGTTCCTTCTTTGCATCATGTGCAATCAAAGCGATATTCAAAAAATCATCCCCTTTATATCATTTACTTTTAAAATAATATCAAATATTACATGATATGACAAGTACTTATTTAAAATTTTTTATATAAAAATCATGTATTTTGTTCGTTATTTTCCTCTGCGGAAGATTCAGCGGTTTCTTCGGCTTCCACATCGCCTTCATTTGCAACGGAAACAACGGTAATGAGCTTTTCGCCCTCCGTTACCTTCATCACGCGAACACCCTTTGAGGGTCTTGCGCAAAGACGGACTGTTTCGAGCGGAATCCTGATGATAATGCCGTCCGAGGAAATGAGCATAAGGTCGTCTGCAGGGTCAACAACCTCAATTGCGGCAACGTCACCGTATTTTGCAACATGGTAGTTTGTAAGACCCGAACCGCCTCTGTTCTGAAGTCTGTAATCTTCAATATCGCTAAGTCTGCCGTAGCCGGTTTCGCTGACGGTAAGAACCTTCTTGCCTTCTGAAAGGATATCCATGCCGACTACGCAGTCGCCTTCCTTGAGCTTAAGAGCCTTAACACCTCTTGCGGTACGACCGATAACTCTTGCATCGTCCTCGCGGAAAGCAATGCTCATGCCCTTCTTCGTTGCAATAATGAGATTTTCGCCGCCCTGAGTAAGCTTAACCCATACAAGCTCGTCATCATCGTCAAGGTTGATTGCAATAACACCGTTGCGGCGGACATTTTTATAAGCATCAAGCTCTGTGCGTTTGATAATGCCGTTTCTTGTGAGCATACAGAGGAAATAGTTATCCTCTCCAAATTCGGGTACTCTTATCATTGCCGAAACGCGCTCTCCTTCTTCAATGGGAAGAAGATTAACTATATTCATGCCCCTGCTCTGACGGGAGCCTTCGGGAATTTCATAGCCTTTAAGCCTATATGTTTTACCTTTTGTGGTGAAGAACATAATGTAGTCGTGAGTCGAGCAGGTGAACATGGTTTTGACGATATCCTCGTCTCTGCGTGTGAGACCCTTGACACCTCTGCCGCCTCTTCTCTGCTGCTTGTATTCATCCATGGGAATACGCTTGATATAGCCCATATCGGTGAGGGTGAATACGCAGGTTTCCTCGGGAATGAGGTCTTCAATATCAACCTCGCCCGAAACATTGACGATTTCTGTTTTTCTTTCGTCTGCGAATTTATCACGGATAGCCATTGCTTCCGTTTTAACGATTTCAAGAACCTTTGCTTCGTCCGAAAGGATATCAAGGAACTCCGCAATTCTGGCTTTGAGTTCGTCGAGTTCGTTCTGTATTTTGAGAATTTCAAGACCTGCCAACTGACCTAAACGGAAGGCTACGATAGCCGCCGCCTGAGGCTCGTCAAACTCAAACTTATCCATAAGAGCCTGCTTTGCCTCTGCCTGTCCGCCCTTACAGGCTCTGATTGTTGCGATAATATCGTCAACAATATCAATAGCCTTTGCAAGACCTTCAAGGATATGCGCTCTGTCCTGAGCCTTTTTGAGGTCGTATCTTGTTCTGCGGACGATAACCTCTTCCTGGAACTTGATATAGTGACCGAGAACTTCCTTGAGAGTGAGCTGCTTGGGTTCACCGTTTACGAGAGCAATCATGATAACGCCGAAGGTTGTCTGAAGCTGTGTGAAGCTGAAAAGCTTATTGAGAACAACCTGCGGATTTGCATCTCTCTTAAGGTCGATTGAAATGAGCATACCTTTCTTTGAGGAGTAGTCATTAACGTCGGAGATGCCTTCAATCTTCTTTTCTTTTACAAGGTCCGCAATGCTTTCGATAAGCCTTGCCTTGTTGACCATATAAGGAATTTCGGTAACCTGAATTTCAAATCTGCCGTTTTTCTTTTCAACTATTTCAGCCTTTGCACGCAGGGTGATTTTGCCTCTGCCCGTGCCGTAAGCGGCTCTTATGCCCGCTTTGCCCATAATAACACCGTTTGTGGGGAAATCGGGTCCTTTTATGTGCTCCATAAGACCTTCAAGAGAAATGTCGGGGTCGTCAATCATGGCACACATTCCGTCAATAACCTCGCCGAGATTGTGGGGAGGGATGTTTGTTGCCATACCGACGGCGATACCTACTGAACCGTTAACGAGAAGGTTGGGGAATCTTGAAGGAAGAACAACGGGTTCTTTAAGACGGTCATCATAGTTTGTTGTGAAATCAACAGTATCCTTGTCGATATCGGTGAGCATACGCAGAGCCATTTTGCTCATTCTCGACTCTGTGTAACGGTATGCTGCAGGGGGGTCGCCGTCAACCGAACCGAAGTTACCGTGACCGTCAACAAGAATGTATCTCATTGAAAAGGTCTGGGCAAGACGAACCATTGCATCATAAACCGATGCGTCACCGTGGGGATGATAACGTCCGAGAACGGAACCGACGGTATCGGCGCACTTTCTGTATGCCTTGTCGGGAGTAAGTCCGTTTTCGTGCATTGTGTAAAGTATTCTTCTGTGAACGGGTTTAAGACCGTCTCTTACATCGGGAAGAGCACGGGATGTGATAACCGACATTGAATAGTCAAGAAAAGCCTGACGTACTTCTTTGTTGAGGTCAACATTTATAATTTTCTGGGTATCTCTTGCGTCACCAAAACTCATGTTAAATCAGTCCTTTCTTATAATTATATGTCGAGATTTGAAACGAACTTAGCATTCTGTTCGATAAATTCACGTCTGGGTTCAACCTTGTCACCCATGAGAATGGAGAAGGTTTCATCTGCCTCCATGGCATCCGCAAGGGTTACGCGGAGCATAATTCTTGTTGCAGGGTCCATGGTTGTTTCCCAAAGCTGCTCGGGGTCCATTTCACCGAGACCTTTATATCTCTGGATATCGCAGCTTCCGCCAAATTCCTCAATTTTTTGGTCACGCTCTTCATCCGAGAAGGCATAGGCAAATTTCTTGCCCTTGCTGATTTTAAACAGAGGGGGCTGAGCAAGGAAAACATGACCCTCTTCGATAAGAGGACGCATATAACGGAAGAAGAAGGTGAGAAGAAGAGTTCTGATATGAGCGCCGTCAACGTCGGCATCGGCCATGATAACGACTTTTTCATAACGGATTTTGCTGATATCAAATTCATCGCCTATACCCGTGCCGAGAGCCATAACAACGGGCTGAAGCTTTTCGTTGCCGATAACTCTGTCAAGACGGGCTTTCTCAACGTTGAGCATTTTACCCCAGAGGGGGAGGATTGCCTGATAGGTACGGTCACGGCCTTCTTTTGCGGAGCCGCCTGCCGAGTCACCCTCTACGATGTATATTTCGGTACCCTCTGCCTGCTTTTCTGTGCAGTCGGCAAGCTTGCCGGGAAGAGAGTTGCCTTCGAGAACTGATTTTCTTCTTGCAAGGTCACGGGCTTTTCTTGCGGCTTCTCTCGCTCTTGCAGCATCGAGAGCCTTTGAAAAAATCGCCTTAGCAACCGAGGGGTTTTCCTCAAAATAGGTCATGAGCTTATCATAAACGAGAGCATTGACCATTGTCTGAACATCGGTGTTGCCGAGCTTGCTCTTTGTCTGACCCTCAAACTGTGCCTCGGTAAGCTTAACCGAAACAATGGCGGTAAGACCTTCTCTTACGTCATCGCCCGAAAGCTTTTTGTCCCCGTCCTTGAGGATGTTATATTTTTTGCCGTAATCGTTGAAAACACGGGTCAGGGCATTCTTGAAGCCTGTTTCGTGAGTACCGCCGTCCTCGGTTCTTACGTTATTGGCAAAGGAGAGGATAAGCTCATTGTAGCTGTCATTATAGAAAAGAGCGATTTCAGCCTGCTTATCGCCCTTCGCACCCGAGAAGTGAACGGGCTTTTCGTGAAGGGGAGTAAGGCTTCTTACACCTGTGAGATATTCTGCAAAAGAGGAAAGACCGCCTTCGTAGCAGTAAACGCGTTCAATTATATTTTCGGGGTCGCGCCTGTCTGTAAGACTGATTGAAAGACCTGCATTGAGAAATGCCGACTCGCGAAGACGTCTTTCAAGAGTATCAAAATCATAAACCGTTGTTTCACGGAAAATCTCTTTGTCGGGCTTGAAACGGATGAATGTTCCCGTTTCGGTTGTGTCGCCTACTATTTCAAGATTGGTTTCGATGTTACCGCCGTTTACGAAGCGCTGACGGTGAACATGACCGTCCTGCGAAACCTCAACCTCAAACCACTCCGAAAGAGCGTTAACAACGGATGAACCGACACCGTGAAGACCGCCGGATACTTTATATCCGCCGCCGCCGAATTTACCGCCTGCGTGGAGAACGGTAAGAACAACGGTAACCGAGGGAAGTCCCATTTTTTCGTTGATGCCGACAGGAATGCCTCGTCCGTTGTCGCGAACGGAAATTACATCGCCCGGCTCGATTTCAACTTCAATATGTGTGCAGTAGCCTGCAAGAGCTTCGTCGATTGAGTTATCAACGATTTCATAAACAAGGTGGTGCAGACCTCTCGGACCTGTTGAACCGATGTACATACCGGGTCTTTTGCGAACAGCCTCAAGTCCTTCAAGAACCTGAATCTGGCTTGCGTCGTAATTTTCGGTAACAACGGTATCCATTTCCTCTGCATCGCCGTCAAACACGGGAGCAGTTTCTTCGATTTCAGGCTGGTTTTCAAGCATTTCGTTGTTGTTCTGAATATCCAAATCTATCACCTTACATTCCAAGCATGGAAGCCATGCCTTTTTTCTTTTTAGCTTTCTCGGGCTTATATTTGGGCGGGTTTTCAAGACGCATTCTTGCGCTCTTTCCTGCTGAAGAAGCGAGATATTTATTAACGTTGATAACAGGACCCGTCATGTCGTCACACATATAGTCAACGCAGGCGGCGAGCATCTCCTGGTCATTGTTCATGGCGCCGAGAATTGTTACCGCAATAAGGCTCTGTGTTTCGTTTGTTCCGTCCTCATAAATATCGTTGAGAAGGTTGAAAAGCTTTCTCATCTTGACGGGATTGTTTTCTTTTATTGTTTCAAGAACAACGGGTGTTCCGTGATTCATAAAGAAATCCTCGGGGAGGAACTGACCGTATTTTTCGCAGTTTGCCTTGTATTCCTCGCGAAGCTCGGGATAGATGGCTGTGAAGCGGTTTGCAAGAGTGTTGGGGTCATATGAAACGGCACCGCTCTTTGCCGCAGCCTTTGAAACGGGCTGGGGAAGCTTTTGCTTTGTGGGCTTCTGTGTTTTTGTTCCGAAATGCTCAACGAGTGTTTCGCTGAATTCATTTACGATATATTTAACATCCTTGCTGTCGGCAGCTTCGGCATCAAGAAGTGAAAGTGAAAGCTGCGAAAAATCGCTGCTGAGAATTTCGCCCTCTTTGGATGCTCCGAGAAGCGAGATTTTGTTGTTGAAATGTTCGAGCTTAAGAGCTTTGTTTTCACCTTTGTATTCAATAACGATTCTGCCTGCGTCGGTGGTTGCGGGAAGCTCTCCGTTTTCAACTCCTGCGGGAATAACTGCGGTGAATCCGCATTCGGTGAGTGTTGCGTTAAGACCGCTGTTGATGTCCGCCAGAACGGAATAAATATCAGCCATAATAAATCTCCTTTGCCGAAATCAAATTTTTAACCATTTTAATCTTTTGTATTATATCATGCAAAAAAGAATTTATATTTCCGAAAAAGAAATATACCCTATATATTTATAAATAAATTAAATATTTCTATAAAGATATAGTATAGCTATATCTTAAATAGGTAAAGGTTGATGCCTGCATTGACCCTGCAGGGAGGTCCTGTTCCTTGCAAATTGCGGATATAAATGCCGTGCAGGCATAATATTATTGTACAAAATGACCTTACGGTATTTGTTGACTATTTTTTTATGTTATGTTATCATTAAAAAGTTAAAATGGGATTTTGTGCGTTAGGAGCGATTGTAAATGAAGAAAAAGGTTCTTGTTCTTTTTGGCGGTGTATCAAGCGAGCATGATGTTTCGCTTCAGTCGGCATCATCCGTAATCAAGAATATCCCTGCCGATAAGTATGATGTTATCCCCATGGGAATCACAAAAGAGGGTGTGTTCTATATCTATAACGGCTCGCCCGATATGCTTCCCGACGGAAAGTGGCTTGAAGATAAAGAAAATCTTGAATCGGCTGTTATTTCATGTGACAGAGCGCATCACGGCATTATCAGATACGGTAACGGTAAGGCTGAAATCGAAAGAGTTGATGTTGTTTTTCCCGTGCTTCACGGAAAAAACGGCGAGGACGGTACAATGCAGGGTCTTTTGGAGATAGCAGGCATTCCTTATGTAGGCTGCGGCACGGCAGCAAGCTCTGCATGCATGGATAAAGCCGTCACAAACGCGCTGGCGGACTTTTACGGCATACCCCAGGCAAAATGGGTTGCCTTCGATAAATATGCTTATTCGGCGGATAAAGCCGCATTATTGGCAAATGCAGGTGAGAAGCTCGGCTATCCGATTTTTGTTAAACCCGCAAATGCAGGCTCATCTGTCGGCATCAGCAAGGCAAAGAATGTTGAGGAGCTTGAAAAAGCCTGCGAAAAGGCATTTGTACACGATAAAAAACTTGTCCTTGAAGAAGGAATCATCGGCAAAGAGGTTGAGGTTGCCGTTATGGGTAACGAAAATCCTGTTGCATCGGTGGTCGGTGAGGTTGTACCCTGCAACGAATTTTACGATTACGATGCAAAATATCTTGCAAACGAAAGCGAGCTTCATATTCCCGCAAGGCTTTCGGACGATATGCTCAAAGCCGTTCAGGCTCAGGCGGTCAGAGCTTACAGAGCACTCGGCTGTGAGGGCTTCACAAGAGTTGGTTTCTTTGTAAGAGAAGGCGATAATGAGATTATGCTCAACGAGCCGAACACAATCCCCGGCTTCACCTCGATAAGTATGTATCCCAAGCTTTTTGCCGCCTCGGGAGTACCCTATGCGGAGCTGCTTGATAAATTGATAAATTTGGCATTGGAAAGATAAGACTATGAAAAAAGCTATTATTAAAATCACGGACCGTCATGTTCAGGACGGCGAAGAATACGAGTGCGAGCTTACCACCTCGGGCGAGTTTGATGTTACGGAAAACGGCTGCAGGGTTGTTTACTCCGAAACCGACGAGGAACTGGACAACTGCGTTACAACCCTTGATGTTGAAGGCTCAACGAAGATTTCCATGACCCGCGCGGGTAAATATAACACCGAAATGATAATTGAAAAGGACCGCCGCCACAGCTGCTTTTATCAGACACCCTACGGTGAGCTGATTATGGGGATTTACGCAAAGAGCATATCGAATGATATGACGGAAAACGGCGGTATACTCAATTTTTCTTACACAATTGATTTCAACAATACTCCGGCTTCGGAAAACGAGCTTACCGTTGCCGTTACACCTAAGGAGGAATAATAAAATGTCAGTTCTCGTTAAACAGGCAATCAATGAAATCCGCAATGCAATTATCGAGGCGGCGGGAAGAGCTGTTGCAGACGGCGAGTTTCCCGAAGTGCCTTTAAGCGATTTTATTATCGAGGTTCCCGCCAACAAGGAAAACGGCGATTATTCGTCGAATGCTGCCATGGCATGGGCAAGGGATTTGAAGAGCGCACCCCGCAAAATTGCACAGACAATCGTTGATAGACTTGAGCTTTGCGATACATTTGTTGACAGATGTGAAATTGCAGGTCCCGGCTTCATGAATTTCTATCTCAAGGAGAGCTTCAATGCCTGCATTATTCAGGATATCCTTGAAAAAGGCGATGCTTACGGTCGCTCCGATTACGGTGCAGGCAAGAAGATTAATATTGAATTTGTTTCGGCAAACCCCACAGGACCCATGCATATGGGTAACGCAAGAGGCGGCGCACTTGGTGACTGCCTTGCTGCGGTTATGGATTTTGCAGGCTACAGCGTAAGCCGTGAATTTTATGTTAACGATGCGGGCAACCAGATAGACAAATTCGGTCTTTCACTCGATATCAGATATCAGCAGCTTTATAAAGGCGAAGATGCCGTAGAGCTTCCTGAGGACAGCTATCACGGCGAGGATATCATTCAGCGCGCAAAGGAATTTGCCGAAATCAACGGCGACAAATATCTCGATGCACCCGAGGCAGAGCGCAGGAAGGCTCTTGTTGCCTATGCACTTCCCAAGAATATTGCCGCAATGAAGGAAAATCTCGGTAAATACCGCATTGAATACGATACATGGTTCCTTGAAAGCACTCTCCATAACAACGGCGAGCTTGAGGAAACCCTCAACATAATGAAGGATAAAGGTCTTACCTACGAAAAGGACGGCGCTCTTTGGTATAAGAACAAAGAGGTTCTCGGTGCAAGGCTTGCAAAAGAGGGCAAAACTCCCGAAGAAATCGAACGTCTTGAGCTTAAGGACGAGGTTCTTATCAGAACCAACGGCAACCCCACATATTTTGCCGCAGACATCGCTTACCACCGCAATAAGCTTGCGATAAGGGGCTTTGACAGAGCCATTGACGTATGGGGTGCAGACCACCACGGTCACGTTGCAAGAATGAAGGGTGCACTCGATGCCATCGGCTGCAGCGGAGATAACCTTGATATCGTTCTTATGCAGCTTGTAAATCTTACCCGTGACGGCGAGGTTGTCCGTATGAGCAAGCGCTCGGGCAAGGCGATTACTCTTGTTGATTTGCTTGAAGAAATCCCCATTGATGCGGTGCGTTTCCTCTTTAATATGAGAGATCCCGGCTCAAAGATGGACTTCGACCTTGACCTTGCCGTTGAACAGAGCTCACAGAATCCCGTTTATTACTGCCAGTATGCCCATGCAAGAATCTGCAGTATCCTCAAAAAGCTTGAGGGCGAGGGCAAGCAGCAGAGAGAATGCAGCATTCCCGAGCTTGCGCTTCTTACCGCACCTGAGGAAAAGGAGCTTATCAGACATCTTGCTTCTCTTACCGATGAAATTATTAACTCCGCAAAGAATTATGACCCCGCAAAGATTACACGTTATGCCGTTGACCTTGCAACTCTTTTCCATAAGTTCTATAACGCATGCCGTGT
Source organism: Acutalibacteraceae bacterium (assembly GCA_045544115.1). Taxonomy (GTDB): domain Bacteria; phylum Bacillota; class Clostridia; order Oscillospirales; family Acutalibacteraceae; genus CAG-177. The sequence continues at coordinate 79,161 of JAZPYI010000045.1, read as the reverse complement.
TAACTGCGAGGATGAAGCTCTTATGCAGGCAAGACTCAGCCTCTGCCTTTGCGTGAGAAATGTTCTTAAAAATATCCTTACGATGTTCCGTATTAACGTTCCCGAAAGCATGTAAAATCAACAACCCGCCGATTTTCGGCGGGTTGTTTTAGGTTTATTGAAAAAGCTGTCCATGGGGCTGGGGGAACAGATTATAACAAAAGTGTAATTTACAATAATAATTTAAGTGCAATTTTGCAGTATATATAACAACCGAAAAGTATAGTAAAATATAGTCAGAGGTGATTCGGTTGTTTAAAGTGAAGAAGCAGGAATATATAAACAAGACTTTTCGTATGCCGGTTGAAATGATAAAGGAAATGGAAGTGCTTGCTCAGTCTAAAGAGATTTCACTTAATCAGCTTGTTATACAGTGCTGTAAATATGCTTTGGATGATCTTGAGGAGCAAGAAGCAGGTGTGTTTATATTAAGACGGTAGGGGAGGATATTATCCGCCCGAAAGTGAATTACGATGTAATCCTTAGTATGCGAATACAAATAAAACCGCCGCAGCCAATCGGTTGCGGCGGTAAATTTTCACATTATTATTCGATTTCAGAGCTTACTGCAAGGTCATAGAGTTCTTCAACTTCCTTGGAGGGCTTCTTGTCGATGAGTGAAACGACAACTGCAAAAATCAAGCCTGCAGCGAAACCGGGAAGAAGCTCGTAAATACCTGTGGAATCTGTGAGGAAATTCATCCAAAGGACGTCAACAATCGCACCGCCGACAACACCTGCGATAGCACCCTTGTATGTAAATCTCTTCCAGAAGAGTGAGAGAATGATAACGGGACCGAATGCCGAGCCGAAGCCGCCCCATGCGTTATCAACGAGGGTCATAATGCTTGCTGCGCCTTCCGATTTGCTGCTTGCGATGAAATAAGCAACAATGGCGATAACAAGAACAACGATTCTGCCTACCCAGAGGACTTCTTTATCGGAAGCCTTCTTGCGGAAGATGGGCTTATAAATATCGCTTGTGAAGGACGAGGAAGCAACAAGGAGCTGTGAGTCAGCGGTACTCATTGCGGCGGCAACGATAGCGGCGAGAAGAAGACCTGCAACGAATGCCCAAGGACCATTAAAGATATCCTGAACAAGGGTTACAAAAACAAGCTCCTGCTGACCTGCGTCAACGAGGGCTTGAGTTGCTGCGTAGCCTCTGCCGAGGAGAGCCATTGCGATAGCTGCGCCGAGTGAAAGAACAACCCATACGATGCCGATTGTTGCTGATTTCTTGAGAACCTTTGCATTCTTTGTGGACATGAATCTTACGATGATGTGGGGCATACCGAAGTAGCCGAGACCCCATGCAAGACCTGAGGCTATATCCTGCCAGCTTGCTGCGAAGGGATTGAGGGGATTAACACCGCCTTCAACTGCTTCAAATACACTGTAGTCAAGGTCTTTTACAAAAACAAGAACAAGGGGAACTGCAAGAAGAGCTGCAAGCATCATAAGACCCTGGAAGAAGTCTGTCCAGCAAACAGCCTTGAATCCGCCGAGGAAAGTATAAACGATGATAATTGCCGCAAAAATAAGAAGTGCAAGGTTGGGATTGCTTTCAAGCTGAGGAACAACCTGAATGAAAACCTTCTGACCTGCAACAAAGCTTGATGCAACATAAATGGTGAAGAATACAAGGAAAACAACCGCGCAGATTATCTGCAAAGCGGGGCTTTTGGTGAGAAATCTGTTTGAAAGATACTGCGGAACGGTGATTGAATCGTTTGCAGCCTGTGAGAATTTACGAAGTCTGCGTGCAATAAAAATCCAGTTGGCTGCTGTGCCGAGTGCAAGACCGATACCGATCCATACCTGACCCATGCCGAAAGCAAGAATGCTGCCGGGGAAGCCCATAAGAAGCCATCCGCTCATGTCGGATGCCTGTGCACTGAGAGCTGTTACCCAGGGACCCATTGAACGTCCGCCGAGGAAGTAATCTTTTTCGCCTGTTCCCTTCGATTTGAAGAAGAAAACAAGACCGATTGCGAGAACCGTGGCAAAGTAAACTATAAATGCCGCAATCTGAGGTGTCATAATTATCAAAATCCTTTCTTGGAAAATACTGTATCCGATATATTAACAGAAAATTAACATATATGCAATACAGACTGAATTACAGAATTTAGTTCATACTAAAATACAATAAAAAAGAAAAAGTCCTGAAATATCAAGACTTTTAAACAGAACAAAATATTATACCAAAAATTCAAATAAAAAAAGACTCTTAAAAATCAAAAAGGGTCGATGAAGGCATCGACCCCTGAAAAGCAAATTATTTCACCCTGAACCCGTCAAGGAACATCGGCAGCAACGTCTGCGAATAATTGCAGAGGGAGTAGTTGCCGTTGCAAAGGCACCAATCATAGAGCAAAGCTCTTTCAAAAAGCGCATATGCCTTAAGAATTTCGTTTGTAGAAACATCCGAACGGAGTATGCCGTTTTGCTGACCCTTTGATATGATTTTGCGCAGGAGTTTAAAGTAGGTTCTGTTATTATCCATCAGATGCTTTTCGCCCGTGGTGATAAGCTGCGTTGAATACATTCTTGCAAGCAGGTCAATGGAAACACGGTTTTCAATCATAAAAAACAGCTCTTTGTTGAGGTCAATGAGAGTCTGAAACGCATCGCCGTCAAGGTCGATATCTCCCTCGAGCATTTCATATTTATCATCGAAAAGATATGAAAGAGTTGAAAGGAGGGCATCCTTGCCGCTGAAATGGTGATAAAAAGAGCCTTTCGAGGTTTCGGAACGTTCAACGATATCCTCGATGGTTGTGTTTTCATAGCCGTTCTCATAAAACAGCTCCCATGCGGCATTGACTATCTTCATTTTTGTGTTGCGTGAGTCTTTGCGGGGCATAATATCACTTCCTCAACTCTTCACTTTTCGTTTTTATTTTTCACTAAAAATTAATTATACCCAGATGCTCAAGCAAAATCTTGAGTCCCATAAGAATAAGGATAAGTCCGCCGGCAAATTCCGCCTTGGACTTGAATTTGATTCCGAAAATGTTGCCTATTTTGATACCGACAGCCGAAAGTGTAAATGTAATAACTCCGATAAAACCGACTGCCGCACCGATGTTGACATCGGGGAGAAGCGCAAAGGTTATTCCCACCGCAAGCGCATCAATGCTCGTTGCAACGGCAAGTGTAAGCATTTCCTTGATATTCATGGAGTTTTCCGATTTTTCGCAGCTGCATTCCTCTTCTTTGGAAAGGGATTCCTTAATCATGTTTGCGCCGATTATTCCGAGAAGAATAAATGCAACCCAGTGATCAATTTTGGTTATGTATTCTTCAAAGGTTGAGCCGAGAAAATATCCTATTGCAGGCATGAGTGCCTGAAACCCGCCGAACCACAGACCCGCCTTTGCCATTTCTTTTATTCCTGCTTTTTTAACGGACAGACCCTTGCAAATTGCAACTGCAAAGGCATCCATCGAAAGACCGACGGCTATAATAAAAAGCTCTGTCAAAGACATTTTATTTCCTCCGAGAAAAATAATTTTTACCGATTAAAAAACATTTTATCATGTATCAAAAAGGTTTGTCAATGCTGATATTTTCTTTTGGCGAGAATTACAAAATAAATGTATTATATTTATATAAATTTTACTGTACAAACTCTTGAAAATATATATTAATATATAGTATAATCACTTATAGTATCAGTAAAAGGAGGATTACCATGAAAAAAGTCGGAATTATCATGGGAAGCGACAGCGATTTGCCTGTTGTTGAAAAAGCAATAAACACCCTTGCGGAATACGGTGTGCCTTATGAGGTTCACGTTTATTCGGCTCACAGAACACCCGAGCAGTCCAAGGATTTTGCACAGAACGCAAAGAACAACGGCTTCGGCGCAATTATTGCAGCCGCAGGTAAGGCGGCACATCTTGCAGGGGCAGTTGCAGCCAATACAACCCTCCCTGTTATCGGTATACCCGTAAAATCATCTACACTTGACGGCATGGACGCACTTCTTTCAACCGTACAGATGCCCGCAGGCATTCCTGTTGCAACGGTTGCTATAGACGGTGCAGTTAATGCCGCTTTGTTGTCTATACAGATTCTTGCAGTATCGGATGACGAGCTTGCTCAGAAGCTCGCAGCCGCAAGAGCAGCCGCAACCGAAAAGGTTCTTGCTGCAAATGCAAAGATTGAAGAAAAATTCAATAAATAATCCATCGCTTTTTCGGAGGTAAAAATCTATGGGAGGATTTTTCGGCGCAACATCAACAAGGGATGTTGTACTGGACGTATTTTTCGGAGTTGACTACCATTCACACCTCGGCACACGCAGAGGCGGTATGGCGGCGGTCAATGAGGAAAAAGGTTTTCAGAGAGATATACATAACATTGAAAACTCTCCTTTCCGCACAAAGTTTGCGGGAATTGTTGACGAGATGCACGGCAATGCCTGCATAGGCTGCATAAGCGACAGCGACCCGCAGCCAATACTCATTCGCTCAAATCTCGGTGTTTATGCAATAACCACAATCGGCTGCATAAATAATGCCGATGAGCTTATAAATCAGTATCTTTCATTCAGCGGCGGTCATTTTACAACCATGACCTCGGGCAAAATCAATTCAACCGAGCTTGTTGCGGCGCTTATTAACCAAAAGAGCAATTTCGTTGACGGAATCCGCTTTGCTCAGGAGAAGATTGACGGCTCACTTTCCGTGCTTATTCTTCTTGAAGACGGAAGCATCATAGCGGCGAGAGATAAGGTGGGAAGGCTTCCCATTCTCATCGGCAAGGATACCGAGGGAAGATGTGTTTCGTTTGAATCCTTTGCTTTTGAAAAGCTTGATTATATTTTTGAAAAGGAACTCGGTCCCGGCGAAATCGTAAGGATATATCCCGACAGAGTCCACACTCTTGCCGAACCGCAGAAGAAGCTTAAAATCTGCGCCTTCCTTTGGAGCTATTACGGTTATCCCACCGCAAGATACGAGGGTGTCGGTGTTGAGGCAATGAGAACCAAAAACGGTGCCGTTATGGCAAGGGAAGATAAGGCAAAGGGTCTTTGCGACGGAATAGATTATGTAAGCGGTGTGCCCGATTCGGGAACACCCCATGCAATCGGTTATGCAAACGAGAGCGGCATTCCTTTTGCAAGACCGTTTATCAAGTATACCCCCACATGGCCCAGAAGCTTTATGCCTACCAGTCAGAGCGAGCGCAACAAGGTTGCGAAAATGAAAATGATTCCCGTTCATGATTTGATTCAGAATAAGAGCCTTCTCTTTGTTGACGATTCAATCGTAAGAGGAACTCAGATGCGTGAAACAATTGATTTCCTTTATAGCCACGGCGCAAAGGAAGTGCATATGCGTTCTGCCTGCCCGCCGATTATGTACGGCTGCAAATACCTCAACTTCTCACGCAATACCTCTGATGATGACCTTATCGCAAGACGCATTATACACGACCTTGAAGGCGAAGAAGGGGATAAATATATTGATGAGTATTGCGATGCTTCAACCGAAAGAGGTAAAAAGCTTCGCGAAATCATTTGCAAGGAGCTTAAGCTCACTACTCTCGGCTATCAGTCAATTGCCGGTCTTATAGAGGCAATCGGTCTTCCCGAAGACTGCATATGTACTTATTGCTGGAACGGCAAGGGATAAAAATTATTGTGTAAAATATGTGAATTTCACAGGAGGAATAAATTATGGAAAAAAGCTTCAGCGAAAGCTACGCAGCAGCAGGTGTTGATATTACCGCGGGTTACAAAGCGGTAGAACTTATGAAAACCCACATCAAGAGAACTTTGACAGCGGGCGCAATGTCCGATATCGGCGGCTTCGGCGGTCTTTTTGAGCTTGACCTCACAGGCATCTCAAAGCCCGTTCTCGTAAGCGGTACCGACGGTGTAGGCACAAAGCTTAAGCTCGCATTTATCATGGACAAGCACGATACCGTAGGTATTGACTGCGTTGCAATGTGTGCAAACGATATTATCTGCTGCGGTGCAAAGCCCCTGCTTTTCCTTGACTATATTGCTTGCGGCAAGAATGTTCCCGAAAGAATTGCCGAAATCGTAAGCGGTATTGCTGAAGGCTGCGTTCAGTCAAATGCAGCTCTTATCGGCGGCGAAACCGCAGAAATGCCCGGCTTCTATCCCGTTGACGAATATGACCTTGCAGGCTTCTGCGTAGGTGTTGTTGACAAGGATAAGGTTCTTGACAACACAAAGATGACAGAGGGCGACGTTGTTATCGCTCTTCCCTCAAGCGGTGTTCACTCAAACGGCTTCTCACTTGTAAGAAAAGTATTTGATGTTGATAACGCAGATATCAAAACTCCCGTTGCAGAGCTCGGCGGCAAGTCAGTCGGCGAAACTCTCCTCACTCCCACCAAGATTTATGTTAAGCCCATGCTTGCTCTCTTTGATGAAGTAACGGTCAAGGCTGTTTCTCATATCACAGGCGGCGGCTTCTATGAAAATATTCCCAGAAGCATTCCCGACGGCTTCGGTGCAAAGATTGATAAATCCGCTCTTAAGATTCTTCCCATCTTTGACCTCATTGCAAAGACAGGCAACATCCCCGAGAGAGATATGTTCAACACCTTTAACATGGGTGTCGGCATGAGCATTGTTGTTGCTAAGGAAGATGCTGAAAAGGCTCTGGAAGTTCTTAAGGCAAACGGTGAAGATGCTTATATCATCGGCGAAATCATCAAGAGCGAAGACAAGGTAGTTATTTGCTGAGCAAATAACTGCAATTCCGAATTAAAATATTTGAACGGAGAAAAAACATGAAAAAAGCTCGCATTGCCGTTCTTGTTTCGGGCGGCGGAACAAATCTTCAGGCGCTGATTGATGCCGAGGCGGCAGGAATTATCAGCAGCGGTGAAATAACGCTCGTTATTTCCAATAAAGCGGGTGCTTATGCACTCGAAAGAGCCTCAAAGGCAGGAATCAGAACAGAAACCGTGCTTAAAAAGGAAACCCCCGATTTCGAGGGTAAGCTTATTGAGCTTCTCGACGGCGACGGCATTGACCTTATTGTTCTTGCGGGCTTTATGAGTATTCTTTCCGAGAGATTCACAAATCATTATAAAGACAGAATAATCAATGTTCACCCATCACTTATTCCGTCATTCTGCGGTGAAGGTTTTTACGGTCTTCGCGTGCATGAGGCGGCACTCGGCTACGGTGTAAAGGTGACGGGTGCAACGGTTCATTTTGTTAATGAAATCCCCGACGGCGGACGCATTATTATGCAGAAAGCCGTTGACACAGAGCCTGGTGACACTCCCGAAACACTTCAGAAGAGAGTTATGGAGCAGGCAGAATGGATAATTCTTCCGCAGTCTGCGGAAAAGGTATGCAAAGAAATTTTGGAGGCAAAAAAATGAAGGTTCTTGTTGTCGGCGGCGGCGGACGCGAACACGCCATCATAAAAAAGCTTAAAGAAAATAAAGAAATCGAAAAAATATATGCACTTCCCGGAAACGGCGGCATGGCAAACGATGCCGAGTGTGTTGCAATCGGTGCGAAGGATATTCCCGCAATCGTTGATTTTGCCAAAAACAACGATATCGGCTTTGCGGTTGTTGCGCCTGATGACCCCCTTGTTCTCGGTGCGGTTGATGAGCTTTCAAAGCTCGGCATTCCCTGCTTCGGTCCCGAGGCAAAGGCAGCTATCATTGAAGGCAGTAAGGTTTTCTCGAAAAACCTTATGAAGAAATACGGCATTCCCACAGCTGCATATGAAGTGTTTGACGATGCCGAAAAGGCTCTCGCATATATCGAAACAGCACCCATTCCCACCGTTATCAAGGCTGACGGTCTTGCGCTCGGCAAGGGTGTTATCATTGCGATGACCCGTGAAGAGGCGGCAGATGCCGTTAAGTCCATTATGCAGGACAAGCAGTTCGGCGAAAGCGGCAATCAGATAGTTATTGAGGAGTTTCTTGAAGGACCCGAGGTTTCCGTTCTTTCCTTCACCGACGGCAAAATTGTTGTTCCCATGATTTCTTCAATGGATCACAAGAGAGCAAAGGATAACGATGAGGGTCTTAATACCGGCGGTATGGGAACAATTGCTCCCAATCCCTACTACACCGCAGAGGTTGCGGAAAGATGCATGAAGGAAATTTTCCTTCCAACGATTAATGCCATGAATGCCGAGGGAAGAACTTTCAAGGGCTGCCTTTATTTCGGACTTATGATAACCAAGAACGGTCCCAAGGTTATCGAGTATAACTGCCGTTTCGGCGATCCCGAAACTCAGGTTGTTCTTCCTCTTCTTGAAAGCGACCTTTTTGAAATCATGAAGAGTGTTGCGGCTGGAACTCTTACCGAGGAACAGGTTAAGTTCAGCGAAAAGAGCGCTTGCTGTGTTGTTATGGCATCCGACGGCTATCCGCAGAAATACGAAAGCGGCTTTGAAATCACAATGCCTGCTGATAAAAATATATATGTTGCAGGTGCAAAGCTTTCCGAAGGCAAGCTTCTCACCGCAGGCGGCAGAGTTCTCGGTGTAACCGAAACCGCAGATACTCTTGAAGCTGCAATCGCAAAGGCATATGAAACGGTTAAGACCGTTAACTTTGCAAATGCATATTACAGAAAAGATATCGGTAAAAAAGCCTTGGAGGTTTTATAATTATGGTATACAGAGCATATGTTGAAAAGAAGAGCGGACTTGATAACGAAGCCCGTTCGCTCAAAAACGAGCTTGTTTCCCTTCTCGGTATAGCAAGCCTTGAGAAGGTAAGAGTTCTCAACCGTTATGATATTGAAAATATTGAAAAGGAGCTTTTTGATTATTCAAAGAGCACCGTTCTTTCCGAGCCTCAGCTTGATGATATCAGCGAGAATCCCAATCTTGAATGCGACAGACTTTTTGCAGTTGAATTTCTTCCCGGTCAGTTTGACCAGAGAGCAAATTCCTGCGCAGAGTGCATTCAGATTATCTCAAAGGGCGAAAGACCTCTTGTAAGAACTGCAAAGGTTTACTGCCTTTACGGTAACATCAGCGATGAAGAGCTTGCACAGATTAAAAAGTATGTTATCAACCCTGTCGAATCAAGAGAAGCTTCACTTGAAGAATACGAAACTCTTGTAATGGACTATGTTGTTCCCGAAACAGTTAAGACACTTGACGGCTTCATCGCTCTTGACGAAGCAGGTCTTGCGGCATTTGTTGCGGATTACGGCCTTGCAATGGACCTTGATGATATCAAGTTCTGCCAGAAGTATTTTATAAGCGAGCAGAGAGATCCTACCATCACCGAAATCAGAATGATTGATACATATTGGTCAGACCACTGCCGTCACACAACCTTCCTTACTAACATTGATTCCGTTAAGTTTGAGGATGAGCTTCTTCAGAAGGCATATGACGAATATATAGAAGCAAGAAAGGCTTGCAACAGAACAAAGCCCGTAAATCTTATGGATATCGGCACTATTGCAGCAAGATATCTTAAGCAGCAGGGTCTTCTTCCCAAGCTTGATGAGAGTGAAGAAATCAATGCCTGCACAGTAAAGATTGATGTTAATGTTGAGGGTGAAACCCAGAAATGGCTTCTTCTCTTCAAAAACGAAACACATAACCACCCCACCGAAATTGAGCCGTTCGGCGGAGCGGCAACCTGTATAGGCGGCGCTATCCGTGACCCCCTTTCAGGCAGAAGCTATGTTTATGCGGCTATGCGTGTAACAGGTGCGGGTGACCCCACCGTTCCCGTGAGCGAAACAATCGAAGGTAAGCTTCCCCAGAGAAAAATTGTTCAGACTGCTGCGGCAGGCTATAGCTCATACGGTAACCAGATAGGTCTTGCAACAGGTATTGTTGATGAGCTTTATCATCCCGGATATGTTGCCAAGAGAATGGAAATCGGTGCGGTTATTGCTGCGGCTCCCGAAGAAAATGTGCGCCGTGAATGCCCGCAGGACGGCGATGTTGTTATCCTCCTCGGCGGCAGAACGGGTCGTGACGGCTGCGGCGGTGCAACAGGTTCATCAAAATCACATAACCTTAAGTCGCTTGAAAGCTGCGGAGCAGAGGTTCAGAAGGGTAACGCACCCGAGGAAAGAAAGCTCCAAAGACTTTTCAGAAACAAAGAGGCATCACAGCTCATTAAGCGCTGCAACGACTTCGGCGCAGGCGGTGTTTCCGTTGCTATCGGTGAGCTTGCAGACGGTCTTGAAATAAATCTCAATGCGGTTCCCAAGAAGTACGAGGGTCTTGACGGCACTGAGCTCGCTATCTCCGAAAGCCAGGAAAGAATGGCGGTTGTTGTTGAAGCAAAGGATGCCGAAAGATTTATTGAGCTTGCAACAAGTGAAAATCTTGAAGCAACAATTGTTGCCGAGGTCAAGGAAAAGCCCTACCTTGTTATGAACTGGAACGGCAAGGCAATCGTAAATATCAGCCGTGAATTTCTCAATTCAAACGGTGCTGAAAAGCATATCGACATTGCCCCCGCAAAGCTTGAGGACTACTCAAAGAAGATTGACGGCTCATTTACCGATATGTATACTGCTCTTGCAGGTGATCTTAATATCTGCTCAAAGAGAGGTCTTTCCGAAAGATTTGACTCAACTATCGGTGCAAATACCGTTCTCATGCCTTTCGGCGGCAAGCATCAGCTTACCCCCATTCAGGCTATGGTACATAAGATTTCCGTTGAGAAGCAGGATACAGACACCTGCTCACTCATGGCATGGGGTTATAACCCGTTTATTACTGAAAAGAGCCCCTATCACGGTGCATATCTTGCAGTTATAGAATCCGTTTCAAAGCTTATTGCAGCAGGTGCGGATTTCAATGAGGTTTATCTCACCTTCCAGGAATATTTTGAGAAGCCCATGAAGGACGGCAAGCGCTGGGGCAAGCCCCTTGCAGCGCTCCTCGGTGCATTCAAGGCACAGATGGATCTCAAAATTGCCGCTATCGGCGGTAAGGACTCAATGAGCGGCTCATTTGAGGATATTGACGTTCCTCCCACTCTTGTTTCCTTTGCGGTTACAACCGAAAACATAAAAAATATCGTTTCTCCCGAATTTAAAGCTGCCGGTCATAAGGTGGTTATCCTCAAGCCCGAATATACGGCGGATAACCTTCCCGAAACAGCATCTCTTCTTAAGGTTTATGATGAGGTTTACTCTCTCGTAACAGCAGGCAAGGCTGCAGCAATATATACTCCCGCTATGGGCGGCGCAGCAGAAGCTGTTCTTAAGATGGCTATGGGTAACGGCATCGGCTTTAACTTTGCGGACGTTGCTCTTGATGATATTTTCGGATATTCTTACGGTTCATTCATCATTGAGCTTACCGATGATACCGACTGCGGTACTCTCCTCGGTTATACAACCGATAAGACCGCAATCACATATGGCTCGGAAACAGTTGATTTCACAAAGCTTCTTCCCGTTTATGAGGATAAGCTTGAGGATATCTATTCCTGCAATATCGCAATGCCCGAAAAGAAGATTGAAACCTTTGATTATAAGGCAACAACCTTTGCAAAGCCTGCAATCAGAACTGCAAAGCCCAAGGTTCTTATTCCCGTATTCCCCGGCACAAACTGCGAGTTTGATTCCGCAAAGTATGCTGAAAGAGCAGGCGCAGAAGCAGAAATATTTGTTATCAACAATCTTTCGGCTTCAAGCATCGCAAAGTCCGTTGAGGATTTTGCAAAGAAGGTAGGCGAGAGCCAGATTATCTTTGTTCCCGGCGGCTTCTCGGGCGGTGACGAACCCGACGGTTCAGGTAAATTTATCACAGCATTCTTCCGCAATGCAGAAATCAAGCAGGCTGTAACAGAGCTTCTTGAAAAGCATGACGGTCTTATGCTCGGTATCTGCAACGGCTTCCAGGCTCTTATTAAGCTTGGTCTTGTTCCCTACGGTAAGATTATCGACACCGACGAAACTTGCCCGACACTTACTTATAATACCATCGGCAGACACCAGTCGAAGCTTGTAAGAACAAAGCTTGTTTCCAATAATTCTCCGTGGCTTTCAAAGGCAAAGCAGGGCGAGGTTTACACCGTTCCCATTTCACACGGCGAGGGCAGATTTATCGCTGATGAGGCTCTTATCAGAAAGCTTGCCGCTAACGGTCAGATTATCACACAGTATGTTGATTTTGACGGCAATGCAACAAACGATATCGCATTTAACCCCAACAATTCCGATTTCGCAATTGAAGGTATCGTTTCACCTGACGGACGAGTTCTCGGTAAGATGGGTCACTCCGAAAGAACGGGTGCTGGTCTTTACAAGAATGTTCCCGGCGAATTTGACCTTAAGCTCTTTGAATCCGCTGTTGAATACTATAAATAATATATAATGTAATAAGAGGCAGTTTCTTTTTTGAAACTGCCTCTGTTATTTTCTGAATTTTTATGATATTATTAAAGAAAGGGGTGATGATATGAAGCTTTATATCAAGCAAAAGGTTTTCTCCTGGAGGGATAAATTCACCGTCAAGGATGAAAACGGGCAGGATAAATATTATGTTGAGGGCGAGCTTTTCTCATGGGGCAAAAAGCTTCATGTGACGGATGTTAACGGAAATGAAACCGCATTTATTCAGCAGAAGATGCTGAGCTTTCTGCCAAAATATCATGTTTTTGTCAACGGTGAGCAGGTTGCGGAAATTGTTAAGGAGTTTACCTTCCTCAGACCCAGATACAGAATAGAAGGGCTTGACTGGGATATACAAGGCAGCTTCTGGGCGCATGACTATGAAATAACCTGCGCAGGACAGCCGATTGTTACCATACAAAAGGAATGGATGACGTGGGGCGACAGCTATGAGCTTGATATTTCCAATCCCCGCGATGAAACGGTAGCACTTGCCGTTGTTTTGACCATAGACTGCGTTATGGCAGCAGCTGCAGCAGCATCATCTGCAACATAAAAGAGAAGGCACATCCGATCGGATGTGCCTTTTAGTATATACATTCAAATATTTCAAGCTATGGAATAACGGCCAATGAAGCAAACGGGAAGCTCTCCGTTGCTCTTTACGGAACCGTTTGAGAAAAGACCGTCGCTTGAGTTTGTTGAACCGCAGACATAAAGTGATTCGCCGTCTGAGCAGATTCCTCTGGGGTTATCCGTAGCAGAACCGCCGAAAGCATAGATGCTTCCGAGTCTGCCGCCTGTGCTTAAGGTATAAACAAAGCTGTCAAAATCGCCTGAATTTGTAACCATGAAATCTCTGTTTGTTGAATTGGTGTAGCCCGCAACTGCATATCCACCGGGTATTGCGGTTATGTCTGTAATGAAATCATTCTTAAAGCCAACGATTGTGCGAATCCAGCCGGTTGTGCCGTTGGCATTAATCTTAATGATTACGCCGTCCATTGTACCTGCGGTGCCGCCGTTATACATACCCTTGAAGGTGGAGTTTTCGTCTGCACCGGATGTTGTAAATGAGTAGTTACCTGCAATAACAACACCGCCGTCAGAAGCAAGCTCCATGGCATAAAGATTTGTAACGCCTGAATCGTAATATGCATTCTTCCAGAGAATATTGCCGGTGGGGCTGAGCTTTACAACAACTGTTGTTCTCTTGATAGGTGCGGTGCCTTCAATGTCCGCATATTCACCGTCGCCGCTGTAGCAAGCGATATCGGCATAAATTTCACCTGCGGAATTTACAGCCAAATCTTCAACCGTGCTGTGCTTTGAGCCGGAGAGTGCCTGGCGCCACTGAATGTTGCCGTTTGCATCGCACTTGAAGATAAATGCCTTTATTCTCTGCGTGCCGAGGTTCTTAAGGTCAGAGTCAGAGGATTCTGATTTACCGCCGATAACAAAGCCGCCGTCAGCTGTGGGTGCAATTGAGTGAATCATATCGCCTGCGCTGCCGCCGTAAAGCTTTGTCCAAACTATATCGCCCTTGCTGTTAAGCTTAACAACAATACCTTCAACGGTACCTGAGCATTTGTATTCAGAAGGAGCGGCAATGTCTTCTGCTCTTGTTTCACCTACAACAAGAATGCTGCCGTCGCTGAGAACAGCAACCTTTTCAAATGAGGTTTTTGCTTTTATGGGATTGCCGTCTCTTTGTGCGGTGCCGCCGATAACCTGTGACCACTCAAGCTTGCCCTTATCGGAGTATTTTGCAACGTAGCCCGAGGTATAATCTTTGGTATTGCCGTCAACAAATTCATATGTGTAGCCTACACTTACGATGCCGCCGTCAGCGGTGGGTTCGTTATCCCAGAAAACACTGCCTGAGGCTGTGCCTGCAGTGTTGAGCCAATCGGTTGAAAGAGTGGAGATTGCCATTTTTGTTGTTCCTTTTGAAGCAACATAAGCGGGAGTTACGGGAACATAAACCGAAGTTGTTTTGGGAACCTTTTTGGTTGTTGCGGGAGTTATGGGCTTGTTGCCTGCGTCTGTAACCTTCTGAGTAACAACAGGAACGTTGGTTCTCTTAGTTGTGCTTACGGGCTTTACGATAGAAACCTCGCTTGAACCCGGCTTTGTAACAACAACCATATTGTTTGAAGCTGCAACCTTTGAAATCTCAGCATATTCGCTCGGGCTGACATTGTTGGGATCCTTAACGGAAGCCTGATTCATAATCTGAGTATATTCTTCAGGTGAAACGTTGGTTGCGGGAACCTCTTCCTTTTTGATAACGGTATTGTTGTTTTCATCCTTTTCAACAACCAAACCCTTATCTGCAGCGAGGTTTTCAACCTTTTCGAGCTGCTCGGGAGTGAGAGTATTCAGATCACCGTTAAAGCCGCTTGCTTCATCGCCGAGAGCCTCGGAAACAAGTTCAACAAGCTCAACATTTGTGATTGTAACAGGTACATATGTATCAATTCCGGGCACCCACTCATTGTTGGGTACTACAGGCACTGTTGTTGTGCCGTTTTCATCCTGCTTAACACTGCAAGCCGCAAATGTTGAGAGAATGAGAATAAAGCACATGAACACACAAAGCCTTGATGTAAATTTATTCTTCATAAGGGTATCCTCCCATTTTATAGTTATTATTATGTTAACATGAAAGTGATTTAAAATCAACTGTTTTTATGTGGTAAAAATAAAAATTCATATTAATTTTAAATTTAATCTTCAAAAACGAAGGATGTTGATATATAATTAGAGTATATTATTTTAAATGGAGAACATTATGAATAAAAAAGAAAAAGCCCTGCTCGCAGTTAATGCGCTCAAGGAAAAATATCCCGATTCAATTTGTTCGCTCAATGCCGAAAATCCCCTGCAGCTTATTATTGCAACAAGGCTTTCGGCTCAATGCACCGATGCCAGAGTGAATCTTGTTACACCTGCTCTTTTTGAAAAATATAAAACTGTTGAAGATTTTGCGAATGCAGAAATATCTGATGTTGAGAAAATTATACATTCCTGCGGATTTTTCAGAGCAAAGGCAAAGGATATCGTTGAAATGTGCCGTAAGATGATAGCGGAGTTTGACGGTGAGGTTCCCGATACCCTTGAAAAGCTCACTTCTTTGCCGGGTGTCGGCAGAAAAACCGCCAATCTCATCATGGGTGATGTTTACGGTCAGCCTGCTGTAGTTGCCGATACTCATCTTATAAGAATTTCCAATTTGCTTGGTCTTGTTTCGACAAAGGACCCGTTTAAGGTTGAAATGCAGCTTCGTGAAATTCTTACGCCTGAAGAAAGCAACGATTTTTGCCACCGCTGCGTTCTTCACGGCAGAGAAACCTGTATTTCAGGCAGACCGAAGTGCGAAAGCTGCGTTATGAACAGCTTTTGCGACCACTACTCAAAAAAATGAAGTCAGCAAAAAAATAATTCCGCTGATTGATGCTCCTGCGCAGGCAGCGGCACTCATGCTTAAGGCGAGTCGTATTCTGCTTTTCCTCAGCCTTGCAGCGGGCGGCATACCTGCACTCTGCGCAATTTCACTCGCCCTTTCTCTTAAATCACCCTCACTGACTGCCGAGTATTCGGGTTTTATGAAAAACAGCACCCTTTCAAAATATTCGCATTGAGTCTGTGTGATTTCAACAACCTGTCTGTTGACCCCTTTTATCAACTCGAGTTCTCCTTTCACTGCGGAAGTTCTATGTTATTTTTGGCAGAGAAAAGGTGATATATTCATGCTGTTTGTAATGCTTGTTATACAATCTGTATAACCGACTTTTCCACTAAAAATGTGGATAACTGTGTGGAAAAGATGTATAACCAAGTGAAAAAGTCCTTATTTTTCACCGAATTTGAGTGTGGAAAACTTTTTAATTCTAAATTGGAATATACAAAAGGTTGTACAAACTTTACAAAATGTTGCAAATTGTCGATGAAATTATGGCAATATTTTTCGCAAAAAATACATAATATTACAGTTTGGAGAAAAACAAAATGGCTGTAAAAAATACATATACAATTGAAGAAAACAAAATAATTCTCACCGCCGACTGTTTTGATTTGGCTTTGACCCTCGATTGCGGTCAGGCATTCCGCTGGGTGCAGACAGGGGAGAATGAATGGCACGGAGTCGCATATTCAAAACCGCTTACTCTTAAGAAAACCGAGCGGGGAATTGAGTTTATCGGAACGAATAAAGAGGATTTTGAAAACATCTGGATTACATATTTTGACCTTGAACGTGACTACGGCATACTTTGCCGTAAGTTTATGGCAGATAAATGTCTTGCTGAGGCAGTTGATACCTGCTACGGAATAAGGCTTCTGCGTCAGGAGCCGTGGGAGGCAATATGTTCGTTCATCATTTCGCAGAACAACAATATTCCCCGAATAAAAGGTATCATAGACCGCCTTTGCCGACTTCTGGGTGAGCCTTTGGGTGATGATGACTATTCCTTCCCCTCCGCCGCAAAAATTGCTGAGGCGGGTGTTGAAGCGCTTGCACCGATAAGAGCGGGCTTCAGAGCAAAATATATAATTGATGCCGCCGAAAAGGTTGCAAACGGCGAAATCGACATTGAAAAAATTTATGCCCTCACCATTGATGAGGGCAGGGATGAGCTGATAAAAATCAAGGGGGTTGGCGAGAAGGTTGCGCAATGCTCACTTCTCTACGGCTTCGGAAAGATTGACGCATTCCCCGTTGATGTGTGGGTGAAACGCATTATGAGCGAGCTTTATCCCGACGGACTCCCCGAATGCACAAACGGTGCAAGGGGTATCGCACAGCAATATCTGTTCCATTGGAGAAGGAATTTCTTTTAATAATAAAATGGCTTGCAAAGGTTAATTCCTCTGCAAGCCATATTTATTATTCGTTAATAACGGGAATGAATGCGTTGTGAACTGCTTCAACAGCTTTGTCTGCATCCTTAACGTCAATGAGAACGGAAATCTTGATTTCACTTGTTGCAATCATCTGAATGTTAACATCGGACTCAAAGAGTGCTTCAAACATCTTTGCAGCGATACCGGGATGTGATTCCATGCCTGCGCCTACAACGGAAACCTTTGCAACATCTGTGTCGCAGATGATTTCAAGACCTTCAAGAAGGTCGAGTGACTTGAGAGTTTCAACTGTATCGTCAAGCTTTGCCTTTGCGGTTGTGAAAGCGATATCCTTTGTGTCGCCTCTGCCTACCGACTGAAGGATGATGTCAACGTTAACATCCTTTGCAGCGAGCTTGCCGAAAATTTTATATGCGATACCGGGAACGTTGGGAACACCGATGATTGATACACGGGCAACGTCCGTATCCTTTGTTACACCTCTTACGAGCATTTTTTCCATGTCTGCTACCTCCTTGACAATTGTACCGGGTGCTCTTACAAGGCTTGAAAGCACCTCAAGCTTAACATTATATTTCTTAGCCATTTCAACCGAACGGTTGTTGAGAACCTGTGCGCCGAGAGTTGCAAGCTCAAGCATTTCATCATAAGTGATTTCATTAAGCTTGATTGCGCCCTTGATTTTTCTGGGGTCTGCGGTGTAAACACCCTCAACGTCGGTGAATATCTGGCAGCGGTCTGCGTGCATTGCGGCTGCAATTGCAACTGCGCTTGTGTCCGAACCGCCTCTGCCGAGAGTTGTTATGTCGTCGTATTTGTTAAGACCCTGGAAGCCTGCAACAATTACTATATTCTTCTTTGCAATTTCCATCTTGATACGGTCAGCCTTAACCTTTTTGATTCTTGCCGAGCCATAAACGGAATTTGTTGAGAAGCCTGCCTGCCAGCCGAGAAGCGAGCAAACGGGGAAGCCGAGGCTTTCGATAGCCATGGCGAGAAGTGAAATTGAAATCTGTTCACCCGAGGCAAGGAGCATATCCATCTCTCTCTTTGAAGCCTTGGGATTGATTTCGTTAGCCTTTGCAATAAGGTCGTCGGTTGTATCGCCCTGAGCAGAAACAACTACAACAACGTCATTACCTTCCTTGTAAGTATCGGTAACGATTCTTGCAACATTCATTACTCTTTCGGCATTGGCAACGGAGCTGCCGCCGAATTTCTGAACAATTAAGCCCATAGTGTCTACCTCCAAACAGGGATTAATAATCTGTTATGCGTATAACAGATTCGATTTTTGATTCTTTAACAAGTGCAAGCTTTTCCGACATTTCCTTTTCGGAAAGGATATCGGTAACAAAAGCAAATTCGCCGTCGGGAGCATTTTCTCTTGCGAGCATCTTTACTGTGCCGAAAAGAGAATTTACCTGAGCGAGTGCCGCAGCTGCATTTTCTGTTGTTGCTCTGATATAGAAGGCGGATGCGCTTTCCTCAAAGTCGGCAACATAGCCTTCCTCGCTGTCAGCCCAGCCGAAGAACTTTTTGCGCTGCATATGTCTTGCACAGTCGATTACGTCGGCGACAACCGCACTGGCTGTGGGCATCTTGCCTGCACCCTTGCCGTAAAATACAACGTCGCCTATGGCATCGCCTCTTACAAGGATTGCATTGAATACATCGTCAACGGTAGCAAGCTGGCTGTGATTCTGAACAAAAGCAGGGGATACCATAACCGAAACCTTGCCGCTTTCAAGCATCTTTGCTCTTGCAATAAGCTTGATTACACCGCCCCATGAGCGGGCATAGTCAACGTCTGCAAGGTCAATCTTGCGGATGCCTTCTGTATAAACCGATTCGGGATAAACGTGCTTGCCGAAGCAGAGAGCGGCAAGAATGCAGATTTTTCTGCAAGCATCGTGACCGTCAACATCTGCGGAGGGGTCACGTTCCGCATAACCGTTTTTCTGGGCAAGAAGGAGTGCCTCATCAAAGGTCATTCCGTCGCTTATCATCTTTGTAAGAATGAAATTGGTGGTGCCGTTGAGAATACCTGCAATTTCATCAATATCGTTTGCGGCAAGGCACTGGCTGATGGGTCTGATGATGGGAATACCGCCGCCAACACTTGCTTCAAACAGGAAGTTTACATTATTTTCATCTGCAACCTTAAGAAGCTCACAGCCCTTAGCTGCAACAAGCTCTTTGTTTGAGGTTACAACGTTTTTGCCTGCCTTGAGGCTTGCAAGAACATATTCATAAGCGGGGTGGAGTCCGCCCATGGTTTCAACAACTATCTTTACCTCGTCATCCTCAACGATTTTTGAGAAATCGGAGATGAGAAGATGTTCATAAGGGTCACCGGGAAATGTACGGCGGTCAAGAATATATTTGAGCTGCATATCACTCTGCAGACTCTTTTTAACGATGTGTTCGTGGTTTTTATTAAGAAGGGTTGCAACACCCGAGCCGACCACGCCGTAACCCATTATGGCAACATACATCCGAATCGCTCCTTTAAAAAATAACTAATTAAAAAGATTTTAACACACTTTTTCAAAATAATAAAGAGATATTTTTAACTTTTATTAAATTTTTATGTCTTTTTTATAACAATAATTGCCTTTTGGTGAAAAATGGTGTAAAATAACAATGTAATTCCGTTTTGATAGGGGGAATATAAATGGAAATTACCGAAAGAAGAAAGGCAACTCTGATAAATATTGCCTATTATTCCGTTATTGTTGCTCTTTTCTATCTTTTCATGAAGTATGCATTCGGACTTGTGGCGCCGTTTATTGTTGCCTTTGCCGTTGCGATACTTTTGCAGAAACCGCTCAGAATTATTTCCGCAAAAACAAAAATTAAAAAGAATATTCTTGGGGCGATTGCCGTTTTGCTGATAATTGCTGTTATTATTTCGGCTGTTGTGCTTGTTGGCTACAGGCTATTTGTAGAGTTTAAGGGCTTCGGCGAGTATATTATGTCTAAGATTTCCGATTTGCCGAATTTAATCCGTTCCGCAGAGAGCTGGATTCTTGCAAGAATAACTGTTTTGCCCGATTCGCTCGAAAAAACCGTTACTGATTCGGTTACGGGTATTGTTGACAGACTTCTGCTTGCTTCTCAGGAGGAGGTTTCAAATCTTCCGCAGCCGACAGATACCGGTTTTGATTTATCCTTGCTTGCAACACCTCTTGGCGGACTGCTTTCAACCGCCAAGCAGATTCCCGGAATTTTTGCAGCGGTCTTCATGAGTATTATAGCCTGTTTCTTTATAACTTGTGACTACGATAAGTTTACAAATCTTATCCGTGAGAACATTTCCCGTGAGCATGAGGTTGCAATAGTCAAAACAAGAAGATTGCTCGGCGGAATACTCGGCAAGATGCTTAAGTCATATGCAACTTTGATTTTTATAACCTTCTGTGAGGTTTCGATAGGCTTGAATATACTTAAGCTTATCGGTGTTTACAGCGGCGGATATATCCTTGTTCTTTCAATAATCACGGCGATTGTTGATATTCTTCCCGTTCTCGGTACGGGTACGATTCTTATTCCGTGGGCGGTTTTCAATCTGTTCACGGGTAACATCGGTCTGGCAATAGGACTTATTATTATGTATGTGGTGATAACAGTTATCCGTCAGGTGCTTGAACCCAGACTGGTTGCAATGAACGTGGGAATGCATCCCGTAATTACCCTCTTCGGAATGTATCTCGGTGTTCAGCTTTTCGGATTCCTCGGAATATTTATTTTGCCCATAACCTTTGTGCTTGTCAAAGCACTCAATGATGAGGGAATAATTCATCTTTGGGGTATGGACAGAAAGAAATCAAAATAATTCATAAGAAAACGGGCTGCAGACGTAGCCCGTTTTTGCTGTTAAATATTGAGCATTTTTTTAAATTCTTCGCTGTTTTTAAATTCATCTGAAAGCTCAGGTCTGTTTATCAGACCCTCCTTAACATCTTCACAGAATGAGTCTTCCCAGAAGCGGTATGCTTTGGATTTGTCGAACACAACACCTTTGACAGCAGGGGAGGTGTGAATAATGACATCGGGCATTTCGTCGTATTTTTTGGCAAGTTCAACAGCTCTTTCAAAGTGACAAAGAGCGGCTTTTTCGTCGCCTGCAATATATTTTCTTACACCGATTCTCTGGTGATGAATAACCATGAGATAGTGGCTTTTGCCGTAGTCGCCGTCAGGCATGACCGCCTCAACAAGATTGATGTAAGCCTCGGCAATATCGTTGTCTGCGTCAAGAAAATTCTTGTGACGTCTGTTCATGATTTCACCGAAAAGACGGAGCATTTCAACCATGCCGTTTGCACATGCTGCCGCACGCTTCTCATCGTCGTGGGGATACATATACATGGCTTCGTAATCTCTTGAGTTCTGCATAAGAGGCATTTCAGAGAGAATTTTTTCTGCTTCGGAGATGTCAATGCCGCTGTTTTTGATAAGGCTGAGATCACGCAGATAAATGCACATGAGTTTTTTTGTCCATATTCTGATACTGTCTGTTGAGCAATGATTTTGTATCATGTCATAGACTCTATATACCTCGTTCTTAATTGAAAGCTTATATTCATCATCATGCTCTGCCTGAATAAGTGCATTAAAATATTTTGCAAGAAGGTCATAATTACCCGGAAATTCACATATTGCCGTCTTGAGCATATCTCTTACTTCAGCTATTTTTCCTTCGTTCCACAGACGTGAATATTTTTCACCGTATTCTTTGATTTTGTTTTCTTTATCAATCATATCAGTGCCAAGAAGGCTGTCGACGGTAACACCGAAGAAGGAAGCGATTGACGGAAGCATGGTAATGTCGGGATAGGTTTCACTCCTCTCCCATTTACTGATTGCCTGAAATGACATACCAAGGAAATCAGCAAGAGATTCCTGAGTGAGGTTTTTGGATTTGCGAAGCTTTTTAAGGTTTTCTCCGAAATAAACTGTCATATAAACCATCCTTTTAAAATATTAACAGCGCTGTTTACACCCTAATAATAACTGTTTTTAATCAAAGAAACAATAACTCGTTTATTGAAATAAATTCTCCTAACAAGAGAGATTTTCTATTGATAAGATTTTTTGCAGCCCGAAGCAGGGTGAGAACATTTTGCATTTCCGTAACAGCAAATAAAAAAACCGCCGTGCATTTCTGCACAGCGGTCATGTAAGTCAAAACTAAATTATTTAATTTCAACCTTTGCGCCAACTTCTTCAAGCTTAGCCTTAGCAGCTTCAGCATCTTCCTTGGAAACGCCTTCCTTGAGAGCCTTGGGAGCGCTGTCAACAGCAGCCTTAGCTTCTGCAAGACCAAGACCTGTGAGCTCACGAACAACCTTGATAACCTTAATCTTTTCTGCGCCAACTTCAGCAAGGATAACGTCAAATTCTGTCTTCTCCTCTGCTGCTGCAGCTGCTTCTGCGGGAGCTGCTACTGCAACTGCTGCTGCTGCTGATACGCCAAATTCTTCTTCAACTGCGTGAACGAGCTCTGAGAGTTCAAGTACTGTAAGTTCTTTGATTGTTTCAATCATTGCTGCAATCTTTTCTGATGCCATTTTATTTTCCTCCAATAAATAGAATTTTTTAGTTAATTAAAATTATGCTTCTGCGGGTGCTTCTTCAGCTGCTGCGGGAGCTTCACCGCTCTTATCAACAATAGCCTGAATAGCACGTGCGAAGGATGCGATGGGTGCGTTGAATGCGTTGCAAACTGTAGCAAGAAGGATATCTCTTGTGGGAAGCTTTGCAAGCGAGTCGATAGTTGCTGTGTCAACAACCTTACCGTCAAGATAACCGCTCTTTACGGAGAAGTTCTTGTGTGTATCAGCAAACTTTGAAAGGATTCTTGCTGCTGCTGTGTGGTCATCGGGGCTGATAGCGATAGCTGTTGTGCCTTCGAGAACATCACAGAGATCGTCAAGACCAACGTTCTTTGCAGCGAGTCCGAGAAGTGTGTTCTTAACTACTGAATACTTGATGCCTGCTTCACGAAGCTCTTTACGAAGCTTTGTGTCGTCAGCAACGTTGATACCCTTATAGTCAACGATAACACCTGCTACTGAATTCTGAATCTGCTCGGTGAGGTCAGCAACGATTTGCTTTTTCTGTTCCAAAACCTTTGCGCTGGGCATGTATTTTCACCTCCGTAGGTTTATTACAAAATTTAAAGCCCTTTCCGCTTCTGCAGAAAGGGCATGAACATACATAATTAAGCTATAAAGCCTTGTATGCATCCTCTCTCGGCAGGCGGTATAAAACCTTTATGCGAAAAGCACCTGCTGTCTTAAAAAGAACAGCTCAAATATAATAGCACAATAAATTGCGCTTGTCAAGCATTTTTTTATGCTTCTGTTGCTGCGGTACCAACCTTGTTGGGGTTAACCTTGATTCCGGGGCCCATTGTGGTTGCAAGAACGCAGGAACGGATATACTGACCCTTTGATGCAGCGGGCTTAGCCTTGATGATAGCATCGAGGAGAGTGTTGAAGTTCTCAACGAGCTTTTCAGCACCGAAGGAAACCTTGCCGATGGGGCAGTGGATGATGTTTGTTTTGTCAAGACGGTATTCAATCTTACCTGCCTTAGCTTCTGTAACAGCCTTAGCTACATCAGGTGTAACTGTGCCTGCCTTGGGGCTGGGCATAAGACCGCGGGGACCGAGAACCTTACCGAGACGACCAACAAGACCCATCATGTTGGGTGTTGCGATGCATACGTCGAAATCCATGAAGCCTTCGCCCTGGATTCTTGCAACAAGGTCTTCTGCGCCTACTACTTCTGCACCTGCTGCAGCTGCTGCGTCAGCATCTGCACCCTTAGCAAAAACTGCTACTCTTACGGTACGACCTGTTCCGTTGGGGAGAACTACAGCGCCGCGAACCTGCTGGTCAGCATGACGAGAGTCAACACCAAGACGAACGTGTACTTCAACTGTTTCATCGAACTTTGCACTTGCAGTCTTAACAGCAAGCTCAAGTGCAGCGTCGGTATCATAGAGTGTTGCTCTTTCAACGAGCTTTGCACTCTCATTATATTTCTTTCCGTGTTTCATGTTAATTAATTCCTCCCAAAGATGTGGTTAATCGGATTTTTCCTCCCACAGTTTGCAAATCAGTCAGTTACGGTAACACCCATTGAACGAGCTGTACCGGCGATCATGCTCATAGCTGTTTCAACGGAAGCAGCATTGAGGTCGGGCATCTTCTGCTCGGCAATCTTGCGAATCTGTTCCTGAGAGATTGTTGCAACCTTGGTCTTGTTGGGAACGCCCGAACCGCTTTCGATACCGCAAGCCTTCTTAATGAGGACTGCTGCGGGCGGGGTCTTTGTGATGAAGCTGAATGTACGGTCAGCGTAAACAGTGATAACAACAGGGATGATAAGACCCATGTCGTTCTTTGTGCGCTCATTGAATTCCTTTGTGAAAGCCATAATGTTAACGCCGTGCTGACCGAGAGCAGGACCTACAGGGGGAGCGGGTGTTGCCTTACCTGCGGGAATCTGCAACTTAATTAAGCCAACTACTTTCTGTGCCATAATTAAAACCTCCATAAATTGTGGTAAATTGCGGAGCCTTTGGCTCCTCCCACGAAGCCCACGCAAATTAGCGGGACTGCGCAAAAAGCGCTAAATTTGAAAGGGATAAACCCTCAAATTACCGTGATTATTCGGCAAGCTCAACCTGGTCAAGCTCAAGCTCGACAGTTGTCTGTTTGCCAAAGAGAGCGGAAACCGTAACCTTAACAAGGTTATTATCAACGTCGATTTCCTCAACAACACCGCTGAAGCCGTCGAAAATTTCATCAATGATATTGACGGTATCGCCAACATTATAAGAAACTTCAACACTTCTCTTCTCGACTCCGAGCCTGATAACTTCTTCATCGGTAAGAGGTATTGCCTTGTTTTCAGGACCTACAAACCCTGTAACACCTCTTGTGTTACGGATAAGGAGCCATGTTTCATCGCTCATAGCGGGACGGTTGTCCTTATCGGGTGAAACTGCAACCTTGACGAGAACATATCCGGGGAAAAGCTTGCGCTCAACCTCTTTCTTTTTCTCAACATCCGTTACGGTTTCGGTCGGGATTTTGACCTCTAAAATCTGATCCTGCATTCTGCGGTTTTCGACCATCTTTTCAATATTGGTCGCAACCTTGTTTTCATAACCCGAATAGGTATGAACTACATACCATCTTGTGTCGATAGACATTCGGAAACCTCCTGTCTCAGCGAATGCTGTTAATCATTCCTGCAACGTGAGTATGGTCACCGTGGTCGGCAACTGCATTTGCAACTGTTGTTGCAACCTCAGCAACGTTTGATGCGTCAGCTTTGCCAACCGATTCAGCAGCTCTTTCGAGGAGTGAAAGGAGAAGAGCGAGAAGCTGGTCAATTGCAAAAATTGCGATTGCACAAACGAGAACCACTACGAGAACAACTGCGGTTGACTTCAAGACGGTCTTTGCATCGGGCCAAACAATCTTCTTTGTTTCGCCTTTGATGTCCTTGCAGAACTTTTTGATTGCCTTGCCGGCTCTTACGAAGATATTACCATTGGGATTAGCAGGTTTTTTTTCCTTCTGCTTTTCAGCGGCGGCAACCTTTTCTGCTGCTTGGGAAACTTCCTTTTTAGCCATAGGTTAAATCCTCCCGCTTAATTATTTGGTTTCTTTGTGGAGAGTATGCTTCCTGCAAAAACGGCAGTACTTGTTCATCTCCAGCCTGTCGGGTGTGTTCTGCTTGTTTTTCATTGTGTTGTAATTGCGCTGTTTGCATTCGGTGCAAGAAAGTGTAATTTTTACTCTTTTACCGTTAGCAGCCATGTGCGGCACCTCCATTTTTGGAATATTTAGCCCTGAAAATCGGGTCTATCAGGCAACCTGAAACAGAGCCAGGCCTCCCTCTGCGTAACATTTTGTTTTCGGGCACAAAAAAAGAACCCTCTTGCAGAGGTACGACTATAATAACACAATCGTCAACTGCAGTCAAGAACTTTTTTTGAAAAATTTTACGTTGTAATCCGTTGATATATATGCGTTTGATATATATTGTGCTTCGAGCGAAAATTTTGCCGTAATCGACATATATATTGTTATATTTTTTATAAAACTCCTTTAAAGTACATACCTCTTGTAAATTCTTCGGGGGGATTTGCACCTGTTTTTACCTCGGAAATGATTTTTCGGCACTCATCCTTGCTTTCGTTTGTGAAATAAATCAAACCGTAATCGAGGCATTTCATCTCGTTTTTCTTATCGGCAATCCATAACGGGCGGGAATTGAGAATGAAGCTTGCTCCGTTTTTGCAGATGACGGGAAATTTAATCCCCATGCGGTCGACGAGAAAACTCTTTTGCTGACATTCTGCACAAGTAATTTTATTTTTTATCGGACAGTTGCGGGTCATCATCAGTGGGATTCTGCCGTAAATCATGATTCCTCTCGGAATGTCGCCGCCGAGACGGGAAATATCGTTCATCTGTGCTTCACATGAAACGAGACAGTCCTTACCTCCAAGCGATTTGATTTCACTTAACGATATACTATTATATATGTTCATGCCGAAGCCTGAGCAGAAATCAAGCCCTGCCTTTTCGGCGATACCCACTCCGTCAAGTGTGGTTGTCCATGCAAGCGAAAGACCGTTTTCTTTTAATTTGATGAGCTTCTCAATATATTTTTCGGAATTTCCGAAAACAGCGGCGGGAATTTCGACTGCAACCTCAACCCCTTGAGAAATAAGGGATTTCACCGTTGTCGGAGAGGCTTCGACGGGAATAATCATCCTTGAAATTCCGCTTAAATCCTCGGGAATTTGTTCCTCATTGAAAAATCTTGCGTGAAGCAAAAATGACTGCGCTTTATGGCGAGAAAAGCTCTGCTTATATTCGTTTGCAGAAATATTTTTCCTTCTTGAAAGTGCGTTTGAGAGTGCTGAAAGTGCATCTCTGCGAAGGGCATTGAGAGTGCCTGCGGAAATGATAAGACCGTTCTCAAAATCTATGTCAATGTTTTTTGCATAAAACTGTGTGCCGCCGCATTTTGAGAGTCTGTCGCTCAAATCCTCACGGCTCAGAGGCTTGTTTATCGCCTTTTCGGGTGCTTTTTCACAGACTGCCTCTGCCGATTTCCCGAGTGCGGAAACGGTAAGTCTTGCAGGTTCACCGGACCTGAAAACAAGCGAAAAATCAACAGGGATAAGAGGATTTTCATTGTCGTAGAGTCTTTGCAGACCGGAAAGCACGGGAGCTGCATTTTCAACATCTTCTTTTCGCCTTGTTCCGAACATTTCCTTGCCGAGTTTTTCTTCAAAATAGCCTTTTGTAAAGCCCGAGCGGGAAAAGACCGCATGAAGCGAACGGTTCAGCTCTTCATCGGGAGTTTTATTAATGCTGTTTTTGCAGGCGGTTACCGCTGCCGCAACATATTCGGGGCGCTTCATTCTTCCTTCGATTTTGAAGGAACAGACTCCGGCTTTTTCAAGCCTTGAAAGCTCATTGACAAGCGACAAATCTTTAAGGCTCAGATTGCTGCCGCCCTTGCCGTTTATACCGAAGGGAAGCCTGCACGGCTGGGCGCAAAGACCTCTGTTGCCGCTTCTTCCGCCAAGCATCGCACTCATGAGGCACTGACCTGAAACGCACATACACAGCGCACCGTGAACGAAGCATTCAAGCTCCATATCGGTCTGTGAAGAGATTGATTTTATTTCTTTTTCGGAAAGCTCACGGGGCAGAACAGCTCTCGAAAAACCGAGCTTTTCAAGCATTCTGATGCCTTCAATGCTCTGCACGGACATTTGCGTTGATGCGTGCAGGGGCATATCGGGAGCGACCTGCCTCACCATTGAAGCAAGTCCGATATCCTGCAAAATAAGTGCGTCTACAGAAGCATTGCAGGCGCACTCGATTGCTTTATATGCAATTTCTTTTTCGTTATCGCTCATGAGAGTGTTAAGAGTAAGATACACCTTAACATTTCTTTCGTGGCAGTATTCTGCAGCCTTTTTAAGTTCTTCATCGGAGAAATTGGCTGCGTTTCTGCGGGCATTGAGAGATTTAATGCCGAGATAAACCGCGTTTGCACCGCATCTTACTGCGGCGGTCAGGGCATCAAACGAGCCTGCAGGTGCAAGAATTTCAGCCGCCATTTTATTTAGCAGCCTTAAGAGAAGCGATTTCCTTCATGAGTCTTTCGTTTTCTCTTTTCATGATTTCAACGTCGGTTCTTGCTCTTGCGGATTCTTCAAGGTAATCCTGAATCTGGTTTCTGAGGTTTTCTGCCGTGATTTCGCACTTTTTTGCAGCATCGGCATACTCGAGAGCAGAGAGAATTGCAGCCTGAGTTACGGAAATTCTTGAATTGTTGGTAATAATGGCGGTGAGCTTTTTGTCAAGCTCGTCACCAAGCTGTGCAACATAATCAAGGTTATCGTCGGTCATGATGTTATATTCTTCGTTGGCAATTTTAATTTTGATTTTTTCCATTGTTTTCACCCCGTAGATTATTTTGATACAATATGATTATACAACATTATTTCAAAGGAATAAAGACATTTTTTAAATTTTTTTGATGTATTTTTTGCATTTCATTGATAAAGGGCAATTTTTATGATATAATTGCGTCATATCAAAGAAATGGGTGTATGTTATGAAAAAATTATTTTCGGTGATTCTTGCCGTTATGATTTTATTGTCATTGGCTTCCTGTGCCTCGGACAAAAAGACGGTGCTTATAATTTCCGGAACGAAGATTGACAGCGAGGTTTTTACCTATTATCTTGACAAGGTTATTCAGCGGCCTGCGGATTACGGTCTTGCGGAGAACCCCGAAAAGAAGCTTGTTAAGCAGACTGCGATTGACGAATGCAAGAAGTATATTGCCGCAAATACAAGTTTTCGTGACAAGGGGCTTACCCTTTCCGCCGCTGATAAGGTGGGGATTTCAGACAATGTCAATCATTTTTGGACACGTTTTGAAAATCACTATAACGAAATAGGTGTTTCAAAGCAGACTCTTACCAAAATTATGACCTCCGATGCATACAGAGATGCTATTTTTACGGCTACTTATGACAGAGGAATTGAAAATGCGGCGGCGGAAAAAGAACTTAAGGATTATTTCTATTCCAATTATGTAAGCTTCCGTACGGTATGTGCTTATTTTACCGCTCCTGACGGCTCGGTAATGCCGCAGGCGGAAAAGAATGCGGTTATTGAAGCTTTTAAGGCAATGGAGCAGAAGGTTGCCGTTGATACGGAAAAGTTTTCCGAAGCCGTAACCGCAGCGGGTTACACACTTTCCGATTCGATTATTCTGAAAAAATATTCCGACGGATATCCTGCGGGCTTTTTTGAAAAGGTTTATGCTCAGGATAAAGGCACGGTTCAGATTCTGGAATATGACGAGTGTGTTTTTGCCGTAGTGAAGGAAAGTCTTCAGGATAAGGGCGAAGAGATATATGTAAATTACCGTACCTCATGCATAAGTGACCTTTATTCCGACACCTCCGAACAGGAGATTACAAGCTATATCGCAGCCTTTACCGTTGAGGAAAAAGGTGTTGACAGAATCATCAATAAAATGATGTAAAACGAAACAACCCGCTGATTTTTTTCGGCGGGTTGTTATATTTTAAAATAAATTAATATTTATATCATTGACCTTAATAATAAAAACTGTTATAATATATCAATTAAATTAGGTGATTAAAAAAGGGGGAATATCCCATGATTAAAATTTCTCCGTCGGTGCTTGCAAGCGACTTCTCATCTCTCGGCGCAGAAGCAAAGAGAATGGAGGAGTGCGGTGCGGATTACCTTCATCTTGATGTTATGGACGGCAGATTTGTGCCGAATATTACCTTTGGTGCGCCAGTTATCAAGAGCATAAGAAACAAAACAAATCTTGTTTTTGATGTTCATCTTATGATAGATACACCGCTTGATTATATTGAGGATTTCAAAAAATCAGGTGCGGATATGATTGTTTTCCATATCGAAAGCTCATCGCCTGCAGAAGAAACGGTTGATAAGATTATCGCCTGCGGCTGCAAGGCAGGAATAAGCATCAAGCCGAAAACACCCGCCGAGGTGGTTTTCCCTTATCTTGATAAGCTTGATATGGTTTTGGTTATGACAGTTGAGCCGGGCTTCGGCGGTCAGTCATTTATGCCCGAAACAATGGATAAAATAAAGACCCTGCGTGCCGAAATCAAACGCAGAGGTCTTTCAACGGATATTCAGGTTGATGGCGGTATCAACGAAAAAACCGTTGAAACAGCCGCCGCAGCAGGTGCAAATGTTTTTGTAGCCGGCAGTGCCGTTTTCGGCGCCGATGATGCATCAAAGGCTATTGAAAATTTGAGAAGTCTTGCACAAAATGCTTTTATCGGTTGAGAATTTTACCGATGGCATTTTCGGAAACAAGCTCCTTCCAATGCTCCTTTGTGAAACAGCAGACAAGCTCGGAGCAGCTTTCCGAGGTTCCGAATTCGGAGCAGCTTTGTCTGATTTTCGGAATATCCTCATTTCCGCTTAAAAGCAGACGGTATTTTCCGCCAAGCTCATAAAGGCTGCTCTGCATATGAAGCTTAAGCTCTTCAAGGCATTCCGCCGCTCTCATGAGCATATCGGCATTTTCAAACTCGCAGATAATGTTTTTCTCCTGTTTTTTCAGGAACTGTTTTTGAATACCAACGGATTTTCTGCCGTCAAGCATGGTAAAGCTCAGGGTGCAGCCGCCGTCACGTTTAGGGGATGCTTCGATTATCATTC
This sequence comes from Acutalibacteraceae bacterium, assembly GCA_045544115.1. Classification (GTDB taxonomy): domain Bacteria; phylum Bacillota; class Clostridia; order Oscillospirales; family Acutalibacteraceae; genus CAG-177. The sequence continues at coordinate 48,108 of JAZPYI010000045.1, read as the reverse complement.
TGCGTGACGGGTCAAGCTCTCTGCCCAATGCTTTGCCTGCTTCGTCAAGTACGGTCCAGATAACTCTGCGTGTTTCTATCGTGGAATAATCCATTTCCTCATATGTAATATTCAAACCGAGCAAATCCTGCTCGCTTAAGTCAACTATTATCTTATCCTCGGCAGGGGAATTAATTTTCATATTGCCGCCTCCTTGCAAAAATCGTTTACTATAATAATATGTTTTTCCGTGGCGGTATGCAATGAATAAATAATGGAATTTCAGAGGTGACAGCCTTGGCTAACAATGCCGCAAAACAGAATACGGTAAAAAGCTCCCGGATTTTCGGTGATTATCTTGTCATGCTTGCCGCTCCGTGCTTTGTTGCAGCATGGTATCACGGTGCGCAGTTTTTATCCGTTGCTGCAGTAAGCATAATAACTGCGCTTGCCTGCGATTTCGGAGCAAAAGCAATTCTCGGAAAATCATTTCATCTGCGTGATTTCAGCAATATTTTTATCGGTATTGCAATTGCACTTATGCTTCCTGCGGGTATACCGCTTTATGTGCCCGCAACGGCAGCTGCGTTTGCTGTTCTTGCAGTCAAAATTCCCTTTGGCGGTGCGCTTCATGCACCGTTTGTGCCTGCTGCTGCGGCTTTTGCATTTATAAGTGTATGCTTTAAGGATACGGTTTTTGATTACGGAGCAAATTCCGAAGGGAAGCTTTTCGGTGCGGAATCTCTCGGAAGTATGCTTATGAAGGGCAAGTCTGTTCATATCAGCGCTGCCAATGTTTTTGATATTATTGCGGGCAATGTTGCAGGTCCGATGGGTACGGGCTGCGGTATACTCATGCTTGCTTGTTGTGTATATCTTTTTGTAAGAAGAAGGAAGGCTCTGCTTGCCACTCTCGGTTTTGTTGCGGCTTGCGCCGTGTATGCCGTGGCTTTTCCGAGAATAAATGCCTCTGCAATTACAAGCATTGTTCTTGAGCTTTCCGCAGGCTCACTTATGTTTGCGGGAGTATTTCTTCTGACCGACCACGCAACCCTGCCGCACAGCGGAATAAACAGAGTGATTTACGGCGCGGTCTGCGGTATACTCTGCATGGCTATGCGAGGCGCGGGAGTTTTTGAGGAAACCGTGTGCTTTGCAATTCTTCTTGCAAACGGCTTGCGTCCTGTGCTTGATTCCGCCTTCAAGGCTTTGCCTTCCGTTTCCTTCAAGAGAAAGGAGGCGGCTGAAAAATGAATAAAAATATATCCTTCAAGGATATGCTTATAAAGGGTGCACTGATTTTCAATCCCGTGCTTATTCAGCTTGTAGGACTCTGCCCAGTGGTTGCCGCATCAACAACTCTTGCGGGTTCCGTGGCACTTTCGGCGGCTCTTTGCATTGTTCTTATTGTAACCTGCGTTATTGCAAGTGCGCTTTTCAAGAAAATTCCCAGATGGGTGCGAGTTCCCCTTTATCTTGTTATAGGACTTGCGCTTATTTGCCCCGTGCTGTGGTATATGGAAACAAACACCCTTATCAATATAAGCCTCGGCATGAAAATATATATTCCTCTTGTTGCAATTAATTCCGTAACGGCTGTTCATTGTGAGCAGTTTGCGGTTAAAAACACCGTAAAGCTTGCGTTTTTTGATGCAGCATCGGTCAGCATAGGTGCATCGGTGGTTATGATTCTTGTCGGTTCGATAAGGGAAATCTTCGGCAGCGGCTCTCTTGCGGGAGTAAAGCTTGAGCTTCCCGTTATATTCAGAGGAATGGCGATGCCCTTCGGCTGCCTTATTCTTCTCGGATTTCTTGCAGCCGGTCTTAAAGCATTTCTGAATTACAGATATCTCGGAGAAGAAGAGGAAACAGAGGAAGAAGATATTCCTGTTGAAGAAATTATTGATGAGAACACAACCGAGGTTGAAATTTTCGATGAGTTTTGGTCAGAACAGCCTGCAGAGGAGCCTGCTCCCGCCGAAGAAATCCGTCCGCAGACTGAAGAGGAAATTAAACCCGATGTACATGAGGATATCGAGGATTTCTTTAAATCTCTCGGCATAGACTATTATGAAAAGGGGGATAAGCAATGAAAATAATCTCAGATTTGCTTATGACTGCCCTTTATACCGTTTTTGTTCAAAATCTTGTTCTTAGTTCGGGTCTTGGCATGAGTGAAGCAATCCGTGTTTCAACAAAGCCAGGCATCTTCGGAAAATTTGCCGTTATGATTTCGGGATTTTCTGTTGTGACGAGCATTCTTTGCAGTCTTATTGACGGTATTCCCGCAATGGCGGATGTTACCTATGCGGTGAGGGCTGCTGTTTACGGCGGCATTCTTGCAGCGGTGTTTCTTATCGTTGCGGCTGCGGCACGTTTTATATTCAAGGTATCTCCGAAGTTTCTCGGAACACTCGGTATAGCGGCATTGAATACACTTGTGCTTGCAGTACCCTATATAAACCATTCGGCGGCATATTCCTTTGCGGACAGCATCGGTTCGGGCATAGGTGCGGGCATCGCGTTTGTTCTTGCGGCGGCACTTATCAGCATGGGTTCGCATATGCTTGAAGAAAACAAAAACATTCCGGAGATATTCAAAGGAACACCCGTAATGTTTCTTTATGTTGCCATGCTCTCGCTTGCGTTTACAGGCTTCAGCGATACAAATTTGTTTGCCTGACAGGAGGAAAGAATATGCCTAAAAAGGGAAAAATAGAAAAAACCCTCAAGCCCTCCGAGCGAAAGAGCATAACCGATTTTGCAGCCCGCTTCGGAACGGGACCTACCTATGAGGAAAGAGTCAGGGCAAAGAGAATCATATCCGCGGTGCTTCTCACAGCAGGAATACTTGCCCTTATCGGCACGGGATATTTTTTTACGGATGTTCTTATTAAAATAACCGAGCTTCCGTATCAGCCCGTGGTTTAATAATTTGTTTTAAGGAAACATCACATGAATTTTATACCCTATAACTCAAGATTAAGCTACCATAAAAGCCCTTTCGGAGCAGTTTGTGAGGGCGAAGAGGTAACATTCAGAATAGTTATGCCCCGAAGCTACTGCTGCACGGGCGCAAGCCTTATTTTAACAAGTGACAGCGGCGAGAGATGCCTTTATCCCATGTCATGGGAACGCATGGAGGGTGACAGCGAGGAATGGTGGAGAGTCACCTTTATCCCTGAAAAATGCGGTCTTTACTGGTATCATTTTGCGGTTGCGAGATGGGACGGCGGAAGCATAATTACCCGCTTTGACGGCTCAACGGGCAGAATTTCACCCGACGGCACAAGCTTCCAGCTCACCGTTTATTCAAAGGAGTTTACAACTCCCGACTGGATAAAGGGCTCTGTTATTTATCAGATTTTTCCCGACAGATTTGCTTCCTCGGGAACCAAAAAGAGGAATATTCCCCCTGAAAGAATTATGCGTTCGGACTGGGGCGGCATTCCGAATTGGGAGCCTGACAGCGAGGGAAGAATAACAAAATATGATTTTTTCGGCGGCGATTTCAAGGGAATAGAGCAAAAGCTTGATTATATTAAATCCCTCGGTGTCGGCTGCATATATCTCAACCCGATTTTTGAGGCTCATTCAAATCACCGTTACGATACGGCAAATTATGAAAAAACAGACCCCTTGCTCGGCACGGAGAAGCAGTTTTCGTCACTTTGCAGGGTGGCAGAGAAAAAAGGAATAAAAATTATTCTTGACGGTGTATTCAGCCATACAGGGTCGGACAGTATATATTTTAACAAAGAAAAAAGATATGATACCGTCGGTGCATATAACAGCAAGGAATCAACGTATTACGGTTGGTATAAATTCAGAGAATATCCCGATGATTACGAAAGCTGGTGGGGTGTTGATATCCTGCCTGAAATTAACGAGGAAAACGACGGATATATTGAATATATGGCGGGCGAAAACGGCATTCTGCGAAGATGGCTCAAGGCGGGCGCAAGCGGCTGGAGGCTTGATGTTGCGGATGAGCTGCCCGATAAATTCCTTGATGCACTCCGAAATGCCGTAAAGGCTGAAAACAGCGAGGCATATATTCTCGGCGAGGTATGGGAGGATGCATCAAATAAAATAAGCTACGGAAAAAGACGACCTTATCTTTTAGGCGGTCAGCTTGATTCTGTTATGAATTATCCCTTTGCCGACTGTCTTATTGATTTTGCGATTACGGCGAATGCGGAGGGCTTTAACGATAAGATTGCAGAGATTTGCGAAAATTATCCGAAGCCTGCCGTTGACTGCCTTATGAATCATATCGGTACCCACGATACCTGCCGTGTACTTAACCGCCTTGCAACCCTCGGTAATTACAGAAACGGCTGCGGCGGAAGATATTCCGGAGGTCTTAACGATGAACAGAAGGATATCGGTAAAAGACTTCTGCGTCTTGTTGCGGCAATGCAGTTCACTCTGCCCGGTGTTCCGTGTATATACTACGGTGACGAGGCAGGTCTTGACGGCGGTGAGGATCCGTATAACAGAGGCTGTTATCCTTGGGGAAATGAGGATAATGAGCTGATTGAATATTATAAGACTCTCGGAAAAATCAGAGCGGAGCATCCCGTTTTCAGGGACGGCGATTTCATACCCGTTTCCTCAACTCTCGGCTGTGTTGCTTATGAAAGAAGCGGAAACGGTGAGAGAATAATGACCGTTGCAAACCGAAACGGTCATTCGATAGTATATATTCTTCCCGAGGAGGGCTATGAGGTTCTTTGCGGCGGTACGGTTACGGGCAGAGAGCTTTATCTTGAAAAAGAAACTGCGGCAATATTGATTAAGCGGTGAAGCAATAATGAAAAAAAGAAAAAATATAGATTTTCGCACCAGAGGCGGCAGGATGAACGAGGAAACAAAAAAGTTTTTTATCGTATTCTTTGCCTGCGTTTTTACGGTGCTTGCAATATCAATCCTTGCAATTCTGAAAAAATATGACTTTGATGTTAAGCGGGCAATAAGCGGCGAGGCAAAAACCGAGCTTACCACCGAGGTTGAATCTTCGGGGATTCCCGATATTCATGCCGATAAAACCTATTTTTTCTGGTGTGCGAGTGAGAGCAGAGATAGTCTGCATTTTGCGTGGCTTGTCAACATAAAAATGCCCGAAAGAAGGGCTACGGTATGCACGGTGCCTCCCGAAACCCTTGTAAATTATAACGGTACGGTGTCGAGTATAGAAAATGTGCTTTCCGTAACGGGCGATGCGGAGTTTGTTGATGCTGTGGAATCAACCTTCGGTTCAAAGATTGACGGCTACATAAGCTCCGACGAAACCGATTTCAAAACCATGATAAATTATCTCGGAGGAGCCGAAATAACCGTGCCGGAGCAGGTTGAATACAGAAATGAGGGTTTGACTCTCATTCTCGTAAAGGGAAAGCAGAATCTTAAGGGCGATTCTCTTTTTAAGTATCTCTGCTATCTTGATACCCTCGGCACTAAGGGTAATGCATCTCAGGCTCTTGTTATGGGTGATATCCTTAAGGGAGTTTTTAAGCCTTCAAGAGCAGGAAAAACGGATTCCGTTTTTGCCAAAATTTCAAACACACTTAACACAGATATAACGATTGTTGATTATTCATCGGCAGAGAAAGCAATAAAAATACTTTGCGAAAACGGCTTTGATGCAATCTCAACCGTAGACTTGCCCGATGAGCTTGAAAAATAAGAAAGGTCTGCGATATGAAAAGGCTTGTTTCTCTTTTATTTAAAGCGGCGCTGTGCGTTATTGCACTTGTTATCGGTGTTCATATCGCAAACACCGTTATAGATACAGCCGACCCGTGGAGGGATAAAATTCCCGAAAAGCTTACCGATGTCGGAAGTCCGTATAAATTCTATTATGAGGAGCTTGACGATATCGAAAAGCATGCATATAATGAGATTCTTTCAAGCATTTACTCTATGCCCGAAAAGGTCAGAATACCCGATATCAACGGTGAGCAGCTTGACAAAATCTTCTCGGCTCTGCTTTCAGATAACCCCGATTTGTTTTTTGTCGGCAGAAGATGCACCTTAACAGCTAAGGGACTTTCCACCTACTGCGCCGTGGAGTATTATATTGATAACGAAACCTACCTCAATCAGAAGGCGGAACTGGAAAAGGTTTGCAGAGAGGTTATGGCTTCGCTTACTGCTCCGGAGGATGAATTTCGTACCGAGCTTGAAATTCACGATTATATAGTTAAAAACTGTGCTTACCGTCTTGAAAAGGGCGAGTTTGTTTATTCCTCGGCATATGGCGCTCTTGTGAACGGAGAAGCGGCATGTGAGGGGTATTCAAAGGCTGCAAAGCTGCTTTTTGATATGGCAGGCATGGAAAGTGCGGTTGTAAGCGGAATTTCCGACAATTCCGATGACCCCGAAGGACCTCATATGTGGAATGCAGTTAAGGTCAACGGCGATTTTTATTATCTTGACTGCACCTGGGATGATCCCGTAAGTGAGAGCGGGAAAGAAATGGTTATGTATTCTTATTTCAATCTGAACGATGAAATGATTTCCGCAACTCACAGCGATTTTTCATATGATTTCAACTGCACCGCAACGGCAGAGAATTATTATTTGAAAACGGGAAGCTTTTTTGAAACCTATGACCGAAGCGATGAGAGCAAGCTCAGCGCAATTATTGCAAACGAGCTTAACAGCGGCGGAAGAGTTATTCAGCTTCGTTTCGGAAGCAAATCAGCTTATAAAGAAGCCGTTTCCGAGCTTATAGACTCGGGCAGGCTTTACAATGTGCTAAAATCCGTAAAGGGAAAAACAAAGGTGAAGTTCTCAACGGATTCACTTTCCTACTATAAAGATTCAGGTCAGCTTTTGCTGACACTCGTTGTTGAAACAAACTAACTGAAAGGCGGCATACAAAATGGATAAAGCAAGAATAGAGGCGGCGGTCAGAGAAATTCTCATCGCCATAGGTGAGGACCCCGACAGAGAGGGTCTTGTTGAAACACCGTCAAGAGTTGCCAGAATGTATGAGGAGATTTTTTCGGGTCTTGAGGATAATCCCGAAAGACATCTTAAGCTTTTCAATGAAACAGGCAACGAGGAAATGGTAGTTGTGAGGGATATCCCTCTTTATTCAATGTGTGAGCATCATCTCATACCGTTTATGGGCAAGGCTCATATTGCTTATCTTCCTTCGGACGGCAAGGTTATCGGTCTTTCAAAGCTTGCAAGAATTGTTGACTGCTTTGCAAAAAAGCCTCAGCTTCAGGAAAGGCTTACGGCACAGATTGCAGATTTTCTTGAAGAAAACCTTGATCCCCTCGGAGTCGCGGTTGTTATCGAAGCGGAGCATCTTTGCATGACTATGCGAGGCGCAAGAGCTTCAGGTGCACAGACACGCACCTCAGCACTCAGAGGTACAATGAGAAGCAATGCAAAAACAAGAGCAGAAGCAATTTCGCTTCTGACGGGAGGCAGATAATGTTTAAGGCAGGAAGGTACGAATTTCCTTTAGGCAAAAAAACCTATGTTATGGGGATTCTTAACTATACACCCGATTCATTTTCAGACGGCGGACTTTATTTTACCCCCGAAAAGGCTCTTGAGCATGCCATGAAAATGCAGGAGCAGGGCGCAGATATAATTGATATCGGGGCAAATTCAACCCGACCCGATGCGGTTATTCTCGGAGCGGCTCAGGAAAAAGAAAGGCTGGTACCCGTGCTTGAAGCGATATGCGGAAAGGTAACGGCGGCGGTATCCGTTGATACGTTTTATCCCTCGTGTGCCGAGGCTGCTCTTAAAGCGGGAGCGGATATAATCAATGATGTAAGCGGGGTTTTTAATCCTGAAACCGCAAAGCTTGCGGCAAAATACGGCGCGGGATACATTGTTATGCATAATCCCTGCGGTTCTGCGGCAGCTTCGGAATATCCCGAGGGTGCGGTTGCCGAATTGAGAAAGTTTTTTGTTGATGTGATAGAGCTTGCGGCAAAATTCGGCTTGCCTAAGGAGCAGCTCTGCCTCGACCCCGGCTTCGGCTTCGGTAAAACGTATGAGGATAATCTTGAAATTCTCTGCAATCTTCAATGGCTTAAATTCAAGGGTGTTGCTCTTCTTGCGGCGGCATCAAGAAAAAGATTTATCGGAACGGCAAGCGGCGAGGAAAATGCAGCCATGCGTGATTCGGGAACCGTTGCTGCGCATACTGCGGCAATTGCGGGAGGCGCGGATATAATCCGTGTCCACGATGTTTTTTCGGGTGTTCAGGGTGCAAGAGTTGCTGATGAACTTTACAGAAAGGCATAATGTTTAATATGGATAAAATTATCGTAAAGAACCTTAAAATTTTTGCTTACCACGGGGTAAATCCCGAGGAAAAAGAGGAAGGTCAGAATTTTGTTTTTGATATAGATGCGTATGTTGATCTTGGTATACCTTGCGTCAGCGATAATGTTGACGATACGGTAAGCTATGCAAAAATAATAAAAGAAACCGTTCGTATATTCACGCAGCAAAAGGATGATTTGCTTGAAAAAGCGGCGCAAAGGGTTGCCGACGGGCTGTTTGAAGCCTTCGGAAAAATACAGAAGCTTCGCATTCTTCTCAAAAAACCCGAAGCACCGATAAAAGCGGATTTTGAATATGTCGGAGTAGAAATATTCAGAGAAAGGGCTGAAAACAATGAGTGAAGCGGTAATTGCTCTGGGTTCAAACATGGGCAACAGAATTGAAAACCTCAATGCTGCCGTAAGGGCAATCGCAAAGCTGCCCGATGTTAAGATTATCAAGGCATCGAGTGTTTACGAAACAGAACCCGTTGACTGCGAAGAGGATGATATGTATCTTAATGCGGCGATACTTGTTGATGCAAATATCTCGCCTGCCATGCTTCTCGGTGAATGCCTCGGAATAGAGGCGGCTATGGGCAGAGTGAGAACAAAGAAGAATGCGCCGAGAATAATAGACCTTGACCTCATTCTTTATGACGGTTTTAAGACGGAAAGCTTTGAGCTTACTCTTCCGCATCCGAGAGTTCTTGAAAGAGCATTCGTTATGGCACCGCTGCTTGAGCTTTATCCCTCGGGAAGGGCGCCGGGAATGTTTTTTGCACCGCATCTGCGCGATATCGGCACCGACGGCATAAGAAAAACCGAAAAAGAAATTATCATTCCCATTTATTGAGGTGGTATTATGGCAGTATCCATCTGTGAAAACTGCGCTCATTATGACTATAATGAGGATTATGAGTGCTATGAATGCCTCGTTAATCTCGATGAGGACGAGCTTTACAGATTTATGCAGGGCGGCGAATTTGAATGCCCCTACTACAATCCGTATGATGAATATAAAGTAGTGAGAAAACAAAACTGACCCAAGGAGAGTTGTTTGAAATGAGCAAAAAAACCAATCCTAAAAGGATTCCGAAGTCTGCAAAGCCTGAGGAAAAGCCCAAGAAGGAGCTTAAGGAAGTTAAGCTGCCCGAGGATAATGCGGGAAAAACTCCGAAAAAATCAAGCAAGGCTATAATTATTGCAGCCGCTGCAATTGTAGTTGTTGCTGCCGTGCTTGTCGGCATTTTTGTTGTAAAGCCTGCTATAGATAAGGGAAAAGAGCCTTCAACCGTGCCGATTGTAACAAACACACCGAATGCAGGCGAAAAATATACTTATGTTGATTATAACGGCACAAAAATGCCTGCGGAATTTGTTGAAATACTTAATCAGGCAGAGATTGATATCAAAAATGCCTGTGTAAGTCAGGGTGTTGCGGTAAGTGTCGGTGACAGAGATATACCCAGAAGTGAGTTTGTTATGTATTATCTCGACCAGTACCGTCTGCAGATGCATGAAATCCAATATTCTATCGAGCAGAGAGGCTCAAACATGACGGGATATGACCCCAAGGTTCTTCCCGATGCACAGAATGTTATCAGCGGTGAATATACCTTTGCCGAGGACTTTACAAGGAAGGCAATTGAAGCCATTCAGACGAATTATGCAAGCTTTGATTTGGCTGTCCGTAACGGAACACAGCTTACCGAAGCTGAAATATACAACACAACTCTTGCTTACGGAAGGGTTCAGGAGTATGCCGATTATTCCGACGGTGAGATGACTGCTGACGGTATTATTCAGGATACTTACGGTGCAGGAACAACCTATGCAATGTTTGCCGCAAGAGAAATTATGCAGGTATATGCGCAAAAATATGAAACCGAAAGAGCGCAGGAGCTTAATGAAAGCTATTCCGAGGATACCGTTCGCGGTAAGCTTGAAGAGAATGAAAAGAAATATAAGGTTGTAAAAGCCAGAGTTTATCCCATTGAAAACGAATATGACCCCGAAGAGGTTTCCAAAATCAAAACAGAGGATGAATTTCTTGCTTTTGCGCAGTCAAATTATCCCGGTGTTAATTTTGTGGCAAAATACAGGACAAACTGCCATTTCAACGGATATGACGACATCGGCAAAACCTTCGGCTATGAGGTTGCCGAATGGGCATTCAGTGATGACCGTGTTCCGGGAGAAGTGGGGGTTGTTCAGGGTCAGCTTTATGAGTGCCTTGTGTATATCGAAACTCCCGCATTTTTGGATACAAGCTGTGATATAATCACCTATGAATTTACTTATCCCGAGGGTGCAACCGAGGAAGAATTTAACACTCTGGCGCAGGAGATTCAGACCATGTATGACGGCTGGGCTGCGCAGAATATGACCGAGGATGAGTTCAGACAGGCTTGCCTCGAAACGGGCTACGGCTTTGAAAAAACCTACCGTACGGGTGATTTGTTCTTTTATGTCAACAGCTGGATTCTTGATGACGAACGCAAGCCGGGCGATCTGCATATGTTCAATGACGGCTCAACGGTATATATAGTTTATTACTGCCACAATAATCCCGAGGATTTTGACTGGAACGTCAGAATCAGAACCGATATGAGTGTTGAGGATTATTTGAGTGAATATAACGATTTCATTGAAAAAAATTATGAACCCGAGCGCAATGAAAACATGATTGTTAAGGCTCAGAAAACGGCAAATGTCAGAATAACCTATAATATCAACGAAGCGGCAAAGGAAGAAAATCAATAAACAGTCGGAAACGGCATATACGGATTATTCCCGTATATGCCGTTTAATCTTCAATTCTGCGATTGCTTCTTTTGAAAGGCAGAGAAGGGCAAAGATATTCGGTACAGCCATAAGTCCGTTGAGTGTGTCGGAAATGCTCCACACACTCTCGAGCTTCATTGTGCAGCCGATAAATGCCGCAAGAGCATAGACGGCATTGTATATTTTTCCGCTCCTTGCGCCGAAAAGATACTGTGTTCCCGTTTTGCCGTAATAAGACCACGCAATGAGGGTTGCAAAGGCAAAAAGGCATATGCATATGTTCAAAAAATATCCGCCTGCCTTTCCGAAAACACTTTCAAAAACAGCGGCGCACAGCTCAACACCTTCAAGGCTTTTATCCTGCATAACACCGCTTGTAAGAATTGCGGCGGCGGTAATGCTGCACATTAAAACCGTGTCAATAAAAACCTCGAGGATGCCCCATTTACCCTGTTCACCCGCATTTTCGCAATCGGCTGAAGCATGGATAATTGCGCTGCTTCCGAGTCCCGCTTCGTTTGAAAAAACTCCCCTTGATATGCCGTATCTTGCTGCTTTTGCAAGTCCGAATCCGGAAACCGCTTTAACCGAAAATGCTTCGGAAAGAATATATTTAAGGCTTGGAAGAAGATTATCTCTGTTTACAAATATTACTGAAAAGCAAGCGAGGATGAATGCTCCCGAAAGCACGGGAATGAGCATTTGTGAAATTGCCGTTATGCGTTTAAGTCCGCCGGAAACAGCAACAATCAGCAGTGCCGAGAGAATAACCGCAGTTACCGTCGGAGAGATTCCGAAGCCCGAAAGTCCCTGCGCAACGGAGTTTGCCTGAGTCATGTTTCCCATTCCGAGGGATGCACCTATGAGAAAAACGGCATAAACACGGGCAAGCTTTTTCATTCCGAGTCCCCGCTCTATGTAGAGCATCGGACCGCCTATCCAATTGCCGAGGGAATCCCTGACACGGTATTTTATTCCGAGAATGTTTTCGCAGCAGCAGGTTATCATGCCGAGGATTGCGGAAACGCACATCCAGAAAACCGAACCCGCACCTCCCGAGCAAAGTGCCGTAGCAACTCCCACAATGTTGCCCGTACCCAGACAGGCGGCGAGCGCGGAGGAAAGTGCACCTAGCTGAGAAACCGAACCGTCAGCCACTTTTTTGCTTTTTTTGCTGCCGAATGCTGTGCCTATGGTGGATTTTAGCCAGTCGCCTATGCCGAAAATCTGATAAAAACCTGTTTTTGCTGATAAAAAAAGCCCCGTACCGAGGAAAACCGCAAGCATCGGCGGTCCCCATATAACGGAGCTTATTGCAGAATTAATTTCAAAAAACACAGCCGTCACCCCATAAAATAATATGATGTGACGGCTGTAATTATTATTTTTGAGTAATATTTATATTAAGCTCGAGATTATATGTATTTGCGAACTTAATAACGTTCTGCATTGAGTCTTTAACATGGAGCTTTACCTTGGGGCAGGCATCAAATGCAAACTTATCAATATTTGCCGTGTCGCCTCTGAAGGTTGCTACCTTAAGATTGTCGCAATAGTAATAAGCCTTTTCACCGATAGTGGTAAGAGATGAGGGCATATCCGTCTGAACAAGATTTTTGCATTCCGAAAATGCGTATGCACCGATTTCCGTGATTGATGAGCGGTGCATGAATGCCTTCTTGATTGAGCTGCCGGCAAAGGCTCTTTCCTCTATCTTTGTAACGGTTTTGGGGAAGTTAACAACGGTGATGGTCTGAACACCCGCAAAAGCCTCCGCACCGATAACGGTTACTGTGATATCTTCAAATGATGAGGGAATATCAAGCTCAACAACATCATTCGTGCCGTTATACTTTGTGATTTTTGCGGTGTTATCCTCGAGAACAACATAAGTGTAATCACCGGATTCAACGGGCTTTGATTTGTTATCGCCGCATGAGCAGAAGAGAGTCATTACAGCTGCAAAAACAAGGATAAGTGATAAAACCTTTTTCATAATAAAATTCCTTTCATTTATAACTGAGAGCATTAAAGCCCTGCAATTTCGCAGTTTTCAAGATGCTCCGACCATGTTTCGGCATAGTGATAAACACCGTCGCTGTCGGTAACAAAATAATACCAATCAGTTTTTTCGGGATTCAATGCCGCATTTACGGCATCAATTCCGCTGTTTGTAATCGGACCTGCGGGCAAGCCATCGCAGTTATATGTGTTATAAAGCTCAACAAGCTCCTCATAGCGGGCTTCGTCAACATAAGGCTTGACGTAATCGCGCAGATAAAATGTTGCAACATCGCATTGCAGTCTGGGGTATTTACTGCTCTGAAGTCTGTTGTGAAGCACGGATGAAACCTTGCCCATTTCCTTCGGATTTCCCGCCTCCTCCTGAATTATCGAAGCGAGGGTCAGTATTTCGTCAAGCGAAAATCCAAGCTTATCGCATTCAGCGCGTATTTCCGCAGTAAGCTTTGCTTCCGTGTTTTTGAGAAATCTTTTTATTGCCGATGAGGCACTTTCGTTGCGGTAGAATTCATAAGTATCGGGGAACAGATATCCTTCGAGCAAAAACGCGCGGTTTTCGGGATGCTCAATCGTGAAGGAAAAGCCTTCAAGGTTAATCGGGTTGTTTGCCTCTGCCATAAATTCCGAAGCGGAGCATACTCCGTTTTGCTCAAGAAGTAGCGCAATCTGACTGACTGATGTTCCCTCGGGGAACATGACGGTTACGGTATTTGAGGTTGTTGATGCCGTTTCGGGTTTTTTGGGATTCTTGGATGAACATCCGCAAAGCATGAAGAGAATCACCGCAGAAAGCATCAGCGAAACAATGCATCTTATATTTATATGTTTAATGTTTTTCATGCATACTATATTATCATAATGTATGCTGAAAATCAAGGGTGGGTTTGAAACTTAACAATGCATTAATAAAAGCCAAAAGCACCGACAAATGCCGGTGCTTTTGACTTTATAGAAGGATGTATGTTTGCCGAAACATCCGCCGCAGGTTGCGGAATACCTTGCGGTTTCATATAACGGCGGAAGAAGTCTTAATCATTTTCTTCCTTTGCAGCCTTAACCATTTCTTCGGGAATTGCTTCGCCGTGCTTAACGAAAAGGATGCAGAGAATGCTGAGCATGAACATAACGGGGCTGTATACAAACAGCGACATATATGTGCCTGAAAGCATACGGACAACACCGTAAATGATGGGGGAAGCGATCTGTGCGGAGAAGGTTGCGGTGTAGTAATAACCGGTGAAAGTACCAACCTTGTCAATACCGCCGATTTCAAGAACAAGGGGAAGAGTGTTAACCGTGATAAACATATTTGCGAATCCGCCGAGAACAAGAACAACCCAGATAATAGCAGTGCTCTTTGTTAAGATATAGAGAAGGAAAGCGCCCATGAATGCGGCAAGACCGATGAGAATGGTTTTCTTTCTGCCGATTTTCTTGCCCATGTAGCCTGCGGGAATTGCAGCAATGGCTGAGCATACAGCAAAGAGAGTGGTCATGATGGTAGCTTCCGAGGTTGTTTTGCCGAGAACTTCGGCTGCGAAAAGTGCGAAGAAGGTTGTAATTGCGTTTGTGCCGCAGAAGAGGAAGAAAAGACCGCCAAGCATGAAGATAAGGCTCTTTCTTTCGCCCTTTGAAAGCTTCTGCGCTGCTTTTGCAGCCTTCTGTGCGGCTTTTTCAGCCTTTGCTTTTGCTTTTTCGTCAAGTGCCTGATTGCGTGCTGCAACAGACTCAAGCTTGCTTGAGGGTTCTTTAACAAAGAAAAGAACAACAAGCATACCGATGAGCATAACAATTGCACCGAGAAGGAATACATAGGGGAATGCAATCTGCTCGTTTTCGGTGGTAATTTTGATTCCTGTAATACCTGTATAAATAAGACCTACAACTGTACCTGCAAACATACCGAGGGCTGAACCTATACCGCCCATGAGGTTGATGATTGCATTGCCTTCACTGCGAAGCGAAGGGGGAGTAAGTGCGGGCATAAGTGCAACGCAGGGGGCTCTCCAAAGCGACATCGAGAAAACGAAGAGGATGATGAAGAGCATTGTAAGGGGAAGAGAGTTGGAAAGTGCAACCCAGGGAATAACGGCAAAAAGGAATGCCGAAACAGGAGCACCGAAAACGATGAAGGGACGGCGTTTGCCGAGCTTTGAATGACATCTGTCGGAAAGCTTACCGAAGGTCGGCTGGAAAATAACACCGAAAATGTTATCAAATGTCATTATGATACCGATGAAAAGCGGAACAAGAGTTATGCCGCCTGCTTCGGTAACAACGTTTTCACCCTGTGATTCCGCAAATTTTGCGAGAACGGGGAACATCTCGTTGAGTTTTGCACTCCATTCCGTAACCATGGAAGATGCATTGAGAAGTCTTTCAAGAATTTTTGTGATGTAGGGGTCATAGATTGCCCATGCAATTGAGGAAGCCATAAAGCCGAAGCCCGTAAGTATGGTTCTGGGGCGGTGAAGCTTACCGTTTTCCCTTGCACAGAAAAAGGTGTTGTTCATTATAATTTCTCCTTTGGCAACGGCTGATAAAATCGGCGGCTGCTTTAATAAACAGAAAATCCGAAAGCCGCAGCTTCCGCATTTCATATGTGTATTATAACACTTCTTAAACCTTTTTAAAAGACAACATTTTACACTAAAAATCGTTTGCTTTTTTGGTTGAGTTGACGAAAAAATTATTGTCACAATTTTTAAAATTGCCGATTAAATTATTGACATTATCGGATAAATAGAATAAAATATATTAAGTTGAATATTTCGGGGTGTAGTGGCTCGGGCATTGCCGCCGCCGGGGGCGGAGGAAGGCAATGGCGGAGCAGGAAGAAACACAGAGCAATGCGAAGCGCTCCAAGCGAGCAGTGCGGTGCGACAATGTTTCTGACCGATAGTTGGTAGTGCGCCTGCCTTGGCTAATCGAAGCATAGTGCCGAATAACAACTGAATATTTCGGGGTGTAGCGCAGTTGGTAGCGCGCCTGCTTTGGGAGCAGGATGTCGCACGTTCGAATCGTGTCACTCCGACCATATTGAGTATTCATAAGTGATTTGCCTATGAATACTCAATTTTTATATCTTTTTATCAAAGCATTTAACTCACTATGACACATTCAGTTAAACGGTAAAGGTGTCGGGTGAGATTTTTTTATCAAACTATTGCATGAACTTGAATAATTGTGATATACTGATTATGCCAAACAAAACCAAATAAATGTAGCGGGAATGGTATTTCTTTTATAGGGATACTATGTCTTATCATATACTATTTTTGAATTTGTTAAAAACGCAAATTTCACAGATAGTGTGTGATGTATAGTCATTCCCATTTATCTGGTTTTGTTTGGCGACAATCGGAGTTTGCGTTTTATGTGCGTCGGCTTCGGTTGGCGCACTTTTTTATTTTGTGGGATAAAAAGTGTAGATTTGTGAAAGGAGAAGTTTAAGAAAAGCCACAATATTCATTTTGATAAAAAGAATATAGAAAAGAGGTAATAAATATGGGTTTAGATTTTAATGCTATTTTGTATTTGATTAGTATTCCTTTATTTGTAATTGGTCTTATAATACTTATAATACAAGCGATAAGAAAGAAAAAGAAAAAAATACCAATTATAATAATTATTGTTTCAGTTCTGATGTGTGCAGGTGGTATATTTCTGCCGGATGCTGAAGATATGGCGGCACTTTCATCATATGTGTCATCATCAAATGATAGCGGAGAAAAAATTTCAAGAGAAGCAGCTGAGAATATTGCAAAACAAGAAATTGTTAATTTGTGTTGTGATAATTCAGGTGTATCATCTGTTAATATTTCATATGGTACTTTTAACGTTTCGGAATATTATAGAGGCGGATATCAATTTGAAGCACAGGGAACATATTTGCCAAGAGATGATTACGGAATGTATGGAGATAGGGAAAAATTCAATATTCGATTAACTGTTGAAGATGATAAAAAGATAACCGTTTTGGTTGAAAGCTATTCATCTGCTTATTAAATAACATTATTGAAAAAGTAACTTTCAAATTAACTATTCCTTATGAACACTCGCACCAAAATACAAAATCCGAACACATCTCCTATTTTAAAGAGAGTGTTCGGATTTTTGTTTTTATTTGGTTTAGATAAATGTCACATCGCAGAATTTACCGACGGAAAACAGCGCATTTGCATTTTTTACCGAATGACCGTTGGCATTTATATTTTCCAGAGTGACCTGAACGGTGTTGGTATCGCTTGGTGTGCCTGCTGTTTTTGACGGCATATATGAGGTATAGGAAATGTTTTTAAATTTTATGTTTTTGATTTCAAAGTCGGTTGCTTCCTCGTCGTAAATTTTTACGAGTATTGCTCTGCCCTCATCACGAAAAATTTCAATGTTTTCAAACAGAATACCGTCAATGCTGCCGTAGCATTGTTCGGCAACAACAACCAGAGAACCTATACGGTTGTTGTCCCATATACCGTCGCGGTATATAACAGCGCTGTCACGGAAGGTTATATTTGAAATCTTTTTGCAGACCTCGCCTGTTACACCGAAGCATCTTGCATAGCCGCCCGATTGAACATATTCGGTAAGCTCTGCACTCGCCCGTTCGGTAAACTCCTTTTCCGTAAGTCCTGCCTGCTCCAAAGTCAATACTGCTTCCTTAGGATATTCGAGATAAGAAATATCAAGTCCTTCCGTTTCAGGATTAATAACAGCCGGAGAAAACAGGGATGATGCAAAAACCGAAATCACGGTAATAACGGTATAAATAAATTTTATTAATTCCTGCATAAAAATTAACTCCAGTAGTTTCATTTGCGTTATATTATAGCAGAAACTTTTCCGGTAATCAATCATATTGACTAAAAGCAATTAAAATGCGGATAATAAATTCGGTGATGAAATGAAATCTGTATGGAAAAACACACAGAAAATGCCGTCTTTTCCGAGGCTTGAGAATGATGTAAAAACAGATGTGCTGATTATAGGCGGAGGAATGGCGGGGATACTGACAGCATTTATGCTTGATAAGGCGGGCATAGATTATATCCTTATAGAAAGGAATGAAATCTGCAGCGGTGTTACAAAGAACACCACGGCAAAAATAACCTCACAGCACGGACTGATTTACGGTAAGCTGACTGATATTTACGGTCCGGAGTATGCCCGTATGTATTGGCAGGCAAATGAAGAGGCACTAGAGCAATACCGTCAGCTTTGCAGAGGCATTTCCTGCGATTTTGAAGAGAAAAGCAATTATATATATTCCGTCGGCTGCAATGATAATGTTTTGAATGAGATAAATGCGTTGAAAGAGCTTGGCATTCCCGCGGCATATGTTGATAATGCGCCGCTTCCCATTTCTGTTGCGGGAGCGGTGGAATTTAAAAATCAGGCACAGTTTCATCCGCTTAAATTTGCATCGAAAATCGCAAAAAACTTGAATATTCGTGAGCATACATCTGCCGAAGAATTTAAGGGAAATACCGTTGTTACCGACTATGGCAGCATAAAAGCCAAAAAAATCATAGTCGCAACGCACTTTCCGATTATCAATAAACACGGCGGATATTTTCTTAAGATGCACCAGAATCGTTCGTATGTTATTGCTCTTGAAAATGCAGCGAATGTTGACGGAATGTATCTTGACGAAGCCGACAACGGGTTTTCTTTCAGGAATTACGGGGATTTGCTTCTTCTTGGAGGAGGCTCTCATAAAACAGGCAAACCCTCAGACGGATGGAAGCCGCTTGAAGCCTTTGCGGAAAAATATTATCCCTATTCAACGGTAAAATACAAATGGGCGGCGCAGGACTGCATAAGCCTTGACGGCTCGGCTTATATCGGCAGATACGGAAAAAATACACCTACTCTGTATACTGCAACGGGATTTAATAAGTGGGGTATGACTTTATCCATGGTTTCTGCAATGATACTCAGCGATGAAATCTTGAAAAAGAAAAACCGCTACGAAAAAATTTTCAATCCGTCAAGAAGCATCTGTCATCCTCAGTTGCTTGATAATATCCGTGAATCTGCGGCAAATATATTAACATTTTCCAAGCCGAGATGTCCCCATCTCGGATGTGCGCTGAAATGGAATAAGCATGAGCATTCATGGGACTGCCCGTGCCACGGCTCACGTTTTTCGCATGACGGAAAATTGCTTGATAATCCGTCAAACGGAGATTTGGAAATATAACAAAGGGGCTGCAAAAACAGCCCCAATTTTATGCTTTATCTTGATTTGCAGCAAAAACATCCGCAACCTCGCTGATTGTGATATATGCTTCAGGGTCAAGCTCATGAACAATTTCACGCATCTTCGGAACCTGAAAACGGTTGACAACAAAGTATATAACGGTTTTTTCGGTATTTGAATAACCGCCCTCTGCCTTGATTTTTGTCATTCCGCTTTCAAAGACCTCGGAAAGCACGGCGCATATTTCACCGGGCTTTGATGTTATTATCATTGCGCCCTTTGCACGGTCCATACCTTCAACAATATAGTCTATTGTTTTAAGTGCCGCGGCATATGTTACTATGGAATAAAGCGGCAGAATCCAGCTCTGAATTACTATGCCGCATATGATATAAAGTGCAACGTTGTAAATCATAACGAAAGTGCCGACGGTTATGCTCAGCCTTTTTGCGAATATGACTGCCATAACCTCTATTCCGTCCATCGCACCGCCGAAACGGATTGCAAGGCCGCTGCCGATGCCCGAAATTATGCCTCCGAAAAGAGCACAAAGCAACAGATCCGTGCCTGCAAGAGGCGACGCAACACTCACATCAACAGGAAGAATATCCGTAATCAGCCATGCTGCAACAGAGTAAACAGAAACGGTATATACAGCATAAACGGTGAACCGCAGACCTTGCTTTTTCAGTCCGAAAATAAAGAGCGGAATGTTTAGCGCAACAAGGAAAATTGAAAGGGTAAACCTTTCGGGTGTTATTTGTGCAAGAAGCATTGAAGTGCCGGAAATTCCGCTGTCATAGAGGTTGACGGGATACAGAAAAATGGTAACTCCGATTGCGTTTACTATGCCTGCAATCGTAAGCAGAATAAAATTTTTGATTCGTAGTTTCTTGAGTTCTTTTAACACTTCATATCTCCATTCAAAGTTTCATTATTCAAACATAGGTGTTGAAAGATATCTTTCGCCGCCGTCGGGCAGGAGAACAACAATATTTTTGCCCTTGTTTTCGGGACGTGAAGCAACATTTGCTGCCGCATGAAGTGCCGCACCCGAGGAAATTCCGATAAGAATACCCTCTGTTTTAACGGCAAGCCTTGCGGCGGCATATGCCTCGTCGGTTGTTACGGTTATGATTTCGTCATAAATATTTGTGTCGAGTATCGACGGAACAAATCCCGCACCGATGCCCTGAAGCCCGTGCGCACCTGCTCTGCCCTCAGAAAGAAACGGAGAATCCGCAGGCTCAACGGCGATTATTTTTACGTCGGGATTTTTTTCTTTAAGGTATCTGCCGGTTCCTGTTATTGTACCGCCTGTGCCGACTCCGGCAACAAAAATATCAACAGTGCCGTCGGTATCGCTCCATATCTCGGGACCTGTTGTTTTGTAGTGAGCATCACAGTTTGCGGGATTGTCAAACTGTGCGGGAATGAAGCTGTCGGGAATTTCCTTGGCAAGCTCGTTTGCTTTTTCTATTGCACCCGCCATTCCTTTTTTTCCTTCGGTCAAAACAAGCTCTGCACCATAGGCGGAAAGGAGCTTTCTGCGTTCAATGCTCATGGTTTCGGGCATTGTAATTATAACCTTAAGACCCATCTGTGCCGCTACTGAGGCGATTCCGATGCCGGTGTTACCGCTTGTAGGCTCGATTATAACGGATTTTTCGTTTATTTTACCATCTGACCATGCTGATTTAAGCATTTCAAAGCCTACTCTGTCCTTTGCGCTGCCTGCGGGATTTCTGTATTCAAGCTTTGCAAGAATATTTGCATTAATACCCGCTTTTTCTGTATATGCGCCGAATTTAACAAGAGGAGTGCAGCCGATGGTTTCTGCCGCATTGTTATAAATTTTCATATTATCACCGTTGTAAATTATATCAAATTATGTGTGTTGCAGTCAATAAATTATATGTTAATTAATTTTTGTTAATGTTGCCCAAAATACGGGCTTTATTTTTTACACTTATAAAAAATATTTATTCTTGCATTAAAGTGATAAAGAAGTATAATAAAAGTGAATGCGGTTATTCGCAAAATCTTGCTGTATAAAGGAGAAGTTAAAATGGCAGATAAAGTAAAAATAGGTATAATCGGCTGCGGCGGTATTGCAAACGGCAAGCATCTGCGTGCCATCTCAAACATTGATTTTCTTGAACCCGTTGCATTTTGCGATATTATTGAGGAAAGAGCAATCGAAACTGCCAAGAAATACGGCAGCGCAGATGCAAAGGTTTATACGGATTACAAGGAGCTTCTTAAGGATGAAAGCATTGTTGCTGTTCATGTTTGTACTCCCAACAAATCACACAGCTTTATTTCAATTGATGCAATGGAAGCGGGCAAGCATGTTCTTTGCGAAAAGCCCATGGCTAAAACATATGCCGAGGCAAAGGCTATGTATGAAGCATCCGTAAGAACAGGCAAGGTTCTTTCAATCGGTTATCAGTCTCGCTGGAGAGCAGATTCACTTTACCTCAAAGAGTGCTGCGAAAACGATGAATTTGGCGAAATCTATTATGCAAGAGCTCTTGCCCTGCGCAGAAGAGCTGTTCCCACATGGGGTGTATTCCTTAACGAAGAAGAGCAGGGCGGCGGTCCCCTTATTGATATCGGTACCCATGCACTTGACCTTACTCTTTGGATGATGAATAACTACAAGCCCAAGATGGTTGTAGGTACAAAATATAAGAAGCTCGGCGATCAGAAGAGAACCGCAAACGCATGGGGTGACTGGGATCCCGAAAAGTATACCGTAGAAGATTCAGCTTTCGGTTTTGTTGTTATGGAAAACGGTGCAACCGTAAGTGTTGAATCCGCATGGGCGCTCAATATTGCAGACCCCTGCGAGGCTTCAACTCTCATTGCAGGTGTTAAGGGCGGCGCAGATATGCTCGGCGATGAGCTTCGTATTAACTATGTAAAGAACGGCAGACAGGTTATCGAAAATCCCAACTTTGATGCAGGCGGTGTTGCTTTCTATGACGGTGCGAGCGATAAGCCCGAGGAGCTTGAATGCCGTGCGTTCTATGATGCGGTACTCAACGGTGCAGAGCTTCGCACAAAGCCCGAGCAGGCTATGGTTGTTACACAGATTCTCGAGGCAATCTACGAATCAGCCAACACCGGCAAGCCCGTATATCTTAACAACGACTAAGGAGCAGTATAATGAAATTAGCAGTTCAGGTTTATTCTGTAAGAGATCATATAAATGATACGGAAACACTTCTCAAGGCTCTTGAGGAGATAAAGAAAATCGGTTATGACGGTGTTGAATTTGCAGGATATTTCAACACAGATGCCGCAACAATAAAGGCAAAGCTTGATGAAGTTGGTCTTGTGTGTGTAGGTTCGCATATGGGACTTGACGATTTCAAGGCGGATAAGCTTGCCGAAACAATTGAATTTGCAAACACTCTCGGCACAAAGGCTGTAGGTGTAGGCGGCGCTCCGCATTCAACAATGGAAGAGGCTGTAAATACGGGCGATGTGCTTGGTGCAGCTCAGAAATATGCCATGGATAAATACGGCATGAAGGTTTATTACCATAACCATTGCGAGGAATTTGTTGCTCTTGAAAACGGACTTTATCCGATTGATGTTATCGGTGACAGATGTTCCCTTGAAATTGATACATACTGGAGCTTCCATGCAGGTGAGGATAACTATAAGCTTCTTACCGAAAAGAAAGATAACATTGTTCTTCTTCACGTCAAAGACGGTATCGACGGAAAGCCTATGGCACTCGGAGAAGGCAACAATGATCTTGCAACCGTTGTTAAGGCTGCAAAGGATATCGGTATGGAGTGGCTTATTGTTGAAAACGATGATCCCGTACCTACAGGCTTTGAGGATATTGCAAGAAGCATAAAGTATCTTAAGAGCATAATATGACAATCATAATGCAGGGCGGGATGTCCGCGTCCCGCCGTGTATTGTTTTATAAGGAGAAATACTATGAAACTCGGTGTATTTACAACACTTCTTTCAAACCTTTCGCTTGAAGAAGCTCTCAAATATTTTACATCTCTGGGCATCGAAATGGTGGAAATCGGCTGCGGCGGATATCCCGGCAATGCCCATGCAGACCCTGAAATTCTTCTCAACGATGAAGCAAAGCTTGATGAATTTAAGGCTCTTATCAAAAAGTACGGTGTTGAAATCAGCGCACTTTCATGCCATGGCAACCCTGTGCATCCTAATAAGGAAATTGCCGCAGAATACGATAAGACAATCAGAAACACCATTCTGCTTGCCGAAAAGCTCGGTCTGCATCAGATAAACACCTTCTCGGGCTGCCCCGGTGACTGCGAAACCGCAAAATATCCCAACTGGGTAACCTGCCCCTGGCCCAACGATTTCGGTGAAATCCTTGATTGGCAGTGGAACGAGGTTCTTATTCCCTATTGGAAAAACCTTGTTGAATTTGCAAAGGCTCACGGAGTTAACAAAATCGCTCTCGAGCTTCATCCCGGCTTCTGCGTTTATAATACGGAGTCGCTTCTCCGTCTTCGTGAGGCTGTAGGCCCCGAAATCGGTGCAAACTTTGACCCGAGCCACCTTATCTGGCAGGGCATGGATCCTGTTGCCTGCATCCGCAAGCTCGGCGATGCCATTTTCCATTTCCATGCAAAGGATACAAAGATTGATAAGTACAATACCGCAGTAAACGGTGTTCTTGATAACAAGCCCTACGGCGACGAAATCAACCGTTCTTGGATTTTCCGCACAATCGGCTACGGTAATGATAATGCATACTGGAAGGATATTATTTCAAACCTTCGCATGGTCGGCTATGACTATGCAATCAGCATCGAGCATGAGGATTCGCTCATGAGTCAGAACGAGGGTCTTTCAAAGGCTGTTTCGTTCCTTAAGAATATAATTCTTACTGAATCAACAGGCGAGATGTGGTGGGTTTGAGTTTTTGCCGATGCTGCGTCAATTTTCCTTGTTTTGACGAAAATCTGCTGTTAAACTGAAATTACAATACTCAATTATTTATAAACTCCATTTTTAGATTCTAAGGAAGCGATACCATGATTAATAACAAATTCGGATGTGCCGTTATCGGTTACGGCGGTATGGGCGGCTGGCATGCCCGCAAAATCAAGGAAGAAATGGGTGAATATGCCGAGCTTCTCGGCGTTTTCGACATCAATCCCGAGAGAAAGAATGTTGCCGACGAAAAAGGCTTTCATTTCTATTCATCAAGGGAAGAGCTTCTTTCCGATGAACGCATTGACCTTGTAACAATTGCAACTCCCAACGATGTTCATAAGGAAATTGCAATTGATGCCATGCGCCACGGAAAGAATGTTATCAGTGAAAAACCGGTTACACTCTGCTCGGCTGACCTTGAAGAGATGATTGCCTGCGCAAAGGAAACAGGCAAGCTTTTCACCGTTCATCAGAACAGACGCTGGGATGAGGATTACCTTACCATGAAGAAGCTTCTCGATGATAACACTCTTGGCAGAGTTTTCCGTATTGAGTCCCGTGTTCAGGGCTCAAGAGGTGTTCCGGGTGATTGGAGAAATCAGCCTGAGCACGGCGGCGGAATGGTTTTTGACTGGGGTATTCATCTGCTTGACCAGGCACTCATGATGACTTTGCCCCGTAAGCTTAAAACCGTTTATGCGGAGCTTACCAATGTTACCAACGAAAACTGTGATGACGGATTCCGCACAACCCTTATCTTTGATGACGGTCTTTCATTCTATGTTGAGGTTACAACGAGCAACTTTATAGAGCTTCCTCTCTGGTATATGCTCGGTGAAAACGGAACCTCCGTTATTACCGACTGGGATTGCAACGGCAAAACCGTTATGGTTTCCGATTGGGAAAACAGAGATGCAGTTCCCATTGTTGCGGGTGCAGGTATAACCAAGACCATGGCACCCAGAACCGATGATACCATCGAAACCTATCCGCTTCCCGTTCAGAAGGCAGACTGGGGTGAATATTATAAGAATATTTTCGCTCATCTTCGCGGTGAATGCGATGCGATAGTAACCCATGACCAGCAGCGCAGACTTATGCGCCTTGTTGAAGCGATTTTTGAATCAGGCAAAACCAATAAGGTTGTTGAATTTAACGATATAATATAAAATCAAGGCTTGTATGAGGTTTGAATCTCATACAAGCCTTTTTGCAGTAAATCTTTTAATCAATAATTCCTAAAAACTCATAAAGCTTAATCTGTGATTGGTGATGAGGATCAAATGCATGAACCAGCCTTGTGTCCTTAGTTGTTTCAATTATAAAAGTCATATATTCAGGCGAATATAACAATGTCAGGTTATTATCAAAATAATAATATTCGATTTCATAAACAGCACCGTTTTTATAAATTGACTTAACAAAAATTTCATCACCTGTCTGATATTCAAGAGTTATGATTGCAAGCGCATTTTCTTCAAAATATTTTGCATCGTAATTAACTCCGAAACCTCCGAGTGATTCATATGATTCATAATCTTTAATGATAACAGAATCGCTGATGAAATCGTCTGAAACTTTTTTGTTGATGATTGTTAACCCGTCGCCGCCCGGATAGATATATTCCTTGCCGCCGAAAAGCCCCGGAAATGTTCCCGAAAGAAAAACAACAACGGACATAACTGCTGATATCAGTTTAAGTGAAATTGCGACCATAATATGACCTCCTTAATTGTTTTATGATTTTATTATAGCACGAAAAAAGAAAAAATCAATACCTATAACTTAAAATTTAGTTATAGGTATCTGTTAAACTTTAGCTATTACTATCAAAATATAGTTGAGGTGATAGTAATGAGTGTTGATTTTGGCTTGATAGGTTCACGGATAAAAGCTGAAAGAAAGGCTGCGGGCAAAACTCAGGAGTGGCTTGCCGAAAAGCTTGATGTGAGTGTTGGTTATATAAGTCAGGTTGAAAGGGGGATAACCAAAATCAGTCTTGAAACCCTTGCGGAGATTTGCTCCGTTCTCGGAAGCGATATATCTTATCTTGTGTCAGGTTCAGCAAAATCTCAGAGCGGTTATCTGCAGAATGAGTTTTCCGAAAATTTTTCAGCCTTGTCCGAAAGAGATAAGTTCCTTATACTTGAACTTATGAACACAATGAATAAAAGATAACAGATAAAGCCGTCGGATTTCTCCGACGGCTTTGTTTTTTTTGATTATTCAGCAGCTGCTGTTTCGGGAACTGTTCTGTCGATTGAATATTTAACTGCGTTTCTGTAACGGAAGGTTACGGGAACTGTACCCATATCAGCGAGAGTGCCTGTGCCTGTTACTTCTGTTGCAACATCAATGTTTTTAACATATTCGATTGAAAGAACTTCGTCTGTTTCAACATTAGCGGTAATGATAATCTGGCAGTTCTTATATTCAAGTGTGGGCTGAGCAACTGTCATATATTTTTCAGCCTTCTGGAATTCTGCAAGAACATCGTCAACATTACCCATGTCATATGCCTTCTCGAGAGTTGCGGGAAGAGTGGGGGACTTGAGGTTAACGGTAATTGTTCTGATGAGTTCGTTATCAACGCAGGTTGCGCTGTCGATATCTTCAAGAGTAAGTGAGCTT
Source organism: Acutalibacteraceae bacterium (assembly GCA_045544115.1). Taxonomy (GTDB): domain Bacteria; phylum Bacillota; class Clostridia; order Oscillospirales; family Acutalibacteraceae; genus CAG-177. The sequence goes on along the minus strand of JAZPYI010000045.1, from coordinate 21,243 downwards.
ACATAGCTCTGACCCTTAACGGGAAGGAATGCAACCATATCTTCGCCGTATTCAAGAGTTGCACCGTCGTTGTGAAGCATATAGCTGTCAAGAGTATTGATAGCGGCATTGAGGTAATCGTTTTCGCTCATTGCGATTTCATTGCCCTCTGCGTCCGTTGCTTTGCCGATACTCTTATCCTGGCTCATTTCAACTTTTGCCTTTGCACCCTTAACCTCGTTGATGTGGAGATTGAAGTATTCAAAGATAGTTGCTGTGTTAGCCTTGAGAGCTTCTTCAGAATATGTAGTGTCGGTGATAACCTGACTTTCTTCGTCAACCGATGTTGTGATATCGGTGGGAAGAGGAGTCTTAACCTTGATTGTTGTGGTGGGTTCTGTTGTTTCGTCTTCGTTTGTTCCTGAGCAGCCTGCAAAGCTGAAAATCATTGCAAATGCAAGGATAACACCGATTATTGCGAGAATCTTTTTATTCATTTAGATAATCTCCTTTCGCAAGGCATATGCCTGTTTGCGGGTTATAATAGAAATATTATAGCATATTAAAAGCTAAATTACATCCAAAATTTGAGAAATTAAAATTTTTGTTGAAAGTGGAAAAAATAGGGTTTCAGCTTTGTTGAATTTGCATAACTAAATTATACGTTAAGACCCTTTTCGTCATAAAGGAATGCTGTTTCAAGGCAAAGACCGACACCTGCTTCAATGGTTTTGAGGTCAAGATTTTCGTGGGTATCAAGTCTTGTGTGGTAATAACGTGCGGGTGCGGGGTCCATAGCTGCAAAGGCAGCGGCTTTGATTGATGTTTTACCCTTTGAAACCGCAGCTGCATCGGTTGCGCCGAGAGAAACGGTTTTGTAGGGAAGCTCTCCGAGTTCGGCGATTTTGCCTGCTTCGCGGAGAAGATTGCAAACTTCGGGGTCATTCTTTACGATACCGCTCATATCTTTATTATATATGCCCATGTGGTCATAATCACGGATGGTATCGAGAGCGATAAAGACTGTTTCAACATCGGAGAAATCGTTTGAGTGCTTTTTGATGAAATCTTTTGCACCTCTTAAGCCGGTTTCCTCCGAACCCGTGCAGAGTGCAACAACCTCGGTGTTTTCAAGGCGGATATCGTTATCTTGCATGAATTTGAGAACTGCAATTGAAGTGAAGCAGCCTGTAAGGTCATCGTTTGCACCTTCAACAACACGTTTTTTGTCATACATAAGAATTGCTGTGATGAAGAAAATGATAAAGAAAAGCATAATGTAGCTGAGGATATCAACCGTAAGAGAAGAAATGAATGCGGGGTCGGTGTATGATTTTACAATAACAAAAATGCTTGCCGCAAGTGAATAAACAAGACCGACTATTGCACCGCCGAGGGTTGCGATAAGAAGCTTCGGACCGCCGAGATAGCTGAAGCGCCATTCCATGGAGGAATCTGCGTGACCTGCGAAAATGATGCGGCGCTTTGTTTCTCCCGAGGCTTTTCTTATGCCGTAGGTATTATATGATGTTTTCTTGGGGGTAAACTTATCGAGAGTTTCCATGTAGAAAACAAATTCGGTAATGCCGAAGAAAAGGCAGAAAACCGCAATTGCAAGGGGTGCAAAGAAGAGAGCGGCAATTTCAAAGAACTGCGCAACAAAGAAAATTGCGCTTGCGATAATCATAAGGATTCCCGACATGGGTACCCAGCCGAGGAATGCCTTGGGATGAACATTGAAGGAATCGAGCTTTACATCGTCACAGCAGGTTTTAAGTTCCTCTGACATAAATTCGATACCCTGCTTTTCCGCTTCCGAACCCGAGAAACGGGGACCTATCTCTTTGCATACCTTCTTGATTGCTCTTGCGGCATAGTTGGTATACATTCTTCTTTCAGACGGGTAATTTTTAACGCTTTCGTTTGCTTTCAAAAACAAACACTCCTTTCAAACGGTTTTTCTTTCCCGATTGTAATATTTTTATTAATTATGCGGTTTTTATTTGACAACCGCAGATTTTCGGATTAATATAAGTGTGTAAATACAAAAATGAGGTAATAAAAATGAAAAAAACACTTGCACTGATTCTTTTCGGCATACTCGCCGTCGTGCTTATCGGTTACGGAGCAACCTCTCTTCTGTCGGATAACAACCCCACGGTTGAGGGCAATCCCATTGAGGAGGAAACAACCAAAAAACCGTCGTTTCTTGATGCTTTTGCCGATGTTACGGAAGAGATAACCGAGGTGCAGACAACCGCACCTGAAAAAATCAGCGATTATAAATATGCTTATGCGGGATTTGAGCCTGCATATGCGAATGTTGATATTGATGATTGGAAAATGCTTCTTGTTAACAGGGATTTCATTCTCCCCGATGATTTCGAGGTTGAGCTTGCGCCCTGCATAACCGATAACCCAGACAGCCTCAAGCTTGATTACCGTGTTGCGCCTCACTATAATGAAATGTATCTTGCGGCACTTGAGGACGATATTGAGCTTGTTCCGATTTCAGGCTATCGTTCGGTTGAACGTCAGCAGAGAAATTTTGAAAACAAGATTGATAAATATTTGAATCAGGGCTACGGCAAAATTGAAGCAACGCAGATGGCGGCAACAATCATTCTGCCTCCCGGCACAAGTGAGCATAACGCAGGTCTTGCCATGGATATATGCAGCCTTGAGCAGAACTTTGAGGAAACCGAGGAGTTTGAGTGGCTTTCCGAAAATGCCGCAGATTACGGATTTATCCTGCGCTATCCCGAGGATAAGCAGGATATAACAAAAATTATATATGAGCCGTGGCATTGGAGATATGTCGGAGTTGAAACCGCAAAGGCGATGAAGGCAAGCGGCCAGTGCTTTGAGGAATATCTCGGGTTAGCTTAAATCTTACGTTTATTATTCGGCTCTCCGCCTTCGGAAATATTTTCTCTTTTAAGAACAACAAAAACGGTTTTAAATAATATCTTAATGTCGAGCCAAATGCTCTGTTTGTCAATGTATTCTTTGTCAAACAGGGCTTTTTCTTCGTTTGAAAGGCTGTCTCTGCCGTTAATCTGCGCCCAACCCGTTATACCCGGCTGAACGGAATAGACATTGTACTTTTTTCTCAATGCTCTGATTTCCTTCTCTTCGGGGATAAGGGGACGCGGACCCACGAAGCTCATATCTCCGAGCAGAACATTAACAAGCTGCGGAAGCTCGTCAAGGCTTGTCTTGCGGAGGAATCTGCCGCTCTTTGTAATATATTTTTCAGAATCCTTAAGCTCCGCGGTGGCAACGTTTCTTACACCTCTGCGCATTGTTCTGAATTTATAAATATAAAATAGCTTATTGTCTTTTCCGACTCTGTACTGTCTGAATATAACGGGAGTACCCGCATCAATAAGCACAATAAGGCTTATCAGCAGGAACAGAGGAAAAAGAATGATGATGAGCAAAAGGCTCACCGTAAAATCAAAAGCTCGTTTCATTTCACACCTCTAATTGAGTAAATCAACGGTCATTTTACGGTCGCTTCGACCAAAAAATATGGTCAGCTACAAGCACCGCTCTTGCGGGCGCACCCTCAAGTCCGTCATAAAGAACGGGCGGAGCTATAAGAAAATAATTTCCGGGTTCAACATCGGTGAGGTCAAGTCCTTCCAGAACAGCAACCCCGCCGAGCAAAAATGCTTTGTGAGGACCTGTCTGATTTCCCTTGCAGCCGACGGAAAGAGAGTCTGTGCCGATGAGGATAAGTCCTCTGTCTGCAAGCTCCTGCGCGGAGGAATCCATAAAGAATGCCTTGCCGCCGCCTTTGATTAAAAGACGTTCGCAGTTTTTCGGGAAACAGCGGTCAACATAGTCACCGGTAATTACTCCGTCAGGCACCTGCAGCACCGTGCACGGTCCGATATACGGCTCAAGAGGAAGCTCGTCAATCGCTTTTCCGCCGTCTGTAAAGTGAAGAGGCGCATCCGCATGGGTTGCGGTATGTGAGCATGCGTATACCGCGGTCAGATTGCAGTCCGAGCTTTCTCCGATTTCGGAAAGAATCTCCGCTTCGGGTTTCGGGTCGCCGGGATAAACCTCGCTCTGAAAAAATTTACGGGAAATATCAATAATTTCCATTATATTACTGTCCCTTCAATGACTCCATTTTAAGGTAAGCATTGATGAAGCCGTCAATATCGCCGTCCATAACAGCATTTATATTGCCCGCTTCATAACCTGTTCTGTGGTCCTTTGCGAGTGTGTAGGGCATGAAAACATAGGAGCGAATCTGGCTGCCCCATGCGATTTCTCTCTGTTCGCCCTTGATATCGTCAATCTTATCAAGATGCTCTCTTTCCTTGATTTCGATAAGCTTGGATTTAAGCATCTTCATGGCAACATCTCTGTTCTGATGCTGGCTTCTTTCAACCTGACAGGCGCATACAATACCGGTGGGGATATGTGTAATACGAACTGCGGATGATGTTTTGTTAACCTTCTGACCGCCTGCACCGCTTGAACGGTAGTAGTCAATTCTAAGGTCATCGGGGTTAATTTCAACCTCAACCGTGTCGTCGATTTCGGGCATTACTTCAAGAGAAGCAAATGATGTGTGACGTCTGCCGGAGGCATCAAACGGCGAAACACGAACAAGGCGGTGAACACCCATTTCGCCCTTGAGATAGCCGTAAGCATTTTCGCCCTCAAAAAGGAGAACGGCAGATTTGAGCCCAGCTTCATCACCGTCAAGGAAGTCAATCATGCTGACCTTGAAGCCGTGCTTTTCGCCCCAATGCTGATACATTCTCACAAGCATCTGATTCCAGTCCTGCGCCTCTGTGCCGCCTGCACCTGCATGGAAGGTAAGAATCGCATTTTTGGAATCGTATTCACCCGAAAGAAGAGTGCTGAGAGTCATTGCGTCAAGCTTCTCAACAAAAGCATCAACACTTGATGTGCATTCGTCAAGCATATCAAGGTCTTCTTCCTCGTTTGAAAGCTCGATAAGAACAAGTGCATCGTTAAACTCATTTTCGAGTGAGTTATAAGCGCCTACCTTGTTCTTAAGCTGGCTGATTCTCTGCTGAACCTTCTGGGAATTTGCAAGGTCGTTCCAGAAACCGTCCTCGGCAGTCTGTGCCTCAAGGGTTTCGATTTCTTTATTCATATCGTCAAGACCGAGGGCTTCACGAAGCTGCTTTAATTTTTCTTCATAATCAAGCAGTGAAAGTCTTAATTCTTCAAACTGAACCATAAAAAATCTCCTGATGCATAATTTTTCATCCTATATTATAACTAATAATTAATAAATTGTAAAGAAGTTTAATATTTTTTTAATTAATAATTGCAATTTATCCGATTATTAGTTACAATATATGGGAATATATAACAGCATACTTTGAAAAAATAAGGAAGGAGATGATTGCCCGTGAATTATGAAGGTTTGACCTGCACTCATTGCGGTAAACCGATGCATAACGGGGAGGATATTGTTGTTTGTCCCGTGTGTGCAACTCCACAGCATAGGGAATGCTGGATGCAGGCGGGTCACTGTGCAAACGATTCGCTGCATGCCTCGGGCTATGTCTGGCAAAGAGAAAAAATAAACAATGCACCTGAAAATAATTATTCCGATTCAAAAACCTGCCATATTTGCGGAAGTGAAAATCCGAGCGACAGCTTGCACTGCGGTAACTGCGGCGCACTTTTCGGCGAAGGTAAAACGGTAAATCCCGTTTGTATACATTGCGGAACACAAAACGACTCCGATGCCCGTCATTGTAAAAACTGCGGTGCGCCTCTCATGGGTCAGGGCGGATTTTTCACCGCAAACCCATATATGAGAAAATCGGAATTTAAAGAGGATGACCTTATTGCCGGCCATAAAGCGGGCGACCTTGCATTTTTCGTTCAGGCGAGCGCCCACCGTTATCTGCGTAAATTCAGAAGGTTCGCGGACGGCAAGAAGCTTTCAATTAATTTTGCGGCATTCTTTTTTGCACCGTATTGGTTCTTTTACAGAAAGCTTTATAAGGCAGGGGCATTTTTCGTTGTTCTTTTTGCAACGGTTTCAATGATGCTCTCGGGTCTCACCGCCGATATTTCAAACTATTCCAATGAATTTCTTGATAAATACGGCACGTTTGATTACACAACTGCAACAGAAGAGGAAATTGCTGCTTATGAAGCGGAACTTGAAAAAGGCAGCGAGGATTTCTTCAACAAAATAAAAAAGCCTGTTGCCATAAGTATGGCGGTCAACTTCGGAATGAGCCTTGTTGCCGCACTTGTTGCAGACAGACTTTATTATAAAAAGGTTCTTGCGGATATGAAGGCTATAAGCGATACCGTAAGAGAGGAAAATATGCGTAAGCTTATGATAACCAGAAGAGGCGGTCTTTCTCCGCTTGCATTTGCGGCAAGTGTTATGGGATATAACATTTTTATCAACCTTATGGTTTATGCAGCAGATTTTATAACAAATTCAATATAAAATAAATACGGAGGGTTACACATGAAAGTCAGAAAAGCGATTATTCCTGCAGCAGGTTTGGGAACAAGAGTTCTTCCTGCATCAAAGGCAGTTCCCAAGGAAATGCTCAATATCGTTGATAAGCCCGCAATCCAGTATATCGTAGAAGAAGCTGTTGCAGCGGGAATCGAGGATATTCTTATCATTACAAACAGAGGAAAGGGTGCAATCGAGGACCATTTTGACCATTCCTTTGAGCTTGAAGCAGGTCTTGCGGGCAACCCCTCAAAGGCAAAGCTTTATGAGGATGTTAAGGCTTGCGCAAATCTTGCAAACATATATTTTATCCGTCAGAAGGAAACGAAGGGTCTTGCACATGCACTTCTTTGCGGTAAGAGCTTTGTAGGAAACGAGCCTTTTGCCGTGCTTTACGGTGACGACGTTATTATTTCCGAGGACCCTGTAACCGCACAGCTTACCCGTTGCTATGAAAAATACGGTAAGGGTGTTGTAGGCGTAAAGGAAGTTTCAAGAGAGCTTATCAAGCTTTATTGCACACTTGATGTTGCTCCCATTGAGGGAGAGGACAGAGCGATGACCTGCCGCCAGATTATTGAAAAGCCTACAGATGACCAGATTCTTTCGCTCTTTGCGATTCTCGGCAGAGTAGTTCTTCCTCCCGAAGCATTTGAGCTTATCGAAAAGGGTCTTGCCGCCACTCCCGAGGGCAAGGAATTTTATCTTACAGACGTATTTACAGAGCTTGGCATGAATGATAAGCTTCTTGCTTATGACTTCGACGGCAAAAGATACGATATGGGTAACAAGCTCGGCATTATGAAGGCAAACTGTGAGGTTGCTCTTGACCATCCCGAAATCGGCGACGGCTTCAAGGAATACCTTAAGGAGCTTGTAAAAACATTCTGATTATAAAAATAACTGCCTCACCGCTTGGTGGGGCAGTTTTGTTATATTAAAGTATCTTCAATGCGCCGGTGGGGCAGATGTCAGCGCACTTCATGCAGTCCTTGCAGCCTGCGATAACCTCCGGATTATTAAATTCGGGCTTGATAACTGTTTTGAAGCCTCTGCCGACAAGTCCGAGTATGCCTTTCTGTGCCTCTTCTTTACAGGTGCGTACGCAGAGGTTGCAGAGAATGCATTTACCCTGATCGCGCTCAATGGAAACAAGTCTTTCTTCCTTGAAGCAGGAATGTTTTTCGCCTGCAAGTCTGTCAGGGTCAATCGGGTCGAGATTCGCATAGCGGATAAGCTTGCAGTCTGCAAAGTCGTGGCAGCCGCATTCAAGGCAGCGCTTTGCTTCGTTTCTTGCCTGTTCTTCACTAAAGCCGTTGATAACAGCCTCAAAGTTGTTCTTTCTGTAGTCGGGGTCTTTAACCGACATAACCGCTCTGGGAGCCTTTTCTCTGTCGGAAAGCATTTCTGCGGTAACGTTTCTTTTTGAATAATAAGGCTCGTGGAAATCAAGAGGCATTCCGATAAGATAAGCATCAATTGCTCTTGCTGCCTTGTTTGCCTCTGCGATTGCATCAATGGCGATTGATGCACCGTTGTTGGTAGCATCGCCTGCAGCAAATACACCTTCGATATTTGTAAGACCCGTTACTGTATCCGCAACGATTGTTCCCCATTTTGTCATACCGATTTCTTCAAAGCCTGCGGGAAGGCATTTCTGACCGATTGCGGCGATAACGGTATCAACCTCAACGGTTTTAAATTCGCCCTCAACGGGTACGGGCTTGCGTCTGCCCGATGCATCGGGTTCGCCGAGCTGCATAACCTGAAGCTTAACTGCTTTAACCTTGCCGTTTTCGCCGATAATTTCATCGGGATTTGTAAGGAAAAGGAACTGAACTCCTTCTTCCATTGCTTCCTCGATTTCGATATCCTCGGCAGGTGCTTCGGCTCTTGTTCTGCGGTAGATAACATAAACATCCTTTGCACCGCATCTTACCGCCGTACGGCAGGCATCCATTGCGGTGTTGCCGCCGCCTACAACGGCAACAGCCTTGCCGATATCGGGGATATTGCCCATGTTGACATCGCGCAGGAAATCAATACCGCTGAGAACTCCTTCAAGCTCCTCGCCCTTGCAGCCTATGCCGCTGCCCTTCCATGCACCTATGGCAACAAGAACGGCATCGTTGGTATCCTTGATTTCTTCAAAGGAAATATCCGTGCCGATTTTAATGTTGTTTTTCATAACAACACCTGTTTTTGCGATAAGCTCAACTTCCTTTGCAAGAACAGCCTTGGGAAGTCTGTATTCGGGAATACCGTAGCGGAGCATACCGCCCATCTCAGGCATAGCTTCGTAAATTGTTACATCATGACCCGCAAGGCGCAGATAATATGCCGCATTAAGACCTGCGGGACCGCCGCCGATAACGGCAACCTTTTTGCCCGTCGACTCTGCAATTTCGGGTGTATAAGGCTTGCCCGATGCAAGGTCGTTATCCGCAGCAAATGCCTTAAGGAAAGCAATTGAAAGCGGCTCTTCGACAAGTGCGCGTCTGCAATTGCTCTCGCAGGGGTGGGGGCATACTCTGCCGATTGAAGCGGGTATGGAGATTTTTTCTTTAATAATTTTTACCGCTTCGCTGTCATTGCCCAGAGAGATCTGCTTTAAGTATCCCTGAATATCAGTGCGTGCAGGGCAGCTGAGATGGCAGGGACCTGCGCAGTCGCCTTCATGGTCGCTCATAAGAAGCTCAAGAGCAATTTTTCTTGCTCGCATAACTCTGGGAGATTTTGTGGTGATGACCATGCCGTCGGCTGCAATTGCTGAGCAGGCTCTCAAAAGCTTGGGGATTCCTTCCGCCTCAACAACACAAAGACCGCAGGCACCGTATATTTTAAGATTGCCGTTATAGCAAAGATTGGGAATTTCAACACCGTTTTTGGCGGCAATATTAAGAATGGTTTCGCCCTTATTGCCGATTATTTCTTTGCCGTCAATAATAATTTTAATCTGTTCCATTTCGCCGCCTCCTTATTCTACAATGATCGCACCGAAGCGGCAGGAGTTTACGCACTGACCGCAGCGGATGCAGATGTCCGAATCAATAACATGAGCCTCTTTGACTGCACCCGTGATAGCCTTTGCAGGACATTTCTTGGCGCAGAGGGTACAGCCCTTACACTTATCGGCATCAATTGAGTATGTGAGAAGCTCAACGCACTCTTTGGCGGGGCATTTTTTATCGTTGATATGAGCCTCATATTCATCTCTGAAATAGCGGATTGTGGTTAAAACAGGGTTGGGTGCTGTCTGACCCAGACCGCAGAGAGCGCCGTCCTTGATTGCCTCGCAAAGCTCTTCAAGGAGTTCAATATCGCCCTGCTTACCTTCACCTTTAACAATGCGGGTGAGTATTTCCTGCATTCTTGCTGTTCCGATACGGCAATGCACGCACTTACCGCAGGATTCAAGAGCAGTGAAATCAAGGAAGAATTTCGCCATGCCTACCATGCAGGTGCTTTCATCCATAACAACCATACCGCCCGAGCCCATGATTGCGCCCGTTGCGGCAAGTGCCTTGTAGTCTATAACGGTATCAAGAAGGTGCGCGGGAATGCAGCCGCCTGAGGGTCCGCCCATCTGGACTGCCTTGAAGGTTTTATCGCCTTTTATACCGCCGCCGATGCCGTAGATTACGTCACGCAAAGTTTTACCCATGGGGATTTCAACAAGACCGCCCTTTTTGATTTTACCGGTAAGGGCAAAAACCTTGGTACCCTTGCTGTTTTCCGTGCCCATAGCGGCAAAAGCCTCGCCACCGTTATTGATTATCCATGAAACATTTGCAAAGGTTTCAACATTGTTTATGTTTGAGGGCTTATCCATGTAGCCCTTTTGTGCGGGGAAGGGGGGCTTGAGTCGGGGCATACCTCTTTTGCCTTCGAGGGATTCAATAAGTGCGGTTTCTTCACCGCAAACAAATGCGCCTGCACCGGCTTTTATTCTCATTTCGCAGGAAAAACCAGTGCCGAGAATATTCTGACCGAGAAGATTTGCGGCTTTTGCCTGCTCAATTGCCTTTTCAAGATGAATGATTGCAAGGGGATATTCCGCTCTTACATAAACAATCATTTCTTTTGCACCGATTGCGTATGCACCTATAAGCATGCCTTCAATAAGACTGTGAGGGTCAGACTCAATCAGCGCTCTGTCCATGAATGCACCGGGGTCACCTTCGTCGGCATTGCAGATGAGATATTTCTCTTCTCCCTCGCTTTGACGTGCGGCATTCCATTTGAACCAAGTGGGGAAGCCTGCACCGCCTCTGCCTGCAAGGCCGGAAATTTTTATTTCTTCAATAACCTGCTCGGGGGTCATCGTTTTAAGAACCTTTTCAAGTGCCTGATAGCCGTCAGCATTTCTGTAATCCTCAAGGGATTCGGGGTCAATAAGACCGCAGTGGCGCAGAGCTATTCTTGTTTGTCTGCCGAGAAATTCTTCATCCTCTTTTGAAATTGTTATATGCTCAACAAGCGAAAGGTCATTTGCTTCAACCGCATTAACGATAGCCTCGGCATCCTCTGCCGAAACCTTAACAAGGCGGCGGATAAGTTTGTTTCCGTCGTAGATATCAACAATGGGTTCAAGGTAGCACATACCGATACAGCCTGTGCTGCCGAGTGAAAAGCTTTCGCTTCCGTTCATAAGAGCGGCAATTGCGTTATGAACCTTTGCGGCGCCGGCGGCAACTCCGCAGGAACCCTCACCGATAATAATACGCATTATTTGCCCTCCTTTGCCTGAATTTCTTTGATAACGGCAACCGCCGAATCGGGAGTGAGATTGCCGTATGCTTCGCCGTTAATCATAATAACGGGAGCAAGTGAGCAGCAGCCGAGGCAGGCAACGTTTTCAAGCGTGAAAAGACCGTCAGCCGTTGTTTCGCCGTTGCCGATCCCGAGATATTCGGAAATAGCAGCACTTACTCTTTCGCTGCCGTTAACATGACAAGCCGTACCCTGACAGGACATAATAAGATATTTGCCTATCGGAGCAAGACGGAATTGCGAATAAAACGTTGCGACACCGACTATTTCTGCAGGTGTTACACCTATTCTTTCCGCAATATGGTACATAACATCCTTGGGAAGATAGCCGTAGATATCCTGCGCTTTCTGAAGTATTGTTATAAGGTTGCCGGACGATTCTCCGTATTTTGCAAGAACATCTGCAAGCAGAGAGAAATCGCTCTTGGGGCCTTGACAGTTGCACATAATATTTTCCTCCTGAAAAACATTCTTAATAAAATATATCATAATATTTATGTTTAATCAAGTGAAGGATTACGGGTAATTTGTATAATATTGTCAAAGGTTGATTTTCTGACACTTTTATGATAAAATGTATAATGTATTATTATGTGTCGGGGGACATAGATTGTTTACTTTCATTATGCAAGAAAGGAGAGTGGTGAAATGAAGAGGCTTATTGCGGTCATTATGACAGCGGTGATGTTTTTTTCGGCAATTTCAACAGGTGCTTATTCTGTCAGTCTGCATGATGCAGCGGTTTCTTCCGTTTCGGATAAATCAGAGGGTATTCGACTTGAAAATGAGCTTATCCTTCATTTCAAAAAGACATTCAGGACCCTTTTTAATGAATTTTTTATAAGAGCAAATGCGGATTTTCTTGTTATGGTTACAGATATAAGGCTTGATACGGAAAAAATTGCGGTTGAGGTCGGAAAAAAAGCCGTACTCAAAGCGAAGCTTGATCCTGCAGGCTCAAGAAATAAAAATATAAACTGGTATTCGGATAATTATGTTGTTGCGGGGGTAAGCTCCGACGGAATTGTTTCAGGCAGAACAGAGGGAACGGCAACCGTTTATGCAGTTGCGGATGATGGAGGTTTTTACGATAAATGCACCGTTACCGTAAGACCGGCAACAAATTCGGCAAGATATACGGTGACTTATATCGACTGCGCAGGCAATCTTATTTCAAAAAGCACCTTCAACACCGCTTCAACAACCGCTGTTAATGTAAACAAGCCGTCAACCGTAACAGCAGATGAGGGAGAATTTCTTGGCTGGGTTTGCGAAAATAACGGCATGCTTTATCAGAACGGTGACAGAATAGACATAGAGGAATTTTTGATTTATGATGAAAACGGCAATATTCTGAGCTTTAATATTGTTCTGCGTGAATCCGTGCGTTACGGCATAAGCGGAAATGACTCTGCGGTTACTCTTTTCGGCGGAAGCGGTAACGATATTTACAGAGCGATTGTGCCTTCGGGCGACGGCGGATATTTTGCCTGCGGAACAACGACCTCGACTACGGGAGTTTTTGCAGGTCGCTACGGTTCCGACTGGATGCTTCCCTTTGCGTTTGTTTCAAAGCTTGATTCGGACGGTAAAACAGAATGGATAAAGACCTTCGGCAGTTCATTTGCGGGTATATATATTAATGATCTGGCCGTTCTTTCCGACGGTAATATCATAGCTGTCGGTTATCATAGCATTGACGACACGGAGATGATTGCCGAAAAGGGTGCTTCGGAGGCTTTGATTTATAAGCTTTCGGGCGATGACGGCAGCATAATTACAGAAAAAACCTTCGGCGGAAAAAGCTCCGATGTTTTTAACTGTGTTGCAAAAACAACAAAGGGATTTGCTGTAGGCGGAAAAACAGGTTCAACTGACGGCGATTTTGAGGGATATTCCGAAAACAGCGCAATTCTTTTCCATTTTGATACGGATTTCAACATCCTTTGGAGCAAGGCTCTGAACGGTTCAAAGGGCGGCTCTGTTGACGGGATAAGTGCTGACAACAGCGGAAATATCTTTGTATCCTGCACCACCAACTCAACCGATGGCGATTTTGCTTCGTTTGAGGGGCTTATGGGAGGATATATCGACACGGTAATTATTAAATATAATTATTTGGGCAGCAGACTTTGGTATTATGTTATTGCGTCAAGCGGACGTGATGAATTCAGAAGCATTCAGGCTGACGGCTCTGGCGGATGCATAATCGGCGGTCAGTATGAGCTGTTTACAACAACATCTCCCGACGGTACTCTTGACGGTATTCATAACTGTGGCGGCATAGATGCGCTTCTTTTCTCGGTAAATTCCTACGGAATGCTGAACTGGACAAAGGTTCTTTCGGGCTACGGAGATGACTATATAACCGATATCGCAAAAGGCTCGAAGGGCTATGCCGTATCCGGTTATACGACATCGGGCAACCGTGAATTTGCATCAATAGGAAATACCGGCGGATATGACGGCTATGTGTGTTATGTCAATTCCTCAGGCACAACTCTTGCGCTGAATGCTCAGGCAGGTACTCTCGAGGATTCCGCTTCATGTGTTGCCTGCATCGGAGCAAATTATGTTGTTGCGGGTAAAACAAAGTCAACGGACGGCAGCTTTGCTTACTATTCAGGCAGCGGATATATGGGATATACCGCTAAATACACCTTAAGCTAAAAAACACCCCCGATTTTTCGGTTATACCAAAAATCGGGGGTGTGTTATTTTTATTCATCAAGATTATGAACCGTAGGCAAGTTCCAATGAAATATTGTTGCAAGAATACGGATTATAAGCACCGAGCCTGCCCCGATGATGATTGCGAGGGTTGATGGGCAGAGATGATAATGTATTAAAATATAATAGATAACCGAGCCAACTATCGCTGCGAGGGCATAAACTCTTTTGCGCAGTATTTTCGGTACTCTTCCCGCCATTATGTCACGCAACACACCGCCGCCGACACCTGTAAGAGTTGCAACAAAAACCGTGAGGAACATATTTTCCTCAAATCCGCAGGCAATTGCACTGTTGACACCGCCGATAACGAAAACTGAAAGTCCGATTGAATCGAAAATATTTATTATCTGCGAGTAAATATCAAAGTGCTTTTGTATTTTTCTCCCGAAGAAATAGGCGATAATAAAAACAACAAGAGAGGTTAAAACGGCGGTTATTGCATAAACGGATTTGCGGAATGCCATGGGAGGCAGATATCCGAGAATGATATCTCTGACTATGCCGCCGCCGACTGCAGTTACCGTGCCGAGAACGAGCGCACCGAAGATATCAAATTTCTTTTCGATTGCAGTGATAACACCCGTTATTGCAAACGCAACCGTACCGATTAATTCAATTGCAAGCAGAATATTGTCAATGCTCACGGACATTCCTCCTTAAAACGGATTCGGCAATATAGAATATTGCTCCGCCGATAATATAGCATATAATATCCCTGATATCAAACGTTCTTCCGAGAGCCGTGCTGATAACGGGGTTGTTTTCAAGTCCGAGAAGCTTCACAAAGTCGAAATATTGCAAAACTTCAATCATAACAGCGAAAAGTGTTGCGAAAACAGGCATCAATCTAACCTTTTCGGGTATGAATATCCGCAGAAAAGCGCATACAAGCATAGCCACGAGAACATCGCCGATGAACGGACGTACGAAGCTGTCATGAACGAAAAGTGCGATTAAAATCTCAACCGAAAAAAGTAATAAAAATATTAAAATATATGTAACTCTTGATTTATTTGTTTTCATTTTTTCTCTTTCTCAAATCGGCAAAAAAATCGGAGAGCAGGGAGGCACATTCCTCCTGCATGAAGCCCGCAACAACCTCGGGCTTGTGGTTATACGGTAAATCGAACAGATTCACAACCGAGCCGCACGAGCCTGCTTTCAGGTCCGATGCACCGTAAACAATGCGGCGGATGCGTGAATTTATGATTGCGCCCGTACACATCGGGCATGGCTCAAGGGTAACGTACATTTCGCATTCCCAGAGCCTCCAACCGCCGAGCTTTTTGCAGGCAAGGTCAATTGCCTCGATTTCGGCATGGGCAAGAGCATTTTTGCCGTATTCACGGCGGTTTCGCCCTACGGAAACAACCTCGCCGTTACGCACAATGACTGCGCCGACCGGCACCTCAAGCTCACCTGCAGCGATTTTTGCCTGTTCAATTGCAATGCCCATAAATTCGGTATCGGTCATAAAAGCCTCATTTTCCGACTGCTTGGGTCAAGCTGTCTGTATAATATTGTTTTAAGGCGGTTTCATATGAAACCGCCTTTGTTTGATTTATTTTTTCTTGCTTCTCAAATCAAGTTTTTCACAATGCCAAATATTTCTTGCGTAATCATTGATGGAACGGTCTGCTGCAAAAATGCCTGCACCTGAGATATTCATGAGCGACATCTTATTCCATCTTGCGGTATCCTGCCAGATTTCTTCAACGAGCTTCTGAGCATTTCTGTAATCGGCAAAGTCGGCAAGCACCATATAGGGATCGTGATGGATAATCGAACCGCCGATTTCTCCGAACATCTTGCCGTTAATACCCTTGTTGATGAAGTCGATAAGATTGTGAAGTTCGGCATTGTTGTTATAGTAATTTTGAGGAACATAGCCGCTTCTCTTGAGTTCATTGACCTCGGGAGTACTCATGCCGAATATGATGATGTTTTCGGGGCCTACGGCATCATAAATTTCAACGTTTGCACCGTCCATTGTGCCGAGTGTAATCGCACCGTTAATCATGAGCTTCATGTTGCCCGTTCCGCTCGCTTCGGTACCTGCAAGAGAAATCTGTTCGCTGATATCCGCTGCGGGCATAAGAGCTTCAGCCATTGTAACGTTATAATCCTCCATGTAAACAACCTTAAGAAGGTCTTTTACATCGGGGTCATTGTTGATAAGATTTGCGAGAGAGCAGATAAATTCAATGATTTTCTTTGCCATGAAGTAGCCCGAGGCTGCCTTTGCGCCGAAAATATAGGTGTGCGGAGTATAGTTGCCGTTGGGGTTGGCCTTTATTTCAAGATACTTTGCAAGAATGTTGAAAGCATTGAGATGCTGACGCTTATACTCATGAAGGCGCTTAACCTGAACATCGAAAATTGAGTTGGGGTCAAGGCTGATGCCTGTTTTGCTCTTGACAAGCTTTGCAAAATTCTGCTTGTTTGAGGTTTTTATCTTGCGAAGCTCATCCAGAACGGCAGCATCGTCTGCATACTGACGGAGCTTTTTAAGCTCGCTTGCATCGTAAACAAAGCCGTCGCCGATAATGCCCGTAAGTGACTTGGTAAGTCCGGGGTTAGCCTGGCAAAGCCAGCGGCGGTGAGCAATACCGTTCGTAACATTTGTGAATTTATCGGGCTCGAGGGTATAAAATTCGTTGAAAATGGTATCCTTGAGAATCTGACTGTGAAGAGCGGAAACACCGTTTACCTTGTGGCATACGGCAACGCAGAGGTTAGCCATTCTGACTGCACCGTTTGAAATAACAGCCATTCTTTCAACTCTGCCCGCATCGCCTGTTGCATCCCAGATTTTCTTCCTGAAACGGTTGTCAATTTCTTTAACAATCTGATAAATTCTGGGAAGAAGGCGCTTGAACAAATCCTCGCCCCAGCATTCGAGAGCTTCTGCCATAACGGTATGGTTTGTGTAAGCGCAAACCTGTTCAACAATTGAATATGCATCGTCCCAGCCATAGCCGCATTCGTCAAGCATAATTCTCATAAGCTCGGGGATGGCAAGGGTGGGGTGAGTATCATTAATGTGAATTGCATTCTTTTCGGCAAAATTTTCGAGTGAGCCGTAATCTCTCAGGTGGCGCTGAACAATATCCTGAACAGATGCGGAAACAAGGAAATACTGCTGACGAAGACGAAGGCTCTTACCTTCCTGATGGTTATCCGCGGGATAAAGTACCTTGCTGATAACCTCTGCCATGGCCTTTTCTTCCATGGCTCTCATGTAGTCGCCCTGATTGAACATTGCCATGTCAATTCCGTCAACCTTTGCCGACCAGAGGCGGAGAACCGCAGCGCCCTTACCGTCCTTTGCCGCAACCATCATATCATAAGGAACAGCCTTTACTGTTTTGCAGCCGACCATTTCAACCTGATGGTAGGGACCGTCCCAGCTGTCAACTACTTCACCCTCAAACTTAACTTCAACGGTCTTGTCTTCTCTGGGAACAAGCCATACCTCGCCGCCGGGAAGCCAGAAATCGGGCATTTCAGTCTGCCAGCCATCAATGATTTTCTGCTTGAAAATACCGTATTCATAAAGAATTGAGTAGCCCATACCTCTGTAGCCCTGATTTGCAAGAGCATCGAGATAGCAGGCTGCAAGTCTGCCGAGACCGCCGTTGCCCAGACCCGCATCGGGCTCGCAGTCATAGAGCTTATCAAGCTTTACGCCGAAGGTTGCAAGAGCGCCCTTGGCAGTTTCGGTAAGATTGAGATTATAAAGGGTGTTCTTAAGGGTTCTGCCCATAAGAAATTCCATGCAGAGGTAATAAACCTTCTTTTGACCCTTTTCTGCCGAAACTTTATCAAATTCACGGCGCGAATCTCTGACAATGTCACGGGCAATTATTGAAAGCACCCTGTAAAACTGGTCATTGGTTGCATCCTTGGGAGAAACACCGAAAAGGTGGGACAGCTTTGCGGAAATCATTTCCTCAAGCTGCTTCTTTGTGATTTTGGTCATATTAATAACATCCTCCTAAAACAATGACTTTTATAAACAAAATCCCCAGTCTATAAAAGCATACTTTATAATATTACACTAAAATCAATAAATTTACAACAAATTTTTTACAGATAGTTAATTTAAAATACTTGTAAGAGATAGAAATTTAGGATATAATATTTTAAAATTTTGTAAAAATTGTTAAAAATGAATTATTTTAAATGAAAACGGTGATTCAATGAATGATTATTACCAAAGTGCTTCTGAGCATTATCTTAAAGAAACGGAAGAAAATAAGAATATAAAATATATCGGAAAAATTGCGGGCAGATGCATTATCGGATATGTTCTTATTCAAAACATTCTGTCCGTTCTGCTCTTTTCTTCGCCTCTCGGCGCAATATATGAAGCAGACCCCGATTTCCAAAGTGTAGTATCTGTATTTTTCTCACTTGCGGGTATGCTTATTCCTTTCGGATTAGGCGGATATTATATAAACAAACGGACAAAAACAGATGTCTTTAATCTCGGCAAGCCTGTGAGCACAAAGCTTATGCTTGCGGCTGTGCCTTTCGGCTTTTTTATATGCCTTGCCGGCAACTATGTGACGAGTGTTTTTGTTAATTTCATGGATAACGTCGGAGTGCATCTCACATCTCCCGAATATACCGTGCCGTCTGATTTTGCAGGCAGATTCATCTATATCATATCAATTGCGGTTGTGC
The DNA here is from genome assembly GCA_045544115.1 of Acutalibacteraceae bacterium. Lineage (GTDB taxonomy): Bacteria > Bacillota > Clostridia > Oscillospirales > Acutalibacteraceae > CAG-177. Next base: position 2,582 of record JAZPYI010000045.1, on the reverse strand, counting down.
CTCCTCTTGTTGAGGAATTTGCCATAAGAGGAGTAATCATGCAGCCGCTGAGAAAATACGGAGATGCTTTTGCGATTGTTGCCTCGGCTTTTATTTTTGCCGTGCTTCACGGAAATCTTATTCAGGCACCCTTTGCTCTTATTGCAGGTATCGGAATCGGTTATGCCGTATGCATTACAAACAGTGTCTGGACGGGTGTTCTGATTCATTCGGTCAACAATTTTTACTCGGTAATGACCGAGTTCATGATTGAGGATATAACCGATGAAGCAAAGCTTAATCAGGTATATCTTTTAACAACAATTGCTCTTTATGCGGCTTCAATTCTCGGTTCGGTATTATTTATCGTTCTCAGAAAGCGCCGCAGACTTGTGCCGTCGTTTACTGCTCTTTCCGAGGGCAGGAAAATATTTTCGTTTATATGGAGCATACCCATGATTATCGCGCTGCTGATAATGCTTCATATCACAAAAACTTATGTTGCAATAAGCTGAGTTTAAAACAGCCGCTTCACCAAATGGTAAAGCGGCTGTTTTCGGTTGATAATTATGCTTTTGAAATAAGCTGGCAGTAAACGTAGATATTCTGAATTTTCTTTGCCTGTGAATCATATTTGGTTTCGATCACAGGCTGTGTTTCGGAAGGTGTGACATATGTCTTGAAGGCGATTGCATCCTGACCCGAGCGCATATTGGTGATTTTCTTATACTCAAAATGCTGACCCTTGATATCAAGATAATCGAAAACAACTGTTTCAAGGGGGTCGCCCGAGAAACAACGCAGGACATCGTCAACTCCGTGCATTTCAACGATTGCCTTTGCTTCTTCAAATGTGAGCATAGTGCATTTGAACTCACCCTCGTTAACAACAGTGCTCATCGAAGCATTATCCAGCAGCAATAACGGTAATTCTGATTTTGCCATGATCTTAACCTCCTTGTCCACGGCTTATGCCATGTTTTTGTGAAATGTTAACAAAATATTTTTGTAATGTTAATTATAACTGTTAATATTGCTCTTGTCAATACCGAATTAATAATTTTATATTTTATTATATGTTTTCGTGCAACAATTAATTACAACAAAAAGCACCTCCGTAAATCGAAGGTGCAAAAATATTATTTCTCAGCAACTGCTTCCTCGCCGATATCCTCGTTAGTCTGAACGGGTCGGAACATATTGAAGGCATGCTTTTCGATATCAATAACCACCTTACTGTCATCGCCGCCGTATTCGCCGTCGAGAGTCCAGGGTAGAGGTGAACCGTCAAGAGTTTCTATTTCAATATGTGAGCCTTTTACAAGCTTTATGTATCTTTCGTCAAAATCTCGCTTAAGTGCGCTGGTGATTGTTGAGGTCCAGCCTTTTACATTACGGGGATTTTCAACAAGAAGAACCTCAAATTTACCGTCGTTGATGCATACGAGATTTTTATCAAGATGAATGACCTTTGCAATTACATATGAGTTGGAAATTGCACCGAAAATATATTCTCCTTCAAAAACCTGACCGTCAACAACGCAGCGCATGGGGATGGGATGGATATCTTTGATTTCTTTTGCTGCTTCATAGAAATATGCGAACCTACCGATTTTGTTTTTAAGACTCTGCGGTGCAGCATAAGAGCATTCCGTAAGCGCACCGAACGAGGCAACATAGGTGAAGTATTTGCCGTTGAATTTGCCTATATCATAGGGAAGAGCATCCTCGGTAACTATAAGCTGAGCTGCCTTGCGTGCTTTCATGGGAAGACCGAGAGTGTTGCCCAAATCGTTGGTTGTGCCGGCAGGGATATAACCGATAAGGGGTTTTTGTTCAAGCTCCATAATTCCGTTCATCATTTCGCAGAATGTGCCGTCGCCGCCTCTGCAGATAACAATATCATAATCTTTTCCGAATTCACGGGCATATGTGGTTGCGTCGCCTGCTTTTGTTGTGTTGAGAACGGTGATACCGTAGCCTTCCATACCGAAGATGTTGGTGGCTTCAAGCAGGTCATCGTTGATTTTGTTTCTGCCTGAACGGGGATTTATTATCATGAGGAGCATTTTTTTCATTGGAAATACCTTTTTCTTTCACGTTCAAATCAGTCATTTGAACAAAATTTGATATATTGTAACACAAAAGCCTGCAATATGCAAGAACTTATTTCGATTAAGATAAAATGCAGAATCGGAGGATATTTTCTCAGCGGTTTACGTAGCAGTTTTTGTTGACAATAAAAAGAAAAAGATATATAATCTGCTTGTATATGGGCCTGTAGCTCAGTTGGGAGAGTGCTACATTCGCATTGTAGAAGTCGTGGGTTCGACTCCCATCAGGTCCACCAAAGTCGAGATTTCTTTAGGATTTCTCGGCTTTTGTTTTGCTGTGTTTTTACCATATTTTATATTCAGGTCCCCTTTCGATTTTTGGTAAAAGAAAACCGCTTCACCAAAAGTGAAACGGTTTGAGAAAGTTTTAGATTATTAATTTTACTATGAGGTATGTGTTTTGTTGAATGTTCGGAAATTAATTCTTTTGCAATAAAAGAACGGTTGCATTTGCAACCGTTCCCATAAATTCTATTCAATTAACAAATC